>NZ_MBLO01000250.1 GCF_001854805.1 Pseudofrankia coriaricola
CAGCCACACCCGAACCGCCGCCCCCACGCCCACCAGCGGCCAAGTGCCCCGGTGGGCGCGAGCCTGACCACGTTGCGTCAGGTTTTCCAGTCAGCACTAGGAGACACTCCCGGAAAAGTCAGCCGCCGGAGACGGGCTGGACGGGGAGGCCAGGGATGAGGGGGGTGAGCTGCTCGATGTCGTGGCGGGCGCGCAGGGCGACGATCTCGGCCGGGTCGGGCGGGCCGCCGGCCGTCAGCAGCTCGCCCAGCTCCCGCATGTAGAGCTCGTGCCCGGACGGGGCGACCACGAACAGCATCCGGGCCGGTGCCGAGCCGGGGTTCGCGAAGGCGTGCGGGCAGCCCGGCGGGACGTGCATCAGGCTTCCGGGCCCGCCGCGGGCGATCTTCTGGCCGTCGGCGCCCTCCCAGCGCTGCCAGTCCCCGGCGGTCCGCACGAGCGGCTCGAACGCGAGCAGGTCGAGCTCGCCGTCGAGGATGTAGAAGATCTCCTCGGCGGCGCCGTGTCGGTGCGCTCCGACGTCGAAGCCCGGTGGCACGTCGGCCTCGAACACCGACCAGCACGCCGAGACCTCGGCGCCGATCTTCAGTGTCATCCCCGCCGACTGGAAGCGCCGGCCCGCACCGGGCGGCAGGACAAGCCCATCGGTCATGCCACCACCCCTTCGCCGCTCGCGTCGGTCACCGGGGGCCGGTCATCATGGTCAGCGCGAGGAAGACCGCCGGCGTGTCGGTCATCGCCGCGCGGTCGTCGAGGTCACCGGTGACCACCACCGCTCCGGCGTCCCGCAGCTCGCGCGCCGCCGGCCGGTCCGGGTCGCGGACCAGGGCGTGCACCGTCCGGCCTCGCTCCAGCAGCGCGCGCGCCACGGCGCCGCCTTGCTGGCCCGTCGCGCCGATCACCAGAATTGGCTGGGATCCATCCGTCATGTCCGGAACGATAGGTCTCCGGGCTGTTCTCAGCCTGGTGCGATTGCCACCAGGCAATGGCGACAAAATGGCATCAGGCGGAGAGGACGTCGGCTGAACGGGCTCGGAGCAAAGCGGCAAAGGGGCCAGACATCTACGGGTGGTCATAGATGACGACCGATGGGCCAGCCGCCGATCAGGGGCAGTCACCGGCGGCGGCCCGACGCGCCGAGCTCGCCGTGTTCCTGCGCAGCCAGCGCGCGCGGCTGCGGCCGGCCGATGTCGGCCTGCCGTCCGGCCACGGCCGGCGCCGCACCCCCGGCCTGCGCCGCGAGGAGGTCGCCGAGCTGGCAAGCATGTCCCTCACCTGGTACACCTGGCTGGAACAGGGCCGGCCGATTCCGGCGTCGGACCAGGTCGTCGACGCGCTCGGCCGCGCGCTGCGGCTGGATCCCGACCAGCATCGCCACCTGCGGGCTCTCGCCGACCTGCCGATGCCACCCGTGACGACCCCCGCCGAGACGGCGACACCCCGGCTGCGGCGCCTCGTCGACGCGGCCGCCCCGAACGCCGCCTCCCTCTATGACCGGCATTACGACTTCATCGCGTGGAACGACGCCTACGTCCGCCTGCGGCATGACCCGGGCTCGATGCCACCGCCGCGGCGCAACCTGCTGTGGATGATGTTCACCGATCCCGAGAACCGGCGGCGAATGGCGGGCTGGGAGCCAGCCGCGCGCGCGGTGCTCGGCCAGTTCCGCGCCGCCGCCGGCCGCCAGCCCGACGATCCGCGCTTCACCGAGCTGGTCTCGGCGCTCACCGACGCCAGCCCCGAGTTCCGGCAGTGGTGGGCGAGCTACCCGGTGCGCGGCTTCAGACCGGCGACCATCGTGATCAACCATCCGATGGCTGGCCGGATCACCCTTGACCTGTTCCAGCTGCGGCCGGTCGAGCATCCGGACCTGCTCCTCGTCCTGCAGGTCCCGGCCGGCGCCGAGGACACCCGCCGCGCCCAGGCCGTTCTCGCGCCACCGGCCCGGCCGGCCGGCGGCGACGGGCCAGCCGCCGACATACCGGCATAGCGATCTCGGGGCGGTCGCGTGGCCGCCGTGTGGTCAGCTTCCGGTGCCGAGCGCTCGGGTCTCACATCGGCGAGTGGCCCACTGTGAGAGGACATTCACGGGCCTGAGACTCCTGACGGTGCGTGCCGTAACGGGATCGCAGTGCACTGGGCGTCGGCAGGGGCCACCCGACGACGTGTGACCCGACAAACGCCCGTCCCAAAGCAGGAGATCATGAGCCCTGAGGAGATCCGGCTGGTCCAGGAGACGTTCGGCGCCGTCGCGCCGGCGTCCGACGCGGTCGCCGCCCTGTTCTACACCCGGCTGTTCGAGCTCGACCCCGCCCTGCGCACGATGTTCCCGGCCGACCTGACGGAGCAGCGCGGCAAGCTCATGCACATGCTGGCCGTGGCCGTGAACGGCCTGTCCCGGCTCGACTCGATCGTGCCAGCGGTGCGATCCCTCGGCGTGCGGCACGCTGGCTACGGCGTCACCGACGCGCACTACGACACGGTCGCCGCCGCTCTGCTGGCCACCCTCGCCGAAGGCCTCGGGGATGCCTTCACCCCACCGGTGCGGGACGCCTGGACGAACGCCTACATCCTGCTCGCCGACACGATGAAGAGCGCGGCCCACGAGGCGGCCGCCGCCTAGACCTGTTCTCCGCACATAAGCGCATCACCGCAGGTCAGCGGCCTGACAATGTTGATCAATCGATGCATCGCCGCAGGTCACGGACCCATGTGCGGAAGACGGGCCTAGAGGGCCAAAGGAGGTGCGCAATGCTCCTCCTCCGCACCTCCGGAGGCCCCCGTCCCCAGAAGCACTAACGGCCGCGCAGGACGCGGCGGAGGACGGCGGTGAGCTGGCCGAGGCCGATGACGGCGACGGCAAGGGTGGCAGCGGCCGCGGCGACGGCCGCCGGGCCGCGCAGGGACGGCAGGACGCCGGCGGCGAGCAGCCCCATGGCGGTGATGATCACGCGAGTGGGCCGCTCCCCCACGGTGACGACGCCGATCTCGCCGAAGCCGGCGTTTCCGGCGCGGGCACGGGTGTACTCCAGCAGGCCCATGGCAGTGCCGGCGGCGACGGCGAGCCAGCCCGGCGCGCCGAGCAGCCACAGCGCGACCAGGTAGAGCATGTCGGCGACCCGGTCGGCCACCGAGTCCAGCACGAAGCCGGTGGCGCTCACCCGTGCGCGCAGGATCGCCACCGCGCCGTCGAGATTGTCCAGCAGGCCGCTCACGGCCACGACGAGCGCCGCCAGAAGCGGCCAGCGGCCGCTGGCCGCCACGGCGGGCAGCGCAAGGGCCGTCACGGCCGTCGCGGCGGCCGTCACGGCCGCCGGTGGAGTCCGGGCTGCGGCCAGCGGCCGGGCCAGCAGGTAGGTCACGGTCAGCCAGCCGCGGACGAGCGCTCCCCCCGTAGCCGGGTCGTAGCCACCGTGCGTCACCGCCCACGCAGTGAAGTAGTCGATTTGTCCGGGCATGGGGGTACGCACACGGCCCATCGTCGCCTCCCCGTAGAGTTCCCCGCGTGAGCGAGCAGATTTCGGGCGTCGTCGAAAGCCCCGACGACCTTGACCCGGCCGAGTTCTTCAACACGAACCGCGACCAAGTGGTGCTCGCGGTCAGGATCACGCCCGTCTTCGGCACGCTCGACCTGAACCTGGTGATGGCCGTCGTGGACGCCGCGAACGAGACGGGGTTCGCCCTCGTCCGCGAGCAGCCACTGCGCGACGAATATCTCCTGTGCGTCTTCGACGCCTACGAGGACCAGGACTAGCCCAGAAAGAGGCTGGCCACCGCCACATGCGCCAGCCCCGGAACCACGCGAAAAGGGCGCCCAGCGCCCGACACGAGGCGAGCGCGCCCAGCGCCTCCCTCGAGACATTGACGCAACCTGGCCACAGCCAGTAACGGCGCCACTAGCGCTGCATCAACCCAGCCACCTCGCCTGCCCGGAAAGAGGCTGGCCACCCCCACATGCGCCAGCCCCGGAACCACGCGAGAAGGGCGCCCAGCGCCCGACACGAGGCGAGCGCGCCCAGCGCCTCGCCTCGACACCGAGGCGAGCGCGCCCAGCCCCACCTAAGGCATAGAGGTAACCCGACCACAGCCGGTGACGGCGCCACTAGCGCTGCATCAACCCAGCCACCTCACCTGCCCTGAAAGAGGCTGGCCACCCCCACATGCGCCAGCCCCGGAACCACGCCGGGAGGGCGCTCAGCGCCCGATAGCGAGGCGAGCGCGTTCAGCGCCTCGCCCGCACTGTTTGGCAGACCTCGCGGGTCGCGCTGGACCGGTTCAGGGTGATGAAGTGCAGGCCGGGGGCGCCGCCCGCGAGCAGCCGCTCGGACAGGTCGACGGCCACCTCGATACCGATCGCCCGCACCGCCGCCGGGTCGTCGGCCGCGGCGCGCAGCCGCGTGACGAGGTCGGTGGGGAGGTCTGCGCCTGACAGCAGGGCCATCCGCTCGATCTGCGCGACGTTGGTCACCGGCATGATGCCTGGGATGATCGGCGCCTCGCAGCCCCGCGCGCGGACCCGTTCGACGAGCCGGAAATAGTTGTCGGCGCCGAAGAAGAACTGGGTGATCGCGTAGTCGGCGCCGGCGTTGAACTTGCCGACCAGGAAGTCCGCGTCGCTCTCCAGGTCTGGCGAGCGCGGGTGCTTGTCCGGGAACGCGGCGACACCGACGCAGAAGTCGCCGAGCGACTTCACCAGCTCGACGAGCTCGCTCGAGTAGCGCAGCCCCTCCGGGTGGGCGACCCACTCGCCCTGCGGGTTGCCCGGCGGGTCGCCGCGCAGCGCCATCACGTTGCACACCCCGGCGCCGGCGTAGTTGCCGATCACCTGGCGCAGCTCGGCGACGGAGTGGTTCACCGCCGTCAGGTGCCCGATCGGGGTCAGCGTCGTGTCGGTGGCGATCTGCTCGGTGACCCGGATCGTGCCGTCGCGGGTGGACCCGCCTGCGCCGTAGGTCACGGAGACGAACGACGGGTGTAGCGCCTCGATCTCGCGCAGCGCCCGCCACAGCGCGCGCTCGCCGTCCGCGGTCTTCGGCGGGAAGAACTCGAACGAGTACGAGATCTCACCGGCGTCGAGGAAGTCCCGCACCGTCCTAGGGCGCTCCGCCGCGGGAGCGGGAGGTTGTGTCCTCGGAGGCAAGGTCACGGGAGCGCTCCCCACCGCTGTCATGTAGTGAGCGTAGCGGCGGCGCGTGCCACTTCCAGAACCACCCCTCCGCTGTGTTGATGGTTCGCGCCGTCCTCCTCCGCTCACGGGCGCTACGGCGACCTCCGCTGCGGCCCAACCACGTCACGACCTCCGAAATCGGCTTCGCCGATTCCGCAGGGACCCCGTCGCTCGTGACCGGGCCTCCGCGGAGGCGCGCCTCCGCGCCCAGCTCGGTCACGAACCGCTTGAACGTCACCAATCCAAGACGGCGCCGGAGCGCGCTGCCTGCAACTCAGATCTGGCGGGTGCCGCCGGCGGCGGGGGTGCCGACGCGGACCGGGCCCCCGTGGCTGCGTACCAGGACGGTGCTCGGCGCGTCCGGGTCGGAGTCGACGTCGACGCGCGCCGGGCTCGCCGGGTCCGCGGACTCGACCTCGACCGCGTATCGGCCGTCCGGCAGCACGACGGTGATCGCGCCAGGGCCGCCGGTGATCGCGAGTCGCCGCGGCTGGCCGGTGAAGTGCAGGCTGATGTCCCCGGCCACGCTGCGCGCGGTCACCGCCGCTCCGGACAGCTCGCGTGCGGCGATGGTCGCCGTCTCGGTGACGAGCACCAGGTCCCCCGCCGAGCCCCACATGCTGATCTCACCGGAGCGCAGCTCGACACGCGCCGGCGTCGCGCGCGGCAGCCGCAGCCGCAGCCGAGCCTCGCTCGCCTCGCCGTCCAGGCGCAGCGTCCCGTCGGCCACCGTCAGCCGGGGCAGGGCCCGGCCCACCCGGCGACGTACCGTCAGATCGACCCGCGCGTCGGCACGGTCCTCCTCGCCGATCTCCACCCGGCCGACGGCGAGACGGACCTCGACGGCGCGCACCCCCTCGACCGTGCGCACGGCGGACATCGGCGGGCGGCGCAGCAGCCGCAGCCCGCCGACCGCGAGCGCGAGGAACACAGCCGCGAGCACCACCACGAGCGCGTTGCCGACGGGACCGGACACGACGGAAGCTCCATACAGGTATGGATAGGGGACGGATGCGTGGAGGCGCGCCTCCACGGAGCCCCGGCCACGAGCGAAGCGAGGCGGCCCCGCGCGAGTTGAGACTCAGATTGCCGACGTTACAGCGACAGGCGAGCAAGCCGGGAGCGAATGTATGCCCTCCGCGGAGGCCCGGCCACGAGCAAAGCGATACGGCCCCGGCGGGGACCTCGCACCGGACGGGGCTGGTCATCGATTGATGACGTTCAATCGGTAGGTGACCGAGCGGCGCGGAGGCGCGCCTCCGCGGAGGCCCGGCCACGGAGCGAAGCGAACGTGGTTGGGCCGCAGCGGAGGTCGCCGCAGCGCTCGTTCGCGGAGGAGGACACGGCGCGGAGGTCCCTTGGGAGCGAAGCGAGTAAGGGGCCGTAGTGCCGTGCCCGCACGGAGCGAACCAATGTCACAGGAGGCGGCGTGCGGACGGTGACCGGGCCGACGGACCACGTGGTGGTGGTCGGCGCGGGTCTGGGCGGGCTGTCCGCCGCGCTGCGGCTGGCAGGAGCCGGCCGGCGGGTGACCGTGCTGGAGCGGGCGGACGTCCCCGGCGGTCGGGCCGGGGTGTGGCGCGCCGGCGGCTACCAGTTCGACACCGGCCCGACCGTGCTGACGATGCCGGACCTGGTCGCCGACGCGTTCGCCGCCGTCGGCGAGGACCTCGCCGACTGGCTGACGCTGCGCCCCCTCGACCCGATGTACCGGGCGCGCTTCGCCGACGGGTCGACGCTTGACGTCCGGGCCGACCCTGAGGCGACGGCCGCCGGCATCGAGGCGCTGTGCGGCCCGGCGGAGGCCGCCGGCTACCGGCGTTTCGTCGAGCTGGTGAGCGCGATCTACCGGGCCGAGATGCACGGCTTCATCGACGCCCAGCTCGACTCGCCGCTGGCGCTGCTGCGCCCGTCGCTCGCGCGCCTGGCCGCGCTCGGGGCCTTCCGCCGCCTCGACCGGCTGGTCGGCGCCCACCTGCGCGACCCGCGGACCCGCCGGCTGTTCTCGTTCCAGGCGATGTACGCCGGCCTCGCGCCGAGCCAGGCGCTCGGGGTCTATGCGGTGATCTCCTATATGGACTCGGTGGCGGGCGTGTTCCACGCCGAGGGCGGGATGCACGCGGTGCCGACGGCGATGGCGGCCGCCGCGGCTAAGCACGGCGTGACGCTGCGCTACGGCACCGCGGTCACCGAGGTGGAGGTCCGGGCCGGGCGGGCGGTGGCGGTGCGTACCGCCGACGGCGAGCGGGTCGCCGCCGACGTGGTGGTACTCAACCCCGACCTACCGACCGCCTACCGGGAGCTGCTGCCGCCGGCCGTGGCGCCGGCGCGGCTGACCCGGCTGCGCTACTCGCCGTCGTGCTTCCTGCTGCTCGCGGGCGCGAGCGCCGCCGCCCACCCCGACGCCGGCCGCCCGGACACCGCCGCCCAGCACACGATCCACTTCGGCCAGGCCTGGCGC
This sequence comes from Pseudofrankia coriaricola, assembly GCF_001854805.1. GTDB lineage: Bacteria > Actinomycetota > Actinomycetes > Frankiales > Frankiaceae > Pseudofrankia. Next base: position 7,629 of record NZ_MBLO01000250.1, read on the forward strand.
CGGACGTTCGCCGAGATCATCGGGCGGGGCGACCTGATGACCGACCCGTCGTTCCTGGTGAGCGTCCCGTCGGTGACCCAGCCCGCGCTCGCGCCGGCGGGCGGGCACGCGTTCCACGTGCTGTTCCCGACGCCGAACACGGTGACGGGTGCGGGGCTGGACTGGTCGGTGATTGGCCCGCGTTACCGCGAAGAGGTGGTTGCGGCCCTGGAGAGCCGGGGATACCGGGGTTTTGGCGCTTCGGTGGCGGTAGAGTCGATCACCACGCCGGCGGACTGGCAGGCGCGCGGGATGACCGCCGGCGCGCCGTTCGCGGCGGCGCACACCTTCCGGCAGACCGGCCCGTTCCGGCCCGGAAACCTGGCTCCCGGCCTGGAGAACGTCGTGTTCGCCGGCAGCGGCACCCGCCCGGGCGTCGGCGTGCCGATGGTGTTGATCTCCGGGCGGCTGGCGGCGGAACGTGTCATCGGGAGCCGCGGCGCCCGGCTACTCCCGGTCAGTACACGCGCGCCCCTAACCGCCTTAAGAAACCGTAACCGCCTTAAGAAACCGTAAACAAACGGGACGAGCCCGGCCGAGCCTCGGCTTTCCCTGCCGGTTTCCCGGCACGGCTGGGAGAATGAGCCCATGGAAGATCGGGAGGAGGCGCTGACCGCACCGGACACGACCAGCGACGCGGCGCTGCTGGAACGCGCGCTGTTCGAGGTGAAGAAGGTCATCGTCGGCCAGGACCGCATGGTCGAACGGATGCTGGTCGCGCTGCTGGCGCGCGGGCACTGCCTGCTGGAGGGCGTGCCGGGCGTGGCGAAGACGCTGGCCGTGCAGACGCTGGCCGACGTCGTGGGCGGCAGCTTCGTGCGCATCCAGTTCACCAATGACCTGGTCCCGTCCGACATCGTCGGTACACGGGTCTACCGGGCCAGCCGTGAGACGTTCGACATCGAGCTTGGCCCGATCTTCGCGAACTTCGTCCTGGCCGACGAGATCAACCGGGCGCCAGCGAAGGTGCAGTCGGCGCTGCTGGAGGTCATGTCGGAGAAGCAGGTCTCGCTCGGCGGCGTCACCCACCGGCTGCCGGTCCCGTTCCTGGTGCTGGCCACCCAGAACCCGATCGAGTCCGAGGGCGTCTACCCGCTGCCCGAGGCGCAGCGCGACCGCTTCCTGATGAAGGTCAACGTCCCGTACCCCACGGCGGGCGAGGAGCTGGAGATCGTCCGGCGGATGGGAGTGCGCCCCCCGAAGGCCGACCGGGTGCTCGACCCGAAGACGCTGGTGCGTCTACAGGAGCGGGCCGACGACGTTTTCGTCCACCACGCGATCATGGACTATGCCGTCCGGCTGGTGCTGGCGAGCCGCGCGCCGGAGGCGCACGGCCTGCCCGACCTCGCGGGCCTGCTCACCTACGGCGCGTCGCCGCGCGCCTCGCTCGGCCTGATCGCGGCCGCGCGGGCGCTCGCGCTGCTGCGCGGTCGGGACTACACCGTGCCGGACGACGTGCGCGCGGTCACGCTCGACGTCCTGCCGCACCGGCTCGTGCTCTCCTACGACGCGCTCGCCGACGGCCTGAGCTCCGACGAGATCGCCGCCCGCATCGTCGCCGGCATACCGGCTCCGCAGATCGCCCCCCGTCAGCAGGCAGGGGCGCGTGTCCCGGTCGGCGCCAGCGGCCGCTGGTCCCCGAACGTCAGCTCCGGCTTTCCCGAGTACCAGGACGAGGACCGGCCGGCATGACCGACCCCCGGCCGGGCATGGGCTGGCGTGCCCGGTTCACCGCCGGGGTCTCCGGCGGCTCGTCGCCGTGGGACGGCTCGCCGCCCGTGCCGGGCATCGGCCGGCCGTGGGCCGGGACCGCGCCGGGCACCGGCACGGCAGCCGGGACGGCCACGCGCGCGCCGGCCGGGACCACTAGCCCCGACGGCACCGGCGGGGCGGCCGGGCCTGACGGGCGGCCACACATGCGGGCCACCGATCCGGTGGTGGAGCGGACGCTTCGCCACCTGGAGCTGACCGTGCTGCGCCGGCTCGACGGGCTGCTGCTCGGCGACTACCTCGGAATCCTGCCCGGGCAGGGCAGCGAGAAGTCCGAGAGCCGCGAGTACCAGTTCGGCGACGACGTCCGCAGGATGGACTGGGCGGTCACCGCCCGCACGACCGTCCCGCATGTGCACGACCTGATCGCCGACCGCGAGCTGGAGACCTGGGCACTGGTCGACCTGACCGCGAGCCAGGGCTTCGGCAGCGCCCGCTGCGAGAAGCGCGAGCTCGCGATCGCCGCCACCGCCGCCGTCGGCTTCCTGACCGCGCGGACCGGCAACCGGATGGGCGCGGTCGCGCTCACCGACACCGGCACCCGGGTGATCCCGGCAAGACCCGGCCGCGCCGGCCTGCGCGCGCTGCTGCGCACCCTGCTGGCCATCGAGCCCTCCGCCGCCGTGCCGCCGGGACGGGGCACGTTCGGGCGCCGCGCGCCCGACGCCGCCCAGGCGTCCCGGTTCGCCGGCCAGCCGGCGGCCCCCGCACACCAGCAGGCGCCTCACGCGCGACGTCCCGCGGCGCCGGGGAGCCGCCGGATGGGCACCGACCTCGCGGCGGCGCTCGAGGCGCTGCGCCGGCCGGTACGTCGGCGCGGGCTGGTGGTCGTGGTGTCCGACTTCCTGTCCGTCGACCTGAGCTGGGCACGCCCGCTGCGGGCGCTCGCCGGCCGGCACGACATGCTCGCCGTCGAGATCGTCGACCCGCTGGAGCTGGCGCTGCCCAACGTGGGGCCGCTCGCCGTCGTCGACCCAGAGACGGGCGACCTGTTCGACCTGCCCACCCACTCGCGCCGCTTCCGCGAGCGCTACGAGGCGGCCGCGACCCGCCACCGCGACGAGGTGGCCGCGGCGCTGCGCGGCGCCGGCGCGGCGCACCTGCGCCTGCGCACCGACACGGACTGGCTGATCGAGATCGCCCGGTACGCGGCGGCGAGCCGTCGAGGGCAGGCCGCGCTGCGCGGAGCTGGCGGGGGCGGGGGCGCCGCCAGGGCACGCGCCGCCAGGCAGGCGGCCGGCCAGCACCGCCCGGCGGCCACGGTCCGCCCGATCCGAACAGGCGATACGACGACATGAGCTTCCTGTCCGCCCAATGGCTGTGGCTGCTGTTCGCCGTCGCGGCGCTGCTCGCCTGGCACATCGTCGTCTCGGTCCGCCGCCGCGGCTACGCGGCCCGGCTCGCGTCCGCCTCCACGCTCGCCTCGGTGCTGCCGATGCGGCCGCGGTGGTGGCGCCGGCACATCCCGGCCGCGCTCATGCTGCTCGCGCTCACCGGGATGGTCTTCGCGCTCGCCCGCCCGGCCAAGACGCAGCGGGTGCCACGGGAACGGGCCACGATCATGCTCGCGATCGACGTGTCGAACTCGATGGCGGCCACCGACATCGCCCCGAACCGACTGGCGGCGGCCAAGCAGGGCGCCCAGGCGTTCGTCGACCAGCTGCCGCCCAGGATCAACTTGGGGCTCGTGTCGTTCTCCGGCAGCGCCGCGGTGCTGGTGCCGCCGAGCACCGACCGGGAGGCGATCCGCTCGGCGATCAACGGCCTGCAGCTCGGCCCGGCGACCGCGATCGGCGAGGGCATCTACGCGTCGCTGCAGGCGATCAGCGCCGCGGGTGAGCGCCTGTCCGACACCGGCCAGTCCCCGCCGCCGGCGGCGATCGTGCTGCTCTCCGACGGGGAGACGACCAGGGGCCGGCCCAACACCCAGGCCGGCCAGGCGGCCAAGGACGCGCACGTCACCGTCGACACGATCGCCTACGGCACCGCCGGCGGCACGCTCGACGTCGGCGGGCAGCTGATCCCGGTGCCGGTGAACGAGCCCGCGCTGCGCCAGATCGCCGAGCAGACCGGCGGCTCGCACCACCGGGCCACCTCGGGCGACGAGCTCACCTCGGTGTACAAGGGCCTGGGCAGCTCGATCGGCTACCGCAAGGAGTTCCGCGAGATCACCCCTGCCTTCGTCGGCGCCAGCCTCGCGCTCGGGCTGGCCGCCGGCGCCCTCGGCCTCGCCTTCGGCCGCCGGCTCCCCTGAACCCGCGAGCAGGGCCAGCGGTTCAGGCGAGCGCCTTGCCCGGGGCAGGGGTCCCCGGGGTCCCTGCCGGATCGGCGACAGGGTCCCTGCGGATCGGCGGAGCCGATCTGGGAGGTTAGCGATCTGGGAGTTCGGCGATCTGGAAGGTCCGCGATTCGTCTCCCGATCCATCTCCACGCCAGACTCACGGAATCACGCCTGGTCGGACATTGGCGAATTGGTGGGGCAGGCCGTAGCGTCGGGGGCGGGGGTCCCCGGCGATCTGCCCTGTAGCCAGTCCCGCGTCGGACTCACGGAACCAAGGTTGTCGAGGAATCTGGCAGATCGGTGGGGCAAGCCGTGAGCGTCGCCCAGGACGCCGAGTTGGCCGCGATCGCCGCGGAGCCGATACTGCGCCGCTCCTACGCCGCCGCGCGCAAGCTCAACGTCGAACACGGCCGCACCTACTATCTGGCGACCCTTCTGCTCCCGGCATGGAAGCGGCCGTATGTGCACGCCCTCTACGGGTTCGCACGGTACGCCGACGACATCGTCGACAGCCTGGACTCCCAGCTGCCGGCCGCCGAGCGGGCCGCCTGGCTCGCCGACTGGGGCGGCCGTCTGGTCGACACCCTGCGCCGCGGCGCGGACGCCGGGCCCGCCGATCGCGCACGGCATCCCGACCGGGACGACGTGTCGGTGCTGCCGGCCGTCATCCACACGATCCGCCGCTGGGACCTGCCCGTCGGCTACTTCGACTCGTTCCTCGCGTCGATGGCGATGGACCTCACCGTCACCGGCTACGACACGTTCGACGACCTGATGACCTATGTCTACGGCTCGGGCACCGTCATCGGCCTGCAGATGCTGCCGGTCCTGGGGCCCTCCTCCCCCGCCGCGGCCCCGTACGCCGGCGACCTCGGCACCGCCTTCCAGCTGATCAACTTTCTGCGCGACGTCGGCGAGGACCTGCGCCGCGGCCGGGTCTACCTGCCGCGCGAGTCGATGGACCTGTTCGGCGTCACCCGGGAGAAGCTCGCGACCGGGGTGGTCGACGGCGCCGTGCGCCGGCTGCTGTGCCACGAGATCGGCCGGGCGCGTGAGCTGCTGCGCGGCGCCACTCCCGGCATCCGGCTGCTGCACCCGACCTCGCGCGACTGCGTCTGGACGGCGGCCCGCCTCTACGGCGGCATCCTCGACGAGATCGAGAAGGCCGACTACCAGGTGCTGTCCCGCCGGGTCGCCGTGAGCACGCCGCGCCGGCTCTCCGTCGCCGGCGGCGCCCTGCTACGCAGCCAGAGCCGCCGCCTCGTGCCGCGGCAGCGCTAGAACTCCCCACGGAAACGATCCGCTCGATCACCCACAGGCGCGGATGGCGTCGATGTTCCACTGATAGCGTGGCTGGTACCTAGACGCGTCATCTAGGTACCGGCTCGGCCGCGCGGCTGTCGATCGAACGCCGCCGGGGAAAGCGCCGGCCCCAATCTCATTCAGGAACGACGGGACTCGATGCTCGACAAGCGCTTCATCCGGGAGAACCCGGACGTCGTGAAGCAGGCGGTGCGCGTCAAGGGGCTCGACCTTGACGTCGACGAGCTGCTCCAGCTCGACCAGGACAACCGCAAGCTGCAGTTCGAGGTCGACACGGCGCAGGCCCGCCGCAAGTCCTTCTCCAAGGAGTTCGCCAAGGCCGACGAGGTCCGCAAGGCCGAGCTGCGCGCCGAGAGCACCACCTTCGACAAGCAGCTGCAGGAGCTGCGCGAGCAGCTGTCCGCGACCAGCGCCCGGCTGAACGAGCTGATGCTGGCGACGCCGACCATCCCGTGGGAGGGTGCGCCGGTCGGCGCGGACGAGTCCGCGAACACGGTCGTGCGCACCTGGGGCACCCCGCCTGAGTTCGACTTCACCCCGCTCGACCACGTCGACCTCGCCGAGAAGCGCGGCTGGGCCGAGTTCGCCCGGGCGCGGCGGGTCGCTGGTGAGCGCGCCTACGTGCTGTGCGGCGACGCGGTGCTGTTGGAGCGGGCGCTGCACTCGTACGCCCTCGACCTGCTGCACGGCAGCGGCTTCCGGCTGATGTCAGTGCCCTCGTTGGTCAAGGAAGCCCCGCTGGTCGGCACCGGCATGCTGCCGAAGGGCCGCGCCGAGATCTACGAGATCCCGGCCGACGACGCCTTCCTCGCCGGTACCGCCGAGGTGTCGCTGGTCGGCCTGCACGCCGGCGAGATCCTCGACGCCTCCCGGCTGCCGATCCGGTACGCGGGCATCTCGCCGTGCTTCCGCCGGGAGATCGGCAGCGCGAGCCGGGACGTGCGCGGGCTGCTGCGCGTCCACCAGTTCGAGAAGGTCGAGCAGTTCGTCATCTGCGCCGACGACCAGGACGAGTCGGACCGCTGGCACGCGGAGCTGCTCGGCACCGCCGAGTCGATCCTGCAGGCCCTGGGGCTGGCGTATGAGGTCGTCGAGTGCGCCACCGGCGACATGGGCGTCGGCAAGTATCGGATGAACGACATCAACACCTGGTTCCCGTCGCTCGGGCTGTTCCGGGAGACGCACAGCTGTTCGTCGCTGAAGGACTGGCAGGCGCGGCGGGCGAACGTGCGCTACCGGACCGCGGGCGGCGAGGTCCACTTCGCCTACACCCTGAACAACACCGCGGTCGCCACCCCCCGGCTGCTCGCCGCCGTGCTGGAGAACTTCCAGACGGCCGACGGCGCCCTGCGGGTGCCCGAGGTACTCCGTCCCTACCTGGGCGGCCGCGAAACGTTGTGACGCCCCTGGGGGCGCCCCGCTGGGGCCGCACCATCCGCGGCAGGGGCCCTGCCGCGGATCCGGTAACTTCGCCGACGGGTACCGTCGGACACTCCGTGCCTCCAAGGTTCCGCTAAGGCGATACCAAGGCAACACTTAGCCGGACTCAACAGGCTTGGGCGGTCGGCGGCCGAAAGGCCAAAGAGCGTGCGAAAATGATCTTCTTTCGCACGCTCGGCGGCCATGATCCTCGGGATCACTGTTGGACGCGGACGGTAGGGGCAGGGCGTGCGGAGGGCAGGGAGGCCCGGTAGGTGAGCAACTCGAAGACGCGACGACGGCGCGAGCTGGAGATGGCCAGAGCGCAGCGAGCGGCGGAGCGCCGGCAGGCCGCCCGCCGTCGGCGGCAGCGGATCATCACCATCGTCGCGGCCGCGCTGGTGGTCGTGCTGGGCGGCACGATCACGGCCGTCGTGCTGGCCACCACCGGTGACGGCGGCACCGCCACGGCCACCGCGAGCCCGAGCGCGAGCGCGAACGCGGCCACCACCAAGGTCGGTGACTGCGTCTACACCAAGGACGCCTCCGGCCAGGCGCCGGCGAAGGACGTCTCGATGCCCGCCGCGGCGCCGGCCGTGAGCACCAAGCCCGCGACGATGACCATCAACACGAACCTGGGCACGATGGTCGCGACCCTCGACCCGGCCAAGGCGCCGTGCACGGTCCACGCGATGTACGCGCTGGCGCAGCAGAAGTACTTCGACGACACCCCCTGCCACCGCGAGACCTTCGGGCCCGAGGCCGGCATCTACGTCCTGCAGTGCGGCGACCCGACCGGCACCGGCTCGGGCAGCCCCGGGTTCACCTACAAGAACGAGAACACCGCGGGCGTCAACTACAACCGCGGCGTGCTCGCCATGGCCAACGCCGGCGCGGACACCAACGGCAGCCAGTTCTTCATCAACTACGCCGATCCGAGCGAGGAGGGCGCCCAGGCGCTCGCCGGCGGCTACACCGTCTTCGGCCAGATCACCCAGGGCCTGGACATCCTCGACAAGATCACCAGCCCGGGTGTCGAGGAGGGCGGCTCGGACGGCGCTCCCGTCACCAAGCCCCAGATCACCTCCATCACCGTCGACCAGGAGCAGCCCGCGGCCACCGGGTCCGCGTCGCCGGCGCCCGCCACGAGCCCGGCCGCGTCGCCGGCTCCGACCGCCACCGCCAGCCCGACGTCCTGACGGGTACGGCAAGGGCAAGCCCGACAGCCCAGCCGGGGCTGACCTCGCGGAGGTCAGCCCCGGTGGCGTTTCACGGCGCTAGGAGGCGTTCCACTTCCGGACGGTGTCGATCCTGGCGCGCAGCTGGGCCGCGGTGGCCTGGCCGCTGGGCGGGCCACCGCAGGCGCGGCGGAGCTCTGCGTGGATCATGCCGTGGGGGCGGCCGGAGCGGTGGTTGTTGGCCGCGACCAGCCGGTTGAGCTCCTTACGCAGCTCGCCGATCACCTCGTGGACCGGGCGGTCGCCCTCCTCCTCGACCGCGGGCGGGCCGGCCTGGGCCGGCGGCGCGACGCCCGCCGCGGTGTCCTTGGCCGCCTTGGACTTGCGGGCGCGCTCGGCGGCGACCTGCGAGGCCTGGCGCTGGCGCAGCAGCGTGGCGACCTGCTCGGGCTCCAGCAGGCCGGGCAGGCCCAGGAAGTCCTCCTCCTCGGCCGAGCCCGCCGCGGCCGGCGCGCCGAACTCGCCGCCGTCGAAGATGACCCGGTCCAGCTCGGCGGAGGAGTCCAGCGCGGTGAACGGTGAGTCCGGCTTGTCGGTGGTGTCGCGGCGCCGGTTGGCCTCGCGCAGCGCGTCGTCGTCGAACCCCTCCGGCTCGCGCAGCGGTTTGTCCAGCGCGTGGTCGCGCTGGACCTCCATCTGGCCGGCGAGGTCGAGCAGCACGGGCACGCTGGGCAGGAACACCGACGCGGTCTCCGCCCGCCCGCGGCCGCGCACGAACCGGCCGACGGCCTGCGCGAAGAACAGCGGCGTCGCCACGGACGTCGCGTAGACGCCGACCGCCAGCCGCGGCACGTCGACGCCCTCGCTGACCATCCGTACCGCGACCATCCAGCGGTCCGTCGAGCGGCGGAACGCCTCGATCCGGTCGGAGGCGGTCGGGTCGTCGGACAGCACGACCGTGGGCTCGGTGCCGCTGATCCGGCGCAGCAGCCCCGCGTAGGCGCGGGCGTTCGCGTGGTCGGTCGCGATCACCAGGCCGCCCGCGTCCGGCATGCCGCCGCGGCGGACCTGGGTCAGCCGCATGTCGGCCGCCGCGAGCACCGCGGGGATCCAGTTGCCCTTCGGGTCGAGCGCCGTGCGCCACGCGGCGGCCGTCTGCTCGTTGTTCAGCGGCTCGCCGAGCCGGGCGGTGAGCTCGGCGCCGGCGCTGGTGCGCCAGCTCATCTCGCCCGAGTACGCGAGGAAGATCACCGGACGGACGACGCCGTCGCGCAGCGCCTCGGCGTAGCCGTAGGACGAGTCCGCGACGCTGCGCGTCACCCCGTCCTGCCCCGGCACGTAGGTCACGAACGGGATCGGGTTCACGTCGGAGCGAAAGGGGGTCCCCGTGAGCGCCAGGCGGCGCGTGGCCGGGCTGAACGCCTCCCGGATGGCGTCGCCCCACGACAGGGCGTCGCCGCCGTGGTGGATCTCGTCGAGGATCACCAGCGTCCGCCTGGCCTTGGTGCGGGCCAGGTGCAGCGCCGGATGCGCGGCCACCTGGGCGTAGGTGAGCACGACGCCGGTGTAGTCGCGCGAGGTCGCGCCCGCGGAGTTGCGGAAGTTCGGGTCGAGCGAGATGCCGACACCCGCGGCGGCGTCCGCCCACTGCCGCTTGAGGTGCTCGGTCGGCGCGACGACCGACACCGCCGTCACCACACCGGCGGCGAGCAGCTCGGCGGCGGCCGTCAGGGCGAACGTCGTCTTGCCGGCGCCCGGCGTCGCGACCGCGAGGAAGTCGCGGCCACCGGCGGCCGAGGTCGTGCGGTAACGCTCCAGCGCCACCCGCTGCCACTGCCGCAGCGGGCGCCCCACGGTTCGCGGGCCAGGAACGGTCTCGGCGGTCTGCCGCTGTATCTGCCGGGTTGGCTCGGATTGGTGGCGGACGTTCACGGGCTCTGACTCTATGGGGCACCACCGACAACTGGTCGCCCCCGGGGCCAGCGCCGCGCCGACGCCCGCCTCCCGGTGGCCAGGCGGCGGCGCGCGGCGCGGCACGGAACGGGTGACGGCGCGATGACCATGCCAGCCCAGGACGCCCGCGCCCGATGCCTGGGGTTGTTACCGACAGCGAAGCAGAGTGATCTGCACCACATCGGGCCGGCGAGGATTTCCAGCACGGTAGGCGGCACGAGCGTTGGTGACGACCATCTGCACGACAAGATGCACATGCAGTCACGGTGCGCCACGCCGAGGCCACGGACTGAATACGGAGCGCCGAACGGGTAGCTACATTCCGTTTGCCGAAACTCGGGCCTGCACGTTCCGTGAACAATTCCGGAGCGGGCAGCGGTGGACCTGCCTTTCCAACCGGTTACGCTGATCGTGTCCATTGCCTGACCTGGAGGTTGCGCGATGCCGGCACAAGTCGGGACCGAGGCCCGTCCCATTGCGACAGAACCGCGTCGCATGCTGGCCTCCGACCGCGGTCGCGTCACACTTGCCCGGGGCGCCCACACCGGTCAGGGCAACCGCGGCCAGAACACCGCCGGCCCGGGCGCTCACCGCCAGCCCGGCCAGCCCCGCCCAGCCGTCGGCCCACCCGATTCCGAGATGGATGCGGCGAGGCCGGCGCCCGCGCGCACGCCCAATGGGCGGCTGCGCACCTGCCGGGAGGAGAAAGGCTGGTCCCAGGAGCGACTCGCGGTCGAGCTGCGCCGTTTCGCGGTTCTACACGAGGGCCGAGAGGCCGGCGTCACCGGCAACATGATCTGCAAGTGGGAGAAGGGCGACAAGAAACCAAGCCTGCGTTACCAGCGGCTGCTGCGCGCACTTTTCCACCGTTCATCAGCGGAACTCGGGTTCATCGACGACGACCCGTCGACGGGTGTGTCCGCGCCGGGCATGACGGCGGGAATTCTGGGTATAGCGGATGTCGTGGACCCGCACGTAGTGAGCACCATGGCCACGAACAGCTCCAGAAACCATGTCGACCCGACGTCGCCGATTGTCCTGCGCGCCGACGAGGATGTGCACGGCATTCCGGTCGAGCGGCGCGGATTCCTGCGGATGATGGCGGCCGGCGGTGTCGCCGTCGTCCCGATCGGCGCCGCGGTGGCCACTGCGGGCGCCGCCGACGAGGCCCCCTGGGACCGGCTCTCGGCGGCCCTCAGCCAGCGCAGCCCCGTCACCCCCGAGCTCGCCCACCAGCTCAGCCAGCACACCGCCGGGCTTTTCGGCCTGGAGGAGCGGGTGCCCGCCCGCACACTGCTGGGCCGCGTCACCGGCCACCTGTCCACCCTCACCCAGCTGCTCGAGTCGACGACCCGCTCCCCGATCCGGCGCGAGCTCGCCAGCACCGCGGGCGAGACGGCGGCGCTGGCCGGCTGGCTGGCGTTCGACATGAACGACAGCGCCTCGGCGCTCGCCTACTACCGGGTGGCCATCGAGGCCGCCAGGGAGGCCGACGATCCGGCGTTGTGGGCCTGCGTGCTCGGCTACGAGAGCTACCAGCCGGGCGCGGCCGGCCGCCACGACCAGGCCTGCGCGCTGCTCGCCGAGGCACAGCGCCGGATCGGGCGCGGCGCGAACCCCCTGACCCGGTCATGGCTCGCCGCCAGGGAGGCCGAGGAGCAGGCGGCGCGCGGCGACGGCCGCGCGGCGGCCGCCGCGGTCGACCGGGCACAGGAGGCGTTCGCGAAGGCCGACACGCCGGACCGGGTCTGGACCGGATTCTTCGACCGAGGCCGCCTCGACGGCCTGCGGGTGACCACGATGATGCGGCTACGCCGCCCGACCGCCGCCTACGCGGCGGCCAGCGATGCGCTGCGCGCGGCCGGCCCCGCCGCCACCAAGAAGCGTTCCCTCCTGCTCGCCGACATCGCCGAGGTGCACCTCCAGCGGCGCGACATCGACAGCTCCTGCCGGTTCGCCGCCGACGCGCTGGCCATCGTCGCGCAGACGGACTTCTCCCTCGGCCTCGGCCGCGTCCAGCGGGTCCGCCAACGCCTCGCCCCGTGGCAGTCCACCGTCGCCGTCCGCGACCTCGACGAACAACTCCGCGCCCTCGCTGTATAGCTGGTTCGCTCCGTGCGGGCACGGCGCTACGGCCCCTTACTCGCTTCGCTCCCAAGGGACCTCCGCGCCGTGTCCTCCTCCGCTCACGTGCGCTACGGCGACCTCGCGGAGGCCCGACCCACTTCGCTTCGCTCGTGGGCCGGGCCTCCGCGAGGTACGCCTCCGCGCCAGCTCGGTTGCGTGCCGCCGTAACGTCACCAACCCGAAGCCGGCAGCTCTCGCATAGCCGCCACCTCGCTTCGCTCGTGGACGGGCCTCCGCGCCGGCCCGGTGGCGTCCCGCTGCAACGTCACCAATCCAAAACCGGCCCCGACACGGGGCTAGATCCTTCGCGGGAACCACCGCTTGGGCGTAAAGCCCACCCCACGAGCGCAGCGAAATGCCCCCGACACGAGGCCCGGCCAGGGTGCTGCACGTTCCAGCGGCGGGTGACCGTGCTGGGCGCGGAGGCGCGCCTCGCGGAGGCCTGCCTACGAGCGAAGCGAAGTGGGTCGGGCCGCAGCGAGGTCGCCGTAGCGCCCGTGAGCGCAGGAGGACGGCGCGCGGAGGTCCCTTGCGAGCCGCCAGGCGAGCAAGGGACCGGAGCGCGCCGTCCGGACGGAGCGAACCAGAAACAACCTTTAGCCCCGACCCCACGCTTGTCCCAGAGCGAACCAGCAACAACCTTCCCGCCCAACCCCGGGCCGAGCGCGGGGCCGGAGCGGACCAGAAATACGGCTCCGCTTGTGGAATAGCCGGTCGGCCGGAGCCGGTTACCGTATTCTCGCTTGTCCGGCGGCAGGGTATTTCGACATCGGCGTGGACCCACGGAACCTCGAATGGGAACGGAGTCCGGCCCGAAATACTGAGCCCGGAAAATGAGCGTTCACACGGGATAGGGGTAATTGTCGGGGCATGAGGCCACCGCGCCCCGGGCGTGGAGGTCGTCGATGGCCGCCTCGTCGTAGCCGAGCTCGGTGAGGATCTCCCGGGTGTGCTGGCCGTAGAGCGGCGCCGGCCGGTCCGGGCGGGTCGGGGTATCGCTGAAGGTCATGAGGTTGCCGAACTGGCGGACCCGGCCGAGCAGCGGGTGGGTGTGCTCGGTGACCAGGCCGAGGCGCACCAGGTCCTCGTCGAACAGCAGGGTCTCGCCGTCGCGGGTGTCCGCCGAGATCTCGGCCGGCACCCCGGCCGCGTCGAGGGCGCGCACCCAGGCCAGCGCGCGGTCGGCGCGGAACGCCTCGGCGAGCAGGGCGGTGAGCTCGGCGCGGCGCTCCTCTCGGGCGTCCGGCGTGGCGAACCGCGGGTCGGAGGCGAGCTCGGCGCGGCCCAGCACCGCGCACAGCGCCGGCCAGTGCTCGGGGCGCACCGCGGCCAGCTGCAGCCAGCCGTCCCGGGTCTCGTACAGCCGGTAAAGCGCGCCGAGGCCGAGCTGCTCGCGATCGAGCGTGCCGCGCGGCGACGGGGTGCCGTCGGCGGCGAGCCAGGAGTCGGCGGTGTGCAGCATGCTGCCGTGCAGGATCGACGTCCACACCGACTGGCTCACCCCGGTGCCGCCGCGGTGGAAGAGCGCGACCAGGACGCCGAAGACCGACGGGATGGCGGCGGCGATGTCGCCGTGCCCGTAGCGGTACCAGAGCGGCGGGTTGCCCTCGGGGACCGGGCCCTGCTCCCATTCGATGCCGCTGGCCGCCTGGCCGAGCGGGTCGAGCCCGCCCAGGTGGGAGTACGGCCCCACCGGCCCGTACATGTACGTGTTGCAGTACAGGATGTCGGGTCGCACCGCCTTGCAGTGCTCGTGGCCGATGCCGAGCCGGTCGGCGATGCCCTTCTGCATGTTGTGGTGGACGACGTCGGCGGTCGCGACCAGCCGCAGCGCGATGGCCAGGCCCTCGGGCTTCTTCAGGTCGAGAACGATGTCGCGCTTGCCGCGCTGGCAGCCCAGGAACGGGCCGACGTTGCGGTGGCGCATGCCGTCGCCGTGGATCGACTCGACCTTGATGACCTCGGCGCCGAGGTCGGCCAGCAGCATCGGCCCGAACGGGCCAGCCAGAAACTGGCCGAAGTCGATGACGCGAATGCCTTCGAGTGGCCCGGGCACGGTCAGATCACTCCCTTCGCGCGCAGGTCGGCGAGCTCGGCGGCGTCGTGGCCGAGCGCGCCGAGCACCTCGTCGGTGTGCGCCCCGGCCGTCGGGCGCGGCCCGGCCACCGCGCCCGGGGTCGCCTCGAGGAAGACGACGGGGCCGACCTGGGTGGTGGGACCAACCTCGGGGTCGACGACCTCGACCACCGATCCGGTGGCCAGCAGCTGCGGATGGCTGAACCGCTCGTGCGGCGGCCCGATCGGCTCGGCGTTGCGCCCGGCGGCGTGGAACTCGCCGATCAGCTCGGCGCGGTCACGGCAGGCGAAGGCCGCCGCCTTCTTCGTCTCGCGCGCGGCCCGCTCGGCCGGCGACATCGCGTAGACGACGGCCGGTTCGACGTCCTCGATGCCGAGGATCTCGCCCTCGGTGCGGGTCGGCTTCCCGCCGGTCACCATCGCCGCATGGATCCACTCGCCGTTCGCGCACTCGTAGATGCCGGCCTGGTGGATGGAGGGGAACGAGTTCGGCAGGCCATGCTGGCCGGTGTCGGTCCAGTTCCAGTTCTGGGTGGTCAGCGACATCGCCCCCGCGAGCAACGACACCTCGACCCGCTGGCCCCGGCCGGTGCGCTGCCGGGCGACGAGCGCGGCCATGATCGCTACGGGGACGAGATACGCGGCGGCGAGGCTCGCCACCGGGCTGTGCTGGAACACCGGCCCGGGGCGGTGGCTCGGGACCTCCCAGTGCAGCCCAGCCCGTGCCGACACCAGCGCGTCGTAGCCGGGCCGGTCCGCGAAGCGGCTTCCAGCCGGCCAGGCCGGCACCGCGCAGTAGACGAGCCGGGGGAACTCGTCGCGCAGGTCGGCGTAGCCGAGCCCGAGGCCGGCCATCGTCCCGGCCGCGAACGCCTCCACCAGCACGTCCGCGGTGGCGAGCAGCTCTCGGAACAGCCTCGTGCCGTCGGCGCTCTTCAGGTCGAGCGTCACCGAGCGCCTGCTGCGGTCGTAGACCACGGACGCGGGCTCGGCCCGTCCGGGCCGGCCGCCCGGCGGCTCGACCTTGATCACGTCAGCTCCGTGCTCGGCGAGCTGCAGCACGCCGAGCGGCCCGGCGATCCCGCCGGTCAGATCCAGCACACGAACACCGTCAAGAGCCTGCATGGGCCGCGCCTAGGCCTTCCGTCTCAGCCGTCCACCCGGATCTGGGCCGGCGCTCCCGAGGGCTCCGAGGGCCCGGGGGTGGCGCGCCGGCGGCGCCCGGCCGGTGATCCGATGGTCGGTCAGGAATGGTTCGTCCGAAATGGGCGGTCAGGGGCTCTGAACGGGCCGCAGGTGCTGGTCTAGGAACGCGGTCGCGTCCGCCCAGGCCGCGAGGTCCGCCGCCTCGTCCCGCATTGGGCCCCATGGGGAGCTGAACGCGTGACCGGCGCCGGCGTAGCGGCGGACCTCGGCGTCGACGCCCCAGCTCTCGATGCGGGTCCTCAGCTCGTCGAGCAGCTCCGGTGGCGCGACCGAGTCGGCCTCGCCGTAGAGGAACAGCGCCGGGCAGGTGAGCTGCCAGAGCAGGTCCAGCGGGTGCACGGGCGTGCGTGGCCCGAGCTCGTGGAAGCGGGGCTGGCTCGGGTAGTAGAGCACCGCGGCGGCGACGTCTCCACGGCCGCAGGCGGCGAGCCAGGCCAGCGTTCCGCCGGTGCAGTAGCCCCAGACGGCGACCCTGCGCGCGTCCACGGCGGGATGGGCGCGCAGGGCGTCGACGGCGGCGGCCAGGTCGCGTGCGCCGCGGGTGAAGTCGAGCCGGTCGACGTGCTCGCGGACCTCGGTGAAGTCGTCGTAGGCCTCGGTCTTGGCCGGGCCCTGGCCGCGGTAGTAGTCGGGCACCGTCGACGCGTAGCCCAGGTCGGCGAGCCGTCGCTGGACGTCCAGGATGAACGGGTTGACGCCGTAGGCCTCCGCCCCGAGGACGACGCCGGGAAACGGCCCCGGGCCTTCCGGCGTCACTACGGGCGACGCCGGGCCAGGCAGGAAGCGCTCGGCTGACGCTAAGTCGGACTCCACCTCGATCGGCCCACCTCAGGCTCGGTCCACCAGTTTTCGTGGCAGTGTCGCGACGTGAATACTAGGTCCGGCCGAGCAGGACCGCCAGCGATGACCGTCGTCCGCCTGCCGCGGACGAGCGAAGCGAAGTCGCCGGCTCAGGGATCAGGCTCCCGGTTTGGTGCCGGTCAAGCGGGTCGCAACCGTGCTGGGCGCGGAGGCGCACCTCCGCGGAGACCCCCTACGAGCGAAGCGAAGTCTCCCCGCGGAGGCGCCTTCGGACTGGTGACGTCAAAGCGTGACGCACCTGAGCTGGCGCGAAGGCGCACCTCCGCGGAGGCCCGGCCACGAGCGAAGCGAAGTGGTTGGGCCGCAGCGGAGGTCGCCGTAGCGCACGTTCGCGGAGGAGGACACGGCCCGGAGGTCCCTTGGGAGCGAAGCGAGTAAGGGGCCGGAGGGCCGTGCCCGCACGGAGCGAACCAGCAACACCGCCCGCACGGAGCGAACCAGAAACTCAGCCGGGGGTCTGGCAGGCGCGGAAGCAGTCGTAGACGCCGCCCACGGTGCGGACGGCGGCCAGCACGGCGTCGAGCTGGTCCGGGCCGGTCACCTCGACGGTGAAGCGGGCATGCGCGACACGGTCCTCGGACGTCGACGTCGACGCGGCGCGCAGGCCAGTCGCCGTGTCGGAGAGAACCTCCGTGATGTCGGCGAGCAGGCCGTACCGGTCGAAGGCCTCGACACCGATCTCCGCGGGGAAGGTGTGCGCCTCCGGGCATCGCCAGGACAGCACCTCTACCGGCTCCCTGACCGGCCCAGACGGGCCGGACGGCCGGGTGTTCGGGCATTCGGCGCGATGCAGCGTCACCGCGCTGTGGTTCACGTTCTGGCTCGTGACGAAGCCGATGAGCTTGTCCCCCGGCAGCGGGAGACAACATCGCGCGATCCGCACCGGGGCGTCGTCCGTCTGCCCTTCCAGTGACGCCATGCCCGCCCAGGCAGGCGTCGGCCGTCTGCCCACGACCGGCACGCCGGCCGGTCGCCCACTGCGGCTCCCTCGCGCGCGAGTGGAGGAGGCGGTGCCCGCGTCGGCCGTCGCCGGCCGCACGTCGACGGCGACGCCTGTAGCGCCAGGAGCAGCGGTGGCGGCGCCGGCTACGGCCGCCGACTCGGTGACGACCGTCGACTCGGCGGCGGGCGTCGACTCGACGGCGGACGCGGGAGCGGCGGCCGCGCAGGTCACCGCTGCTGGCGCGTCCGGCGCGCCTGCCGCCCAGGGGGTCATCTGGGCGTGACCCGCCGCGCCCGCGCCGGCCGGGACGGGCCACTCCCTCGGCGGATCGGCGGAGAGCTCGGCGGCCGGGGTCGGGCCGCCCGCCGCGGACGCGGCTCCGGCCGACTGGCCGACGCCACCAGCGCCCACCGTGGCAG
>NZ_MBLO01000251.1 GCF_001854805.1 Pseudofrankia coriaricola
GCGCCCACCGTGGCAGTGGGCGGGATCGCGGCGGGCCCGGCCGTGGTGGCGGTCCCACCAACGGCGTCAGTCCCCGCGGCGGCGGCGGTACCGGTGGGCCCAGCGGCGTCAGCAGCCCCCGCGACGGCCGCAGCCCCGGCGGCGGTGGGGGTCGCGGCGGTGGCCGACTGGCTCGGCACGTCGGGGCTGGCCCCGGCCGTCGGCTCGGCGGCGGGGGCGGCAGGGGCGCCCGCCGCCCCACCCGCCAACGCGGCGGTCCGCGCGGCCTTCGACGCGGCAGCGGTCGCGTCCGGCGGAGTGCCCACTTCCAGCGCCGACGGCGAGGTGACCGCCGGCGAGGTGCCCGTCGCCGGCACCGGCAGTTGGGTGCCCTGGGTCTCGGCGGCGTCGCGGCGGCCGCGTGCGAGGCGGCGCCGGATCCGCACCCGGGCGCGCGCGGTCCGGACGAACGACAGCCAGTCCTCGCTGGGCCCGGCGTGCGGCAGGTTCGACGTGAGGATCTCGACGACGTCGCCGTTGCGCAGCCGGGTGTGCAGCGGCACCAGCCGGCCGTTCACCCGGGCGCCGATAGCCCGGTGGCCGATGTCGGTGTGCACCGCGTAGGCCACGTCCACGGGCGACGACCGGGCCGGCAGCGCGATCGCCTTCCCCTTGGGGGTGAACGCGAGCACCTCGTCGGCGTCCAGGTCGCTCGACAGCGACTCGAGGAACTCCCCCGGGTCCTTCGCCTCGTCCTGCCAGTCGAGGAGGCTGTGCAGCCAGGCCAGCCCCTCCAGCCGGGCGCCGTCCGCGCCGGCGCCGACGGGGCGGGCGACGATGCCGGTCTCGGCGAGGACGTGCATCTGCCGGGTACGGATCTGGATGTCGACCGCCCGGCCGGTCGCGTCGGTGACCGTCGTGTGCAGCGACTGGTACATGTTGAACTTCGGCGTGGCGACGAAGTCGCGCAGCCGGCCCGGAACCGGCCGCCACAGCCCGTGGATCACCCCGAGCGCGGCGTAGCAGTCGCGGACGTCCTCGACGAGCACCAGCACCCGGACGATGTCGTAGAAGTCCCGGGGCGGGCGGCCGCGCTCCTGGGCGCGCTTGTGGATCGAGAACAGGTGGCTGGTGCGCACGGACACCTCACCGACGATCTTCGCCTCGCCGAGGCCGGAGCGCAGCCGGCTGACGACGGCAGTGAGCTGCCCGCCCTCCCGCTCGGCCGCGACGAAGTCGTCGACGAGCACCTTCGTGCGCCGGTGCCCGTCCGGGTCGAGCACCTCGAACGCCCGGTCCTCCAGCTCGCGCTTGATCACACTGACGCCGAGCCGGTGCGCGAGCGGGGCGAGGATCTCCAGCGTGACGCGGGAGATCTTGGCCTGTTTCGGCGGCGACATGAAGCCCAGCGTCCGCATGTTGTGCAGCCGGTCGGCGATCTTGATCAGCAGGACGCGGTAGTCCCTGGCCAGCGCCACGATCAGCTTGCGCAACGTCTCGGCCTCGGCCGCTTCGCCGAAGCGCATCTTGTCCAGCTTGGTGACCCCGTCGACGAGGTTGGCCACCTCGCTGTCGAACTCCTCGGTAAGCAGCTCCAGGGTCGCCCTGGTGTCCTCGACGGTGTCGTGGAGCAGGGAGGCGACCAGGGTCGTCGTGTCCACGCCGAGGTCGGCGAGGATCTCGGCGACGGCCAGCGGGTGAATGATGTACGGGTCTCCGCTGCGGCGCATCTGGCCGCGGTGGTAGAGCTCGGCGGCCTCGTACGCGCGCACGATCGCGCCGATCTCGGCCTTGGGATGGAAGTCGCGATGCGCTTCCACGATGCCGCGCAGCTCCGGCGGGATCTGCCCACCGCGGCCGGCGGCCACCCGGCGGGCCAGGTGCGCGAGCCGGTGGCTGGCCTGGCGGGCGGCCAGCAGCGGGCGCGCGTCGTCGCCGAACGGTGTCGCCACACCCGGCGACAGACTTCCCCCGGCCGGCAGTGCCGCCCGCGCCCCAGCGTCCATCCCCCCGCCCTCCTCTGCGGCGCCGCAGGCCTACGCCTGTACGCCAGATGTGACCCGGAAACAGTCGTAGACGCCCTCGATCCGGCGCACCGCGGCGAGCACCTGTCCCAGGTGCTTCGCGTCCCCCATCTCGAAGGTGAACCGGCTGATCGCCACGTTCTCACGGTTCGTGGTGACCGACGCCGACAGGATGTTGACGTGATGGTGCGACAGCACCCTGGTGACGTCGGAGAGCAGCTTCGCGCGGTCCATCGCCTCCACCTGTATCACCACCAGGAAGACCGAGCCGCTAGATGGGGCCCATTCGACAGCCACCCGCCGGTCCGCCGCCGGGCTCGCCGGGTCGCCGACGTTGGCGCAGTCGGTCCGGTGCACCGACACACCGCGCCCCCGGGTGACCAGGCCGGTGATCTCGTCGCCCGGCATCGGGGTGCAGCACCGGGCGAGCTTCACCCAGATGTCGGACGCCCCGGAGACCAGCACCCCCGGGTCGCCGGGGGAGCGGCGCAGCGGGCGGATCGGCAGCGCGGTGTCGGCGACGTCCTCCTCGGTCGCCTCCGGGCTGCCCATCGCGGTAAGCAGCCGGTTCACCACAGCCTGCGCGCTGATGTTGTTCTCACCGACCGCCGCGTAGAGCGCGCTCACGTCGGCGTAACGCAGGTCCTTGGCCAGGCTGAGCAGGCCCTCGCCGGTCATCAGCCTGGTCAGTGGCAGGTTGTGGCGGCGCAGCGACCTGGCGATCGCGTCGCGGCCCGCGACCACCGCGTCCTCACGACGCTCACGCGCGTGCCACTGGCGGATCTTGGAACGGGCCCGCGACGAGCGGACGAACGTCAGCCAGTCCTCGCTGGGCCCGGCGCCCTGCGCCCGGGAGGTGAAGACCTCGACGGTGTCGCCGTTGTCGAGCTCGGTGTCCAGCGTGACGATCCGGCCGTTGATCCGCGCGCCGACGCACTGGTTGCCGACGTCGGTGTGGACCGCGTAGGCGAAGTCGATCGGGGTGGAGCCGGCCGGCAGCGGGATGACGTCACCCTTCGGGGTGAACACGAAGACCTCGTCTGCCGGCGCCTCGAAGCGAAGGCTGTCGAGGAACTCGCCGGGGTCGGCGGACTCGCGCTGCCAGTCGAGAATCTGGCGCAGCCAGCTGGCCAGGTCCGGGTCGTCGCCGCGGCGGCGGCTCCTGGCCAGGTCCGGCTCGTCGCCACCGCGGCGGCGGCTGGCGGCCCGGCCCTCCTCCTTGTACTTCCAGTGCGCCGCGATGCCGTACTCGGCCCGGTTGTGCATCCCGTGCGTACGGATCTGCAGCTCGACAGGCTTGCCCTCCGGGCCGATCACCGTCGTGTGCAGCGACTGGTACATGTTGTACTTCGGCATCGCGATGTAGTCCTTGAACCGGCCCGGGATCGGCTTCCAGTTCGCGTGGACGGTGCCGAGTGCGGCGTAGCAGTCGCGAACCGAGTCGACGAGCACCCGGATGCCGACCAGGTCGTAGATGTCGTCGAAGGACCGGCCGCGCACGACCATCTTCTGGTAGATCGAGTAGTAGTGCTTGGGCCGGCCGACGACCACCGAGGGGATCCCCGCCTCCGACAGGTAGGACTGCACCCCCGCGGTGACGTCGGCGAGGTAGACGTCCCGGCTGGGCGCACGGTCGGCGACCAGTCGGACGATCTCGTCGTAACGCTTCGGGTACAGGGCGGCGAAGGAGAGGTCCTCCAGCTCCCACTTCAGGGAGTTCATCCCGAGCCGGTGCGCGAGCGGCGCGTAGACCTCCAGCGTCTGGCGGGCCTTGCGCTCCTGCCGGTGCTCGGGCAGGAACCGCAGCGTGCGCATGTTGTGCAGCCGGTCGGAGAGCTTGACGACGAGGGCCCGCGGGTCGCGTGCCATCGCGATCACCATCCGGCGGATCATCTCCGCCTGCGCCATCTCGCCGGCGTTGACCTTCTGCAGCCGGCTGACCGCGTCGACGATCAGCGCGACCTGGTCGCCGAACTGCTCCCGGATCGCGTCGCCGGTGAGGGTCGTCTCCTCGAGGGTGTCGTGCAGCAGCGCGGCGCACAGCGTCGGGACGTCCATGCCCAGGTCCGCGAGGATGCTCGCGACCGCGATCGGGTGGGTGATGTAGGGATGGCCGGAGGCGCGCACCTGCCCGGCATGCGCCGCGTCGGCCACCTGGAAGGCCAGCTGGACCGGCCCGATGTCCGCCTTCGGGTGGTTGGTGAGCAGGCCGCGCAGCACCGGGTCCAGCGCGGACGGCGGGGTCTCGCGATGCGGGGACAGGCGTGAGAGCCGGCTGCGCAGCCGCCGCGGCAGGGGCGGCGACTCGTGGCCCAGCCGGGGCTGCACCGGGGCACCGTCCTCTGGCAGCTCGTCCGGCACCGGGCCGCCGGCCAGGACACCCCCGCCGACCGCCACGACCGACGCGCCTGAAGCGGGGCCACCGTTACCGCTGGCAGCGTTACCGCTGGCAGCGCTGCCAGCAGCGCCACCGCCGGCGCCAGCCGGGCCGGAGGCCGCGGCGGAGCCGGTGGCCGGGACGCCGTTCCTGGCGGCCTCGGTCTCCGTGGCGGGCCGGTCGGCCTCCGCCGGCGAAGCGGCAGCGCCCGCCTCTTCGCCGGCCGCACGCACGCCGCCGCTCTGGGCCCCGGTTCTGGGCAGCCCACGGCGCCGCTCCGGCGACGGGCCCGTCGTGGGCCCGAGCGCCGGGAGCTGTCCGCCGCCGGTTATCACCGGGATTGCGTCGGGCACTGGGCCGCTCCTGCCGGAAAGTCTGACTTCGAGACTAACGCTGGGTTAGCCGCGGGCCTTCCGCAACCCAACCAAGCCGACGCTGAAGCCCCGAGGTCGTGCCCTGATGACGATCGAGCGGGCAGGTCGGGCAGGGCCCCGCGCGGCGGCGGATGCCCTCGCCCGGCGGGAGCCAGGGACCTAGATTGCCAGGAGGGTGGTTACTTCCAGTGACGGGATCTGGCGCCGGCCGGCCAGGAACGTGAGCTCCATGAGCACGGCGAGGCCGAGCACCTCGGCACCGCTGTGGCGCAGCAGGTTGGCGGCCGCGGCGGCCGTGCCGCCGGTGGCGAGGACGTCGTCGATGATGAGCACCCGGTCGCCGGCGCCGACGGCGTCGGCGTGCATCTCCAGGACGGCCGTGCCGTACTCCAGCGCGTACGACTCGGTGACCGTGGGGCCGGGCAGCTTGCCCTGCTTGCGGATCGGGACGATCCCCGCGCCGATCCGGTCGGCGACCGGCGCCGCCAGCAGGAAGCCGCGGGCCTCGATGCCGGCGACCACGGTCGCGCCAAGCCGCCTGGCCGTGCCGGCGAGCGCGTCGAGCACCGCCCCGAAGGCGGCCGGGGTCGCCAGCAGTGGAGTGATGTCCTTGAACACCACGCCCGGCTGGGGGAAGTCCTGGACATCGCGCACATGGGCGCGCAGCGCCGCCGCGGCCTCCTCGAGGCCTGCGTCGGCCGCCGCGGCCGACTCGGGCGCCACGCGACCCGTGGAGGGAGTCTCGATGCTCGTCATGGCGCCTTCCTACCGCCGCCGCTTCCCGCCGGGGCGTCCGCCCCCGCGGCGCGGCGCGGCGCGTCCGCGCCCGGCCGGCTGCCCAGGGCGGGCGCCCGGCCGGCGCGGCACCCCCGCCGAGGCCGGTTCCCGTTCCTCACCGACGTCGGCCACGCCGGCGTCCACCTCGCCGGCCGCCCCAGCCAGGCGCGGGACGCGCGGTGCCGTGCCCGTGCTCCTGCCCGGCGCCGTGGCGTCGGCCGCCGCGCCCGTGCGCGCGGCGCTCGCCCGCGCCCGCAGCACCCGCGCCTGCAGGGCCTGGACCGCGGGCTCACGCTGCTTGAAGTCCACCAGCAGCGGGGAGGCGAGGAACAGCGACGAGTAGGTGCCCGAGGCGATACCGACGAACTGGGCGAGCGCGAGGTCCTGCAGCGTGCCGGCACCGAGCAGGCCTGCGCCGACGAACAGCAGCGAGCCGACCGGGATCAGCGCGATGAACGAGGTGTTCAGCGAGCGGATCAGGGTCTCGTTGAGCGAGTCGTTGGTCGCCTCGGCGTAGGTACGCCGGCTGGACGTCGCGATCCCCGCGGTGTTCTCCCGTATGCGGTCGAAGACGACAACCGTGTCGTACAGGGAGAAACCGAGGATGGCCAGCAGCGCGATGATCGTGGACGGCGTCACCTCGAACCCGACGAGCGAGTAGATGCCGAGCGTGACCACAAGGTCGTGGATCAGCGCCACCATCGCGGCGGCCGCCATCTTCCACTCGAACCGGAACGTCAGGTAGGCCATCACCAGCACGAGGAAGATCACAAGACCCTCGATGGCCTTGTTCGTGATGGTGGATCCCCAGGAGGCGCCGACCGTCGACACCGCGATGTCGGTGTCCTTCGCCCCGAAGTCCTCCGTCACCTGCTTGGTGACCGCGTCGGTCTGGGCGTCGGTGAGCACCGGGGTCTGGACCCGCAGCTGCTTGCTGGTCTCCAGCTGCTGGATGACCGCGTCGTTCGGGTTCACCCCGGCCGAGCTCAGCGTGCCGCGGGCGTCCTCGACCGAGTGGCCGTTCGCCGGGAACTGGAAGACGGCGCCGCCAGAGAAGTCGATGCCCAGCGAGAAGCCGCGCACGATCATGCTGATGATGCAGATCGCCAGCAGGATGCCCGAGAACAGATACCAGATCTTGCGCCGGCCGATGAAGTCGAACCAGAACTCGCCGCGGTAGAACCGGGTGATCGCCGACATCTCAGGACTCCCGCTTCTGTCCGGGTCTGGCGGCACGCGCCCCCGGCCGTTGGCCGGGCGGCACCCCGGCTGGCGCTCCCTGGGGCGTGGTGTTGCCGGCTGGCGCCCCGGCGGCCGGTACGGCGCCGACCCGGCGCGAGAGCCGCGGCCGCTCCGCGCCGTCGGGGGCCGCGCGTTTCGACGAGCTGAGGCCCGACCACTTCGGCGAGGTGAACAGCCTGCGGCGGACCAGCAGGGTCACCAGCGGCCTGGTGAAGACGAACACGATGACCACGTCGGACAGCGTCGAGAGCCCCAGGGTGAAGGCGAAGCCGCGTACCGACCCGATGGAGACGATGTAGAGCACGGCGGCGGCGAGGAACGAGACCGTGTCCGCCGACAGGATCGTGCGCCGCGCGGCCGGCCAGGCGCGCTCGACCGCCGCCCGCGTGGTCCGGCCCTGGGCGACCTCGTCCTTGATGCGTTCGAAGTAGACGACGAAGGAGTCCGCCGTCACGCCGACCGAGAGGATCAGGCCGGCGATGCCGGCGAGCGTGAGCGTGAACCCGATCGCCTCGCCGAGCAGCGTCACCGCGGCGTAGATCAGCACGCCGCTGACCGCGAGCGAGCTGATCACGACGATGCCGAGCAGCCGGTAGTAGAAGAACGAGTAGAGGATGACCAGTCCGAGGCCGATCCCAAGCGCCAGCAGGCCGCCCTTGAGCTCGTGACGACCGAGTGTCGGTGAGATCGACTCCGCCTGCGACTTCTCGAACGCCAGCGGCAGCGCGCCGTACTTCAGCACGTTGGCCAGGTCCTCGGCGTCGGACTGGGTGAACGTGCCGGAGATCTGGGCCGAGCCGGGGATGCGCTCGTTGGTCGTCGGCGCCGACTGGACGACGCCGTCAAGCACGATCGCCACCTGCTTGCCGCGGGTTTCCTCGGTCAGCTTGGTGAACTTGTTCTGGCCCGAGCCGGTGAAGTCGACGTTGACGACCCACTCACCGGTCGAGACGTTGGTCGTGCCGCCGCTCGACAGCAGGCCCGCCGACGCGGTCTTCACGTCGGTGCCGATCACCTTCGCCGGCTTGAGCAGGTACTTCACGACGCCGTCCCGGTCGCACGCGGCGGTCCAGTCCCCGGGCGCGTCGGTGGCGGCGCCGGAGGCGCGCAGCTCCGCCGGGGCGCAGGTCAGCGCGTCGTACTTCTTCTGGACGGCGGCGGGCGGCGTGTTGGGGTCGGCCGCCGCGCTGGCGCTCGCCGACGGCGCCGGTGTCGCGGACGGGGTGGCGGCGGCGTTCGCGGATGGTGTCGCGGTGGGCGTGGGTGGCGTGGTCGCGGTGGGCGACGAGGCGGCGGCGGGGCTCGCGGATGACGTCGGCGACGCGGAGGCGCCGGCGGTCGGCTGCCCGCTCGCCGGGGCCAGCGTGGAGCCCGCCGACGGCGACGCCGAGGCGGAGGCGGTCGCGCCGGCGGTCGGGGTGGCCGTCGGGCTGGGCGCGGGTGCCGCGGCACCGGAGGTGAAGACCTCGCGGAACCGGAGCTCGGCGGTCTGGCCTACGAGGTTGACGACGTCGGAGCGGCCGCGGCCGGGCACCGAGATCTCGATCTGGTTGCCACTGCGCTTGACCTCGGACTCGGCGACACCGAGGCCGTCGACTCGCTGGCGGATGATGTCGATCGCCTTGTCGACGGCGCCGCTGTTGACCTTCTGGCCCGCCTGCGTCGACTTCGGCGTGAGAATGACGCTCGTCCCGCCCTGCAGGTCCAGGCCGAGGCGGGGCGTGAGCGTCCCGGTCAGGGCCATGATCCCGTACAGCACCGCGAGCACACCGGCGAGAAGACCCAGCCGGAGCCAGAACGGCCGTGTCTCGCGCGACCGCGTCGACCGACGTGCCAACGGATTTCCCTTCTGCCCGCCGGGTCAATGATGATCCCGGCCGGAGCCAAACGTATCCGACGGGCGACGGGATGAGGACGTTAGCCGCCCAGCCCGCGCCCGATGCGTCGTTCTTCTTACGACACGGGGACGCCTACAGTTCCTTCCTCGGCGACTTGCCCGCGTCGCCGGGCGCGGGGCGCTCCTCGCTCGTCGGCTCGCCCGACGGCGCGGACGCCTCGTCCGTGGGCGTTCCGGCCGGCGAGGCGTCGGCGCTCGGCGCCTCGTCATCCGGCGTCTGGGCCGTGTCCTCGTCGGCACCGGTCGTCGGCGTGCTCACGATCCGGCCGATCGCGCCCCGGCTGAACCGGCACACGACATCCGGCGCGATCTCCAGGAGCACGTCCTGGCCGTCGACCTCGACGACCGTCCCGTAGAGCCCGCCGCGGGTAATGATGAGGCTGCCCGGGCCGAGCTTCGACTGCTCCTGCTGGTTCGCCCGCGATCGCCGGCGTTGGATGGTGAAGAAGTACACCCCAACCAGAATGATCAGAATCGGCAGCAGCCAGCTGCCGGCTCCGCCACCGCCCTTGTCGTCGGCTGCGATGTCGCCGGCCGCGATCGCGGCGGTTGCCATTACGTGCACGTCCTGCTCCTCCTAGGTGTCGCGGCGATCGTACGGCTGTCGCGGGGCGGAGCGCGGAGCGCCCGGCCCGGCGGCGGCCTTTCGGGGCGAGACGCTGGAGGCGCTCGCCCCGCGTCGGGCGGCCAGCGGCCAGGGCGCCAGGGCGGTGGAGGGAACGCCGTGGTTGATGGTTGGGCCGGTGGGATGACTCAGTTGGTGTCGGCCTCGGTCGCGAACCCGGGTTCGAACAGCGGGGCGGGAATGGTCTGGGAGCGTCCCAGTGGGTCGGCCGGAGGGTCGTAGCCGAGGTGGGTGAAGGCGGCCGGGGTGGCGACGCGGCCGCGGGCTGTCCTGGCGAGCAGGCCGGCGCGCAGCAGGAACGGCTCGGCCACGTCCTCCACCGTGTCCGGCTCCTCACCCACGGACACCGCGAGCGTGGTAAGCCCGACGGGGCCGCCGCCGAACCGCTTCACCAGCGCGGTGAGCACCGCCCGGTCGAGCCGGTCGAGCCCGAGCGGGTCGACGTCGTACACCCGCAACGCCGCCCTCGCGACCTCCAGAGTGATGATCCCGTCGACGCGCACCTCGGCGTAGTCGCGGACCCGGCGCAGCAACCGGTTGGCGATCCGGGGGGTGCCGCGGGAACGCCCAGCCACTTCGACCGCCCCTTCCGGCCGGAGTTCCACCCCGAGCAGCCGGGCAGAGCGGGTGAGCACGGCGGTCAGTTCGTCGGTGTCGTAGAAGTCGAGGTGGGCGGTGAACCCGAAGCGGTCGCGCAGCGGCCCGGTCAGCAGGCCCGCCCGAGTGGTGGCCCCGACCAGGGTGAACGGGGCGACGTCGAGCGGGATCGCGGTCGCGCCGGGGCCCTTGCCGAGCACCACGTCGACGCGGAAGTCCTCCATCGCGGAGTAAAGGAGCTCCTCGGCCGGGCGGGCGATCCGGTGGATCTCGTCGATGAAGAGCACCTCGCCGGGCGCGAGCGCGGTGAGGACGGCGACCAGGTCACCGGCCCGCTCTATCGCCGGGCCGCTGGTGAGCCGCAGCGGTACCGCCATCTCCTGCGCGATGATCATCGCGAGGCTGGTCTTGCCGAGGCCGGGCGGCCCGGAGAACAGCACGTGGTCCGGCGGGCGCCCCCGGCCGCGCGCGCCAGCCAGCATGATCGACAGCTGTTCCCGCGCCTTGCGCTGCCCGACGAACTCCGCCAGCGTCCTCGGCCGCAGCCCCGCCTCGAACGCGCGCTCCTCGGCGTCGGCAGCGGCCGTGACGAGCCCTTCCTCGCCTCCCATGCCCCCCACTGTCCCGTCCACTCCCTACCGCCCGGCTACCGGGTCCGCGTCACGCGGACCCGGTAGCCGGCCCCTACGCGCGCGATGATGGTCCACGAGGAGCCGCCTACCGCGGCCGCAGGACGGCGAGCGCGGAGCGCAGCAGGGCGGAGACGTCGCCCTCGGCGCCGTCGCCCGTCGCCTCCACGGCGTCCGCCGCCTCGCGGGTCGAGTACCCGAGGCCGACCAGCGCATCCGTCACCTGCTCGGCCGCGGTCCGCGGCGTGGGCATGATCCGTCCCGAGGCGCTGGCGCCGAGGCCGGCGCGCGGCGTCGCGCCACCCGCCGGCGGGCCGAGCTTGCCCTTGAGATCCAGCACGATCCGCTGGGCGCCCTTGCGGCCGATGCCAGGCACCTTCGTCAGCACCGCCAGGTCCTCCTCGGCGACGGCGCGGCGCACGTCGTCCGGCGCCAGCACCCCGAGGACGGCCTGCGCGAGCTTCGGGCCGACTCCGCCGGCGGCCTGCAGAATCTCGAACACCTCCCGCTCGTCCGCGTCCGCGAACCCGTACAGCGTCAGCTCGGTCTCGCGGACCACCAGCGTGGTCGCGAGCCGCGCCGGCTCGCCGGCCGCGAGCCCGGCCAGCGTCGCCGGGGTGCACTGCACCAGGAGCCCCACCCCGCCGACCTCGACCACGGCCGCGGTCGGCGACACCGACAGCACCGTGCCGGCGACCGACGCGATCACGCCGGTCCCCCGGCCGGCCGCGGCGCGGCGCCGGCTCGGGCGGCGTTCACGCCGGCCGCCGCGGCACGCACCCGGGCGAGCGCGGGCCCGCGCCAGACATGGCACAGCGCGAGCGCGAGCGCGTCGGCGGCGTCCGCCGGCCTGGGCGGCGCCGCGAGGTCGAGCAGCTTCGTGATCATGAAGGTCACCTGGCTCTTGTCCGCCCGGCCGCTGCCGGTGACGGCGGCCTTGACCTCGCTCGGGGTGTACAGGGCGACCGGCAGGCCGCGCCGCGCCGCGAGCACGATCGCGACCGCGCCGACCTGCGCGGTGCCCATCACAGTGCGCACGTTGGCCTGGCTGAACACCCGCTCCACCGCGACCGCGTCCGGGCGGTGCCGGTCCAGCCAGGACTCGATCTCCAGCGAGATGTCCCGGAGCCGGATCGCCACGTCCTCATCGGCCGGCGTCCGGGCGACCCCCACATCCACAAGCGTCGCCCGCCGCCCCGCACCCCCACCGTCCACAACCCCAAGCCCACACCTCGTCAGCCCCGGATCGACGCCCAGCACCCGCACGCGCCAAACCTCCACCAGGACAGGAGCCCGATCGCCAGGACAGCGAACGCCTGTTCGGATCCTAGGCGCCCGACGCATCCGGACATCGCCGACACGCGGAAGCTGTGTCTCTGGTTCGCTCCGTGCGGGCACGGCGCTACGGCCCCTTACTCGCTTCGCTCCCAAGGGACCTCCGCGCCGTGTCCTCCTCCGCGAACGTGCGCTACGGCGACCTCGCTGCGGCCCCCCTACGTCGCTTCGCTCGTAGGAGGGCCTCCGCGAGGTGCGCCTCCGCGCCCAGCGCGGTTGCGTCCCGTCGCACGTCACCAAGCCAAAGCCGCACACCGGGCGGGGCCACGTCGCTTCGCTCGTGGTCGTGCCTCCGGGGAAGTCCCTACGAGCGAAGCGAAGTGGGGCGCCGCGTGGGTGCCGCTTCGGACTGGTGACGTTCAAGTGCGACGCATCCACGCTGGCGCGGAGGCGTGCCTCCGCGGAGGCCCGGCCACGAGCGAAGCGACGTGGTTGGGCCGCAGCGGAGGTCGCCGGAGCGCACGTGAGCGCAGGAGGACGGCGCGCGGAGGTCCCTTGGGAGCGAAGCGAGTAAGGGGCCGGAGCGCGCCGCCCGGACGGAGCGAACCAGCAAACAACCTTCTGCCCCGACCCCGCCCGACACTGGTCAAGGCTTTCTCCAGTCAACCCCGCCCCCGCTACCTAACCCGCGACGAGCTCCATGACCTCGTCGGAGATGTCGGCGTTGAACCAGACGGACTGGACGTCGTCGAGGTCCTCAAGGGCATCGACGATCTTGAGCACCTTGCGGGCGGGCTCGGCCTCCAGCGGCACGCTGACGCTCGGGAGCCAGGAGATCTCGGCGGAGTCCACCGTCAGGCCCGCGTCCGTCGCCGCGACCCGCACCGTGTGCAGGTCGGTGGCCTCGGCGACCACCTCGAAGGCCTCACCGAGATCGTTGACCTCGTCGGCGCCGGCGTCGAGGACCGCCAGCAGCACGTCGTCCTCGGTCAGCCCCGCGGTCTTGGTGACCAGCACGACGCCCTTGCGGTTGAACAGGTAGGCGACCGAACCCGGGTCGGCGATCGTGCCGCCGTTGCGGGTGACGGCCACCCGGACGTCGGAGGCGGCACGGTTGCGGTTGTCGGTGAGGCACTCGACCATCACCGCGACCCCGCTCGGGCCGTACGCCTCGTAGGTGATCGACTCGTAGGTCACGCCGCCAGCCAGCTCGCCGGAGCCGCGTTTGACCGCGCGCTCGATGTTGTCGTTCGGCACCGACTGCGACTTCGCCTTCGCGATCGCGTCGGCGAGGGTGGGGTTACCGGCCGGGTCTCCGCCGCCGGTCTTCGCGGCCACCTCGATCGTCTTGATCAGCTTGGCGAACAGCTTGCCACGACGGGCGTCGATGACCGCCTTCTTGTGCTTCGTGGTCGCCCACTTGGAGTGACCGCTCATGCCTGCCCCTCTGTTGACCCAACGCCTCCAGCGACGCGACGATGCAGCACGGTCGCGCCTCCTTCGGCCAGTCCGTCGGCCCGGCCGTTCCCGGCACGGGAAACTTCATGATCGCACAAGGCTGGTGGGTGCGCGAGAATGGCGGAGCCTCGCGCACCTGAGGCCAAGTTCTGGCTGTCAGGCCGGGCGGGCACCAATGCCGGCCGGCCGGGTGAACGTAGTGTTTCCTCCTACCATCTTTGCAACGACCTCGGGTCGCCCAGCCCCTCGGGTCGAGCGAAGCTCGACGACCGGGAACGGCCCGCGGAGCGCCGTCGCCGGCGTCCTGGGAGCCGGCCGGGGCGCCTCACCCACCGCGGGCTGGGTGAAACCGTGCCGGCCGCCCGCCATCCCGCGGGCCACGACGGGCCACCGCGGGCCAGGGGACGGCCCAGCGCCGGGCGCCGTCAGCCCCGCGCGGGCCGGCGGGCCACCAGGTCGACGAACAGCTCGTGCATCCGAATGTCCCCCGTCAGCTCCGGGTGGAACGACGTCGCCAGCAGGTGGCCCTGCCGGACCGCCACAGGGTGTTCCCCGACTCTGGCGAGGATCGTCACCCCATCTCCGGCCTTCTCCACCCATGGCGCGCGGATGAACACGGCGTGCAGCGGCGGGCCGGTCAGGCCCTCGACCTCCAGGTCGGCCTCGAACGAGTCGACCTGCCGGCCGAAGGCGTTGCGCCGCACGACGACGTCGAGCCCGCCGATCAGCGGCTGGTCCGGGCGGCCGTCGAGCACGTCCTGAGCGAGCAGGATCATCCCGGCGCATGAGCCGTACACCGGCAGGCCGTCGCCGACCGCGGCGCGCAGCGGCTCGAGCAGCCCGAAGATCCGCAGCAGCCGCCCGATCGCCGTCGACTCCCCGCCCGGCAGGACGAGCCCGTCGACGGCGGCGAGCTCCTCGGGCCGGCGCACCTCGACCGCCTCCGCCCCGGCCGCCGCCAGCGCCCGGGCATGCTCCCGCACGTCCCCCTGCAGCGCCAGCACCCCGATGCGGGCATTGGTCGAAGTCACGTCCGCCTCTCTGGCCGCGCGAAGCGCGGCATCGGGAGGCCCGGGGCCCCGGACCCCCCGAGGATCCGCGGCAGCGGATCTCCGGGGGAGGTGTCCCCCCGGGTCGACATCGCGGGCACTGGGGAAGCTGCCCGAAGGGCAGCGAACAGGGGTGTCCGCCTCGCCGCCGAGCTCACCACCCGCGGTCGGCGTAGCGGGCCGCCGCGGGCAGCTCGCCCACGTTGATGCCGACCATGGCCTCGCCGAGACCGCGGGAGACCTTGGCGATCACACCGGGGTCGTTGTACATCGTCGTCGCCTCGACGATCGCCCGCGCCCGCTTGGCCGGGTCGCCGGACTTGAAGATGCCGGAGCCGACGAACACGCCGTCGGCGCCGAGCTGCATCATCAGTGCCGCGTCCGCCGGGGTGGCGATGCCGCCGGCTGTGAACAGCACGACCGGCAGCTTGCCGAGCCGGGCCACCTCCGCGACCAGGTCATGCGGCGCGCGCAGCTCCTTGGCGGCGGCGTAGAGCTCGTCCGCGGGCAGCGTCGACAGCCGGGCGATCTCCCCGCGGATCGTGCGCATGTGCACGACGGCGTTGGACACCTCGCCGGTGCCCGCCTCGCCCTTCGAGCGGATCATCGCGGCGCCCTCGGAGATCCGCCGCAACGCCTCGCCCAGGTTCGTCGCGCCGCAGACGAACGGGACCGTGAACGCCCACTTGTCGATGTGGTGGTGCGGGTCGGCCGGGGTGAGCACCTCGGACTCGTCGACGTAGTCGACGCCCAGAGCCTGCAGCACCTGCGCCTCGACGAAGTGCCCGATCCGGGCCTTCGCCATGACCGGGATGGAGACGGCCTCGACGATCCCCTGGATCATGTCAGGATCGCTCATCCGGGCGACGCCGCCCTGGGCGCGGATGTCGGCGGGGACCCGCTCGAGCGCCATCACGGCGACGGCCCCGGCGTCCTCGGCGATCTTGGCCTGCTCAGGTGTGACCACGTCCATGATCACACCACCCTTGAGCATCTCGGCCATGCCGCGCTTCACGGGCATGGTGCCGGCCTGCCTCGCCGGCCCGGCGGGCGCGGGGACTCCGGCGGGCGTTCCAGCTGGCGTAGCTCCGGCAGGCATGGCGATCCGTCTCTCTCGGGTGTCCTCGTCACGGTCAGGTGCTCCGGTCATGTCCCGCGCCGGTCGGCCCTCGGCCGTGGCGGCCGCGTGCCTCCTGTCGTCCCGACGGACCACAGAACCCGCGCGTCGGGGCCGGACAGGGCAGGCATTGGAAGGCGGTTCGGGGCTTTGCCCCAGCCCTCGGCCGGCCTTCCCGACCGGCCTCAGGTGATCCCCGGCCGGCCGCCACGGCCAGCCCTCACCGCGCCCCGGGCGGACATACCACCACCATGGTACGGCCGGACGCCGCACCCGACCCTCATCACGACACGTCCCGCTGATCACTCCCGGCGGCTGGCGCCCCCGGCCACTCCGCCGCTCCGGCCACCACCGCTATATGGCTCCGCCCGGAACCACCCGGGTCGGGCGCCCAATGCCCGGCGGCGGGGCGCCCAGCGGCCCGCCCCGCGCCGGCAGGGCGTCGTCGATCTCGAAGTAGGCCGGCAGCGGGCGCCGGCTGCCCAGGCGCGTCATCCGCACCAGGCGCCGGCCACGCAGCGCCCGCAGGTCGCGCACCGCGTCGTTGTGCAGCTGGCGGGCAAGCGCCACCCGGGCCGCCGCCGAGTCGACGGCGTGCAGTAGCTCAGGGGCACCCTGGCCGGCGCTGCCCACCTCGGGCGCGCGCAGCGCACGGCTGAGCTCGTTCTCCGTGTCCTCGACGCCGTTGTCCAGCGACGCGCCGGCCCGCAGCGCCGCATGCCCGGCCAGCGCCTGCTCGGCCGCCGCTGCCAGCGAGACGAGCCCGCGGCTTTCGGCCAGTGCGACCGCCGCCTGGGCGCGGGCGGCGAGCTGGGCGACCAGCCCGGCCCGGGCCGCGTCCACCCGGACGCCGAGCCGGTCGAGGCGACGGGCGATCCAGGTGAGGTAGGTCGCGATCGCCACCACGACGGCGACCACGGCCACGACGACTGTCATTCCGGGCAGCGTAGACGACCAGGCGACCGCCCGGCCCGGGACGTCCCAAGCATCACAGAACCTTCCGCCCAGGAAGGTTCAGGCGTCCGCGGCGGAGGCCAGGGAGACGGGGTCTGCGCCGGCGGTGACCATGCGGTAGATGTCGACGATCGACTCGACGATCACCGGCCAGTCGTAGCCGGCGACGAGGGCCCGGCCGCGCCGGGCGAGCGCGGCGCGCGCCGCGTCGTCGCCGAGCAGGTCGGCGAGCCCCGCGGCGAGCTGGGCCGGCTCGCCGACGCCGAACAGCCGCCCCGCCCTGCCGTCGTCCAGCACCCGGCGGAACGCGTCGAGGTCGCTGGCCATGACGGGGGTTCCCGCCGCCATCGCCTCCAGCAGCACGATGCCGAAGCTCTCCTGGCCGGTGTTCGGCGCGCAGTACACGTCGGCGGAGGCGAACACCCGGGCCTTGTCCTCCCCCGGCACGAGGCCGACGAGGTCCACCCGGTCACGCAGCGGTGGGTCGAGCCGGGATCGCACCGCCGCCACGTCACCCGGGCCGGCGACAAGCAGGCGCACGCCCGGCACCCGGCGGGCGAGTTCCGGGAGCGCGGCGAGCAGTACGTCCAGCCCCTTGCGGGGCTCGTCGATGCGCCCGAGGAAGCACACGGTGTGCCGCGGCGGCTCGTAGCCGGGCAGCGGGCGGGCGTCCGCGAACGCGGCGACGCGCACCCCGTTCGGGATCAGTACCGCGCTGGTGCCGAGATGCTCGACGATCGTGCGCCTGGCCGCCTCGGAGACGGCGATCCGGGCTCGCAGTTTCTCCAGCGATGGCTGGAGGGCGCCCTGGGCGGCGGTGAGGATCTTCGAACGCGGGTTGGCCGTGTGGAAGGTGCCGATGATCGGGCCGTCGGCGAGCATGCAGGCGAGCAGGCCGACGCTCGGAGCGGTCGGCTCGTGGACGTGCAGCACGTCGAAGTCGTGCTCACGCAGCCAGCGGCGCACCCGCGTCGCCGAGACCGGGCCCATCAGCACCCGGGACACCGAGCCGTTGTACGGCACCGGCAGCGCACGGCCGGCGTCGACGGCGTAGGGCGGCAGCGCGTCCGCGTCGTCGACCGGAGTGATCACCGACACCTCGTGCCCGGCCGCGATCAGCGTCTCCGCCAGGTCCCGGACGTGGACCTGCACCCCGCCCGGGACGTCCCAGGTGTAAGGACAGGCCAGCCCGACCCTCACCGCTCTCCCGGCCCCGACGGGCCGCCGTTCCCGCCGGCCTCGACGTCACCGTTCCCACCGGCCGCGCCACCGGGCGCCGCCTGGCCGGCGGCCCGCTCCGGCGCCGCCCCGTCCGGCTCGTCCAGCCAGACACGCTGCAGCATGTGCCAGTCGGCCGGGTGCTCGACGATGACCGCCGCGAACGCGTCGGCCATTTCCTGGGTCATCGTCGCCACGTCGGTGTGCTCGACGGGCGGGAAGATCCGCCCGCGCCACGCCTTTCCCTCGAACCAGAGCGTGGTCGGCAGCAACGCGGCGCCGGTGCGCAGCGCGAGCGCCGCCGGCCCCGCCGCCATCCGCGCCGACGCGCCGAAGAAGTCCACGGGCACACCGCGCGCGGACAGGTCCCGGTCGGCCAGCAGGCAGAGGCAGCCGCCGGCCAGGAGCCGCTCGATGAGCAGCGCCGACGGCGGCTCGGCGCCGCCGGTGAGCGGGATGACCT
The DNA here is from genome assembly GCF_001854805.1 of Pseudofrankia coriaricola. Lineage (GTDB taxonomy): Bacteria > Actinomycetota > Actinomycetes > Frankiales > Frankiaceae > Pseudofrankia. The sequence continues at coordinate 18,056 of NZ_MBLO01000251.1, forward strand.
CCATCCCGAGCGACTCGCGGAACGCGACGAACCGGTCGAACAGCGACTCGGGCTTCAGCCGCTCGGCGACGGTGGTGAAGGGCACGCCGGTGCCCGCGAGCCAGGCGCCGGCCTGCTCCCAGTTCCCCATGTGCGGCAGCGCCAGGATCATGCCCTTGCCGGCGGCGTACGCGTCGCGCAGGTAGTGCTCGTCGTGGATGAACATGTCCCCGATGTAGCGCTCGGGCGGCATGTCCTGGAGCCGGAAGACCTCGAGCCAGTAGCGCGCGTACGAGCGCATTGCGGCCTTCGTCAGTGCGTCGAGGTCGGTGCCGTCGGGCACGGCGTGCGCAAGGTTCGACCGCAGCCGCCGCACTCCCTTGCCACCGCGGCGGGTAGCCCAGTCGGCCCCGGCGGCGAAACCGCGCGCGGCGAGCCGCTCGGGCAGCGCGCGCACGACCCGCCAGCCCACGGCATAGGTGAGGTCGGTGAACCGTCCGGAGGAGGGCACGGGACGCGGCCCCCGGTTCAGCCGGCCGAGGTGACCGGACCGGCCGCCTCGACACCGACGACCGCGCCGACCACGGCCCTCTGGCCCACCGGGCCGGCGGCCCGATCAGCCGAAGCCCCGTAAGCGGGCGCCCCGTTGGCCGCCGCCCCGTTGGCCGAGGGCTGGTCAGCCGAAGGCTCGCCAGCCGGCAGGGCGTCGGCGCCCGCGGCCTCCGGCGACGCGGCACCCGCGCCGCCGGAACGCTGGAACTGCCGGTACACGTGCCAGATCCGCTGGATGACCGTGATGACGGTCGCCGCGGCGAGCACCCACAGCGCGATCGGCAGCAGGTACGGCACACCGAGGCCATAGAGGCCAGAGGCGACGAGCAGGACAAGCAGCCGCTCGCCGCGCTCGGCGAGGCCGACGTTGCAGGTGAAACCGAGGCTTTCCGCCCGCGCCTTGACGTAGGACGTGACGGCGGCCGCGACCAGGCTGATCAGCGCCGCCCCGGCCAGCGGCAACGAGTCGCCGTCGCCCGCGTACCAGATCACCAGGGAGCCGAAGACCGCGCCGTCGCCCAGCCGGTCGGAGGTGGAGTCGAGGAAGGCGCCCCACTTCGACGAGATCCCGCGAGCCCGAGCGATCGCGCCGTCGATGAGATCCGAGAAGACGAACAGCGTGATCACGATGGTGCCGAGGAAGAACACGCCCCGGGTAAAGAAGCCGAGCGCGCCGCCGACCACTCCGACCGTGCCGATGATCGTCACCAGGTCCGGGGAGAGCGACGTCCTGGCCGCCCATCGGCTGAACGGCTCCAGCAGCCGGTTGATCTGCGGCCGCGCCTTGCTAGCGAGCATGTCCGTCCCGTCGTGTCCGGCGCGGTGTTCTTCGCGCGGGTTCACTGTATTGCTGGTTCGCTCCGTCCGGGCACGGCGCTACGGCCCCTTCCTTGCTTCGCTGCGGAAGGGACCTCCGCGCCGCGGGGTTCCTGCCGGATCGACGGAGCCTGCGGAGTCGATCTGGGAGGTCCGCCTCCTCCGCTCACGGGCGCTCCGGCGACCTCGCTGCGGCCCGCCTACATCGCTGCGCTCGTAGGCGGGCCTCCGCGAGGCGCGCCTCCGCGCCCAGCACGGTCACCCGCCGATGGAGCGTCACGGACCGGGCCAGGGGGGTGGTGTCGGAAGCACTTCGCTGCGCTCGTGCGGTGGGTTTCGCGTCCGAGCGGTGGCTTCCGCAGGGATCTAGCTTCGGGTCAGGCCCGGTCTTGGATTGGTGATGTTGCGGCGGCACGCAACCGGGCTGGCGCGGAGGCGCGCCTGCGCGGAGGCCCGGCCCACGAGCGAAGCGACGTGGGTTGGGCCGCAGCGCAGGTCGCCGGAGCGCACGTGAGCGGAGGAGGACACGGCGCGGAGTGGTCGTCCGAGCCGCCAGGCGAGGACGGCCACGGAGCGCCGTGCCCGGACGGAGCGAACCATGACAACCTTCCCGCCCGGCCCCAGGCTTGTCCCAGAGCGAACCACCGGACTTGTGCTTTAGGTCACATGAGCGCAGGCTGGGCGGCGACGTCAGCAACCGGGCGACGTCAGCGAACCGACCGAGCGCGGAGGCCGAAGGAGGCACGAACGAGCATGATCTTCCTGTCGGCGTGCGGCGGCCTCCACTGTCTGGATCCCAGGCCCCCAGAACGTCGGGCCAGGGCGCGGAAGGGCCGCATGGCGCGTGATCACGGCGTGGCCGCGGGTCCGGAGGCCCCGGAGCCGGAGACGTAGGGGCGCTCGGCAGGACCCGAACGGAGGCCGAGATGCCGTCTGCCGCGGCTAATGTCCGCAACGTCGTCCTCGTGGGTCACACCGGCGCGGGAAAGACCGCGCTGGTCGAGGACCTGCTCACCGTGACCGGCGCCGCGAGCGCCGGGCAGAGCCGCGAGCAGGCCCGCCACGGGGACGGCGAGCACCGTTCGACCCGCGGGATCAGCCTCACGCTGTCCGCGTTGCGCCATCGAAACATGACGATCAACCTGCTGGACACCCCCGGCTACCCGGACTTCGTCGGCGAGCTGCGCGCCGGGCTGCGCGCCGCCGACGCCGCGCTGTTCATCGTCAGCGCGGTCGACGGCATCGACGGCGCCACCAGGGCGCTGTGGGCCGAGTGCTCGGACGTGAACATGCCACGCGCCGTCGTCGTCACCCGCCTCGACCATCCCAGGGCCGACTTCACCGCCGCCGTCGCCGCCTGCCAGGACGCCTTCGGCACCGGCGTCCTGCCCGTCTTCCTGCCCGACGGCGCCGCCCAGGGCGGTGACGAGGCCCGCCTGGTCGGGCTGCTCACCGGCCGCGTCGTCGAGTACGGCCGCGGAGGCCGGCACGAGGTCGACGAGCCCGCCGGGCTCGACGGCACCTTCGAGGCGGCCCGGGGCGCGCTGATCGAGGGCATCATCGCCGAGAGCGAGGACGAGGGCCTGCTCGACCGCTACCTCGGCGGTGAGGAGCTCGACCCCAAGATGCTGCTCGACGACGCCGAGACCGCCATCGCGCACGGCTCCTTCCACCCCGTGCTCCCGTTCGCGCGCGCCACGAACGGTGCCGGCCCGCCCGTCGGCTCGGTCGAGCTGCTCGACATGATGGTCGACGCGTTCCCCTCCCCCGCCGAACACCCGATGCCGCCGCTCACCCGCTGCGACGGGTCGGACTGCCCACGGATCTCCGCCGACCCGGACGGTCCGCTGCTCGCCGAGGTCGTACGCACCACCACCGACCCCTACGTCGGGCGGATGTCGGTCGTGCGGGTCTTCTCCGGCACGCTGCGCCCCGACGCCACGGTGCACGTATCAGGCCACGGGCGCGCCGCCGCCGGCCACCCCGACCACGACGTCGACGAGAAGATCGGCGGGCTGTCGCTGCCCGAGGGCACCGCGCTGCACCCCGTCGACGCCTGCCCGGCCGGCGGCATCTGCGTGGTGACGAAGCTCGGCACCGCCGAGACCGGTGACACCCTCTCCGACCGGGACGACCCACGCCTGCTCGCGCCGTGGGCGATGCCGGAGCCGTTGCTGCCGATCGCGATCGACCCGCGCACCAAGTCCGATGAGGACAAGCTGCCGGGGGCGCTCGCGCGCCTGGCCGCCGAGGACCCGACGGTGACCGTGCGGACGGACACCGAGACCGGGCAGCTGCTGCTGTGGTGCATAGGCGAGGCGCACGCCGACGTGCTGCTCGACCGGCTCGCGAGCCGGTACAGCGTCGACGTCGACCGCGGCGAGCCGCGGATCGCGCTGCGCGAGACCCTGCGCGGCGCGGCACACGGCCTCGGCCGGCACGTCAAGCAGTCCGGCGGGCACGGCCAGTACGCGATCTGCCAGATCGAGGTGGAGCCCCTCCCCGCTGGCTCGGGCCTCCAGTTCATCGACAAGATCGTCGGTGGCGCGGTCCCCCGCTCGTTCATCCCGTCCGTGGAGAAGGGCATCGCCGCCCAGATGGCCAAGGGTGTCGCCACCGGCTGCCCGATGGTCGACATCCGGGTCCGCCTCGTCGACGGCAAGGCCCACAGCGTCGACTCGTCCGACATGGCGTTCCAGATCGCCGGCGGCCTCGCCCTGCGCGACGCCGCCGCGAAGGCCGGGGTGGCGCTGCTCGAGCCGATCCTGGAGGTCTCCGTCCTCGTGCCCGACGAGCACGTGGGCGCGGTCATGGGTGACCTCTCGGGCCGCCGCGGCCGCGTGATCGGGATGGAGCCCCTGGGCGCGGGCGACGTCGGTCGCACCGTCATCAGGGCGGAGGTCCCCGAGCTGGAGATGATCCGCTACGCCATCGAGCTGCGTTCCCTTACCCAGGGCACCGGCACCTTCACCCGCTCCCCGGCTCGCTACGAGCCCATGCCCGACCATGTGGCATCCACGATGATCCGCGACCGCGCCAGCTGACCTTCTGCCCCGGTCGAGGCGCCCCCGCCTCGACCGGGCAGAAGGCGGACTCGTACCGCTGTCAGCCCTCGCCGGCGGTCTTCTCCCAGGCGTCGGCGATCAGCGCCCTGGTCTCGCCCAGCAGCGCGGGCAGCACCCTGGTGCCCCCGATCACCGGCATGAAGTTCGTGTCCCCGCCCCAGCGCGGCACCACGTGCTGGTGCACATGCGCCGCGATCCCCGCGCCGGCGACCGACCCGAGGTTCATCCCGGTGTTGAACCCGTGTGCCCCGCTGGCCAGCCGCAGCGCGCGCAGCGCCCGCTGCATGAAGAACGCCATCTCGGTCGTCTCGTCCGGCGTGAGGTCGGCGTAGTCGGCCACGTGCCGGTACGGGACCACCATCAGATGCCCCGCGTTGTACGGGTAGAGGTTGAGCACCGCATAGACCACCGCGCCACGGGCTACCACGAGCCCGTCCTGGTCGGTCATCGCCGGAATCAGGCAGAACGGGCACCCGTCGCTGTCCGACCGCCCCTCGCCTTTGATGTAGGCCATCCGATGCGGTGTGTACAGCCGCCGGAATGCGTCCGGCATCCCGACGCCCGCCTGCTCGTCCAGCCAGATCCCGCTCGGCGTCGAGCCGTCCGCCACCCCGCTCAACCGCCTACCTCACATCCCTGCCATCCCGCACCGCGCCCCCGACCGTACCAGCCCCACTGGCACCGCCAGCCCCACCCGAATCCCGCCTACCTGCCCGCCGGGCAGCCAGTCGCGCGCCCCGACGACTCCGCGGCACCGCTACCCGGATCCGCCACCGGCCGTCCCACTGCCCATCCAGGCCAAGCCCCATACCCGCCGGCAGCCCGCCCCAACCAGGGTGACGCCCGGCCTGCCGCCGTCCCGCCCAGGGTGACCCGCCCCCCTCTCCCGCCCAGACCGGGGCATAGCCCTAGTCGATCAGTGGCCACCAACTCGGCCACCGTTCAGACTCGGACCGACACCCGACCCGAGGAGACTCATGACCCCCGGCCGCCCAAGCGCGACCAAGTCCCCGAGCAAACGGGAAGCCGAAGCAATCCCACCCCTGATTCCGTCCAAAGCCCCGCGACCCGACACACCCATACATCGCCGCACAAGACCAGAACCTCGTCGCGACGCCCCCCTCCAGCACCGCACAAGACCGGATGCCCACGGCGACGCATCCCAACATGGCCCCGCAAGTCCGGAAGTCATGATGACGCACCAAGCACTGCCGTACCAAGCCGGCAGCCCATCGCGCCGCACCCGAAACAACGCCACGCAAGAAACGAGAAAGGCCGCAACGCGCGAAGCGCGAGCGGCCGGGGGTGTCGGGGGGCAAAGCCCCCTGACCCCGGGGGTTCCAGGGGGTCGCCCCCCTGGGTAGACATCGCGGCCGGTGGCGAAGCCGCCCAAAGGCGGCGAGCAGCCGAATCCCGGCTCGTGGGCGTACGTGGTTTCGAACCACGGACCTCTGCCGTGTGAAGGCAGCGCTCTACCCCTGAGCTATACGCCCGCTAGTCGCAGCCGAACTCGATCTCTGGCCGGATGGTCGAGTAGTCCCTGACCGATCATCTCGTCGATCAACCACTCCACCGACCAGTCCCTCGATCGACTGACTGTGGGACTCAGCTTACACAACCCGATGGGAGGGATGAAACGGCGTGCCGCATGGGCTCCGCGTGGGTCGAGCCTCGCGTCAGGGGCATGTCCGTCCCATGTCTGACTGATGTTCGGTCACTGGGGCTCCTGTGGGCGTTGGTCGGCACTCGCCGTGGTTGAGGACCGCGCCGCGGGGAACGATGTCGGGGCACGGCCACGGCAGTGGGGTCCGTGTCCGGGAGGTTCCCGGTGGGGTCGCAACGAGGACCGACGTCGCCTCCCGGTGGCTCGGACCGACGCCGGCCCCCCGCAACGGGGACCTGACGGATGTGGGCGCCTCTCCCAGAGACTCGCGACGCGGATCTTTGGGGATCCAGGGCTCCCCGGACGGGCAACTCGCCCGAACCGTCGTAACAGATGTTGTCTTGGCATAACCTTGTTTCCTACGAGACGCAGAGTGGGAACTATCTCGTTACACGGGTGCTCGCCCGCACCACCGCACCGCTGAGAGGCCGCCCGATGACTATTCGTCACGATTCGATCACCGCAGAACTCGCCCTCCGGCTCGTCGTGCCAGGGGGTGCCCCGGTCCCAGTCGCCGCGACGGTCCGGTATGAGCCCGACGACCCATATGCGGTCAGCATCGGGTTCCGCACCGGAGCGGACGAGGTCGTCGAGTGGACCTTCGCCCGGCAGCTCCTGAGCGACGGCGTCCGTCGCCCGGCCGGTGACGGGGACGTCCAGGTCTGGCCCGCGGCGCAGTCGGGCGGCAGGATCGTCTGCCTGTCGCTGTCGAGCCCGTCAGGGCACGCCCTGTTCGAGATGCCCCGCTCAGAGGTGCTGGCGTTCCTACGCCGCACCTACGCGGCCGTCCCTCTCGGCAGTGAGAGCGACGTGATCGACCTCGACGCCGAGCTGGCTCTCCTCATCTGGGGTGGCCCCGACCGGTGATGCGCCCGGGTCGGGCGCCGCCAGGGCCCGACCCGCGAATTCCGGTGCGGGCACCGTCCGGCGAACGACATATCGCCAGGCCCGTCCGGTGGGCCCCCCACCGGACGGGTTTTTTCGCCCCGCAATCCGGTTGGGCACCACACCGCCGACATGGCGCCACGGCCCAGGCCGCGACCGACGCCGCCGGCTGCTCTCACGATCACCCAGGCCAGACGTCCCGCTCCGGCGTCATCCGGCCGACCCACCACTTCCGGGGTACCGCATCGCCTACGCAGGCAAGCTCATCGAAGCGCCACCAAGTGCCCCAGGCCGACAGCCCTCCGCCGCCAAGCCAACCACCCGCGGCCCCACCAGCCCACCACGACAAACCCACCCCGGCCGGCAAGATCGGCAGCCCATCGCAAATCGCCCAAACACGACCACGCAGAGCCGGCACCTCATCGGGACACACCAAGCGCGGCCATACAAAGCCGGCAGCCCATCGCGCCGCACCCGAAACAACGCCACGCAAGAAACGAGAAAGGCCGCAACACGCGAAGCGCGAGCGGCCGGGGGTGTCGGGGGGCAAAGCCCCCTGACCCGGGGGTTCCAGGGGGTCGCCCCCTTGGGCAGACATCGCGGCCGGTGGCGAAGCCGCCAAAAGGCGGCGAGCAGCCGAATCCCGGCTCGTGGGCGATACTGGGATTGAACCAGTGGCCTCTACCGTGTCAAGGTAGCGCTCTCCCACTGAGCTAATCGCCCGAAAGGGTTTTTACACCCGTGTAAGTGCGAGGCGGAGGCGGGAATCGAACCCGCGTACAGGGCTTTGCAGGCCCTTGCCTAAGCCACTCGGCCACTCCGCCGGAGGAGGCCTTGACGGGCTTGACCTCGTGACCTCGCTACTTCCGAGCGGACGACGGGATTCGAACCCGCGACCCTCACCTTGGCAAGGTGATGCTCTACCAACTGAGCCACGTCCGCGTGCGTTGCCTACTGTACAGGACCGAGATCCTGTCACCATGACCGTGTCTCACGACTCGATCACTAACCGGTAGGTTCGCCGCCCTCCGGAGTCTAGCAGAAGGCCCAGGTTGCCCCGGTTTGCCTCCCTTTGCCGCTCCCCATCGGGTGCAAGGTGAACTCTAGCGGACGGCGGGGCCGATCGTCGAACAGCGCGCAAGCGTCGTCCAGATGTTGCGCGATACCCCGCGCCATCGGTCTGTCGTGGGCACCCGAGTGAGGCATCTTGCCCGCTCGGAGCGCCACGCCCGGCCGGTCTCCGCCCACGCGCAAGGCTCGGCCGCCCAGCCCCCATCGTCATCATCACCACCCACCCGAGCCTCAGCACCCCGGCTGCCGCCACTCCGCGGCACCATCGGGTGGTGGCGTCCCGCGGCGCGCACGGTTTGGCTGCCACCAGTCGCGCCGACGCCCTCGAGACCCAGGCTCCACGCCTCAGGTCCCCGCCGCGCCGTCCTCTGTCGGCGAGTTGTGGCGGCTCAGCCCGCCTATGGACGTGCGCATCCGACACAGTCCGCGCGCATCCGACACAGTCCGCATCGCGTCGTCCGACCTGTGTTGGATGCGCACGCCTATGGGCGGGCTGAAGCGACACAGCTCGACCGTCCGGCGGAGCCCGGCGGAACGGTGCCTGAGGCACCGCCGTCGCGAGCCCAGCGGGACAGCCGAGGCCCCTCGCGATAGGCCCCCAGCGGCCGTGTCAGCCGCATACAAGCAGTCACTCTAAGGGATCGACACTGGTAGCGGACCTCGCCCCGACCGTCCGAGAATGACCGGCCGGATGTCGCGCTCCTCAGGCGTTCAGCTCGCGGGTGCGGTGAGGTAGCGGGCGATGCCGGTGGCGATGCCGTCGGCGGCGCGCTGGCGCCAGGCGGGGTCGCTGACGCGCGCCGCGTCAGCCGGGTTGCGCATGTTGGCGCACTCGACGAAGACCTTGGGAACCGTCGACAGGTTCAGGCCGCCCAGATCGGACCGGTCGACGATGCCCTGGTGGGTGGGGAGGTAGTTGGCTGGTGCCTCACCGGTCGAGGACGCGAAGGCGTCGCGCAGCTGGGTCGCCAGCCGCCCGGAGGCGACCACGATGCCGGCGTTCACGCTGTCGGGCGCGCGGTCCGGTGCGATGACGTGGAACCCGAAGCCGTCCGCTGGGCCGCCGTCGGCGTGGATGGAGACGGCGGCGTCGGCGTGCGCGTCGGCGCTGGCCCGGGCACGCGCGTCGACGCACGGGCCGACGCCGGTGTCATTGTTCCTAGTCAGCACGACGGTGGCGCCGCGGTCGCGCAGCAGCTGGGCCGTCCGGTTCGCCACGTCCCAGGTGAATGCGTGCTCCGGGTAGCCGGCGTCGGTGCTCGCGCCGACGGTGTCGCACTCCTTCAGGAAGCCGCCGGCGTCGACCTTGCGGTCGATCTGCGCCGGCGCCGCGCCGTTGCCACCGTCATGCCCCGGGTCGAGCACGACCACCCGCCCGCGCAGGTCGTCCTCCGGCGGCACCGCGCCGGGGGCCGCGGAGCTGGGAACCACCGGGCTGGGGACCGCCGTCGCCGACGGGACCCCGCCCGGCACCGCCGAGGCGGGCGCGTCGCCAGCCCCGCTCGCGCCGGCCGCTCCGTCCACGGCGGCGTGCCCCGCAGACGGGGCCCCACCGGCCGCGCCGCCCGCCAGCACGGCCACCAGTACCGCCAGGAGCAGCACCACGGCCGCCGTCAGCGCCAGCATGGGCCGCGGTACCCCCCTGCCGGCGGCGAGCGGCGACCGTCCCGCGAGCACGTAACTCCGCTCGCTCTGCCGGGACGGCCCTTTCCGGCGCCCCCCGACCGCCTGCCGCGGTCGCGGCCGCGGCGCCGCGCGGCCACCGGTCGGGCGGCGGCCACCAGTCGGGCGCCCGCCGCCCGCGGGCGGCGGGCGGCTCCCGGACGGGGAAGGATCAGCCGGTGGTGACAAAGTCAATGAGCTCCTCGACCGCGCGTAGCAGACCCACCTCGAGGTCGCTGTAGCTGTCCACGGACGCCAGCACGCGCCGCCACATCTCGGCGGGTTCGCGCACGCCGAGCGCGCGACACACGCCTTCCTTCCACGGCTGCCCGCGTGGCACCTCGGGCCAGGCCTGGATGCCGACGGAGGCGGGCTTCACCGCCTGCCAGATGTCAACGTAGGGATGGCCCGTCACCAGGATGTGCTCGCCTGTGACGGACGCGGCGATCCGGCTCTCCTTGGAGCCGGCGACCAGGTGGTCGACGAGCACCCCCAGCCGGCGCCCGGCGCCCGGCCGGAACGCCGCCACGATCGCCGGCAGCTCGTCCACTCCGTCGAGGGGTTCCACGACGACGCCCTCGACCCTCAGGTCGTCGCCCCAGACCCGCTCGACGAGCGCCGCGTCGTGCAGGCCCTCGACGTAGATCCGGCCGGCCCTGGCGACCCGCGCCGGCGCGTTCGGCACCGCGACCGAGCCGGACGCGGTCCGCCCGGGACCCGCGGGCGCGGCCCGCCGCGGCCGGACCAGAGTCACCCGCCGGCCCTCCAACAGGAACGCCCCGTCTTCCAGTGGGAAGAGGCGGCGGACGCCGAACCGGTCCTCCAATGTGACCCCGGTGGCGTCCAAGCCGACGACGGCGCCGCAGAAACCACTCCCCGCGTCCTCGACGACGAGGTCCGGCTCCGCCTCGACAACGGGTATGGCTGCCGGCGCCTTCTTCGCGGAAGGGGCCAGTACATCCCGGCCATAGTCGCGGCTACGCATACCCGACACCCTAGGATCACAGCACGAGTGACCCCACGCGGGCACACCGGGCGGCACGGGAGGAACACGCCGATGACGACGTATGGCCCTGGGGTCGCGTTGATCGTCGTCGACCTGCAGAACGACTTCGCGACGAGGGAAGGCAGCCTGTACGTCCGTGGCGGCGAGGAGATCGTCGACGCGGTGAATGCGCAGGTGGAGAGGGCGACCGCGGCCGGTTCACCCGTTTTCTGGACGCAGGACTGGCACCCTGAGGTCACGCCGCATTTCGTGACGTCCGGGGGCGTCTGGCCGCCGCACTGCGTGGCCGGGACGGCCGGCGCCGAGTTCCACACCGGTACCCGTGTCACCGGCGAGGTGATCCGCAAGGGTGTCGACGGTGCCGACGGCTACTCGGGGTTCTCGGTGCGCGACCCCAGGTCGGGCGAGCGGACGTCGACCGTGCTTGGTGACCGGCTCGTGGCGGCCGGCTGCGGCCAGGTGGTGGTCGTCGGTCTCGCCGGCGACTACTGCGTCAAGGAAACAGCCCTGGACGCCAGGCGTCTCGGGCTGGACGTCGTCGTCCCGCTCGAGCTCACCCGCTTCGTCAACCTTCAGCCAGGCGACGACGAACGCGCCGTCGCCGAACTGCGCGCCGCGGGCGTCCAGGTGGACACTCCCCCGCTGGCCAGGTCAGACGTCATCTCTTAGGCCGGGCGCGGGTCCCGGGCCGGGGGCGCGGACCTCCCCGATCGGCTTCACCGATCGGCATGGACCTCGGAGCCCCGGCGACCGGGCCTGCGCGGTATGGATGTGCGGTTTCCGTGTCTTGCGGGCGGATGGTCGTTATGCGGCGCAGTCCCGGCAGATCATGCGACGAGCATCTACCAGCTGGCTGCGATGGTGAACCAGGTAGCAGCTGGTGCAGGTGAACTCGTCAGCCTGGCGAGGCAGCACCCGCAGGTTCAGCTCCTCGCCGGACAGGTCAGCTCCGGGCAGGTCGAGCTCGGTCTCGAACGGGTCGACTTCATCACCGAGGTCGGCCGCCGCGTCCGCCCGCCGCGCCTTGAGGGCCTCCAGACTCTGCTCGGGGGCATCCTCGAGATCCGTGGTACGGGGGGTGTCGTAGTCGGTGGCCACTTGATTTCTCCCAGATGGTCGGGGTCCCTGCGAAACCGGCGAGGCCGATTTCGGAGGTCGCGCTCCTCGTGCCCAACCCACAACGCACGACTGTCTGGCAATGTGCCCAGGCTGTGCCCAGGACTTTCCTGTGGCCTTCGCCACACGATACGACCGGGTCACCGCGCAGCGTGGTCGTGCCGGCCCATGGCCGCGCCGCCGCCCCGCGCTCGATGGCCCGTCGGTATCGGCTGAACCTACGCCAGCCCGAAGCCCGACCAGGGCAAGCTGACGTCGTTCTGGCGAGCAATGTACGCAACCCAGCCACCGATGGTGACGCCGCACCGGCCCAGCCGGAGCCAAGTGGCCGCGATGTCGTCCCGCCAACCAACGCACGCACCGCACCCGCCGACGCCGCAGCAACCTGGCAAGGCACCAGCCGGCCACGAAATCGTCCGGCGGACAACGCGCCCACCCCAGCCACCGCCGGTGACGGCGCATCGGCGCAGCGCCAACCCAACCACGTCGTGAACCCGAATCCAGCCCCACCACCGCCATAGGCCAGGGCCCAGAACCACGCAGGGAGCAGGGTTCCTGCCGGATCGCGAAGCGATCTGGGAGGTCAGGCTCAGCGCCCGCGGACCTCCCAGATCGGCTACGCAAGCTCCCGGACCTCCCAGATCGACTCCGCAAGCTCCGTCGATCCGGCAGGAACCCCGGATCCGGCAGGGACCCCGGGCGGGCGGCGCGTCCAGCGCCCGCCGCCCCTTAGCCCGTGCGGCGCAGCCAGGTCACCGGGGCTCCATGGCCGCCGCGGCGCAGCGGCTCGAGCACGTCGTCCCAGTCGGTGCCGAGCAGCCGGTGCAGCCCGCGGGCGAGGGTGTCGCGGCCCTCGCCCCGCTCCAGCAGGGCACGCAGCGCGGCCTCTCCGATGACGACGTCGCCATTGGCGGCGATGCCGACCCGGTGCAGGCCGAGGTCGGGGGTGTAGGAGTAGCGCTCCGCGTCACAGCCGGGCGACGGGCCCTCGACGACCTCGAAGGAGACGTGGCCGAGGCGGCGCAGCCGGGTCGCGAGCCGGCCAGCGGTGGCGGGGGCGCCCCGCCACTCCAGCCCGGCGTAGAGGTTGCCCGGCCGGGCAGGCTGCGGCGACCAGGTGAGTGACACCGTCGCCGACAGTGCGCCGGACACGGCGAACTCCAGGTGTGGGCACAGCGCCGGCGGGCAGGCGAGCACCGACAACATGCCCGGCACCACGTTCGACGCCGAGCTGGATGACAGCCCATGGGCTGACGACATGACCACGGAGTACCTCCGTCGACGAGGAACGCCTTCCCCTTGCGTCTCGTCAGTGGTGGCCTGTTCCGTGTACTGGACGATCGTGCCATGTCGTGGGGGTTGCGGACCACCGGTTTCGCCACCCAAACGAGTTATCTCACCCGCAATCCGGGTGACAGTCCAGCCGAGGTGTCGTCGAGGTCTCCGGCGCGTGTCTGGTCCGTGCCGCCGCGCACCAGCCCGTGCCGGGTCGGGCTCGGCCCGCTTCCGCCGCGGACGGCCCCGTGAGCCACGACACGCTGGTCCTCGTTCGGCGCCACACGGTTCCCCCACCGGGCGATCCCGTTCGCCCAGCGTGCCGCATGCGCTCCTCCGTCCACGGAACACCAGGCGCGCGCACGGGCACCGGACCCATGAGGGGGTAGATTCCGTAGGCTTCGCGGGTATGTCGCAGGTCTGGCCTGGCCACCCCTATCCCCTGGGCGCCACATATGACGGGTCCGGCACCAACTTCGCGATCTTCTCCGAAGTGGCGGAGCGGGTCGAGCTGTGCCTGTTCGACGAGGCGGGCACCGAGCGGCGCGTCGAGCTGCATGAGAAGGACGCCTTCGTCTGGCACGGCTACCTGCCCGGAGTCGGCCCGGGCCAGCGCTACGGCTACCGGGTCCACGGCCCGCACGACCCGGCCCACGGCGTGCGCTGCAACCCGAGCAAGCTGCTGCTCGATCCGTACGCCAAGGCCGTCGACGGTGAGATCGACTGGGACCAGGCGTGCTTCGGCTACACCTTCGGCGACCCGGACAGCCTCAACACCGCGGACTCGGCGCCGCACGTGATGAAGTCGGTGGTGATCAGCCCGTTCTTCGACTGGAACGGCGACCGGCCGCCGCGCACCCCGTACGAGAAGACGGTCATCTACGAGGCGCACGTCCGCGGCCTGACCATGCGCCACCCCGACCTGCCCGACGGCTACCGCGGCACCTATGCCGGCGTCGCCCACCCGCTCATGATCGAGCACTACCAGAAGCTCGGCGTCACCGCCGTCGAGCTCATGCCGGTACACCAGTTCGTACACGACGAGCACCTGGTACGCCAGGGCCTGCGCAACTACTGGGGCTACAACTCGATCGCCTTCCTCGCCCCGCACAACGCCTACTCCGCCTCCGGCGGCCTCGGCCAGCAGGTCCAGGAGTTCAAGGGCATGGTCAGGGACCTGCACAACGCCGGGATCGAGGTGATCCTCGACGTCGTCTACAACCACACCGCGGAGGGCAACCACCTGGGCCCGATACTCTGCTTCCGCGGCATCGACAACGGGGCCTACTACCGGCTCATGGAGGACGACCCGCGGTATTACATGGACTACACCGGCACCGGCAACACGATGCACGTCCGCCACCCGCACGTGCTCCAGCTGATCATGGACTCGTTGCGTTACTGGGCGACGGAGATGCACGTCGACGGTTTCCGGTTCGACCTGGCCGCGACGCTCGCCCGCGAGTTCTACGACGTGGACCGCCTGTCGAGCTTCTTCGACCTGGTGCAGCAGGACCCGGTCGTCTCCCAGGTGAAGCTGATCGCCGAGCCGTGGGACGTCGGTGAGGGCGGCTACCAGGTCGGCAACTTCCCCCCGCTGTGGACCGAGTGGAACGGCAAGTACCGCGACACCGTCCGCGACTTCTGGCGCGGTGCCGACCACGGCATCGCCGAGTTCGCCTCCCGGCTGACCGGCTCCAGCGACCTCTACCAGTTCAACGGCCGCCGCCCGATCGCGTCGATCAACTTCGTCACCGCGCACGACGGCTTCACGCTCGCCGACCTGGTCTCATACAACGGCAAGCACAACGAGGCGAACGGCGAGGAGAACCGGGACGGCTCCGACGACAACCGGTCATGGAACTGCGGGGTCGAGGGGCCGACGGACGACGCGGCGGTGCTCGCGCTGCGCGGGGCGCAGGCCCGTAACCTGCTCACAACGCTGTTCCTGTCCCAGGGGGTGCCAATGCTCGTCGCCGGTGACGAGCTGGGCCGTACCCAGGGCGGCAACAACAACGGCTACTGCCAGGACAACGAGACGAGCTGGGTGGACTGGTCGCTGGCCACCCAGAACGCCGACCTGGAGCGGTTCACCGCCGCGGTGTCGCGGCTGCGCCGTGAACACCCCGTGTTCCGCCGCCGCCGGTTCTTCCACGGCGCCCCGATCCGGGGAACGGGCGACGGCGAGTACGAGGACGGCGCTCCCCCGAAGGACGACGGTGTCCCCCTGAAGGACATCGTGTGGCTGCGCCCGGACGGCGGCGAGATGTCCGACCACGACTGGGAGTCCGGCACGGCGCAGTCGCTGGCGGTGTTCCTCAATGGCCGCGGCATCCCCGACCCGGACGAACGCGGCGAGCCGGTCGTCGACACCTCGTTCCTGATGTTCTTCAACACCCACCACGAGACGGTCAGTTTCCAGGCGCCGCCGGCGGAGCTCGGGGCCAGCTGGGAGATCGTCGTCGACACCCGCGCCGCCGCCGAGCCCCCTGACGGCGACACCCGGGCGAACGCCGGGCCCCACCTGGTCAAGGCCGGCGACGCAATACCCCTCGACGCCCGCTCGACCCTGGTCCTGCGCCGTGCCGACTAAGCCCCCCCACCGATTCGCCCGAGGCACGCGGTCGGTCATGTGCTGCCTTGCGGGGGTCGGTGTGGCGAATCGCAGACCTCCCCGATCGCTAACCTCCCAGCAGACCTCCCAGATCGGCTCCGCCAATCCGGCGGGGACCCCGGGCTCCGCCGATCCGGCAGGGACCCTGTCGCCGATCGGGCAGGATCCCCGGGGACCCCGGCCAACTCGAGCCCATACCGATCGGCGTTGGCGCAGGCGCTTTCACGGCTCGCTCCACCTTGCTCGGGTCCGGGTCGTTGGACCGACCGCCGGTGGGGGGCGGATGGGGGGTCTCGATGAATGACGGCCCGATGGGCGACGAGCGCACCCGGGTCGTGCCGACGTCGACCTACCGGCTCCAGCTGCACCTGGAGTTCAACTTCACCGACGCCGCGGTGATCGTGCCGTACCTGGCGGCGCTCGGCGTCTCGCACCTGTACCTGTCGCCGGTCCTTGAGGCCGCGCCCGGCTCGATGCACGGCTACGACATCGTCGAGCACGGCCGGATCAGCCCGGAGCTCGGCGGCGTCGGCGGGCTGCGCCGGCTCACCGCCGCCTGCCGGCGGGCGGGGCTGGGCCTCGTCGTCGACGTGGTGCCCAATCACATGGCCATCCCGACCCCACAGACCGCGAACCCCGTCTGGTGGTCGGTGCTGCGCGAGGGCCCCGACTCCCCCTACGCCGGCTGGTTCGACATCGACTGGGCGTCGACGGACAACCCGGGCAAGGTGCTGATGCCGCTGCTCGGCCAGCCGTTGCACGACTGCCTCGAGGCCGACGAGATCACCCTGGTCAGGACCGTCGACGCGGCGGAGACCGGCGCCGGGGACCTCGCCGGGTTCGGCGACGCGGGCGCCGACGATGACGCCGCCGACGGCGACGACTGGGTGATCACCTACTACGACCACGTCCTCCCGGTCGCGCCCGGCACCGCCGACCCGGACGACCTGGCCGGCACGCTCGACGCCCAGTACTACCGGCTGTGCTGGTGGCGCACCGCCGGCACCGAGCTCAACTACCGGCGGTTCTTCGACATCACCACGCTCCCGGCACTGCGCCAGGAGGACCCCGACGTCTTCGCCGCCACCCACCGCCTCCTCATCGACCTGGTCCGCGCCGGCACCGTCGAGGGGTTGCGCATCGACCACCCCGACGGCCTCGCCGACCCGGAGGAGTACCTGCGCCGGCTCTCGGACGCGACCGGCGGGGTGTGGACGGTCGTCGAGAAGATCCTCGAGGGCGACGAGTCACTGCCCGAGGCGTGGGCCTGCGACGGCACCACCGGCTACGAGGCCCTGAACAGGATCACCCGGCTCTTCCTCGACCCGCATGCCGCCCGCCCGCTGGCCGCGCTCTACGCCGAGGTCTCCGGCGAGGCGCCCGACTGGGCGCACACCGCGCACCAGGCCAAGCTGGACGTGCTGGACAACGTGCTGCGCCCCGAGCTGGACCGGCTGACGGCGCTCGCGCTCACCGAGGCCCGCCGGGACCGCGCCGACCTGACCCGCACCGGCCTGCGCGAGGCGCTGCGCGAGGTGCTCGCCGGCTTCGGCGTCTACCGGGCCTACCTCCGCCCCGACGGCACGCCGTCGCTGGAGGCCCGCTCGCACGTCGTCCGGGCCTGCGAGGAGGCCCGCCGCAGGCTCCCGCGCCGCGCCACCGAGATCGACCTGATCGAGGACCTGGCGCTCGGCGGCCCGGCGGAGTTCGTCGTCCGCTTCCAGCAGACCTGCGGCCCGGTGATGGCCAAGGGTGTCGAGGACACCGCGTTCTACCGGTTCGGCCAAGTGGTCGCGCTCAACGAGGTAGGTGGTGACCCGGGTGCCTACCCGGCCTTCCCGCCCGGCCATCCGCGCAGCGCCGTCCACGAGTTCCACGAGGCCAACGTCACGACGGCGCGGACCTGGCCGCTGACGATGACGACGCTGTCCACCCACGACACCAAACGCTCTGAGGACGTCCGAGCGCGCCTCGCGGTCCTCTCGGAGGACCCGCGCGGCTGGGCGGACGTGGTCCGCCAGCTCGGCCGGCTCGGCTACCGGCACACCGACGCCGAGCGCGGCTGGCCGGACCCGGTCACCGTCTACCACCTGATCCAGACCCTGGTCGGCGCATGGCCGATCTCCGCGGAGCGGGTCCGCGAGTACATGCTCAAGGCGGTCCGCGAGGCCAAGGTGCACACCTCGTGGAGCGACCAGGACCCCTCGTACGAGAACGCGCTCACCACCTACGTCGACGCGGCCCTCGAGGACCCGGACTTCGTCGCCGCGCTGGAGAACTACGTCTCCACGATCGTCGAGCTCGGCCGGCAGAACTCGCTGGCGGCCCGGCTGCTGCAGCTCACCGCGCCCGGCGTCCCGGACGTCTACCAGGGCCAGGAGCTGTGGGACCACTCGCTGGTCGACCCGGACAACCGTCGGCCGGTGAACTTCGGGGAGCGCACCAAGTTGCTCGGCGAGCTCGGCACCGACCCGGTGCCGCGGCGCCCGCCGTCGCTCGACGACACCGGCGCCGCCAAGCTCCTGGTGGTTTCCCGGGCGCTGCGGGTGCGCCGCGAGCACCCCGAGTGGTTCGGGCCGGGGTCGTCCTACCGGCCCCTGTGGGCGTCGGGCTCGGCGGCCGAGCACCTGGTGGCGTTCACGAGGGCCGAGTCCGTGGTGACCGTGGTGCCCCGGCTGGTGCTGGGCCTACGCCGCGGCGGCGGCTGGCGCGACACCACGCTCACCCTGCCCGACGGCCGCTGGCTCGACGTCCTCACCGGCCGCCGCCACGACGGTGGTACCGCCTACGTCCTGCGCCTACTGCGCGACTTCCCCGTCACCATGCTCATCCGCGTCCCCTGAGCCGATCCCAGCCCCGGCCCTCTGCCGCTGCTGGAGGCCACCAGGCCCAAGACCAGTCAGACGCCACCCGCCACCGCCGACGCACCGCGTCTGACTGACCTCCGGCGGGCCTGCCCTCGCCTGGGCGATGTTGGTGGGAGGTCACCCACCGCCCGCACGACGACCACGAGGCTGTGTTCCGCGACCAGCGACTCCTGACGGTCGTCGCCCACCGAGGCGGCGCACGGCAAAGTCGTGGCGTTCGGCGTTCGGCGTTTAGCGGGTGGGGGTTCGGGCGGTATGACAGAGGCGATGAGCACTTTTCGGGTCTGGGCACCCCTCGCGAAGTCCGTCGCCGTCGTCACCGCCGAGCCCGGCGGCCCGCCCAAGGCCGGCGGCCCCGACGGGCCGGACGAGGCCGGTGCCGCCGGGTCCGCGGCGGACCTGGTCACCGACCTGGCGCCGGCCGCCGGTGGCTGGTGGACGGCCGAGGTGCCGGGCGCCGGGCACGGCACCGACTATGCGTTCCGGCTAGACGGCGCGGACGAGGAGCTGCCCGACCCACGGTCGGCGTGGCAACCGTACGGGGTGCACGGACGCTCCCGGGTCGTCGACCACGGCCGGTTCGCCTGCACGGACCACGGCTGGCGGGGCGTGCCGCTCGCCGGAAGCGTGCTCTACGAGTTGCACGTCGGCACGTTCACCCCGGAGGGGACCTTCGACGCCGCCATCGGCCGGCTCGACCACCTCGTCGACCTCGGCGTCGACGCCGTCGAGCTACTGCCGGTGAACGCCTTTCCCGGCCGGCACGGCTGGGGCTACGACGGCGTCGGCCTCTTCGCCGTCCACGACCCGTACGGCGGCCCAGATGGACTCAGGCGGTTCGTCGACGCCGCCCACGCCCGCGGCCTCGGCGTGGTCATGGACGTCGTCTACAACCATCTCGGACCCGACGGGAACTACCTCGGACGGTTCGGCCCCTACTTCACCGACCGGTACGCCACCCCGTGGGGCGCGGCGGTCAACCTCGACGACTCCGACTCCGACGAGGTACGGGCCTTCATCCTCGACAACGCGCTCGCCTGGCTGCGGGACTACCACTGCGACGGGCTGCGGGTGGACGCGGTGCACGCGCTGCGCGACAGCCGGGCGATGCACATCCTCGAGGAGCTCTCGACGGCCGTCCGCCGCCTCGGCGCGCACCAGCGACGGCCGCTGTTCCTCATCGCCGAGTCCGATCTCAACGACCCGCGGATGATCACCTCGCTCGAGGCCGGCGGCCACGGGATGGACGGGCAGTGGGCCGACGACGTCCACCACGCCCTGTGGACGGCGCTGTCCGGCGAGCGGCAGGGCTACTACCGCGACTTCGGCTCGCTCGCGACGCTCGCGAAGGCCTTCGAGGGCGGATTCGTGCATGACGGGACGTACTCGACGTTCCGCGGCCGCGCCCACGGGCGGAAGATCCCGTCGTCGGTGCCGGCGTCCCGGCTCGTCACCTTCCTGCAGGACCACGATCAGGTCGGCAACCGCGCCACCGGCGACCGGGCAGCCGCGACGCTGTCCGACGGTCTGCTGCGGGTCGGCGCCGCGCTGCTGCTGGCCGGGCCGTTCACGCCGATGCTGTTCATGGGCGAGGAGTGGGGCGCGACCACCCCGTGGGCCTACTTCACCGACCATGAGGCGGACTGGCTCGCCCAGGCGGTCCGCGACGGCCGGCGGGCCGAGTTCGCCACACATGGCTGGAACCCGGACGATGTGCCCGACCCGCAGGACGAGGCCACGTTCACCGGGTCGAAGCTGGACTGGTCACAGCCGGCCGCCGAGCCGCACCGAAGCCTCCTCGACTGGCACCGGCGCCTGATCGGGCTGCGCCGCGCGGTCGAGGACCTCGCCGACCCGTCCTGGGACGGCGTGCGCTGCGCCTACGACGAGCAGGCCCGGTGGTTCGTGCTGTACCGAGGCGGCCCGCCGGCCGAGGTCGCAGTGGTGTGCAACCTGTCGGGGACGCGGCAGTCGATCCCCGTCGACCCGACGGATCCGGCCGGCGACGACACGGACCTGCCAGGGCCGGGCGGAGTGGTGCTCGACGTGCTGGCGGCGTCGACCCCCGGATTCGTCTACCAACCGGACAGCGTCGAGACCGACGGCGAGTCGGTGGTGATCGCCCGGCTGCTGCCGCGCCACCTCGGGGAGCACCGCCCGGCATCGGGCGGGCCACCGGCCTAGCACCCCGCGGCCTGGTACTCCGCCGCGGCTGGATGCCAGGCGACGGCCCGCCATCGTCGCCTGGCCCTCGGCCTAGCGTTCGCGGGTGGTCTCCTGGGGGCTCTCGGCGCGGCGGAGCACGAAGTACAGCAGCCCGAGCAGGCCCAGCGCGAACAGCAGGACCACTACCAGCAGAATCACGTACGTCGCCATGGCCCTATCGTCGCCGCCCCGCCCGCCGTCGGAAAATCCGCCCCGCCCCGCCGATCCGGCGGGGGCCCTGTCACCGGTCCGCCAGGCCGGCCGGCCGGACCGCCGGAAAGTCCACGGCCCGCTCGGTGACCATCGTCAGACGTGCCCAGCCGGCACCGCTCCCACCCCTCCAAGCGCGAAAGATCCCGGCCGGAGAGGCGCGGCCACGCTCCGCCAGCCACGCTCCGCCAGCCGCCAGCTGACATCCCGTCAGTGATCCTGGGGACAACGGCCGCCGGACGTGCGAAGGAAGATCATTTTCGCACGCCCTTTGGCCCTCTAGCCGCTAGCTGGTGCCCACGCCCTGCCAGACGGCCTCCGCGCCGGCGTGGCCAATCCGGATCACCTCGACGACCGTCACCACGGCGAGAGCCAGCACGATCACGGAGACGACGAGCGCCACAACGCGCATCCTGGAGCCGGTCGCCGTCGCCGCACGAGCTCCCGTCCCGGGAGCCGGTGTCGACCAGGCGGTGGGGCGCCAGCCGTCGGCCCACAGCAGCAGGACCGCGGCCACGAACAGCGCGGCCACCCACGGCAGCAGCTGCTCGCCGAGGTCCGCATGCCGGTTGATCAGCGGGTTGTCGACCCCCAGCCGGTCGCGCAGCTTGTCTCCGGTCGCCGTCGTGATCGGGACCAGGATGAGCGCGACGGCCGCGCCGAGCGTGGGCAGAGGCCCGAGGGTGCGCCGCAGCCGCGGCCACAGCGCGGAGAGCGCCAACAATGCCGCCGCCAGCGGTATCAGCACGACCGTGGCGTGGACAATCAGGGCATGGGTGGGAAGCCCGGACACAGTATCGGGCAACGCGGCCTCCGGCGTGGGCTGAGCGGACATGAGGGGTAGCGGACCATCCGCCGCGGCACGCAGGCCGCGGCGGAGATCGCCTTAGACCCTGCCGACGTCGCCTGAAGATGTCCTGAGAAACCCCGCCGCCTTAGCAGCCTGCTTACTACTTGCCTGGTGCCAGCCGGTCCAGGCGCACCGACGGGACCGCGCGATGCGCCCGCCGGCTTGCCGCCCGCCGCCGGCCGGCGCGACCAGCCTTCGGCGCTACGGGGTGGGAAGGCCCTCCGGTCCGGAGGCGGAGGCCGGCGGCTTGGCGAGGCGGCCACCGGGCCGCGGGGTGGCGTCCGGGTCGCCGTCGCCGGCCGAAGGCAACCCGGCCGGCGGCCGCGTCGAGGCCGGACTCGCGGGCGGAGCCGCTGCCGACGGCCTGCCGAGCAGGCCGTTCAGCTCGCCGAGGCCGTTGCCGAGCGCGGTGGTCAGCTCGCTGGGGACGATCCACAGCTTGCTCGCCTGCCCTTGGGCGATCTCCGGGAGGGTCTGCAGGTATTTGTAGGCGAGCAGTTTCTGGTCCGCGTCACCCGCGTGGATGGCGGCGAACACGGTCGCGATCGCCTTCGCCTCGCCGTCGGCGCGCAGGATCTGCGCCTGCTGGTCGCCCTCGGCTCGCAGGATCGCCGCCTGCTTCTCGCCCTCGGCGCGCAGGATCTCGCTCTGCCGGATGCCCTCGGCGCCGAGGATCGCGGCGCGGCGGTCCCGCTCGGCGCGCATCTGCTTCTCCATCGCCTCCTGCACGGAGCGCGGGGGCTCTATGGCCTTGATCTCCACACGGTTGACCCGGATGCCCCACTTACCGGTCGCCTCGTCGAGCACGCCGCGCAGCGCGGTGTTGATCTGATCCCGCGAGGTGAGCGCGGCCTCCAGGTGCAGGCCGCCGATGACGTTGCGCAGTGTGGTGACGGTGAGCTGTTCGATCGCCTGGATGAAGTTGGCGATCTCATAGGTGGCCGCGCGCGGGTCGGTGACCTGGAAATACAGGACCGTGTCGATGCCGACGACCAGGTTGTCCTCGGTGATCACCGGCTGGGGTGGGAAGGCCACGACCTGCTCGCGCAGGTCGATGCGCTCTCGGATCCGGTCGATGAACGGCAGCACCAGCGCGAGCCCCGGCACGAGGGTGCGGTTGTAACGGCCGAGCCGCTCGACGACCATCGCGCGGGCCTGCGGGACGATCTTGATCGTCCGGACGACGAAGATCAGCGCGACGAACGCCAAGACGACCGCCGCGATCAGTCCACCGGTCATGCCAATTCCCCTCGTGGAGCCTCCGGCCCCGGGATTTCCTCCTGGTGGACGACGGCCGTCGCCCCGTCGATACGCAGCACCCGCACCCGGCTACCGGCGGCGAGCACGGCGTCCTCCGGGTAGGCCCGCGCCGACCAGACCTCGCCCCTGATCTTCACCCGGCCGTCGTCACGGTCGACCCGCTCGAGGACGACGCCCTCGACGCCGATCAGCGCATCCGTGCCGGTGGTGGTGAGCGGGGTGTTCATGAGGTGGCGGCGGGCGATCGGGCGCAGCCCGAAGGTCAGGCCGCCGGACGCGACCACGAACACCACGACCTGCCAGGCCGTGTCGCCGCCGAGGAGCGCCACCAGCGCGGAGACGAGCGCCGCGCCCGCCAACATGAGCAGGAAGAGACCGCCGGTGAGCAGCTCACCGACCGCGAGCGCCCCCGCCACCACGAACCAGACAACCTCTGCCGGCACGACTTCATCGTAGGCCCGGTCATGCGTCGGATGACGCCTCAATGTCGGCCGCCGGACAAACGGGAATCAGGCCGTTCGACCGTCGCGAAAGACCCCCACGCGGACATCGCGGGTCGGGTTGCCCCCGGGCCCGAGCGTGGCTTCAACCCGCGCAGGCCGGCTGGCGGACCGGGTTGGGTACCGTTGATGACAGCCTCTCACCGCCGACCCGGCAGGGACCCTGTCGCCGATCCGGCGGGGAACCGGGCGCGGATGTCCGACCGCCCGCCAGCAACCCATTCCCGACAAAGGAACCGTGACCACACCGTGTCCGTGATGACATCCCGGCAGCGCATCGCCTACCAGGGCGAGCCTGGAGCGAACTCCCATCTCGCCTGTCGGAACGTCTATCCGGACTTCGACGCGGTGCCGTTCCAGACCTTCGAGGAGTGCTTCGCCTCGATCGAGGACGGCACGGTGGAGCTGGCGATGATCCCGGTGGAGAACTCCACCGCGGGCCGGGTCGCCGACATCCACCACCTGCTTCCGCAGGCGACGGCCCACATCATCGGCGAGTACTTCCTGCCGGTGAACCACCAGCTCATGGCGCTGCCGGGCGCGACGCTCGACGGCCTGAAGACCGTGCACAGCCATCCGCAGGCGCTGGCCCAGTGCCGGGAGGCGCTGCGGGGGCTCGGCCTGCGGGCCGTGCCGGACGCGGACACGGCCGGGGCCGCGCGCGAGCTCGCCCAGTCCGGCGACCTCACCAGGGCGGCGATCGCCTCCGGGATGGCCGCCGAGGTCTACGGGCTGACGATCCTGCGCGCCGACCTGGAGGACGAGGACCACAACACCACCCGGTTCCTCATCTTCTCCGGCGAGAACCTCCGGGCCGCCGCCGGCGTGCACGAGCTGGTGACGACGTTCTTCTTCGAGGTGAAGAACCGGCCGGCCGCGCTCTACAAGGCGCTCGGCGGCTTCGCCACCAACGGCGTCAACATGACGAAGCTGGAGAGCTTCATGGTGAGCGGCAACTTCGTCGCCACCCAGTTCCTCGCCGACATCGAGGGCAGCCCGGAGGAGCCGGCCGTCGCGCGAGCGTTCGAGGAGCTGGCCTTCTTCGCCGACTACCGCATCCTCGGCGTCTACCGCGCCAGCCGGTACCGCGAGCGCATCGCCGGGAGCACCGCCGCCAGCCGGCCCCGCGACGCCGCCGGCTGACCCGTCCAGGAAGGGCCGCCGTCATGAGCCCCCGCACACACGGCACATCGGCCGGGGCCGAACGCTAGGGTCGGGCCGATGCGCCGCCTGCTGCCCCTGCCCGAACCCGGCTCGCCGGCCCGGCCCGGGCCGGGCGACCCCGGCCTGGCCCAGGACGACCTGGATGCCGCCTACGCCGTGCCCGCGCTCCTCCCGGGCACCGCCCACGTCCGCGCGAACTTCGTCGCGTCGGCGGACGGTGCGGCCGAGGTGAGCGGCCGCTCGGGCGCCCTCGGCGGGCCGGCGGACCGGTGGGTGTTCCGCACGCTGCGCTGGCTCGCCGACGTCGTGGTCGTCGGGGCGGGCACCGCTCGGACCGAGGACTACGGCCCCGCCATCGTTCCGCCCGAGCGACGGGAGGCGCGGGTCGCGGCCGGGCTCGCGCCCGTCCCACCGATCGCGGTGATCAGCGGGTCGATGGAGCTCGACCCGACGGCGCGCCTGTTCGACGCCGAGGTCCGGCCGCTCCTGCTCACTCGGGCGAGCGCGCCGGCGGACCGGGTGGCGGCGCTGCGCGAGGTCGCCGACGTCGTCGTCTGCGGCGACGAGCGGGTGGAGCTGAAGGCGGCCCTGGCCGAGCTGGTCGCGCGCGGCCTGCCGCGGGTGCTCACGGAGGGCGGCCCGTTGCTGCATGCCCAGCTGGCCGGCGCCGGGCTGCTCGACGAGCTGTGCCTGACGGTCGCGCCGCTGCTCGGCGGGCCGGGGCACCTGGGCATCGTCGCCGGGCTCCCCTGGCCGTCGGCACGGGCGATGGAACTGGCGCATCTCCTCGAGGAGGACGGCACGCTGTTCCTCCGCTACCGGCTCACCCGCGAACAGTAACGGGTCGCTACCCCACGTCATATCCACAGGTCAGCGGCCGTCCACAGCCAGCGGTCGACCTCTTCCGAGCGCGTCGCGGTCTGGCTAGCGTGCCAGCCAGTCCCGGGCGATGCGCGGGCACCGGGTCGGCGATCGTTGGCGAAGGGCGGTGGACCGTGGCGGGCACGTCGGTCTACGCGAGTGGTGCGGGCAGCGCGGGCCGTCGTGGCGGCCCCGCGGCGCTGCCACCAGCCGGGCTGGTAGCCAACGAGCGGCGCGGCACGCTGCTGGCCGCGACCGCGGCGCTCCGCATGGTGGACGCCGAGACAGCGACGGCGTTCGACCAGGTCACCACGGTGTTCGATGGCGGCGCGTGGGAGGGCCGGGCGGCGACGGCGTGGGGTACTGAGCTCTCCCGGGTGCGCGCCGTGACCGCGGAGGCGCTCGCCGGGGCGGCGCTGGACTGTGCCGGAGCGGCGAGGGCCGAGCCGGAGTGGGTGGCGCCGGACGACCCGCGGGCGATCCCTGCGGTGCCGGTTCCGGGCGTCCCGCCCGGCGGGCGGTGATCGGCCGTGCCCGGTCCCCGCGAACGCGTCATGCTGGACACAGCCCTCACCAGGACGCTCGTCGAGCGGCTGAAGGCGCTGCGTGACGTGCTGTGGCGGTATGCGCGGGTGGTCGCGGCGCTGCTCGCCCCGCTCGGCCGGCCCGGCGACCCCGCGGCGGAGCTGCGGCGCGCCGCCGTATGGGCCGACGATGCGCAGCGAATGCTGACCCGCCGGCTCGCGCTGGTACAGGCCGCGGACGGGGCACACCGCGCCGTGACGCTCGACGGCCCTGTGGCGGCGGGCGGCACGGCGAGCGGCGGGAGGGTCATGCTG
>NZ_MBLO01000252.1 GCF_001854805.1 Pseudofrankia coriaricola
CCCCGGATGTGGCGACGATCGCCGCCGCCGCCGCCCGGCTGGACGTCGGCGCGAACGACCCCGACCTGGTCGCCGGCTTCGTGGACGCGGTCGGCCCCGACCGACTGGCCGCCGTCCTGCGCCTGGCCGAGGGCGTCCGCGGCGGTGGCTACGTCATCGAGGCGACCGCGCGCGGCGCGCGGGTCCACGCCAGCCACGGTGGCCCACGCACGGTCGTGGACGCACCCAGCAGGCGCCTGCCGGCCGAGACCGCGGGCGCGCTGACGGCGGCGCTCGGCGCCGCGCTCGCCACCTTCAGCCGAGCCGGGCGGCTCACCGCCGGCTGGCTTGCCCGGTTCAACGCGCGCGGCGAGACAGGCGCCGCCGAGACGACCCTGCTCGGCCCCCTGCTCGGCCATGGCCGGTTCGCCCCGGCGACGCTGCGTCTGCTTGGTGACGCGCTGTTCGCCGGCACGGACGTGCGCGGCGAGCACTACCGGGTCCGCCCGGCCCCGCTCACTGGCCCAGGGACGGGTGGCGCCGTCCGTGACGTCGGCCTGTTCGGCGGTGGGCCGGCTGCGGCCCGGGCAGACTACGCCGCCGCGCTGCTGCGCGCGATCGCCGCCGAGCCGGCGCTCGTCGCGCGCTTCGCCACCGACCATGTCGAGGCGATCCTGGCGGGTTCCCGGCTGGCCGCCCTGCCGCCGCCGATCGACGCCGGTGTGCCGGAGCGGGTCGCGAGCGCCTGGGCCCACCTGGCCGGGCGCGCCGGCGGGTCCGAGGCACGCCGGGCCGACCCGGCGGGCGCCGCGACGTTCGTCGCCCGGCTCGGCTTCGCCGTTCATCAGTATCGGGCCGCCCATCTCGACCAGGCACGCCACCGGGACACCTCCTGGCCGCTGCCCGCCGGCCTGCGCGCCGCGATCGGCGAGGTGCTCGGCGTGTGGCGGGAGGAGATGTACGCCTCGGTGACCGGTCTGCTTCCCGCCGGCGACGCCCTGCGCGACACCTCCGGCGGAGCCCTGGTCACCGCCTGGCCAGCCGCCGCGGCCTCCGGTCACGCCGCGGACACGGGCGGGCCCTGGTCGACGCATCTGGCGGGGCCGGCCGACGGGGCGCGGATCCCGGCCGAGCTGTGGGCGGACCTGCTCGGCGAGGCGCTGGCCGCCGGCGGGCCGCTCGCCCGTGCCCTCGCGACCGATGCGGCGCTCGTCGCGCGGCGATGGGAGCAGGCCCAGTGGGCCGCGACCCGCGGCTACCGGGGCGACGGCCGGACGGCCTACCCGGCGAGCCCGCGCGCGCTCGGGCAACTGCGCCAGTCGGCGCTGTTCGCCTTCTTCGGCGCGACGCTCGCGCGGACCGCCGACCAGCTCACGCTGCGCGGCGAGCTCGACGCGCGCGACGACACCAGAGCCACCGCGAAGGTGATCGACGAGCTCGCCGCGATCGTCCGCGCGGTCAAGCCTGCGGACCCGGTCGGCACGCTCACGGGCCTCGCGGTAAGTGTGCCGGTGGCCGCCGCGGCGGCCGACCTCAAACCGTTCGGCACACCCGTTCTGTCCTCGGACGCCTTGGCCGCGATCGACTCGGCCCGGACCGCCGCGGCGGCCCTGCCCGGCTGGCAGGCGGCCTACGTGGCGTCGGCGACCGCCGTCTGGCTGCGCCGCGCCGACGACCCGATCATTCCCGTCGAGGTCACCGACGCCGCCGGCCGGCGCCGCCGTTTCACCGGCGACCCACGCGCCGACGGCTTCATCACCGGCCCGCTCGACGACTTCCTCGACGCCGCCGACCACCCACTCGCCCCGGAACGGATGTCCTCCGCCAAGCGCGCCGCCTACCTGCGCTGGCTCGCCAGCCCCGCCCTGGTAGCCAACAACGACCGCCTCCCTGTCCTCCCCCACCCGACCGACTGAGCCACCGCCTCCGAACGGCCATGATCACCAGTTCTGTATCCGAGTCCGAGTTCCGGGAGCCGTCCCGGTTCGGATCCAGATACAAAGCCGCCGATCATCGAACCTTTGGCGGGCCCGACCCGGCGCAAAGCCGCTCGGCCGCCCGACGGCTCAGCCAGCGGCTCGGCCGCCGGCCGGCTCAGCGGCCGGCCGGCCGGCTCAGCTCAGCGGCTCAGAGCAGTATCTGGCTCAGGTCGTAGCGCACGGTCTCCTCCAGCTGGGCATAGGTACAGCTGTCCGGGTCACGGTCCGGGCGGAAGCGGACGAACTGGGCGGTATGGCGGAAACGGGGCCCCTCCAGCTGGTCGTAGCGGACCTCGACGACCAGCTCCGGGCGCAGCGGCACGAACGAGAGGTCCTTGCCCTTGCCCCAGCGGCTCTCCCCCGCCTCCCACGGCGTGCGGGTGTCGCCCATCCGCTCCGGCGCCCACGGATGGCCGGCCAGGTCCGTGACCAGCGGCGCGAGCTCCTCGGCGAGCGTCCGGCGCCGCTCCCGCGAGAACGCCGACGCCACCCCGACCGCGGCGAGCACCGTCCCCCCGTCGGCCGTGTCCGTGTAGAGGCCGAGCAGCAGCGACCCGACGGCGGTCGGCTCGGCGGCGTACGGCCGGTAGCCGGCGACGACGCAGTCCGCTGTCCGGTCATGCTTGACCTTGAACATGACGCGTTTGTCCTGCTGGTAGGGCACGTCCAGCGGCTTGGCGATCAGCCCGTCCAGCCCCGCGCCCTCGAACGTCTCGAACCAGCGGGCCGCCTCGTCGACGTCGGTCGTGGTTGGCGTGACGTGAACGGCCGCGACAGTGGCCGCCGTGGCGCCGACGGCGTCGGCGAGCAGCCGCCGCCGCTCGGCGAACGGGCTGTCCACCAGCGACGTGTCGCCGAGGGCCAGCAGGTCGAAGGCGACGAACGACGCCGGTGTCTCGGCGGCGAGCAGCCTGATCCGGCTGGCCGCCGGATGCACCCGCTGCCCGAGCGCCGCCCAGTCCAGCCGGTCCCCTACCGGCACCACGATCTCCCCGTCCAGCACGCACCGCTCCGGCAGCCCCGCCAGGAACGCCTCGACCAGCTCTGGGAAGTACCTCTTGATTGACTTCGTGTTCCGCGACCCGATCTCGATCTCGTCCCCGTCCCGGAACACGATCGACCGGAACCCGTCCCACTTCGGCTCATAGCTCATCCCGACGGGAATCTTCGCCACAGCCTTCGCCAGCATCGGCTTCACGGGAGGCAACACAGGAAGGTCCACCCACCCATGATCGCCCACCGACAGGCGAACAGCACACCACGAGCACGCAACTGGCGCGCCCGGCTGTCCCAGCGACCGCGGGGATGTCAACACCCTCGACGCCAGCTCCGCGCCTGCCGCGAAGCTGGCCCCAAGACTCGCGAAGTTCTCGCGAAGCTCTCGCGAAGCTTCGCTAAGATTTAGCCATGTTGGCCGCGGAACTCGCCGAGCTGGTGCGCGCCCTGCGCGCGGCCCGAACCGACCTGGCTTGGGTGGAGGCCAAACGCGCTGAGCGGGACCTACCGAAATCGGTACGTGAGTCCTGTCGGCGTTCTCCAATTCCTCGGGTGGGGGAGTCATCGTCCTCGGCCTTGACGAGGCCCAGAACTTCGCGGCTACCGGCGTGGCCGACCCGAAAAGGATCAGAGACTCACTTGCCGACCTCGCGCGCACCCAGATGGCCCCTCCCCTGACGCCGCTCATCGAGATCATGGGGTTCGAGGGGACCCAGCTGGTCGTCGCCGAGGTAGCGGAGATCGACCGGAGCCACAAGCCCTGCTACTACCGGGGCGCCGGGCTGACCAACGGGGCGTACGTCCGGGTCGGCGACGGCGACTACCGGCTTGGCCCGGCGGAGGTACATGCCCTGGTTGCCGCCCGCGGGCAGCCGGTCGATGACGCCGCGCCCGTCGAGGAGGCCGGGCCAGACGACCTGATGCCGGAAATCGTAGGTCCGTATGCCCAGCGCCTTCGGCTGCAGCGCCCGTATGCCTACCGAACGCTCGACGAGCATGAACTGCTGCTGGCCACCCGCGTGCTGGTGCCCGGAAAGACCGGCCCCGTGCCCTCGCTCGCCGGACTACTCTGCTTCGGCCGCCTACCGCAGCACTTTTACCCGCAGCTGAAGATCACGCTCGTCGAGTACCCGACCGTGGACGGCGCCGACATCACGACCGGAACCCGTTTTCTCGAGAACCGAGCATTCGACGGCCCGGTTCCGCTCCAGGTGCGGGAGACACTCGTCCAACTCACCCGTACGATGCGCCGCGGCACGGTCATAGCGCCCGGCGGCGGAGCCTCGACAGCGTACGACTACCCGATCGAGGCGCTGCGCGAGGCGGTCGTCAACGCGGTCGTGCACCGCGATCTCGGCCCGTACTCGCTCGGCACGCAGGTGCAGGTCGAGGTCTATCCGGACCGGATAACGGTGCGCAACCCCGGCGGTCTGTTCGGTGCCATCCGTCTGGAGGCGCTCGGCCAGCCTGGCCTGTCGTCGGCCCGTAACGCCCTCCTCCTCAAGCTCCTGGAGGACGTCGAGATACCCGGCGAGGGCAGAACAGTGTGCGAGAACCGCGCATCGGGCATCCGCGCCATGGTCCGCGCGACGGCGGCCGCCGGACTGCCCGCTCCACGGTTCGCCGATCACATCTCCTGGTTCGAGGTGACCTTCACCGGACCGTCGACGCGGCAGGCCCCCGCCTCGTCCCTGCCCGACCGCCCGACGGCCACGCTCACGACCGCGACGGCCGGCGTCCCTCTCCTTGGGGAACGAGACCGGCTCGTCCTCGACGTTCTGCGCTCGGCCGCGCGACCGCTGTCCCGCAGGGAGATCGAGGAAACGAGCGGGCTCACCGCCGCCCGGGTCAGGGCCGCCCTCACGGCCCTGACCGACCAGGGCATGGTGACCGCGATCGGAGTGGCGAAGTCGCCCACGCGGCGCTACACGCCGGCCACCCCGACCTGAACATTGCGTTCACGCGGCCACCGATGACGGCGGCGACTCTGACTGACGCCGAGGTGATAGGAGTCAAGAGCGGGCTTGCTGGCGAGAGTCCGCATCGTCCCTCCGATGTTGGCCCACGCGCGGCCCGTCAACGGCGGCGGTTGCCTTGTCGCTTCTCGGCCTGGTCGGTCCTCCCGCCGCCGCGGCGCCGCCTGCCACGCCAAGGCGCCACCATTTCGGGCCGCGAGGACGGGAAGGGAAGCGCTAGCCGTTCCGGCGGCCAAAAGTTTTACCCGCCAGGATCCCCAAAGCCATGCCCGTCACAGGCAAAACCAGCAGGAGGAGCCAGGGCTGAAGATTCTCCGTGGCCACGACCGCGCCCGCGGCCAGCATCGCGCCACAAAGAAATCTTGGTGACTTCAGTAATATTCTCAGCACCTGGACCGCGGTCATCCCGTCCTCCAGACACTCCCCGTCGCAGCGATTTTCCTCACGTCCCGCCCCGGGCCGCGATGCCTGCCGACTCATCTACCTGCCCCCTCCCCCTCTATGAAACTAACGGCGGCCGTGTCATCGACGGTGGCGACGATGCCGCCACGGAGGTTGGTCAGCTGGAGGGTGACGGCGCCGGTCTGATTCTGGATCGCAGTGAGACCGCCGTCGATGCCGGTGCTGTCAGGCTGACGGCTCAGCGGGGCGACCGGGTAGGCGGCGGCTGAGGACGAGCATTGCCAGCGCCGCTGCGGTCATGAGGGCGAACAGCCAGGTGAGCCAGTCGTCGCCCGCCCTGGCCTGCAACAGGCCGAGCACGGTAATGCCGAGCGACGCGGACAGCTGCACGGCCATGAACATCGCGGTCGTCCCCTGCGGCTGTTCGGCGGGCGGCAGGATGCGAAAGACGCTGGCGAACGTCGGGGCCGCCGTGGCGCCGAAGCCAAGCCCGATGGCGACGAAGAGGGCGAACACGGCCGCGAGCGGCAGCCTGTCGTGAGTGAGCGCGAAGGTCACCAGACCGGCGGCGGTGACCACGGCGCCGGCCCGCACCAGCGGACGCGGCCCGGTCCGGTCGCTGACCCGGCCGCCCCAGGACATCGAGACGAACAGACCGAGCCCCAGCGCGCACACCAGCAGGCCCTGGCCGACGCCGTGCAGGTGGTGCCGCTCGGCCCCGAAGATCGGCAACGCCGACTGCTGGCCGTACATGAGCAGCCCGACGCAGCTCATCACCGCGAGGCTGGCGCCGAACCCCGGCCGGCGCAGCAGGCGCAGGTCGAAGGCCGGCGCGGTGGGCGTAGTCAGGGCATGCCAGGCGTAGCCGCCGAGCAACGCGACCCCCACGGCGGCGGCCAGCGCCACGACCAGGCCCACGCCGGCCTGGCCCGCCCTGGTCAGCGCCAGCAGGATCGCGACGTAGCCGGACGTCAGCAGCACGAGCCCACGCACGTCGGCCGTCGGCGCCGCGCCGCCGGCCTCGGCACCCTGCGACGGGCTGCCCGCAACACCCGCGCCCGCCGCCGTGTCCGCGACCCCCGCGGTGTCCGCGACCGCCGTGGTGTCCGCGACCGCCGTGGTGTCCGCGACCGCCAGCGCGTCGGCGGCACCTGGCGCGCCGGCGGCGGCCCGGCCGCCAGCGACCGCGGCGCGGGCCGGGCGGTCGGCCGGGATGAACACAAACGCGACGACGAGCAGGCCGAGGCACAGCGGGATGTTCACCACGAAGATCCACTGCCAGTGCCCGGTCGCGAGAAGCAGGCCGCCCACGACCGGTCCGACCGCCGGTGCGACGTTGACGATCATCGAGATCGTGCCGATCACCCGGCCGACCCGTTCCGGGCCGGCGAGCCGGGCAGTGAGCAGGAGCGCCACCGGCTCGAGCAGCCCGCCGCCGAGGCCCTGCACCACCCGAAAGGCGATCAGCGCCTCGGCCGACCACGCGAGCGACGCCAGCGCCGAGCCGAGCCCAAACAGCCCAAGGCCCGCGAGGAACACGGCCCGGCCGCCGAACCGGGCGGTGAGCCAGCCGAGCAGCGGGAGCATTGTCGCCGCCGCGAGCAGGTAGCCGACGGTCGTCCAGACCACCGTGGTGAGCGGGGCGTCGAAGTCGGTCGCGAGCGTGCGCAGCGCGACCGAGACCACGGTGCCGTCGAGCACCGCCACCAGCGCGGCGAGCCCCAGCGCCACCAGGGCACCCGTCGGCGCCTCGGCCCGCTCCGCCGGCCGCGTGTCCCTCCGCGCTCCCGGCTCTCCCTCGGGCTGTCCGCCGAGTTGTCCGACGGACTGCCCACCGGGCCGGCCGCCGACCTGCGTGGCCGGCCGCTCTACCCGCCGGGGATCCGCGCCCGGCTCGGCACGAGGCGGCACGGGCCGCCGCCCACCGCCCGGGCTGTCCGGGCCTTCCCGGCTGTCAGGGGCGGCCGGTCGCGGGATGGCGGGCGTCCGCGCGCTGGTCGTCATACCGTCGGCGCTCTCCGAACTTACTACCATGCCACGAAACTAAACCACACCGTTTAGTGTGGCAACGTCCGAGGTCCGTCAATGTCCGGCTAGACTCAGGACGTGACGATGGTGGACACGCGGCGGGTGGCCCGACGGGACAAGCGACGGGTGATCCTGGACGCGGCGGCGCCGATCTTCGGCGACGAGGGTTACCAGCGGGCGAGCATCGACGCGATAGCCACGGCAGCCGGCGTCTCCAAGCCGACGATCTACAGCTACTTCGGCGGCAAGGAGCAGCTGTTCCGCGAGTCGGTGGCCGACTCGGCCGTCCAGCAGAACGCCCAGGTCCTGGAGGTGATCCAGCGCCTGGACTTCTCGACGCAGGGGTGGCTCGCCAGCCTGCGTGACCTGGGCATGAAACTCGTCGAGTGCCAGCGCACTCCGTGCGCCATCTTCCTCGCGCGCATGATCGCCGCCGAGACGGCGCGGGACCCCGAGGTCTACCGGGTGGTGCGCGCCAAGGCCACGGCCCCGATCCTGGAGGCGCTGGCCGGCCGGCTCGCGATGCTCGGCAACGCCGGCCACCTCACCGTGCCCGACCCGGCGCTGGCCGCCCGCCAGTTCCTCGCCCTCATCAGCGCGGAGATCGCCGACCTCACCGAGCACGGCACCCGGCCGGTCTCCGACGAGCGCGTCCGCGCCGCCGTCAACGCCGGCGTCGACACCTTCCTGCGCGCCCACGCCCAGGCGTCCAGGTAAACCCAGAGTCGGGTTTCAGCCCGCCGCGCCCCGCGGCGGGTGAGCAGAAGAGCGGGAACCCGTAATTCCTGCGACGAAGCCGTCGGGAGCCAGCTGAGGGCGGCTGTCACGGCCGCGGCGGGCGCCAAAACGACCGGGCACCGCCGCGGCCGCGGCGTCCAGCGGGCACCGGGTACCCGTAGGCCGAGATTCTCGCGGCCCGCTCAGGGCGCGTACCGAGCGGTCAGGAGGCGGTGGGCGCCAGGAACTGCAGGTCGAGCTCCACCTTCACCTTGTCCGCGAGGGCGAACTTGTCGACGCCGATCGGCACGTTGAAGTCGACGCCGAACTCGCTGCGCAGGATTACCGTGCTCGCCGCGAAACCCGCGCGCAGGCTGCCGTCCATGGGGTGCGTCTCGCTGCCGAAGTACTCGACGACCAGCACCACCGGCCTGGTCACCCCGTTCATCGTCAGGTCACCGGTCGCCTCGTAGCCGTCCGGCCCCTCGGTCACCGACGTGGAGGCGAAGGTGATGTGCGGCTGGCCCACCGCGTTGAGGTACTCGGCGGCGTGGAGGTGGGTGTCGCGGAACGCGAACGCGGTGTTGACCGAGGCCATCTCGATCGACGCGGTGACGGACACCGAGTCCAGCGTCTCGCCGACAGTCAGCGTCGCCTCGAACTCGTCAAACCGGCCGCGGAAGTTGCTGACGCCGAGATAGCGGACCTGGAAGGTGACGCTGGAGGATTTCGGGTCCAGCGTCCACGAGCCGGCCGCGAGAGGGAGCGAGCCGACGCCGGGCACGGCGGTCGAGGGAGCGGTCATTCGGGGCCTCCGTGCGGTGAGGGACGACGAGGTGGGGTCACCAGACCGCGCGGGACGACCAGCCAGAGCACCGGAAGAACGCGACCAATCCCCCGCAGGGCGCAGGCCGATGCTAGCCGGTCAAAGGCCGCCACTCGGGGTCAATCCAAGCTCTCGTATACGTTCTCGTATACATAACACCTCCGACGGTCGCCACCGATGGCACGAATGGGTGGTTTCCCTGGTCACAGGCGGTCGCCCGGCTGCTTTCCTGGGACGGTCTTCGCCTGCGGCGCGGGGCAGTTCGCCGCGACGACGCCACGCCGCGGGCCGCCCTGTCGGGTCAGCCGGCCGCGGACTCCCCGATCGCCGCGAGGACCGCGTCGGCGAGGCCGGGGCGGCAGATCAGGAGGTCAGGCAGGAGCGGGTCGGGCTGGTTGTAGCGCAGCGGCGAGCCGTCGATGCGGGTGGCGTGCAGGCCGGCCGCCAGCGCCACCGCGACCGGGGCCGCCGAGTCCCACTCGTACTGGCCGCCGGCGTGCAGGTAGACGTCCGCCTCGCCGCGGATCACCGCCGCGGCCTTGGCGCCGGCCGAGCCCATCGGGACGACGACGCCACCGATCCGCTCGGCGACGTCTGTGACCAGTCTGGGAGCGCGGGTGCGGCTCGCGACCAGGCGCGGCGGCCCGGCCTCGGCCGGGGCCGGGGGGGTGATGGTATCGCTCGACAGCGTCACCCCGAGCGCGGGCAGCGCGACGGCGCCGACGGCGAGGGCGCCTCCCTGCCAGAGAGCGACGTGGACCGCCCAGTCGGTGCGGCCGGTCTCGGAGAACTCCCGGGTGCCGTCGAGCGGGTCGATGATCCAGACTCGGTCGGCGGTGAGCCGGGCCCGGTCGTCGACGGCCTCCTCCGACAGCACGGCGTCGGCCGGCCGGTAGTGCGCAAGGGCGGCCGCGAGCAGCTTCTGAGAGCCGGCATCGCCGGCGTCGCGCAGCGCGGCGCCGTCCGCGAAACCCACCTCGTCGCGGATCTCGAGCAGCCGGCGGCCCGCGTCGGTGGCGAGCCGGCTCGCGAGCGCGGCGTCGGTCAGCTCGGTGGTGCTGTCGATGCTCATCACCCTCAAATTCTATGGCAGACGGCTGCCATCAATCATCTGTTGCCCAGCCCGCGGAAATGGGCGCGAGCAGGGCGGTGGGTCCGCCCACGGACGGTGTTCGTCGATTCTGCACCGATCGTCCGTCTGTGCCGACCATCCGTCCCCGGAGGGCACGACAAGAGACGGCGCGACGGGCACCGATCGTGCTCCGTAATGTCGCCGTAACCGCTACGGTCGCGGGGTGTCCGCCACCACTCGCACCCCTGACGGATCGCCCGGCGATCCGTCAGGTCGCCTGGCGCTGGTCGACGCGGACCGCGCCGCCGAGCTGACCACCGCGTCCAGGGGCTGGCGATCGCTCACGCTCACCCTCGCCCAGCTCGCCGACCTGGAGCTACTGCTGCTGGGCGTCTTCGGCCCGGTGCCCGGGTACGCGGAGTCAACGCTGCGCGACGGCCTGCGGATGCCGATGCTCGTCGTCCCGGCCGAGGCCGTCGCGGATGTCGCCCCGGGCGACACGGTGGCGCTGCGCGACCCCGAGGGGGTGATGATCGCCGCGCTGCACGTCGGTCTGGTCCGCCCGTCCGCCGGGACCGGCGCGCGGGACGAGGAGGCCGACGCCGTGGGGCCGGGGCAGGCGCGGCTGGCGGGCCGGGTCGAAGGGCTGCGGCCCCCACCCCATCCCGACTACCCGGGGCTCCGGCCGCGGCCCGGCGAGCTGCGCGCGCTGCTGCGCGAGCGCGGCTGGTTCGAGCCCGGCGGGCGGGCGCCCTGGGCGGTCTGGGCCGACGGCTTGCTGCACACGGCCGACATCGCCCGCGTCCGGGCACTGACCCGGCAGGGCAAGCGGTGCGTGGTGCTCGCGCCCGTGGGAGGGGCCGACCCGACCGACCCGCGTCACCACCTGCGGGTCCGCGCCCTGCGCGCGGCGCTCGACGCGCTCGACGCGCCGATCCGCCCGACGGAGGCGACGCTGGCGGGCGAGGCGATCGCCGCCGAGGCCACCCGCACCTCGGCGGCCGTGTCGTTCTACCCGCCGGGTCCCGCCGCGCCACCCGCGGGCGCCGAGGCCGCGGGGGGCCGGACCGCGCGCGCCTCCGACGCGCAGCCGGCGAAGGCGCTGCTGGTGCTGGTCCCGATCGTGCCCAGCGCGGAACTCGCCGCCCCCCGCGAGCCCGGGATCACGGCCACCTCGCCGTTCGGCGTACCTACCGGCGATCCCGGCGAGCCCGACCGGCTGGCCGAGCTCGTGACCCTGCGCGCGCACGTCGCCGAGTTCTACGGCCTGGGCGGCAGCATCACCGGGCCGGCGCTGGGCGCGCCGGGGCGCGCCGAGCTCGCCGCGCTGCTCGCCGCCGGCAGGCCGATCCCGGCGGAGCTCACCCCGCCGGGCGTGGCCGCCCAGCTGGCGCGGGCCTACCCGCCGCGGTGCGCCCGCGGCTTCGCCGTCCTGTTCACCGGGCTGGCCGGCTCCGGTAAGTCGACGCTCGCGGGCCTGCTGGTGGTCCGCCTGCTCGAGCGCGGCGACCGGCACGTCACCCTGCTCGACGACGACGTGGTGCGCACCCACCTGTCCAGGGGGCTCGGCTTCTCCCGTGCCGACCGGGAGGCCAACGTGACCCGGATCGGCTTCGTCGCCGCCGAGGTCGCGGCCGCGGGCGGCATCGCCGTCTGCGCGCCGATCGCGCCCCATGCGGCGGCGCGGGCGAGGGTGCGGGAGCTGGTCGGATCCAGCGGCGCCGGATTCGTGCTCGTCCACGTCTCGACCCCGCTGGAGGTCTGCGAGGACCGCGACCGCGAGGGCCTCTACGCCAAGGCCCGCGCCGGCCTGATCCCCGAGTTCACCGGCATCTCCGACCCGTACGAGGAACCCGCCGACGCCGAGGTCACCGTCGACACCGCGCAGGTCACCCCCGACGCCGCCGTCGACGCCGTGCTCACCCACCTGCGCGCCGAAGGCTGGCTCCCGGCCTGACCCCGCCGAACACACGGACGCCCCATGAGCCGGTGTGATGTTCGGAGCCAGGGCTCCGACGAATCCACCGGATCATGGGGCGAGACCTGTCCCCCTCGCGCCGAGCGCGGAGGGGACAGGCATCCGGGTCCGAGACCGTCCACCTCCGGGCCGGCGGCACGTGCCGCCGGCCCGGACGACGGGGATCAGGCGGCCCGGACCAGCCGGCCAGGATCAGCCGGCCAGGATCAACCGGCCGGGACCAGGCAATCGGGATTAGGCCAGGTCGAACCGGTCCAGGTTCATGACCTTGACCCAGGCGGCGACGAAGTCGTCCACGAACTTCTTCTTCGCGTCGTCGCTGCCGTAGACCTCCGCTAGCGCCCGCAGCTCGGAGTTCGAGCCGAAGACCAGGTCGACGCGGGTGCCGGTCCACCTGACCTCGCCGGTGGCGTCGTCGCGGCCCTCGAACGTGTTCGCGTCCTCGGACGTCGGCGTCCACGTGACGCCCAGGTCGAGCAGGTTGACGAAGAAGTCGTTCGTCAGCACCCCAGGGGCCGTGGTGAACGCGCCGAGCGGCGACTGCTGGTAGTTCGCGCCCAGGACGCGCAGGCCGCCGACGAGGACGGTCATCTCCGGGGCGGAGAGGGTCAGCAGGTTCGCCCGGTCGGCCAGCAGGAACTCGGCCGGCAGACGCCCGTTGCCCTTCCCGAGGTAGTTGCGGAAACCGTCCGCCTTCGGCTCGAGCGGGACGAACGACTCGACGTCGGTCTGCTCCCGCGAGGCGTCGGTGCGGCCCGGCGTGAAGGGGACCTCGACCTCGAAACCGGCGTTCTTCGCCGCCTGCTCGACGCCGACGCCACCGGCGAGCACGATCAGGTCGGCGAGCGAGACCTGCCGGCCACCGGCCACGTTGAAGGTCTCCTGGATCCCCGTCAGGGTGCGCAGGACGACGGCCAGCTGGTCGGGCTCGTTGACCTCCCACCCACTCTGCGGTTCGAGGCGGATCCGGGCGCCGTTCGCGCCGCCGCGCTTGTCGCCGCCGCGGAACGTCGAGGCCGACGCCCAGGCGGTGGAGACCAGCTGGGAGACCGTCAGGCCCGAGGCGAGGATCTGGCCCTTGAGGGCGGCCACGTCCGCGGCGTCGACGAGCTCGCCCGTCACCGGCGGGACCGGGTCCTGCCAGATCAGCACCTCGGCCGGGACCTCCGGGCCGAGGTAGCGCTGAATCGGCCCCATGTCGCGGTGGGTCAGCTTGTACCAGGCCCGGGCGAACGCGTCGGCGAACGCGTCCGGGTTGTCCTTGAAGCGCCGCGAGATCGGCTCGTAGACCGGGTCGAGGCGCAGCGCGAGGTCGGTCGTCAGCATCGTCGGCGCGTGCGTCTTCGACGGGTCGTGGGCGTCGGGGACCGTGCCGGCGCCGGCGTCATCCTTCGGCCGCCACTGGTTGGCGCCCGCGGGGCTCTGGAACAGCTCCCATTCGTAGCCGAACAGGATCTCGAAGAAGCTGTTGTCCCACGTCGTCGGCGTGTTCGTCCAGATGCCCTCGAGGCCGCTGGTGATCGCGTCACCGCCCTTGCCGGTGCCGTACGAGCTCTTCCAGCCGAGGCCCTGCAGCTCGACCGGGGCGCCCTCGGGCTCGGGGCCGACGCTTTCCGCCGGGCCGGCGCCGTGCGTCTTGCCGAAGGTGTGGCCGCCGGCGACGAGGGCGACCGTCTCCTCGTCGTTCATCGCCATCCGGCGGAACGTCTCGCGGATGTCGCGGGCCGCGGCGAGCGGGTCCGGGTTGCCGTTCGGGCCCTCCGGGTTGACGTAGATGAGGCCCATCTGGACCGCGCCCAGGGGTTCCTCGAGCTCCCGGTCGCCGCTGTAGCGCTCGTCGTCGAGCCAGACGGACTCGGGGCCCCAGTAGACGTCCTCCTCCGGCTCCCAGACGTCCGGACGGCCGCCGGCGAAGCCGAAGGTCTTGAAGCCCATCGACTCCAGGGCGACGTTGCCGGCGAGGACCATCAGGTCGGCCCAGGAGATCTTCTGGCCGTACTTCTTCTTGACCGGCCACAGCAGGCGGCGGGCCTTGTCGAGGTTGCCGTTGTCCGGCCAGCTGTTGAGCGGCGCGAACCGCTGCTGGCCGGTGCCGGCGCCCCCGCGGCCGTCGTCGATGCGGTAGGTGCCCGCGGCGTGCCACGCCATCCGGATCATGAACGGGCCGTAGTGGCCGAAGTCGGCCGGCCACCAGTCCTTCGACGTCGTCAGCACCTCGGCGATGTCGCTCTTCACGGCGGCGAGGTCGACGGACGTGAACGCCTCGGCGTAGTCGAACTCCTCACCGAGCGGGTTGGCCACCGCGGGGTTCTTGGCAAGGATCTTCAGGTTGAGCTGGTTCGGCCACCAGCCGCGGTTCCCACCGCCCTGGGTGGGGTGCTGGGCACGCGTGTGCACGACCGGGCAGCCTCCGCCGCTCTCCGTGTCGGTGGCGGGCGTGTCAGCGGCGGGCGCGACTGTCTCCTGGTTCTCGGACATGGGACTCCTCCCGAGCCTCGCTGGTCAGGGGTGTTCAGGCGCACGCCCGGCGGAACAGGCCGGGCACAGGCCCCAGTAGATGACCTCGGCCTCGTCGATCGAGTAGCCACGGTCGTCGGACGCGGTCAGGCATGGCGCATCGCCGACGGCACAGTCGACGTCGGCGATGACGCCACAGGAGCGGCACACGACGTGGTGGTGGTTGTCCCCGACCCGCGACTCGTAGCGGGCCACGGAGCCGGCCGGCTGGATGCGCCGGACCAGCCCCGCGGCCGTCAGCGCGTGCAGCGAGTCGTAGACGGCCTGGTGAGACACCTCGGGCAGCTCGCGGCGCACGGCGCCGATGATCGAGTCCGTCTCGGCGTGTGCGTGGGCGAACACCGCGCCCAGCACCGCCATCCGAGGACGGGTCACACGCAGACCGGCCCCTCGCAGCATCTGCTGGAAGTCCAAGGCGGCGGCCATGGCAGCCACACTCCCCCGTTTTCTTGAACCTGTCAAGAAAACACTGGAACCCGTTCCACAGTCTCAGTAAGCGCCTTCGCGACGGAGGACGGCGAAGACGGTGCGCCAGAGGATCACGAAGTCCATGGCCAGCGTCCAGTTCTCGACGTAGCGCAGGTCGAGGCGGACCGACTCGTCCCAGGCCAGGTCGGAGCGGCCGCTGATCTGCCACAGGCCCGTGAGGCCGGGCTTGACCATCAGCCGGCGGTGCACGTCGCCCTCGTACTCGGCGACCTCGCTCGGCAGCGGCGGGCGGGGGCCGACCAGCGACATGTCCCCCTTGAGGACGTTGAACAGCTGCGGCAGCTCGTCGAGCGACCACTTGCGCAGGAACTTCCCGACCCCGGTCACCCGAGGGTCGTCGCGCATCTTGAACAGCAGGCCCTGGCCCTCGTTGCTCGTCCGCAGCCCGACCAGGCGCGCCTCGGCGTCGACGTACATCGAGCGGAACTTGTACATCTTGAACGGCTGGCCGCCCCGGCCGACCCGGACCTGCTTGAAGATCGCCGGGCCGCGGCTGTTGAGCCGGACCGCGAGCGCGAGCCCGAGCAGCAGTGGGGAGAAGAACAGGACGACGGCCAGCGCCACCGCCCGGTCGAAGAGCATCTTCATGACCCGGCGCGAGCCGGTCAGCTCCGGCTCCTCGATGTGCAGCAGCGGCAGGCCCGCCACCGGCCGGATCGAGATCCTCGGGCCGACGACGTCGGTCAGCGCCGACGAGACGAGCACCTCGACGTCCGAGCCCTCCAGGTTCCACAGCATCCGCTGCAGGGTTTCGCCGTCCACCTGCGGGGAGATCGCGACCGTGGTGGCCCGGGTCGCCCTGATCGAGGTGTGCAGCGACTCGGACGTGCCGACGATCGGCACGCCGAGCAGGTCGAAGCCGCTGCGCTCGGGACGGTCGCTGCTGTGCCGGCCGGGCGAGCGGTCCAGCACGACGCCGACGACCGACCACCCGGCTGTCGGGTCGCGCTGCGCGAGCCGGACCAGCGACGCCGCCGACTCGCCGGCGCCGACGACGAGCACCCGGTGCATGCAGCGACCCTGCCGGCGCATCCGGTGCAGGAGGCCGCGCCCGCCGATCCGGCCGGCCACGGTCAGCACGATCGCGACCGGGAAGACGACCAGCACGTAGGCGCGGGCGATCTCCGCCTTGGTCGCGTAGGACACGGTCGCGACGGTCGCGACGACCCGGACCGCGGCGTTGACGACCCGTCGGAACTCCTCCGAGCCGCCGCCGAGGAACCGCGGCTCGTAGGCCCGGTTCAACGACATCGAGACGATCCAGACCAGCGGCAGCAGCACCGTCGCGAGCAGGTACCACCGTGGTGTCACGGCCGGCGTCTCGAAGTGCAGGAAGCCGCCGAACCGAATGACGTACGCCACGCCGGCCGCGACCACACAAGCCGCGGCGTCGAAGGCGATCAGCACCCGGACATAGCGGCGCTCCCAGTACAGCTGGGCCCGGTAGCCGCCCGGCGGCATGGTCTGGCCGCGTCGCGGGGCATGGCTGGGCGGCGCCGCCTGCCGGGGCGGACTGGCCTCCCGCCGGCCAGCGGGCGCTCTGACGCCTCCCTCGCTGGCTGGCGCGCCACCCGGTGGGCCGCCGGCCACTCGCCCGCCGGGCACCGGTCCGCCGACGGTCTGCCCACCGGCCCGGGGCACCCGGGCACGCGGAACCCCGCCCGGCGCGGCGGCCGGGCCATGGCCGCCCGGAAAGGTCGCCGTCACCGCGCGCCGCCCGCACGCCGACGCGCCGCACACCCCTGCAGCGTCAGCACGTTCTCCTCCGCGGTGGGCGACTCCACCGGCTCCCCCCACGCCTCACCGCGCGGACACACCCATGCTCGAGCGCTCCCCTTTGGCGCGCACCGCGGCGAGCCGCGTTCCCACGTCCCGCCGCGGCGACTGGGCCGGCGCGGGGGCGTAGGAGACCACCAGACCGTGGTCACGCGGGCAAACTTACCCGTCCCTGACGATTGCCCGACCAGCGCCCCCACGTGGCAGAACGCGCCATCCGACCGATGACCGTCATCAATGGACGAACGTGCCACGCGCGATGGCATGCCTTTATGACGAAATGCACCACTGGCCCGACGCGGCCGACCGAAGGCTCGCCACCATTCGCGGTCGGTGAGGCCATCGCCCTGCCGCCACCCAACGCTCACCTCGACAGTGAGTTACACAACGACGTCGAGGTGTTACTGTCCGCGAAACCCGGGGTGGCGACCCGGGGCGAGGCCCCCGGCCGCCATGACGGCCAGGGTGAGAGCGGTCGGCGTCCGTCGGACGGGTGGGGGCGCCCAGGCGGACGTCGACCCCACCTTGTTGATGGTTCGCTCCGTGCGGGCACGGCGCTCCGGCCCCTTACTCGCTTCGCTCCCAAGGGACCTCCGCGCCGTGTCCTCCTGCGCTCACGTGCGCTCCGGCGACCTCCGCTGCGGCCCGACCACTTCGCTTCGCTCGTGGCCGGGCCTCCGCGCAGGCACGCCTCCGCGCCAGCTCGGTTGCGGGCCGCTGTGACGTCACCAGTCCGAAGACGACCGCGTT
Source organism: Pseudofrankia coriaricola (assembly GCF_001854805.1). Taxonomy (GTDB): domain Bacteria; phylum Actinomycetota; class Actinomycetes; order Frankiales; family Frankiaceae; genus Pseudofrankia. Next base: position 17,486 of record NZ_MBLO01000252.1, read on the forward strand.
CGCGGGGGCACTTCGCTTCGCTCGTGGCCGGGCCTCCGCGCAGGCACGCCTCCGCGCCAGCTCAGTCGCGAACCGCTCGGACGTTGCGAGAGACCACAGCCCTCTTGCGGGGGCACTTCGCTTCGCTCGTGGCCGGGCCTCCGCGCAGGCGTGGGTGCTTCGCGCTTGATCGTCACCAGTCCGAAGCGGCACCCACGCGGCGCCCCACTTCACTCCGCTCGTAGAGACGTCCCGCAAACGTGCCACGAGCGAAGCGAGTTGGCCCGCCCGAGGTGCGGCCTCGGCTTGGTGACGTACGACGGAACGCAACCGAGCTGGGCGCGGAGGCGCACCTCCGCGGAGGCCTGCCTACGAGCGAAGCGAAGTGACCCCGCGAACGCGCTCGTCTTCGGACTGGTGTCGCCACAGCGGAACGCAACCGCGCTGGGCGCGGAGGCGCACCTCCGCGGAGGCCTGCCTACGAGCGAAGCGAAGTAGGCGGGCCGCAGCGGAGGTCGCCGCAGCGCCCGTGAGCGGAGGAGGACAGCGCGCGGAGGTCTCGTGGGAGCGAAGCGAGTACGAGGCCGGAGCGCGCTGCCCGGACGGAGCGAACCAGAAACACAGTTAGGGCAGGGCGGCGACGATGTCCGAGACGGGCTTGCGGGCGCCGGTGTAGAAGGGCGTCTCCAGCCGGGTGTGCCGGCGGGCGGCGCTGGCGCGCAGGTGGCGGATACAGTCGACGATCCGGTGCAGCTGGTCCGCCTCGAAGGCGAGCAGCCACTCGTAGTCGCCGAGGCCGAAGGCGGAGACGGTGTTGGCACGCACGTCCTCGTACTCCCGGCCCATGATCCCGTGCTCGGCGAGCATTCCGCGCCGCTCGTAGTCGGGCAGCAGGTACCACTCCAGCGAGCGGTTGAACGGGTAGACGCAGATGTAGTCGCGCGGGTCCTCACGGCGGACGTAGGCCGGGATGTGGCTCCGGTTGAACTCGGCCGGCCGGTGCAGGCCGACCGCCGACCACACCGGGGCGAGGTGCGCGCCCAGCGTCGTCTGGCGGAACCGCTGGTAGGTCTCCTGCAGCAGGTCCGGGTCGGGGCACGTCCACCAGATCATGATGTCGGCGTCGGCGCGGTAGCCGGAGATCTCATAGATGCCCCGGGTGTAGACGTCCTTGGCGAGCGCGCCGTCGAGCAGCGTGTCCACCTCGGCGGCGACGGCGGGCCGGTCGGCCGGCAGCGGCCGCCGGGCGGCGAACACCGACCAGCTGGTGTAGAGCATCTCCGCGTTCAGGTCGCGGGCGGACTTCGCCGTCTCACCGTGCTGGGCGCCGGGCTCCTGCCGCGGCGACGTGGTCTCCAGCTGGGATGAGGTCTCCGGCTGCGACGTGGACGAAGGCTGGGTGGACGACATACGTCTATTCTTCCTCGCTCGCGGAACGGCTCACCGCGCCGACCGCATCTGTCTCGGACCGCAGCACCGCCACCGCCGCCGCCTCACCGGATCGGATGCAGGCGGGAATGCCCACCCCGTCATAGCCGGCGCCGGCGACCGCCAGCCCCGGTGGCAGCGCCCGGCGCACCATCACGACCCGCTCCAGGTGGCCCGGCAGGTACTGCGGCAGCGCCCCGCCCCACCGGCTGACCCGGCTCGCGACCGGGCGCGCGGGCAGGCCCGCGGCGTGCGCGATCTCCGCGGCCACCACACCGGCGAGTTCGACGTCGGAGCGGCGCAGGTCCTGGTCGGCGCCCGCCCGTCCGACGCTCGCGCGGACCACCCGCAGCGGACCGCCCCCGGACACGTGCGGCCACTTCGACGTCAGGTAGGTCGCGGCCTTGATCGTGGCACGTTCCCGGGCCGGCACCAGGAAGCCGCTGCCCGCCGGCAGGTCCACGTCGCGGTAGACGAGCGTGACCAGCCCGATCGAGGCGTACGGCACGCCGGCCAGCGGCGCGGCGGCCCGCGGCGCGACCGGGCCGAGCAGCTCGCGCGCCGCCCCGGCCGGGACCGCGAGAATCACCGCGTCGGCGTCCAGCGAGCCTCGTCCGCGCGGCCCGACCGCCACGGCATCCGGGCTGGCGTCGGCGGCCGGCCCGGACTCGTCGAAGTCGACCCGCCAGCCGCCCTCCACCTGGGTGAGCCGGCGCGCGAGCACCCCCGTGAGCACGGTCGCGCCGCTGGCCTCGGCGACCCGGGCCGCGAAGGCGCCAAGCCCGCCGCGCACCGAGGCGAACACCGGCGACGGCACCGTCGTGGCTGCCGGCGCCGTGCGGGCCCGCACCCGGTGGGCGCCGAGCAGCAGCGAGCGGTCCTCGGCCAGGATCGGCACGAGCTGCGGGACGGTGGCGCGCAGCGACAGCGCGTCGGCCCGGCCGGCGTAGACGCCGCCGAGCAGCGGGTCGACCAGCCGGTCGACGACCTGGCGGCCGACCCGGGCGCCGACATAGTCGCCGACAGTCGGGTCGTCCGGCATCTTCGCGCGCGGCAGCACGAGGTCGGCGGCGGCGCGCACCAGCCCCCAGGGGGACAGCACCCGGGAACGGATCAGCCCCAGCGCGTCGGTCGGCACCCCGAGCAGCGTGTTCGGTGGGATCGGCCGCAGCCGGCCGTTGATCCACAGCGACGCCGAGGTGGTCTCGGGGTGGACGATGTCGTGGCCGAGGCCGACCTGGCGGGCCAGTCGCAGCCCCTCCGGGACCCTGGCCAGGAACGACTCGGCGCCTTCCTCGACGTCGAGCCCCTCGAGCGGGGTGGTGCGCAGTTTGCCGCCCACCCGGTCGCCGGCCTCCAGCACGGTCACCTCGGCCCGGCCGGCCAGCGCGTGCGCCGCGGCGAGCCCCGCGATGCCCCCGCCGACGATCACTACTCGCACGCTGGAACGCTCCCTCCGCGACCTGGGACGAGCCCGCGGGGGCGCGGGGGCTCGTCGATGTCGCGCACCCCGCGGCCGGCGGCGCTCGCGGGGGCCGGGTTGCCGGCCGCCGCGAGCGGGGCCGACGGATTCCTAGCCGCCATGGACGAGGTCGACGATGTGGGCGAGCACACCCGGGTCGGTCTCGGGCAGCACGCCATGGCCGAGGTTGAAGATGTGCCCCTCGGCCTTGGACCCGCGCAGCAGCACGTCGCGCACCTTCTCAGCGAGCACGTCCGGCGGGGCGAACACCGCGGTCGGGTCCAGGTTGCCCTGCACGGCGCGGCCCGGACCGACCCGGCGGGCCGCCTCGTCGAGCCCGACCCGCCAGTCGACGCCGACGACGTCCGCGCCCGCCTCGCCCATCGCGGTGAGCAGCTCGCCGGTGTTGACGCCGAAGTGGATCCGCGGCACGCCCGAGCCCTCGAAGGCCGCCAGCACCTTGGCGCTGTGCGGGGCGACGTAACGGCGGTAGTCGGCCTCGTCGAGCGCGCCGGCCCACGAGTCGAACAGCTGCAGCGCGTCGATGCCCGCGTCGACCTGGACCCGCAGGAAGCCGATGGTGATCTCGGCGAGGCGGTCCAGCAGGGCGTGCCACAGCGAGGGGTCGCTGTACATCAGCTGCTTGGTCTTCGCGTGCGTCTTGCTCGGCCCGCCCTCGACGAGGTAGCTGGCCAGCGTGAACGGCGCGCCGGCGAAGCCGATCAGCGGGGTGTCACCGAGCTCGGCGAGCAGCAGCCGGATCGCGTCGTGGATGTAGGGGACGTCGTCGGGCGACAGCGGGCGCAGCGGCGCGAGACCGGCGGCGTCGCGGACCGGCTCGGCCACCACCGGCCCGGTCCCGGCCACGATGTCGACGCCCACGCCGATCGCGACCAGCGGTACGACGATGTCCGAGTAGAAGATCGCCGCGTCCGTCCCGAATCGGCGGACCGGCTGCAGCGTGATCTCGGTGATCAGCGCGGCGTCCTGGCAGGAGTCCAGCATCGGCACCCCGGCGCGCAGCGCCCGGTACTCGGGCAGCGCCCGGCCGGCCTGGCGCATGAACCAGACCGGTGTGACGTCGGTCGGTTCCCCCCTGGCGGCGCGCAGCAGGGGCGCGCTCTCGGCCAGCCCGGCCCGTCGGGGCCCGTCGGGCGCGGTCGAGGCGGACGGTGTTCCCACCGAGCCGCGCGCTCGCTGCTCCGTCGCGGCGTTCATCGCTCTCCCGCCATCGCTTCGCGACATCCGGGGACCCAACTTGCGCTCACGCCCATACTCCGATCGTGACACGCGCCGGCCGAGGGTGCCGAACCCGCGTAGCCAACGGCCCGCCGGCCCACCCGGGGGGCGGGCTCCAGCTCTTCTACGTCTGGTAGAAACTACTCCCCCCGGGAGCCCGGCCGCCGCACCCACAGCGGGGCGTTTCTGGCCTGGCCCGGCAGGCGCCGGCGGTGCTTCGATGCGCCCGACACAGCGCCAAGAATGCACATCGGGCGCCCAACAGCTGGAACCGGGACGCTCGCGACATGTGTGACGGGCCGTGCGCAGATGGTCTGGCCGCGACACGCCGGGGGGAATGCGTGGAGATCAGTCATGGTCGTGGCACCGTCTGAGCCGTCCGAAAGGGCTGGGAGTGCAGGCGATGTCCGAGCCGAGCCGGCGCCGCCTGCACGCTGCGGGGCAGCTTCGCCACGGGCCGCGATATAGCCCCGGGGGCGATCCCGGACCCCGATGTCGAGCTTCGCTCGACCGACGCGTCGGAGGCAGCCGTCACCACCACCGCCGGTCAGACGGCGCTGTGCACCGCGCCAAGCCTCGATGGCGGCGAGCCGCGCGGGCGGGCCTCCAGCGCTCACGACCATGCCGACCAGCAGAACCAGCCGGCCACAGGAGGTGCGGTCATGCTCCCTGGACGCGAGCTCGATCAGCCTGATCATCCCGCCCTGCGCGCGGACCCCGAGCGCCTCGCGCCGGGAGACCGGCGGGGAGCGGCCACCGCCGCCGATGGCCGCGAGCCGGCCGGCGAGTACCACCACTGCCCCGAGTGCGCCGACGAGCGGCGGTTCGAACGGCCGGAATGCCTCGACGGGCACGGCTCGGACTGTCCCGAGCTGGCCTGCGTGTATTGCGGTACCGCGATCCTGGTCGCGCCCCTGACCCAGCTCGGCGCGGAGCCGGACGACGAGGCGGAGCGGCCTCGGCCGCGGGTGGTCCGCCAAGCGGCACCCGGCCGCGAGCCGGACGCCTCGCCCTGCGGCAGGACGCGGCCACGTTCTCTGGCCAGCGCCGGACGCGCCCCGCGGTCACGAGCGTGAGCCTGTACAGCACGGCGCCGGAGCCACCTGCTCCCGGCGTCGTTCCTGCGGCCGTCGGCCCACATTGGGCAATCCCTCACCGGGCACACCCATCGGGGTCGAAGCAGCACGCTCCGGCGTCCGGGCAGCGGGATCTGCGCCCACGCCCTAACGTGGCCGCCATGGGCGCCCAGTTGTCCCCCGACGCCGGGGCCGCGCGAGCGGCGGCGACTGCGGTGGCCATACCAGCCCTCGCTGGACCGGGCCTTTTCGTCGCCGCGGCGACAGCCTTGCGGGAGGCGCTCGGCACGCTACGCCCCGAACTGGCCGTGCGGGAGACGACGCCGCCGAGCCGGGTCGCCCCGTACGCGCTCGCGCTCGCGGCCAGCCTCGCCGGTGACGACGAGGACCTCGCCGCCGGCCGGCTCGTCCTCCTGTTCGACCCGGCGGGGCACAACGCCTGGGAGGGCACCGCCCGGCTGGTCTGCTACGCCCGCGCCGCCGTCGAGCCCGAGGTCGCGGCCGACCCGATGCTGCCCGAGGTCGCGTGGTCCTGGCTGGTCGAGGCGATGGCCGCCCACGGCGCCGGCGCGCGCGCTCTCGGCGGCACCGTCACCACGACGACGTCGCGCCGCTTCGGGGTGCTCGCGCCCGACGGCGACAGCTTCGACGTCGAGGTGCGCTGCTCCTGGTCGCCCAACTGGGCGGAGACAGCCGGCCCGGTCCGTCCCGGCGGGGAAGGCGGGACGCCCTGGTCGGCCGAGGAGACCGCCGCCCACCTGCACGCGTTCGCCGACCTCCTCGCCGCGATGGCCGGTCTGCCGCCGCGCATCGCCGGCGTCGTCCAGCTCCCGGGACGCCGCTTCTAGCGAGCGAGGCGCTGGACGCGCTCGCCTCGTGTCGGGCGCTTAGCCTGACCTCCCAGATCGCTAACCTCCCAGATCACGACCTCCCAGATCGGCTTCGCCGATCCGGCAGGGACCCCGTCCGCCGATCCGGCAGGGACCCTGTCGCCGATCCGGCAGGGACCCTGCTCTTCGCCTGGTTCCGGGCCGGCGCAGATGACCGCGGTCCGGGCCGGAGTCGGGTCGGTGAGGTGGTTACGTTGGCGCAGCGCTAGAGGCGCCGTCACCGGTGGGCGCCGGGCTGCGTGAACAGCTCACCAGTACGACCTCCGCCACCGCTCTGTTCCACGCCCCAGGCCATGGCGAGCCTGGAAGGCCCCGATAAGGTCGGGAGCAGGTCGGCCGCCGCCATACGCATCAACCACGAACCACACGGGGAAGGCGCTCAGCGCCCGATGGCGGGCGCTGAGCGCACTCCGTGGGCGAGCCGCGTACATATGGCGGTACGCCGGTCACTGATGCCGGTAGCCTCGTTACGAAGCGTATAAACGGTACGTTTGATCCGCCGACCGGCCTGCCAACGGCGGCATTCACACGTACCATCGCCGATCGTGACGTCGACGGTTCCGAACTCAACACGGCAGCTCAGCGGGGGTGGCAGACCAGACGTGATCGACGCGGCAGAACCGGTGTCGCCCGCCGTCACCCCGCTGCTGGAACCGGTCGAGGGCGTGCCCCCCGTCACCTGCGACGCGAGGGCTCTCTCGGAGGTCGCCGAGCGGCTCGCGGCGGGTGAGGGCCCGGTGGCCTTCGACGCCGAGCGCGCCTCCGGCTATCGCTACAGCCAGCGCGCCTACCTGGTCCAGATCCGCCGGCGCGGCTCCGGCACGGCGCTCATCGACCCGGTCACGCTGCCCGACCTGAGCGTGATTCAGGAGAAGGTCGGCGAGTGCGAGTGGGTGCTGCACGCGGCGAGCCAGGACCTGCCGTGCCTGGCCGAGCTGGGGCTGCGCCCGACGCGGCTGTTCGACACCGAGCTCGCCGGCCGGCTGCTGGGCTATGAGCGGGTCGGCCTCGGGATGATGGTCGAGCGGGTGCTCGGGTTCGGCCTGGAGAAGGGACACTCCGCGGCCGACTGGTCAACCCGGCCGCTGCCCGAGCCATGGCTGCGCTACGCGGCGCTCGACGTCGAGCTGCTCGTCGAGCTGCGCGACGAGCTCACGGCCGAGCTCACCGAGACAGGCAAGCTGGACTTCGCCCTGCAGGAGTTCGCGGCGATCGTCGCCGCCCCGCCGCGCGAGCCGAGGGCCGAGCCCTGGCGGCGCACCAGCGGCATCCACCGCGCCCGCAGCCGCCGGCAGCTGGCTGCGGTCCGCGCGATGTGGACCGCCCGGGACAAGATCGCGCGCGCCCGCGACATCGCGCCCGGCCGGGTACTGCCGGACAGCGCGATCATCGACGCGGTGCTGTCGGCGCCGGCGGACGCCACCGAGCTGGTCAAGCTGCCGGTGTTCTCCGGGCCGCGGCTGCGGCGCAGCGCCAGCGTGTGGATGACGGCGCTGACCCAGGCCGCGGCGCTGCCAGACGCGGATCTCCCGCCCGCGACCGCGTCCACCGGCGGCGACGGGCTGCCACCGCCCAACCGGTGGGCCGAACGCGACCCGATCGCCGCCGCCCGGCTCGTCCGCGTCCGCGCCAGCCTGAACAAGGTCGCCGGCGAGCAGAACATGCCGGTGGAGAACCTGATCGAGCCGGCGTTGACCAGGCGGGTCGCCTGGTCGCCGCCCGGGGAGCTCTCCGCCGCGACCGTGGCTGGCACGCTGCGCGCCGGCGGTGCCCGCGCCTGGCAGGTGGACCTGACCGCCGCCGCGATCGCTGACGCCCTCGCCGAGCCCCCCGTGGCCGAGCCCGGCCCGCCACGCCGGGCCGGCCGGTCCGCCGCCCCCGCGTCCGCGAGTCCCCTCGGCGGCGGCGCCGAGGCCGTCTCCTAGGCGCCGAGGCCGTCTCCCTGGAGGCGCCGTTCCCGACGCGGGCGGCCGGGCGGGTTGGCCTGGGATGTCCGCCGAACGCGAACCCGGGCACGATCCGTGGCCGCCGGTGGTTGCTCGCGGCATGAGTGATGACGTACCGCCAGCCCAGCGTGACGGATCTGTCGTCGGCGGCGAGCCGGCCGAGCAGGAGCCGCTCGACGCGTACTCGGCGGCGGTCGTCCACGTGGCGCAGACGGTGCTGCCGAGCGTCGCCAGCCTGCGGGTACGCGGCCGGCGCGGCCAGGGCGCCGGCAGCGCGAGCGTCCTGACCGCCGACGGCTTCCTGCTCACCAGCGCGCACGTCGTCGAGGGGGCGGAGACCGCCGAGGCGACCTTCACCGACGGCGCCGACGTCGTCGCCGACGTGATCGGGCGCGACCCGCTGTCGGACCTCGCGGTGCTGCGGGCGCGCGGCGACGTGCCGCCTCCGGTGACGCTCGGCGACGCCGGCCTGCTGCGGGTCGGCCAGCTGGTGGTCGCGCTCGGCAACCCGCTGGGCCTTGCCGGCAGCGTCACCGCCGGGATCGTCTCCGCGCTCGGCCGCTCACTGCCGACCCAGTCCGGCCGGGTCGTCGACGAGGTCATCCAGACCGACGCGGCGCTCAACCCGGGCAACAGCGGCGGCGTGCTCGCCGACAGCCGGGGGCGCATGGTCGGCGTCAACACGGCCGTCGCGGGCATCGGCCTCGGCCTCGCCGTCCCGATCAACGACACCACCCGCGGCCTGATCGCCACCCTGATGCGCCACGGCCGGGTCCGCCGTGCCTGGCTCGGCATCGCCGGCGCCGAGGCCCCGCTGCCGCCGGCGCTGGCCGCCAAGGTGAGCCGGCGAGCCGGCCTGCGCGTCGCCCAGGTCGTCGACGGCAGCCCGGCCGAGCGCGCGGGCCTGCGCCGCGGCGACGTCGTCCTGTCCGTCGACGGCCAGGAGATCACCACCAGCACCGCCATCCAGAAGCTCATGGTCGAGAACGCGATCGGCCGCCGCCTTGAGATCACCGTCTGGCGAAACGGCGCCCTCGTCGACGTCGTGGCCGTCCCCCGCGAGCTGACCGACGCCGGGTGAGGCCGTCCCGCGGCAGACGCTCCGCGCCTGCCGCCGGGCGCGGCCTGTCGGACGCTGAGCGTCCTCCCCGCGTGGTGCCGGGCATAGGCGTATGGCCGTGGCTCAGGTGGTGCCAGGTTGAGGACGTGGCCGGGTTGGCACTGCGCCGATGCGCCGTCGCCAATTGTGGCTGGGTCCGCGCGAGCGGCTAGGCGGGCAGGCATCGCGACCGTGCTCGCGGCCGGTGGCGTCGATCACCGGCGGGGTGGGCGAGGCCGGGCGGACCGGGCGGGGTGGGCATGGACGACACCTGGCGGGCGTTACCTACTCATCGGTAACTCTGTCGTAGGCTGGCTGGGTGCCACCGGGTGACGCCGGCGGCACGGCCCAGCCGAGCCGTTCCTCGCCGGGGAGGACCCACGTGTTCAAGGCATCCCGCGGTGCAGTCCGCGACGTCGTGTTCGTCGACGGGGTACGGACCCCGTTCGGCAAGGCCAGGGGGGTCTACGCCGAGACCCGCGCGGACGACCTGGTCGTCCGGGTCATCCGGGACCTGATGCGGCGCAACCCGTCGCTGCCACCGGAGCGGGTCGACGACGTGGCGATCGCCGCGACGACCCAGATCGGCGACCAGGGGCTCACGATCGGCCGGGTCGCCGGGATCCTGTCCGGGCTGCCCGAGTCGGTGCCTGGCTACGCGATCGACCGGATGTGCGCGGGCGCCGTCACGGCGGTCACCACCACGGCGTCCGCGATCGGCATCGGCGCCTACGACGTGGCGATCGCCGGCGGCGTCGAGCACATGGGCCGCCACCCGATGGGCGAGGGCGTCGACCCGAACCCGCGCTTCGTCTCCGAGAAGCTGGTCGACCCGTCCGCGCTGGTCATGGGCATGACCGCCGAGAACGTGCACGACCGCTACCCGGACATCACCAAGGCGCGCGCCGACGCCTACGCCGCCGCGTCGCAGGAGAAGGTCGCGAAGGCCTACGCGGACGGAAAGATCCAGCCGGACCTGGTCCCGGTCGCCGCGCGGCACGCCGAGACCGGCTGGGAGTACGTGACGGTCGACGAGCCGCCGCGGCCGGGCACGACCGTCGAGACCCTGGCGCATCTGAAGACCCCGTTCCGCCCGCACGGCAAGGTGACGGCCGGCAACTCGGCCGGCATCAACGACGGCGCGACGGGCTGCATCCTGGCCGCGAGCGAGGTCGCCGACGAGCTGGGCCTGTCCAAGAAGATGTCTCTCGTCGGGTTCGGGTTCGTCGGAGTAGCGCCCGAGGTGATGGGTGTCGGCCCGATCCCGTCGACCGAGAAGGCGCTCGCCCGCACCGGTCTGACGATCGACGACATCGGCCTGTTCGAGCTGAACGAGGCGTTCGCCGTGCAGGTGCTCGCGTTCCTCGACCACTTCGGCCTCGCGGACGACGACCCACGGGTCAACCCCTACGGCGGGGCGATCGCGCTCGGCCACCCGCTGGCGAGCTCCGGTGTGCGGCTGATGACGCAGCTCGCCAGCGAGTTCGAGGAGCACCCCGAGGTCCGCTACGGCCTGACCGCGATGTGCGTCGGCTTCGGCATGGGCGCGACCACGATCTGGGAGAACCCCCACCATGCTGGCTGATCTGTCCCCGGGCGCGTGAGGCTCCGCCATCATCGCGCCCTTCGGCAACCTCTGCCTGATGCTGGGACGGCACCACCAGGCGCGGAGGCGTGCCTCCGCGGAGGCCCGGCCACGAGCAAAGCGAAGTGGTTGGGCCGCAGCGGAGGTCGCCGTAGCGCACGTTCGCGGAGGAGGACGCGGCGCGGAGGTCCCTTGGGAGCGAAGCGAGTAAGGGGCCGTAGCGCCGCGTCCGGACGGAGCGAACCAGCGACTCAGCCCGCACGGAGCGAACCAGGAGATACCGCATGAGCAGCACTGACGTCGCGCTGGACTTCCCGGACGAGGTCGTCACGCACGCCTACGTCCGTTATGCCCAGCTTCCCGGGGTCGACGGCCCGGTCGCCCTGATCACGCTGGACAACGGGCACGACCACACCCGGCCGAACACGTTCGGCCCCGCCGGGCTGCGCGAGCTGCTGGCCGCGGTGGACGAGATCGAGGCGCACACGCCGCCGGTGGCCGCGGTCGCCGTCACCGGCAAGCCGTTCATCTTCTGCGTCGGCGCGGACCTGTCGTTCCGGTCGTCCTTCACCGACCCGGACGCGATCCGGCCGGCCATCGAGAAGCTCGGCGAGCTGGGGCACATGGCGCTGCGCCGCGTGGGCGAGGGCCGGCTCGCAGGCCGGAAGGTGCCGACGTTCGCGCTGGTCAACGGCGCGGCGATGGGTGGTGGCCTGGAGCTGGCGCTGCACTGTGACTACCGGGCGTTCTCCGCCGGCATCCCGGTGCTCGCGCTGCCGGAGGTGTTCCTCGGCCTGGTGCCTGGCTGGGGCGGCACCCAGCTGCTGCCGAACCTGGTCGGCGCCGACAAGGCGGTCACCCTCGCGATCGAGAACCCGCTCAACACCAACCGCACCCTCAAGGGCCCGCAGGCGGCGAAGCTCGGCCTGGCCGACGTCCTGCTGGAGCCGGCGGACTTCCTCGAGGAGGCGCTCGCCTGGGTCGGCCAGGTGCTGCGCGGCCTTGGCCAAAGCCCGCGCCGGACCTACCAGATCGCCGACCTCCCAGATCGGCTTCGCCGATCCGGCAGGGACCCTGTCGCCGATCCGGCAGGAACCCCGGATGGCGAAGCCTCGCGCGGGCGGCGGCTGTCCGACGACATTGTCGACCCGGTCGCCGCCCGCCCGGCCGTCGAGCGCGGCCAGGCCTGGACGGACGCGCTCGCCCGCGGCCGGGCCCTCGCCGACGCGAAGCTGCACGGCGCCGCGCCCGCCGCCTACCGCGCGCTCGAACTGCTGGCCCTCGCCGAGACGGCCGACCGCGACGCCGGCTACGCCGCCGAGACGACGGCGCTCGCCGACCTGTCGGTCTCCGAGGAGCTCGCCGCGAGCCTCTACGCCTTCGACCTGACCCAGAAGCGCGCCCGCAAGCCGGTCGGCGGGCCGGACCCGAAGGTCGCCCGGCCGGTGTCGAAGGTCGGCGTCGTGGGCGCCGGGCTGATGGCCAGCCAGCTCGCGCTGCTGTTCGCCCAACGCCTCGAGGTGCCGGTCGTGCTCACCGACCTCGACCAGGCCCGCCTGGACAAGGGTGTCGGCTACGTCCACCGCGAGGTCGACAACCTGCTGCTGCGCGGCCGGGTCTCCCACGACAAGGCCAACCGGCTCAAGGCCCTGGTCACCGGTTCGCTGACCAAGGAGGCGTTCGCCGACGCCGACCTCGTCATCGAGGCCGTCTTCGAGGACCTGAAGGTCAAGCAGGCGGTGCTCGGCGAGCTCGAGGCGGTCGTACGCCCCGACGCACTGCTGCTGACCAACACCTCGGCGCTGTCCGTGACCGACATGGCCGCGGGCCTCGCGCACCCCGAGCGGGTCGCCGGCCTGCACTTCTTCAACCCGGTCGCCGTGCTGCCGCTCGTCGAGGTCGTGCGGGCGGCCAGGACAGACGACGCGGCCGTCGCCACGACGCTGGCGGTGGCCAAGAAGCTCGGCAAGAACGCCGTCCTCGTCAAGGACGCGCCGGCGTTCGTCGTCAACCGGCTGCTCACCCGCTTCCTCGGCGAGGTGCTCGGCGCGATCGAGGAGGGCACGCCGGTCGCCGAGGCGGACGCGGCACTCGACCCGCTGGGCCTGCCGATGTCGCCGCTGACGCTGCTCGCGCTGGTCGGCCCACCGGTGGCCCTGCACGTCGCGGAGACGCTGCACGACGCGTTCCCCGACCGGTTCCGCTCCCCCACCGGCCTGGGCCGGGTGGTCGCCGCGGGCAAGACGAGCGTCTACACGACCGGCCCGGACGGCGCCCAGATCGTCGACGCGGAGGCCGCGGCGCTCGCCCGCGGCCCGGTCGCCGGCGACGGCGCGTCCGCGGGCTCGGCGCTCGCCCCGAGCGGCGAAGAGGTCCGCGCCTCGGCGCTGTCGGCCCTGGCCCAGGAGATCCGTCTGCTCCTCGATGAGGGCGTGGTCGCCGAGGCCGCCGACATCGACCTCTGCATGATCCTCGGCGCCGGCTGGCCCTTCCACCTCGGCGGCATCACCCCGTACCTGGACCGCATCGGCGTCAGCGAGAAGATCGCCGGCGCCCGCTTCACCCCACCCGGCGTCGCCACCGTCCGCTGACGGCACGTCCCCGTCCGGCCGCCGCGGGCCCCCCAGCCAGGCTGGGGGCCCCGCGGCGGTCTCGCCGCGCCGCAGTAAAACCCGTGCCGCGCTGGCTGGCCGACGAGACCGAGCGGGCGCGAGCACTGTCCTGATCCGGATCTGTTCGGCCGAGCCCACGGTCGTCAGGATGAGACGTCCCCTGAGGGCACACGCCGCTCGTGGCGGGCACGGGGTCCGGTGGACCGGCGGGTGCGGGTCCCGGTGTCGACCTGACGGCGGTGTGATGCTTCGGGCGCACGCTCACGGTCGTCGGCGATGCTCTGCGCGATCATGTTGAGGGTCCGCGCCCGGGTCTTGTCGTCGAGTCCGGTCAGGAGACTGTCCAGCACGCCCATCGCCCACTCCGTTTGGTTCGTTCGGTTTCCCCCCGATTCCCACGGAGCCGCGACTAACACGAGGCTCGCCATGATTCACATGATTCATCCATCAGTCGAGAGATCATCGGGTGCCCGGGATAGATCGGGGTGATCCGGGTACCTCGCCGCCATGACCGCTACGCAGCACGCCATCGGAGTCCCCGCGCCCCAGCTCAGCGACGATGACCTGCGCCACGAGCTCGACCGGCTGCACGCCACCCGCCACGACACGGTGGTCGGCGGCAGCGAGGACGCGCTCGCGACCCACACCCGGCGGATGCTCGAACTGGAGGCCGAGTACCTCACCCGGTTCCCGGTCGAGTCGGCTCCCGACCCCGCCCGGACGCGCGCGGGCGCGCGCCGGCTCGCGGCCGGCCGCTGACGCGGCGAACGTCCGCGCGGCGCGCACGCCGCCAACCCCACCGGCGCGAAGCCGACGACAACGACCGAAGCACCACGCGCGACCACGAAGCATCACGTGTGTGGCCCGGCACAAAGGCCCTTCCTGCCGGGCCACACACGTGTCACCGCCCGCGGACGGGCGTCCTCAGCCTGTCCGCGGGCCGCGCGACGTGCGCACCTGATCGCGAGCCGCGGGAAACTGAGACCGGGCACGGGATCAGGACATCGTCGGATCAGGCCAGAATGGGCCCATGACCAACCGGGCACCGTCGTCGAGGCAGGCACGTGCCGCTTCCCGGCCGCCGTCGACAAGCCCCACGGCGGGAAACGCCACGTCCCCCGCCACCCGCGGCACCGCGACGCTGGGCGCGCGGACGGCCAGTCCTCCCGCCGCCGGGCGGATCAGGGCGGGCCAGCGTCGTGGCCGAGGCGGGAACCTGGCCGATCGCGGCCCGGCGCCCACGGGCACGGCGACTGGCTGGCGGCGAGGAGCCTCGCCACGGGCGGCCGCGCTGCTGGCGTACGGGCTCGGGCTGATCGACATCCTGTCGGCGGTCACGCCGCCGGGCCATCGGCGGATGGCCGAGCTGCGCGCCATCCTGCCGACGGGTATCCCGGAGCACGCTCGGACGCTGACGGTCCTCGTCGGCGTCCTGCTGGTCCTGCTCGCGCATGGGCTCGCGCGCCGCAAGCGGCGCGCCTGGCAGCTCGTGCTCGCGCTCGCCGCCGTGAGCACGGTGCTGCACCTGCTCAAGGGCCTCGACTACGACGACGCCGTCGGGTCGGCCGCGGTCACCGGCTGGCTGCTCTACCGCCACCGGGACTTCCACGCCGAGCCGGACCCGTCGAGCCGCTGGCGGGCCGTCGGCGCTTTCGCCGCGCTGTTCGGCCTGTCGGTGGGCAGCGGCCTGCTCATGCTGCGCCTGGGCTGGTCGAGGTCGATCAGCGAGTACCCGCTGTCCGAGCAGATCGAGCATGTGCTGGGCGGCATGATCGGGATTCACGGCCCGGTCGGCTTCGCCTCGGGCCGGATCGACCGGATGGTCGCCAGGACGCTCGCCGCGATGGGCCTGCTGACGGTGGCGCTGCCGACCTGGATGGCGCTGCGCCCGCCCCGGCCGCACCCCCGCCACGACGCGGACGACGAGGCCCGGCTGCTGGACCTGCTTGCCCGCCACGGCGGCGACGACTCGCTCGGCTGGTTCGCGCTGCGCCGGGACAAGGCGGTGATCTGGTCGCCGTCGAGGAAGTCCGCGATCGCGTACCGGGTCGTCGGCGGGGTGATGCTCGCCAGCGGCGACCCGCTCGGCGACCGGGAGGCATGGCCGGGCGCCATCGCCGAGTTCCTGCGGGTCGCCGCCCGGCACGCCTGGGTCCCGGCGGTGATCGGCTGCTCGGCGTCCGGCGGCACGGCCTGGACGAGGGCCGGCCTGACCGCGCTGGAGCTGGGTGACGAGGCCGTGCTCTCCGTCGACGACTTCAGCCTGGACGGCCGGGCTATGCGCGGGGTCCGCCAGGCGGTCGCCCGGGTCGAGCGCGCCGGCTACGAGGCGAAGGCCGCGCGGGTGCGTGACCTGCCGGCGGCGGAGCTCGCCGAGCTGAGCCGGCTGACGCGCGCCTGGCGCGGCTCGGAGCGGGAACGCGGCTTCTCGATGGCACTCGGGCGGTTCGCCGAGTGCGCCGCGGGAGCCGGCGGCCAGGTCGGCCCCGACGACGGTGGCCGCGGCGGTGACGGTGACGACAAGGCCGCCGTCGCCGCGTGCGCCGCCGACTGTGTCGCCGTGACCGCCGTGAGCCTGCCCGAGGCCGGCCGAGTTCCGCCGGCCGACGGGGATACCGCCCCGGCCGGCGGCGCGGTGCGCGGGCTGCTGCACTTCGTGCCCTGGGGCAGCGACGGCCTGTCCCTCGACATGATGCTGCGCGACCCGCGGGCCGACAACGGGCTGACCGAGTACCTCATCGTGGCGACCGTCCGCGCCGCCCGGGAGCTGGGCGTACGCCGGATCTCGCTCAACTTCGCCGCCTTCCGCCAGGCCCTTGAGCTCGGCGGCCGACTCGGCGCGGGCCCGGCGGCCAGGAGCGGCCGGTGGCTGCTGGTGTTCCTTTCCCGCTGGTTCCAGATCGAGAGCCTCTACCGGTTCAACGCCCGGTTCCAGCCGGCCTGGCAGCCGCGCTACATCTGCTTCCCCACCAGCCGCGACCTGCCCAGGGTCGCCGTCGCCATGATGGAGGCCGAGGCCTATCTCACCTGGCCCAGGCCTTGGCGCCGTTCCCGCCAGCCCCAGCATCCCGGCTAGACCGCCGAGGGACGTCAGCGACGGGCGGTGACGCCTCCGGGCGGCAGCGCATCGGTCGTCGTCGAAACGTCGCCGGTGTCGGCGTCGGCCTCGGCGCCGGTCGGAAGGGCGGCTCCGCGCGGGCGCAGGGCGACGCCGACGCCGGCCCAGACGAGGTCGGCGACGGTGGCCAGCAGCCGCGACACCAGCGTGAGCACCAGTGCGGGCTCCCTGGCGAGCGCCGGGGACAGGGCCAGGACCAGCACCGCCTCGCGAACTCCGAGGCCGGCGGGCAGCACCAGCACGAGGAAGCCGGCCGTCCAGGCCAGCGCGTAGCCGCCGACGGCGAGGGCGAGCAGCCGCGGCCCGCCGACACTCGCGCCGAGGTCACGGGCGAGCAGGAACGTCGCGACGCCGTAGCAGCCGAAGCTGACCAGCAGCCAGCCGGCGCCGACGAGCACCGTCCGTCCCGGGACCGGCTCGGTCATCGCCGGGCGGCGCAGCAGCCGGAAGGCGACCGCCAGCAGCCTGCGCAGCACCGGCGGCCACAGCAGCAGCATGAACGCCAACGCGGCGGCGAACGCCCACCAGTAGCTCGTGAGCGCGTCCCGGGAGACGAACGGCAGCGTCACGGCGGCGGCGAGCCCGCCGCACGGCACGGCGAGCGCCAGCACGATCAGGCTCGCCGCCGCCGAGCGCGGCCGAGCCACCCCGTAGTCGCGCGACAGCTCCATCTGCGCGAGCACCGGCCACACGCTGCCCGGGATGTACTTGCCGACCTGGCCGACGAAGAAGATCCGTGTCGCCGCCCGCAGCGGCAGCCGCGCGCCCAGCCCCGCGAGCACCGCCCGCCAGGACAGCACCGTCAGCCCGACGGCGAGGACCGTCGCCACGGCCGAGCCGACCACCCCGACGACGCTCAGCTCCCGGATCGACGCGCTGACGTCGTGCCACCCCTTGACCAGCGCGACCACGAGCAGCCCGACGGCCATCAGCAGCGCCCCGCGCACCAGCAAGGCGCGCGGCCCGCCCTTGCGCCCCGGCATCGCGGGCGTCCCCGACGCCGGCGGCGTCCCCGGCACGGCCGGCATCCCCGGCACGGCCGAGGCCTCCGGCGCGCCGGTGATCGGCGGCCCGGGCGGATTCGGCTCCGACGTCGACTCGTCCGCCGCGGCGGACGACCGTGTCGACGGCTGGCCTCCGGCCTGAGCGCGACCCGCGCGATGCCGCCCGGTCATCGCCGCCTGGTTCGGCGCGGTGTCAGCATGCACCCGTCCAGACTAGGGGCGCGCCGATGACGCGCCGCGACGCCCCGTCCGCACCGATCGGCATACATCACGCCGGATCATCGGCCGCCCCCTGCCACATCGACCGACCCGATCGCGGCCCTGGCATGCCGATCGGCGCCAGACCTCCCAATTTGCCGGATTTGTTCATACCCGGTTCGCGATCAGTCGGAGATGCCGCGCCGCCGCCGGGCATTGATCGCCAGCCTGGTATGCGATTCGGTCTGGGCCAGGTTCGGTCCGCCCTTCGCCGGCGGGGCCAGGTCGGACGGCCCGGAAGCCGAAACCGCCGGCCAGGCGGGTGCCTGGCCGGCGGTTGAGAGCGGTGAGCCGTGGCCGTGCTTCTCGGCCGTGGCCGACGAGCTACTCGGTGGAGCGGCGCTGCCGCGGCGAGGCCTTGGCCGCCTTCGCCGTGGCCTGCTCAGGCATCACCGGCTCGCCGGACGGAGTCGTCTCGGCCGACGTGCCTGGCTCGCCGGCGAGTGCCGGCTGGCGGCGGGCGACCGCCTCGACGACCTTGCGGGCGAGGTCCTGCGGAGCGAGGCCGACCTCGGCGAGCACCTCGTCGCGCTTGCCCTGGTCGAGGAACCGCTGGGCGATGCCGAAGTCGCGCAGCGGAATGTCGACGTCGGCGTCACGCAGGGCCTGCGCGATGGCCGAGCCGACACCGCCGACGCGGCCGTTGTCCTCGACGGTGACGACCAGATCGTGGTCGCGGGCCAGCTCGACGATCTCGGCCGGCACCGGCTTGACCCAGCGCGGGTCGACGACGGTGATCCCGATGCCCTGGCTCGCCACCCGGCGGGCGACCTCCATGCAGGTCGGCGCCATCGCACCGACCGACACGAGCAGCACCTCGCGGTGCCGGGCGACAGCCGGCTCGCGGAACAGCACGTCCACGCCGCCGACGGTGTCGATCGCCGGCACGTCGGCCGAGACGCTCCCCTTCGGGAAGCGGATGACGTTCGGCTTCTCGGTCTCGGCGACCGCCTCGCGCAGCAGGGTGCGCAGCGTCGCCTCATCCCGCGGCGCGGCGATCTCCAGGTCGGGCACGACCTGCATGATCGACATGTCCCACATGCCGTTGTGCGACGGGCCGTCCTCACCGGTGACGCCAGCGCGGTCGAGCACGAAGGTGACCGGCTGGCGGTGCAGGGCCACGTCCATCAGGACCTGGTCGAACGCCCGGTTGAGGAAGGTCGCGTAGATGCAGACGACCGGCTTGAGGCCGCCCATCGCGAGGCCCGCGGCCGAGGTGGTCGCGTGCTGCTCGGCGATGCCGACGTCGAACACCCGGTCAGGGAACGCCTTGGAGAAGGCGTGCAGGCCGACGGGCTGGAGCATCGCGGCGGTCATCGTGACCACGTCCGGCCGCTCCGAGCCGATCCGGACGATCTCCTCGGAGAAGACGCTCGTCCAGGACAGGCCCTTCTTCGCCGCCGTCGACTTCCCGGTCTTGGGGTCGATGACACCGACCGAGTGGAACTGGTCGGCCTCGTCCTGCTCGGCGGCCGGGTAGCCGAAGCCCTTGCGGGTGACGGCGTGCACGATCACCGGGCGGTTGTAGTCCTTGGCGCGGCGCAGTGCCTGCTCCATCGCGGCGGAGTCGTGGCCGTCGACCGGGCCGACGTACTTCAGGCCCAGGTCCTCGAACATGCCCTGCGGCTGGACGACGTCCTTGATGCCCCGCTTGATGCCGTGCAGCGCGTCGAACAGCGGGGCGCCGACCAGCGGGGTGCGACCGAGGACCTGCTTGACGACGTCGAGGACCTGCTCGTACTCGGGAGCCAGCCGCAGCGCGGCCAGGTGGTCGGCGAGACCGCCGATCGTCGGCGCGTAGGAGCGGCCGTTGTCGTTCACGACGATGACGACCTTGCGGTCGCCGGCGGCGATGTTGTTGATCGCCTCCCAGCACATGCCGCCGGTGAGCGCGCCGTCGCCGACGACGGCGACGGCGTGGCGGTCCTCGCCCCGCAGGGCATAGGCCCGCGAGAGGCCGTCGGCGTACGAGAGCGCGGTGGAGGCGTGCGAGTTCTCGATGATGTCGTGATCGGACTCGGCCTGGCTGGGGTAGCCGGACATCCCGCCGCGCTGGCGCAGCTTCTCGAATCCGTCGGCACGGCCGGTGAGCAGCTTGTGCACATAGGACTGATGACCGGTATCCCAGAGGATCCGGTCAAAGGGCGAGTCGAATACCCGATGAATCGCCAACGTCAGTTCGACTGCGCCCAAGTTCGGTCCGAGGTGGCCGCCGGTGCGCGCGACCGCGTGGATCAGGAAATCACGGATCTCCGCGGCCAGTGCGGGCAGCTCCTCGGGGCTGAGGCGTTTGACGTCCTGTGGGCTGTTGATCGTCGACAGCAGCGACACGGCGTGCACTCCCTCCCCCGACTGGGGTTCGGTCCCGGGGTCCGGGAAAGCCTAGCCTGGCCGGATGTCGGCCAAGGGACCGGCACCCGACATGTGAGATCGCCACGGCCGCGGGTGAATTCGCGCGTTTTGGCGGTAGAATCCACTCTCCGCCGTGGCAACACTCTGTTGTAGCGACAACGTGTCCCGGCACCAGTACTCTGCTGAACCTACCGCCGTTCGGCCGCCACGCCATGTCGGTCATCCGACTACCCGCCGGCGCGGATCTGGCCTGGTCCGGGCTGCCAGCGTGTCCTGGGGAACGCACCATCCCGGGGCGGCGGTACAGCCGCCGGAACGGCCGGCATGGCCACCGATACCTCACCGTCACAATGCCGATACCGCATCCAAGCAATCCAGTACACGGACTATCGACACGGGATGTCGGCGCGACAGCGTTCCGTCACACGAGAGGCATGGCCGAGGCGGCGCTACGGCGCGGGGACCAGGCGGGCCACGCACTCGATGTGCGCGGTCATCGGGAAGAGGTCGAAGGCGCGCACGCCGTCGACCCGGTAGCCGGCAGCCGCGGCGGCGGCGAGGTCGCGCCCGAGCGCGACCGGGTCACAGGCCACGTAGGCGACCGCCCGGGGCCGCAGCGCCAGCAGCGCGGTCAGCACGTCCGTGCCGGCGCCGGTCCGCGGCGGGTCCAGCACCGCCACGTCGACGCGCCCCCCGCCCTGGGCGCCGTTGGCGGACTGGGCACCGCCGACGCAGCGGCGCACGGTCGCCGCCGTCACCCGCACCGGCCGGACCGACACCCACGGCAGGTCGGCGAGGCTGTGCGCCGCCGAGGCGACCGCGGCGGCGTCGGACTCCATCGCGATCACCTCGCCGTCCGGGCCGACCGCCTCGGCGAGGAACGCCGCGAACAGGCCGGCGCCCGCGTACAGGTCGAGAGCCCGCTCCCCCGGCCGGGGCTCGAGCGCGGCGAGCACCGCGGTGACGAGCGTGCACGCCGCCGCCGGATGGACCTGCCAGAACGCGGACGCGTCCACCCGGAACTCCCGGCCCCGCACCCGCTCGACCAGCCCGCCGCCGTCGTCTTCGGCACCGGCACCATCACCGCCCGCGTCGTCCGCGGCGCCGGCCGAGGCCGCCCGGCCGCCGGTGGGGCGCACCGCCACCCGCCCGGAACTCACGCTGGCCGCGACCTCGACCGCCTCCGCCCCGGGGAAGCGCCGCCCGGCGACAGCGCCCACGACCAGCGGGTGCGCGATCCTGCAGTCGGGCGTGGCGACGACCTGGTGCGAGCGGTGCATCCGCAGCCCGACCTCGCCGTCCGCCGTCACGGCGAAACGCATCCGCGAGCGCCAGCCCAGCCCTTCGCCGGCCTCGCCACCGAGGGCGGGCAGCGGCTCGACCGCGACGGCGAGCCCCGCCGCGTCCTTCTCGTCGCCATCGGCCACGTGGGCGGCCAGGCCCCCCTGGCGGCGCAGCGCCTCGACGACCACCTGGGCCTTCAGCCGCCGCCCCGCGGCGGGCGACGCGTGCTGCCAGTCGCAGCCACCGCAGCCACCGCAGCCACCCTGACCGCCGGAGACAAGATCATGTTCCTCCGTCGCACCTCCGGCGGCCACCAGGCGGACCGGCCCCGCGTGCGGGCAGGGCGCCGGTACCCGGTCGGGCGAGGGCTCGAGGATCTCGACGGCGTCGGCGCGCCAGTAGCGGTCGTGGGAGCGGTCGGTGACGCGGGCGCGGACCCGCTCGCCGGGCAGCGCATGCCGGACGAACACCACCCGGCCGCCGGACCGCGCCACGCACGACCCGCCGTGGGCGACCGGGCCCACGTCCAGGTCAAGCAGTTCCGCGTTGAGCAGCTCCGCGCCGAGCAGCTCCGCGCCGAGCGGTTCCGCGCCGAGCGGTTCCGCGCCCTCGTCGGCTCGCCGCTCGCCCGCGCGGTGGCCGCCACCGCGGCCAGCTGGGCTGGGCATCGCCGGCCCAGGGCCAGAGGAGGCGCGGAAATGTCCCTCCTCGCGCCTCCGGCGGCCCCCCGCCCCCGAAGGCACTAGCCCTCCGGCCTGTCGACCCGGCCGGACAGCGCGATCGACCCGGCCGATGGTGCCGTCGCCGCCGACGGCGCCTCCGCGCCGACGGCGGCGACGGCGGCCGGGCCGCGCGGACCCGCCTGGCCGCGCCGGACGGCACCGGCGGCCTCCCCGTCCATGCGGCGCTGCGCGTTCGACGACGACTCCAGCTGCCAGGGCACGCTCGTCACCATCACCCCGGGCTGGAACAGCAGCCTCGCCTTGAGCCGCAGCGCGCTCTGGTTGTGCAGCAGGTGCTCCCACCAGTGGCCGACGACGTACTCCGGGACGAACACCGCTACGACGTCGCGCGGGCTGTCCTTGCGGATGTCCGCGACGTACTTGAGCACCGGCCCGGTGATCTCCCGGTAGGGCGAGGCGAGTGTCACCAGGTCGATGGTGATGCCGCGCTCGTACCATTCCTGGGTGAGCCGCTCGGCGTCGGCCGGGTCGACGGCGGCGGTCACCGCGACCAGGCTGTGCGGCCTGGTCGCCTTGGCGTAGGCGAGCGCCCGCAGCGTCGGCGCGTGGATCTTGCTGACCAGGACGACGCCGTGCACCCGGGACGGCAGCGTCGGCGGGCCGGGCGGCGGGGTGAGCTCGGCGGCGATCCGGTCGTAGTGCTTGCGCACCGCCCGCATCGCCACGAAGATCACTGGCATCGCGATGACGACGATGTACGCGCCGTGGGTGAACTTCGTCGCCAGTACGAGTATGAGTACGAGGCCCGTCATACAGGCCCCGAAGAAGTTGATCGTCTGGGAGCGGCGGACCCGGCGCCGCCCGCCCGGCGTCGTCGCGAGCACCGAGCTGCCGCGCAGCACCCGCTGCCAGTGGCGCACCATGCCGGTCTGGCTCAGGGTGAACGAGACGAACACGCCGACGATGTAGAGCTGGATCAGCCGGGTGGTCTCGGCCTTGAACACGATCACCAGCAGGGTGGCGAAGCCGGCCAGCAGCAGGATCCCGTTGGAGTAGGCGAGCCGGTCGCCGCGGGTGTGCAGCTGGCGCGGCAGGTAGCCGTCGCGGGCGAGGATCGAGCCGAGCACCGGGAAGCCGTTGAACGCAGTGTTCGCGGCCAGGATCAGGATCAGCGCCGTCACCGCGGCGATGTAGACGAACCCGATCGAGCCGCCGCCGAACACGGCCGCCGCGACCTGGGCGATCACCGTCGGCTGCTCGCCGTGCGCGCCGATGAGGTTCTTCGCGTCCTCGGCGACGTGCACCTTGCTGGCCATCGCGAGCACGGTGACGCCGATGAACATCAGCGCGGCGATCAGGCCCATCGCCAGTAGCGTCGACGCCGCGTTCTTGCTCTTGGGCGGGCGGAACGCCGGCACACCGTTGCTGATCGCCTCGACGCCGGTCAGCGCCGTGCAGCCCGAGGAGAACGCCCGCAGCGCGAGGAATGCGAGCGCCAGCCCCGAGTAGTGGCTGGTCGCGGTGACCTGGTAGTCAGCGCTCTCCGCTCGCGGAGTGTGCCCGAAGGCCATCTTCACGAACCCGATGGCGATCATGACGAAGATACCGAGGATGAACCCGTAGGTCGGGATCGCGAACGCGGTGCCCGACTCGCGCACGCCGCGCAGGTTCATCATCGTCAGCACGACGATGAGCACCACCGCGATCAGCACCTTGTGCTGCGCGAGGCTGGTGACCGCGCTCGTCAGGTTCGCCACGCCGGCGGACACCGACACGGCGACGGTCAGCACGTAGTCGACCAGCAGGGCGCTGGCGACCGTGAGCCCCGCCGGCCCGCCGATGTTCTCCGTCGCGACCTCGTAGTCGCCGCCGCCGCTCGGGTAGGCATGCACGGTCTGGCGGTAGGACGCGACGACGGTCAGCATGAGCGCGACGACGACGAGCGCGATCCACGGCGTGAAGTGGTAGAACGCCAGCCCGCCGAGCGAGAGCACCAGCAGGATCTCCTCGGTCGCGTACGACACCGAGGACAGCGCGTCACTGGCGAACACGGGCAGCGCGACCCGCTTCGGCAGCAACGTCTCGCCGAGCCGGTCACTTCCGAGAGGGCGGCCGACCCAGATGCGCTTCAGCCGGTCCGTGAGCGCCACGCGCAGATGCTACCGAGCAACCCCGTCGATCTGTTCCGCGTGGCGCATATCGCAAAGGGCCGGCCAGAGTGCCGGGCCGGGCGCGGACCGCCCGGGACCCCCGGCGCGGCCTGTCGCGGTGATCGGCCCATGCCGGGAAACCCCAGCACGCCAGCACGCATGCACCCCGCGGCGCCGCCGCCACCGGGCGGCCGGCACTCCTGGGCGGCCGCCTGGCATGTGACCCGTGGCATAGCCCGCGGAACGCGGCGAACGGGCGCCGCGGGCGCGACGGGAACGCGTCGCCCGCGTGACGGCGCCGGTCCGTCGACCCAGGGCATCGGGCACCGCTACGCTCTCGCCCCATGCACGTCGTGATCCTCGGCTGCGGCCGGGTCGGCTCGGCGCTGGCGATCGAGCTCGAACGTTTCGGGCACGGTGTCGCCGTCATCGACCAGGACCCCAGTGCCTTCCACCGACTGCCGCCGTCGTTCACCGGTAGCAAGGTCACCGGTGTCGGGTTCGACAGGGACACCCTGATCGAGGCCGGCATCGAGAAGGCCGAGGCGTTCGCCTCGGTGTCCAGCGGCGACAACTCGAACATCATCTCCGCCCGGGTGGCGCGGGAGATGTTCGGCGTCCAACGGGTCGTCGCCCGGATCTACGACCCCCGCCGGGCCGAGGTCTACGAGCGGCTCGGCATCCCGACGGTGGCCACCGTGCGCTGGACGCGCGACCAGATGCTCGCCCGGCTGCTGCCCGAGGCGGTCACCCCGGAGTGGACCCACCCGTCCGGCGCCGCCCTGATGACCCAGCTGACCCCCGCGAAGAGCTGGGCGGGCCGGCCGGTCAAGGAGATCGAGCAGGCGGCCGGCATCCGGGTCGCCTGCCTGACCCGGTACGGCGAGGGCATCATCCCGGACGGGCGCACGATGGTGCAGGACGGCGACATCCTGCACGCCGCCGTGGCCCGCAAGCGCGTCACCGAGGCCGAGGCGGCCGTGCGCGCCAACCCACCCAAGGGGGTCTGAGGGTCATGACGCGTCAGGTGGTGACGATCGCCGGCGCAGGCAAGGTCGGCCGGTCGATCGCGAGCGAACTCCTCGACAACGGCACCGAGGTGCTACTCATCGAGCGGGACGGCGCCAAGATCCGTCCGGAGTCGCTCCCGAAGGCGCGCTGGCTGCAGGCGGACGCGTGCGAGTTGTCGTCGCTGGAGTCGGCCGGGCTGGAGAACTGCGCGGTCGTGGTCGCGGCGACGGGTGACGACAAGGTCAACCTGGTCGTCTCGCTGCTGGCCAAGACCGAGTTCGGCGTGCCCCGGGTGGTGGCCCGGGTGAACCACCCCAAGAACGAGTGGCTGTTCACGGACAGCTGGGGCGTCGACGTGGCGGTGTCGGCCCCGCGGATGCTGACCGCGCTCGTCGAGGAGGCGGTCAGCGTCGGCGACCTGGTCCGGCTGATGAAGTTCCGCCAGTCCGATGCGTCGCTGGTCGAGCTCACCCTGCCGGCGGACTCGCCGGTCGCCGGCCAGTCGGTCGGCGACATCTCGCTGCCGCGCGACTGCGCGCTGGTCGTCATCCTGCGCGGCGGCCAGGCCGTCGTCCCGTCTCCGGACAGCACGCTGGAGCCCGGTGACGAGGTGCTCGCCGTCGCCGTCACCACCGACGCGGAGGCCGAGCTCGCCGCCCTCTTCGGCGCGACCCCGCCGTCCATCTCATAGGGCGGTCCCGTGCCGGACGCTCCGCGCCCAGCACCGGGCGCCGCATTCGGGCGCTGAGGCCCGACCTCCCAGATCGCTGACCTCCCAGCAGACCTTCCAGCAGACCTCCCAGATCGCTTCGCGATCCGGCAGGGACCCCGGCTTCGCGATCCGGCAGGGACCCCGGCTTCGCGATCCGGCAGGGACCCTGTCGCCGATCCGGCAGGGACCCCGGGCGCCAGCGCTGATGCGCCGTCACCACCGTTGGCTGGGTTGCGCGCATGGCTCGCCAGAACGACGTCACAGCCGCTGTGTGTTTGCGGTGACCGGAGCCCGGCGGCCGGTCCTGCTAGTCGTCGTACGGCTCCCTGACGGCGGCCCTGGCCGCGAATGGGTCGACGTTGTCGGCCACCGGGTCCACCGCGTCGGCTGGGCCCTCCTCGGCGGCGTCCGGTGGCTCGAAGCGGGAGGCCGGGGCGAGCTTGCGCACGATCGCCAGCGTCGCGAGCACGGCCAGGCCGAACAGCGGCAGCCCAAGGGCGAGGTTCGCGGCCGCGAGCCATCCGTCCCGGTCGGCGAGGTAGAGCACACCCTGCACCGCGAACCGCAGGAAATACACGACGATCCAGACGCCGGTGGCCCAGTTCGCCGCCCGCAGGGTGTCGCGGTGGTTGCGCCAGTCGGCGTACCGCTGGTCCAGGCCGGCCATCACATAGCCGGCGAGCGGCCGGCGGACG
Source organism: Pseudofrankia coriaricola (assembly GCF_001854805.1). Taxonomy (GTDB): domain Bacteria; phylum Actinomycetota; class Actinomycetes; order Frankiales; family Frankiaceae; genus Pseudofrankia. The sequence continues at coordinate 44,069 of NZ_MBLO01000252.1, forward strand.
GCGAGTGAGGCCACCCCGACGACGACGGCGCCCGCGTTACGCAGGATGGAGACCAGGAAGTAGTCCTTGCCGCGGCCGGTCCTGGACGCTATGTAGCCCGCCACACCGACGGCGAGCAGCCCGGAGAACGCCTGCTGCTTCGGCTCGCCGCGGACCATGCGCAGAATGAAGATCGCGACGCCGACGACCACGGCGCCGATGATCCCCGAGGCCAGCCCGGCGGCGCTGTTGAGGGCGACGAACGCGATCGTCGGCAGCGAGCTGTCGACGATCCCGCGGGGCCCGCCGATCGCCTCGCTGAACGAGACCTTGAACTCGGCGCTCGCCGTGCCCCGGCCATCGGCCGGGTCCTGGCCGTCCGTCCGCGGGCGCTGGCTCTCCCGGCGAGCGGCCACGTCGAGCGGGGTCACGTCGAACGGGGCGTCCTCGCCCGGCGGCGGGACGTCGGGCGCGTTGTTCCCTCGAGGGGACAGTCCTGGCATCGGGTAGGTCGGCTCACTCTCCTGGGGACGGTCGGCTCCCGCAAGAGTAACCGTCCCGGCGTGCGTCCCCGCCGACGGCGAGGCCGGCACCAGGTGTGGCGGTGGCGCCTCGATGACTACTCAGTGGCTGCTCAGTGGCTGGCTGCCGGGAGCAGCTCGTAACGAGGGTTGAAGATCGTCGTCCGCCGGTCGTCCCGGCTGATCCGGCCGGTCGCCTTCAACGACCGGCCGGCGTCCAGACCGGGAATCTGGCGACGACCCAGGAACACGAGCGTCACGCAGCCACTGCCGTCGTACACCTCGACCTCGAGGCTCGGCGCACCGGACCGCGTGCGCACGGTGACCGACCGGACGGTGCCGGCCACGCAGGCGGCCTCATGGTCCTGGCAGCCCCCGATCGGGACCGCACCCTCGGCGCGGGCCGCCCGCTGCAGGTCTTCCGCCTCGAGCTCGTCGTCGTCGGCCGTCAGCCGGTGCACCACCTTGCCCCACCAGCCGCCTCGTTCAGCCACGACTCCTCCGATCTGACCCACCGATGTCAGGCCGCGCTTCTCGCCGAGTCAGTGGACATCGGCTTGAAACACCCCTGAAAGGCAGTGTGCCCCGGCAAAGGGGGTCGGGCCGTAGGTTTTGTGACCTCGATCTCCGTCCTCTCGCTGTCGGTCGCCCGATTGACGCCCCGACAGCGTCGGGAGGCGCCAACCGCCACCGGCGGAACCGCCCCCGCGAACAGGAACCGGGGGCGGGCCCGCACCGCGCGCCGGCCCATGTTCCAGGCCGGCGCCGTGGCCCTGTCTCAGTCGGTCGACCTCAATCGGTCGACGCGACCGCCTCCTTGCTCTCCATGCCCGGCGGCAGCCCGCCGGTCACGCGTGTCCAGCCGGTGGCGACGACCCGCTCGGCCGCGAGCCGGCCGAGCGCGACGGCGACCGCCGACAGCAGCGCGAAGAACATCGCCTCCCGCCAGGTCGTGTCCGGGTGTGCCAGGTTCTTGGGCGGCTCGCCGCCGCGTACCTTCCGGTAGACGGCGTTGACGCTCTTGGTGGCCGCCGTGCCGCCCGCCACGGTGGCCGCTCCCCCGACGATCTTCCAGCCGACCTTGGATACCGGTCCCGCCACCGTGCACCTCTCCGTGTTCTCGACGCTCGTGTGTTCGGCGCCGGTCGTTCGTGCCCTGTCCGCGCGGATGTCGTCTCCGCGTCCCACCGTCGGTGTGGCGCCGTCCGCGCACGCCGCCGTTGCCCTACCTACCCACCCAGTGATGGTGTGCGCAGCCAGTATCGTCCCTGGCCGGCGGGTCCCGCCGGCCGCGCCACCAGCGGCTGGCGCGCGCATGTCGGCACCCGCCCGTTGACCAGGCCGATCAGGCCGATCAGAAGGAGAGCCGCCATGACCGCCCTCGATCCGACGGCAGCCGAGGCCGCGACCAGCGACGCCGTGGCCGACGATGCCGTCGCCGCGGGCCTACCGGCCGCCCCCGCGGGCCTACCGGCCCTCCCCGCGGGCTTGGCGCCCCGCGTCGCGGCGCCCCTGCCGGGACCTGGGACCGAGGCAGGGCGCGCGTCGGTGGAGGTGCTGGCGCGCAGGCTTGACCCGGAGCTGCCGCTGCCCTGGTACGCCCAGCCCCTGGACGCCGGCGCGGACCTGGTCACGGCGCAGGACGTCACACTGGCCCCCGGTGAGCGCGCGATCGTCGGAACCGGGCTCGCCATCGCGCTGCCGGCTGGGTATGCAGCCTTTGTGCACCCGCGCAGCGGGCTGGCCGCGCGGCATGGGCTCTCCGTGGTCAATGCACCCGGTACCGTCGATGCCGGCTACCGTGGGGAGATCAAAGTGATCCTCATCAACACGGACAGGACCGAGCCGATCCGGTTGTCCCGCGGCGACCGGATCGCCCAGCTCGTCGTGCAGCGCGTGGAGCACGCGGTCTTCCGCGAGGTCGACGAGCTGCCGGCCTCGGGGCGCGGCGACGGCGGCTTCGGCTCGACGGGCGTCCCCGGGGGCGGCCTCGGCCGCGCCGGGGTCCCCAGAGATCCGCGCTAGCGGATCCCTGGGGGAGCACCAGGGCCGACGACACGGAGATTCGTCAACCGGCCCGGGGACCGCCCGGGGCGGGACCCATTCGGGGTGATCGCTCGTTGAGCCGAGCGGGACTGGCTCGGTGAGAAGGCAGGAGAGGGAAGGCCATGGCATTCGGGCGCCGTCGCAGGCAGGAGGCCGACGAGGCCGATTTCATCGACGAGGAGCCGGAGCCCGAGGAGCACGCCGGCGCGGTCGACAACCCGCGGGGACCCTACGACGTCGACGACGCCCCGCGTGACGACATCCACCGCCTCGACGTCGGGGCCCTGCGGGTGCCCGCGCTGGAGGGTGCGCAGATCCAGTTCCAGGTCGAGGAGACGTCGGGCCGGCCGATGAGCGTGGTCGTCGCCGACGGCCACAGCGCCATGGAGCTGGCCGTCTTCGCCGCCCCGAAGACCCGGGGCCTGTGGGATGACGTCCGTGCCGAGATCATCGAGCAGCTGCAGGCGAACGGCGGCTCGCCGCACACGGTCGACGGCCGCTACGGCCGCGAGCTGGAGCTCGCGCTGCCGACACCGGTGCCCGGCCAGCTGGTCCCCGGCCGGATGATCGGGATCGACGGGCCGCGCTGGTTCGTGCGCGCCGTGATGACCGGCCCCGGCGCGCTCGACCCGTCCCGGGCACCGCTGCTGGAGGAGACGCTGCGCCAGCTGGTGGTCGTCCGCGGCGACGACGCGATGCCGGTCCGCGACCCCCTGCCGCTCAAGCTGCCCAAGGAGGTCGCCGACCACGTCGAGGGTCTGGGCGACGACGACGACGGTACCGGCACCGACGCGACCTCCGGCCGCCCGCAGATGCCCACTCCCGGCGCCCGCATCGCCGAGCTCCGTTGACCTGACCGGCGAGCTCACCGGTGAGTTCCTGGCAGCCCGGGAAGGGGCTCCCTGAGTGGTACGCACCGCTGTCCAGCCGTCGGCGACCCTTCCGCCGGCGGCGCTTCACGCCCTGCTGGGCGGCGGAAAGCGTCGCGCGTCATTTTCAGGGGCGTCCGAAAACGGGTAGGCGCCAAGATGGCTGGGGACGCCGGACGTGGCGGTCCGCTGTCACACCCACTGTCACATTCGTGCCGGGCACGCGAACGCGCGGCCGCGGGCGCTCATGTCCTCGGAGGCAGAGTTGGCCATCTACGCGCTCGGGGACCAGGTTCCCGACATCGACCCTTCGGCGTATGTCCATCCGGACGCGACCGTTATCGGGTCAGTGACGATCGGCCCTGAGTCATCGATCTGGCCGCGGGCGGTGCTGCGAGGCGACACCGGTAAGATCATTATCGGCGCCCGCACGTCGATCCAGGACGGCACGGTCGTGCACACCACCGCCCTGCACAGCACGGTCGTCGGCGACGACTGCGTGGTCGGCCACGTCGCCCACCTGGAGGGCTGCACCGTCGAGAACGGGGCACTCATCGGCTCCGGCTCGATCGTGCTGCACAACGCCCGAGTGGGCTCCGGCGCGATCGTCGGCGCCAACGCGGTCGTCAGCAACAACGGCATTGTCCCGCCTGGCGCGATGGCTCTCGGCGTCCCCGCCAAGATCCGCGAAGGTGCCGCCAACGCCGCGGGCATCGCCATCGCCGCCGAGCACTACGTGGAGAACGGCAAGCGCTTCCGCGAGGAGCTGCGCCGCCTCGACTGAGACATCCCGTGCCGGACGCTCCGCGCCCGCACCCGGGCGCCGCCCGGGGTCCCTGCCGGATCGACGGAGCTTGCGGAGTCGATCTGGGAGGTCCGCGGGCGCTGAGCCTGACCTCCCAGATCGCTTACCTCCCAGATCACGACCTCCCAGATCGGCTTCGCCGATCCGGCAGGGACCCCGTCCGCCGATCCGGCGGGGACCCTGTCGCCGATCCGGCAGGGACCCTGCTCCCAGCCTGGTTCCGGGCCCCTGGCACATGGCGGTGGTAGAGCCTGGTCTGGGTCGGCGAGGTGGCCGAGTCGACACAGCGCTGATGCGCCGTCACGAACTGTGGCTGGGCTGTGTAGACAAGTCACTAGCCCGCTCAGGCAACGTCTGGGCTCAGGTGCCGCGCAGGTGGTGCAGCTTGGCGGGGTTGGCGACCAGGTCGATGGCCCGCACGCGGCCGTTCGCGGTGGTCAGGGCGACCACGTCGGTCAGCTCGCCGCCGAGATAGCCCAGGAAGCCGGGGCCGCCGTTGACCTCGGCGGGCACGATCATCCGCGCGCCGGCCGGATCCCGCGCCGCCTTCACGAGGATGCCCAGCAGGAACCGCGCGACCTTCTCCGCGCCGACGATCGGCCGCCGCGCCGCCTGGGCCACCCCGCCGCCGTCGGATCGCAGCACGACGTCCGGGTCGAGCAGCTCGACCAGGGCGGCCAGGTCGCCACCGTCCGCCGCCCGCTGGAAGGCCTCCGCGACCCGCCAGCCGTGGGCCGGGTCCGGGTCGAACCTGGCGCCGCGGGAGCGGACGTGGCGGCGGGCGCGGCTCGCGAGCTGGCGGGAGGCCGCGGGGGTGCGGCCGGTGATCTCAGCGACCTCGTCGAACCCGTAGCCGAAGACGTCGTGCAGCACGAGCGCGGTCCGTTCGGCCGGGGTGAGAGTCTCCATCACGACGAGCATCGCCATGCTCACCGACTCGGCGAGCGTCACCCGGTCCGCCGCGGGGTCAGGCAGCGACGCGGCGGCCGCCCGCTGGGCCGCCGCCCCCACGGCCCCCGCCGTCCCGGCCGCGTACACCGCGACCGCGTCGAGGCCGCCGACCTCGGCCAGCGGCTCGGGCAGCCACGGGCCGATGTACGACTCCCGGCGGGCGCGCGCCGAGCGCAGCTCGTCCAGGCAGAGCCGGCCGACGACGACGGTCAGCCACGCCCGCAGGTCGTCGGGCTCGACGTCGGCGCGGGCCAGGCGTAGCCAGGCCTCCTGGACGACGTCCTCCGCGTCGGCGAACGAGCCGAGGATCCGGTAGGCGAGGCCGCGCAGGTAGCCGCGTTCCGCCTCGAACGCGGCCGCGAGCTCCGCGGCCCGGCCCTCGGCCGCTCCGGCATCGAAGATCTTCATCGTCTCTCCGCAACTCAGTGCTTCTGCGTCGAGAGGAGGACGAGATACCCGCCCGCGATGTGACGGGGGCGCGCAGCGCCCCCGTCACCAGCCGGCCAGCCCCAGCGATCGGTCAGACGGCCGCGGGCCTGGGGGCGAGCTCCACGGTGACGGTGATCTCGCTGGTGCCCGCCGCGAGGGTCAGGTCGGCGATGCTGCCGGCGTTGCGCAGGTCGGCGCCGACCGGTTCCAGCAGGGCCAGCACGTCGGGCTCCGCGGTGATCCTGGCCGAGGCGACCTCGGCCTTCATCGACACCTTGGCCTCCGACTTGGCGCGGCGCACCGCGGAGAGGACCACCCCGACGACCTCGAGCTGGCGCGCCGGCGCCGCCTCGGCGAGCTTGCGCAGCTGGGGCGCCTCCGGCCAGCGCGCCCGGTGCACCGAGCCGGCCTGCCACCAGGACCAGACCTCCTCGGTGACGAACGGCAGGAACGGCGCGAACAGCCGCAGCAGCGTCGAGAGCGCCACCGCGAGCGTCGCCCGCGCCGAGGCCGCGCCCGTCTCCCCGGCGCCGCCGTAGGCGCGGCCCTTCACCAGCTCGACGTAGTCGTCGCAGAACGTCCAGAAGAACGACTCGGTGACCTCGAGCGCGCGGGCGTAGTCGTAGCCGTCGAACGCGGCGGTCGCCTGGTCGACGACGTCAGCGAGGCTCGCGAGCAGCGCCCGGTCCAGCGGCTCGGTCACCGCGGCCAGCGTCGCCTCGTCGGCCGCGTCCCCGGTCGCGATGCCCGCCGGCAACACGGTGTCGCCCTCGCCGCCCACGATGCCCAGCGCGAACCGGCTCGCGTTGAGAATCTTGATCGCCAGCCGGCGGCCGATCTTCATCTGGCCGACGTCGAACGCCGTGTCCGTCCCCGGCCGGCCGGAGGCCGCCCAGTAGCGGACCCCGTCCGAGCCGTGTTCCTTGAGCAGTCCCATCGGAGTGACGACGTTGCCCTTGGACTTGGACATCTTCTTGCGGTCGGGGTCCAGGATCCAGCCGGAGATCGCCGCGTCCGACCAGGGCAGCGCGCCGTGCTCCTCGTGGCTGCGCACCACGGTCGAGAACAGCCAGGTCCGGATGATCTCGTGGGCCTGCGGGCGCAGATCCATCGGGAACACCCGCGCGAAAAGGTCCTCGTCGTAGCTCCAGCCGCCCGCGATCTGCGGCGTCAGCGACGAGGTCGCCCAGGTGTCCATGACGTCGGGGTCGCCGGTGAAACCACCGGGCACGTCACGCTGGGCGGCGGTATAGCCGGGCGGGGCGTCCGTCGACGGGTCGAGAGGCAGGCTGTCCTCGGCGGCGAGGATGGGCGACTCATAGCGAGGCTCACCGTCCTCGTCCAGCTCGTACCAGACCGGGAACGGCACGCCGAAGAAGCGCTGCCGGGAGATCAGCCAGTCGCCGTTGAGGCCGTCGACCCAGTTCTCGTAGCGGACCCGCATGTGCGGCGGGTGCCAGTTGAGCTGGGCGCCGCGCGCGCGCAGCTCGGCGCGCAGCTCCTCGTCGCGGCCACCGTTGCGCAGGTACCACTGCCGGGTGGAGACGATCTCCAGCGGCCGGTCACCCTTCTCGTAGAACTTCACCGGGTGCTCGATCGACCTCGGCTCGCCCTTCAGCGCGCCGGACTCCCTGAGCAGCTCGACGATCCTGGTCTTGGCGGCGTGCACGGTCTTGCTCGCGAGCTCCGCGTAGGCCGCCCGGCCGGCGTCGCTGTCGATCGCGGCCGGCGGGTCGGCCAGCAGCCGGCCGTCGCGGCCGATGACGGCGCGGGCGGGCAGGCTCAGCTCGCGCCACCAGATCACGTCGGTGAGGTCACCGAACGTACAGATCATCGCGATGCCGGAGCCCTTGTCCGGGGCCGCGAGCCGGTGCGCGACGACCGGCACCTCGACGCCGAACAGCGGCGTGCGCACGGTCTTGCCGAACAGCGGCTGGTAACGCTCGTCTTCCGGGTGCGCGACCAGCGCGACACAGGCCGGCAGCAGCTCGGGCCTGGTCGTCTCGATGATCACTTCGCCGTCGCCGGACGACCGGGGGAAGCCGATCGTGTAGTACGCGCCGGGGCGCTCCCGGTCCTCCAGCTCGGCCTGGGCCACGGCGGTGCGGAACGTGACGTCCCACAGCGTCGGCGCCTCGGCCAGGTAGGCGTTGCCGCGCGCGTAGTTGCGCAGGAACGCCCGCTGGGCGACGGCGCGCGAGCGGGTGTCGATCGTCGCGTAGGTCTGCGTCCAGTCGACAGACAGGCCGAGGCGACGCCAGAGCTCCTCGAAGCCCTTCTCGTCCTCGAGAGTCAGCTCCTCGCACAGCTCGACGAAGTTACGCCGGCTGATCGGGATCTGCTCCTTGCCCGGCTTGGCCGGCGGGGTGAACTCCGGGTCGTACTGGACGGACGGGTCGCAGCGCACGCCGAAGTAGTTCTGCACCCGCCGCTCGGTCGGCAGGCCGTTGTCGTCGAACCCCATCGGGTAGAAGACCTCAAAGCCGCGCATCCGCTGGTAACGGGCGATCAGGTCGGTGTGCGTGTAGGAGAAGACGTGGCCGACGTGCAGCGAGCCGCTTACGGTCGGCGGCGGAGTGTCGATCGAGTAGACGCGCGCGCGCTCGACCGTGCGGTCGAACCGGTACGTCTGCTGGTCCTGCCATACCGCGGACCAACGCTCCTCGACCCCGTCGAGACTCGGCTTCGCTGGAATCGCCCGGGTCGCCGGCTGCGCCGCCTCGATCGAGGCCGCCGCCGTGCCCTGGGCATCGTCTGTTGACACCACCCTTCCATCCTATGGGTGATCGCCAAACGGTTATCCGAGGCCGGCGCCTGCCCGCGTCAAGGCAGGTGAAACTGGGTTCAGGTCCGGCGTGCCGACCCCAATTTCACCTGCCTTGGCAATCGTCCTCGACCTGGTAGGCCGGGCCTAGTCGCGGTCGGCGCGGGGGTCTTCGGCGAGCAGGGCGGCCAGCGCGGTGAAGATCGCCGGTGGGGCGGCGAGGTAGAGGTCCTCGCCGCCGGGCGCGCCATCCAGGCCGCCGGCAATGGCTCCGGCCTCCGTGGCGATCAGGCCGCCCGCGGCGTGGTCCCAAGGCTTCAGGCCGCGCTCGTAGTAGGCGTCGAGCGTGCCGGCCGCGACGGCGCACAGGTCCAGCGAGGCGGCGCCCATCCGGCGGATGTCGCGCACCCGAGGCGCCACCCTGGTCAGCACGGCGACCTGCGCCGTGCGCCGCTGGACCGTGTAGCCGAAACCGGTGGCGACGAGCGCCATCTCGAGGCTCGTCACTCCCGAGACGCGCAGCGGTTGCCCGCCCTGCGCCGCTCCCCCGCCACGCAGCGCCGTGTAGGTCCGGCCCAGCGCCGGCGCGTGCACAACCCCGGCGACGACCTCACCGTCCACCTCGACGCCGATGGAGACGGCCCAGTTCGGCAGGTTGTAGAGGAAGTTGACGGTCCCGTCGATCGGGTCGACGATCCAGCGCACCCCGCTGGTCCCGGCCGCGTCCGAGCCCTCCTCGCCGAGGATCCCGTCCCCGGGCCGCGCCTCGCGCAGCCGCCTGGCGACCAGTTCCTCGGAGGCCCGGTCCAGCGCCGTCACGACATCCGTCGGCGACGACTTCGTCGACTCCGCCGCCACGGTCCCCGCCCGCCCCCGCACCAGCAGGTCCCCCGCCTCAGCGGCGACGTCCAGGGCCAGCGCCAGCAGCTCCTCCGCACTCGCCCGGTCAGCCATCCCGCCGCACCTCATTCCACTCAATAACAGACAGCAACCATCGGGGGCACCCACGCCCACGTCCTCACGCGGCCATCCTGCCAACCCACCCGAGCAACCATCCCGACTCCGTCTCATGACTCCTGTGAGTCGTCCCACCCACGACTCGCGACGACGATCACCGATGCGGGCGTGCTCACTCGCTCACGACATCAGGGTCGACAACGGCGTCCAGATCACCGAAGAAACGGTCAGCGTCGATATGTAGCTCGTCCGCCCACCTCGCCTGCACCGGACCCGTAGCCACGAATGTGCGCGGACATGCCGGCCGCTCGTCGTCGCCCTCCCCGAGACGGCGTAGCGCCTCCGCATGACGGGAGAGTGCGTCGTCGAGTACACGGTCCATCAGTGCCTGTCGCACCCGCACCTCGGCACGCCGTCCAGCGTCGTCCAATTCCTCGGTTTGTTCCGAGCCCCCGGTTTCCATCGCAGTCGACCTTCTACCCGATCGTGATGCGCTCGTCGCCGAACTTGGCGATGATCTCGACCTCACCGCCGAGGGCTGCCAGGTAGCTGCGGATCGTCGCGATCTCCGAGTGATCGAGATCGCCCCGTTCGATGCGAGAGATCCGGGACTGCGAGATCCCGAGCCGCTCGGCCAGCGTGCTCTGGTCGAGCCCGTATGCCTGCCGGATCTCCGCTAGGCGGTGCGCACGCGCCTCAGCTCGCATGTTGGCCTGGAACGCGGCAATCCTGGCCTCGTCGAGGAGCCCGGACGCGACCAGTTCGGACCGGACCTCCGCCCACTCCTTCGCCATGTCCGCCACTTCCTTTCCGTGTCGTACTCGCCATCGCACCAGCGCCGGTACCGCTCCTCCGCCACCGGGATGTTCAGGTCGTACCAGCGGTTCCACATGCCGGCCTTGTCGCCGCCTACAAGCAACACCGCGCGCCGGGCGTAGTCGAAGACGAACAGGATGCGCACCTCGGTGTGGCCGCTCGACGCCGGGCGCAACTCCTTCAGGTTGTGAATCTTCGATCCGCCGATCCGGTCCACAAACGGGCGGCCCAGGTCGGCCCGTCCGCCTCGAGTTGATTGATCGCGGCGGCAACCAGATCGGCCGACACGGGGTCGGACCACGCGAGCCGCACGAACCACTCGTGCATCTCGTCCACCAGGAGGACGGACCACCTCGCACCCATCATATGACCTCAGCGTTCTACCGTGCGATCTTCCCCGGATGCGGCGATGAGGCGAGGAGGTCCACCTCCGACAGGGCCCCTGCGCCGCAGAACCGATCATGCCCAGGGCAAATGCGGAGAATGTGGCATTGGAGTGGTCCTTTATGCCCTATTTTGACCGCTCTTCGTGCGCCACTCCCAGAGATCAACCCGAAGGCTGGTCCAGGCCGCCGGGGCCAGTCCTGCGAGCACGCCCGAGCCGATTGGAACGGCACCGGAGAATCCTTGTCGTACATCCCTGAAGCACCCTGGAGAACTGCTGATGTTGGTGCGCGAGGCAATCGGCCGGTTTCTCGGCGAGCAGGCGATACCGGTCGTGTTCGGAGTCGTCGGCAGCGGGAACTTCCACGTCGTCAACGCCCTCACAGCGGCCGGGGCGCGGTTCGTCGCGGCGCGGCATGAGGGCGGGGCGGTCTGCATGGCGGACGGGTACGCCCGGATGTCCGGCGAGGTCGGCGTGCTGTCCGTCCACCAGGGTCCCGGGTTCACGAACGCGATGACCGGGCTCGCCGAGGCGGCGAAGAGCGCGACGCCACTGCTCGTCCTCGCGCCCGAGGCGACCGACGAGCGGTCCAACTTCTTCGTCGACCAGGCGGCGATGGCGGCGGCGGTCGGAGCGGTTCCGATCCGGGTACGTTCGCCGCGGTCCGCGCTCGCGGATGTGGCCCGGGCCTACGCGACGGCGCGCAACCTGGGCAGGACGGTCGTGCTGGGCATTCCGATCGACGTCCAGGACGACGAGCTGCCGGACGGGCCAGCGCCTGTCGTGCCAGCCGCGGCGAAGCTGCCGGTCGCGCACCTGAGCGACGCCGCCCAGCTGGCCGAGATGCTGCTCCACGCGCGACGGCCGGTCTTCGTCGCCGGCCGGGGCGCGCGTTCGCCAAGGGCCGCGGCCGCGATCCGGGAGCTGGCCGACCAGACCGGCGCACTGCTGGCCACCTCCGCGGTCGCGCGCGGGCTGTTCCGCGGCAACCCGTGGGATCTCGACGTCTCGGGTGGCTTCGCCTCGCCGCTCGCGGCCGAGCTGATCCACGCGGCGGACGTGATCGTCGGATTCGGATGCGCTCTGAACATGTGGACGATGCGGCACGGCAACTTGATCGGTCCGGAAGCGACCGTTGTCCAGATCGACAGCGACGCCGCGCGGCTGGGGCGCAGCCGCCCCGTCCATCTGGGGCTGTGGGGTGGTGTCCAGGAGACCGCGAGCCAGGTGGCCGGGATCATCGACATCCTCCGCAAGGGACGCCCGGCCTCACAGCCTGGCTACCGCGACCAGGCGCTGGCCGCGCGGATCGCGGCCGAACGTCGCTGGGAACGGGTGCCGTATGACGACCTCTCGACCAGCACGCTCATCGATCCCCGAACGCTGTCGATCGAGCTGAACCGGCTGCTGCCGGCCGAGCGGGTCGTCTCGATCGACTCGGGGAACTTCATGGGCTGGCCGTCGATGTACCTCGACGTTCCCGACGAGAACGGTTTCTGCTTCACCCAGGCATTCCAGTCGATCGGGCTGGGCCTGGCCACCGGGATCGGCGCCGCGATCGCCCGGCCGGACCGGCTGCCGGTTGTGGGCACGGGCGATGGCGGGTTCATGATGGGGATCTCGGAGCTCGACACCGCCGTGCGGCTGAAGCTGCCGCTGGTCGTGATCGTCTACAACGACTCGGCGTACGGCGCGGAGGTGCACCACTTCACCGACGGCGCCCCGCTCGACAACGTCACCTTCCCCGACACCGACATCGCGGCGATCGCGCGCGGCCACGGCTGCGCGGGCGTCACGGTCCGCACGGTGGGCGATCTCGACGCGGTCAAGGGATGGCTCGCGGAGCGGGGCGGTCCACTCGCGATCGACGCCAAGATCGTCCCGATGGCCTCGTGGTGGCTGCAGGAAGCGTTCGGCCACTAGGCTGCCACCCGTAGATCACCGCCAAGGCGGCCGTCAGCCGTGTCACCGGGACCTCATACGCACCGGTCTCCTGGTGGGCGCCGCGGTCTCCCATCACCTGTGGTGGCCGGGCACCCCGCCGTCGGCACCACAAGCCCATGACCACCACAGCCCATGACCACAGCCGCTGACAGGATGCGCGGGCTGGCTCCTCGTCACGGCGGCCGGCTCTCGCGGGAAGGTTCGTGCATGACCGTCGTCGATGCCCTGCTCGCCGCCCTCGCCTCCGGGGAGGTGACGATCGTCGACCTGACCGCGCCGCTCTCGCCCGAGACGCCGATCCTGCGGCTGCCGGCGCCGTTCGCGAACACCATCCCGCTGTCGCTGGAGAAGATCAGCGATTTCGACGAGGCTGGCCCGTTCTGGGGCTGGAACAACATCCACACCGGCGAGCACACCGGCACCCACCTGGACGCCCCGGTCCACTGGGCGTCGGGCCGGGACGGTCTCTCGGTCGACCGGATCCCGCCGGCGCGCCTGTTCGGCCCGGCGATCGTCCTCGACTTCACGGCCGAGGCGGCGGAAAACCCCGACTTCCTGCTGGAGCCCACGCACCTGGATGCCTGGGTGGCCGCCAACGGCCCGTTGCCTGACGGTGCCTGGCTGCTCTTCAGGACCGGCTGGTCGAAGTACTCGACCGACGCGGCCGCCTTCCTCAACGCCGACGACAACGGCCCGCACACCCCCGGCGTCTCGGCGGCCGGTGCCGAGTGGCTCGCGATGTCACCCATCTCCGGCTTCGGCGTCGAGACCGTCGGCATCGACGCCGGCTGCGCCGGCACCCTGGACCCGGTCTTCCCGGTCCACTACCACCTGCTGGGCGCCAACAAGTTCGGCCTCACCCAGCTCCAGAACCTCGACAAGCTCCCGACCACGGGCGCGCTGCTGATCGTCGCCCCACTCCCGATCGTCGGCGGCACCGGCTCCCCCACCCGCGCTTACGCCGTCATCCCGGCCTGACTGAGCCGCGCTGCCAGCACCTCGGCAAGGAACTCACACCGGACAGGCGAAGGGGCCTGGGAGCGTCGCTCCCAGACCCCTCACCGTTCTCCGCGTTCTCGCGCTACGTCTCGTCGCGCTCCGTCCGCGTCAGATCAGGGAGCGCAGGACGTAGGGGAGGATGCCGCCATGGCGGTAGTAGTCCGCCTCCCCCGGGGTGTCGATGCGGACGACCGCGTCGAAGGTCTTGCCGCCGGCCTGGACGGTCAGGGTCGTGGTCTTCTCGCTGATCTCGGCGAGGCCGGTGACGGTGAAGACCTCCTCGCCGGTCAGGCCGAGGGACTCGACCGAGTCGCCGGGCTGGAACTGGAGCGGCAGCACGCCCATGCCGATCAGGTTCGAGCGGTGGATCCGCTCGTAGCTCTCGGCGATGACGACCCGGACGCCCAGCAGCGCGGTGCCCTTGGCCGCCCAGTCACGCGACGAGCCGGAGCCGTACTCCTTGCCAGCCAGCACGACCAGCGGCACGCCGTCGGCGGCGTACTTCTGGGCCGCGTCGTAGATCGCCAGCTGCTCGCCGTCCGGCAGGTGGCGGGTGACGCCGCCCTCGGTGCCGGGGGCGAGTCGGTTGCGCAGCCGGATGTTGGCGAACGTGCCGCGGATCATGACCTCGTGGTTGCCGCGGCGCGAGCCGTAGGAGTTGAAGTCGCCGGGGGCGACGCCGTGCTCGGTCAGGTAACGGCCGGCGGGCGAGTCCTTCTTGATGGAGCCGGCGGGCGAGATGTGGTCGGTGGTGACCGAGTCGCCCAGCATCGCGAGCACCCGGGCGCCGACGATGTCGGTCCGCGGGGCCGGCGACGGCGCCATGCCCTCGAAGTACGGAGGGTGCCGGACGTAGGTGGAGTCGGGCGCCCAGGAGAACGTCTGGGACACCTCACCGCCGTCGCCGACCGGAAGCGACTGCCACCGCTCGTCGCCGGACAGGTCGGCGTAGTCCCGCTCGAACATGTCCGACGTGATCGCCTCGCCGACGACCGCGGCGACCTCGGCCTCGGTCGGCCAGATGTCGCGCAGGTAGACCGGGTTGCCGTCGGGGTCGGTGCCCAGCGGGTCGTTGGTGAGGTCGACGTCCATCGTGCCGGCCAGCGCGTAGGCGACGACCAGCGGCGGGGACGCCAGGTAGTTCATCTTGATGTCCGGGTTGATCCGGCCCTCGAAGTTCCGGTTGCCGGACAGGACCGACACGACCGCGAGGTCGCCCTCGTCGATCCCGGCGCTGATCTCGTCCTGCAGCGGGCCGGAGTTGCCGATGCAGGTGGTGCAGCCGTAGCCGACCAGGTTGAAGCCGACCTTGTCCAGGTACGGCACGAGCCCGGCCCGCTCGTAGTAGTCCATGACGACCTTGGACCCGGGGGCGAGCGTGGTCTTGACCCACGGCTTGCGGGTCAGGCCCTTCTCGACGGCGTTGCGGGCGAGCAGCGCGGCGCCGATCATGACCTGCGGGTTCGAGGTGTTGGTGCAGGACGTGATCGCCGCGATCGCGACCGCGCCGTGGTCGATGGTGAACGACGTGCCGTCGGCCAGGGTCACCGCGGTCGGGTTGGACGGGCGACCCGCCAGGTCACCGGAGATCCCGTTGGAGTGCGCCGGGACGTCGCCCGGCTTGTCGCCGATCGCGGTCGGCGAGTCGGAGGCGGGGAACGACTCGTCGCCGGCCTCGTCCGCGCCGCCGGGGGCGAGCGCGACGGGCCCCGCGTAGTCGGCGAGCGCCGCGCGGAACTTCGGCTTGGCGGTGGCGAGCGGCACCCGGTCCTGCGGGCGCTTCGGGCCGGCGAGCGA
The DNA here is from genome assembly GCF_001854805.1 of Pseudofrankia coriaricola. Taxonomy (GTDB): domain Bacteria; phylum Actinomycetota; class Actinomycetes; order Frankiales; family Frankiaceae; genus Pseudofrankia. Next base: position 59,331 of record NZ_MBLO01000252.1, read on the forward strand.
CGGCTCGACCGTCGACAGGTCGAGCTCCAGGGTGGTCGTATAGCTGGCCTCGTGCGACGGGTCGTGCCAGAGGCCCTGCTCCTTGGCGTACGCCTCGACGAGCGCGATGAGCTCGGCCGGGCGGCCCGAGAGCTTCAGGTAGTTCAGCGTCTCCTGGTCGACCGGGAAGATCGCGCAGGTGGAGCCGTACTCGGGGCTCATGTTGCCGATCGTGGCCCGGTTGGCCAGCGGGACGGCGGAGACGCCCTCGCCGTAGAACTCGACGAACCTGCCGACGACGCCGTGCTTGCGCAGCTTCTCGGTGATGACCAGCACCATGTCGGTGGCGGTGGTGCCGGCGGGCAGCTCGCCGGTCAGCTTGAAGCCGACGACGGTCGGGATCAGCATGCTGACCGGCTGGCCGAGCATGGCGGCCTCTGCCTCGATGCCGCCGACGCCCCAGCCCAGCACACCCAGACCGTTGATCATGGTGGTGTGGCTGTCGGTGCCGACGAGGGTGTCCGGGTAGGCCAGGGTGCCCTCAGGGGTCTGCCTGGTGAAGACCACGCGGGCGAGGTGCTCCAGGTTGACCTGATGGACGATGCCGGTGTTCGGCGGCACGACGGTGAAGTTGTCGAACGCGGCCTGGCCCCAGCGCAGGAACTGGTAGCGCTCCCGGTTCCGGTTGAACTCCAGTGACGCGTTCAGGTCGAACGCGTCGGGGCGGCCGAAGTGGTCGGCGATGATCGAGTGGTCGATGACCAGCTCCGCCGGGGCCAGCGGGTTGATCTTCGCCGGGTCACCGCCGAGGGCCACCATCGCCTCGCGCATGGCGGCGAGGTCGACGACACAGGGCACGCCGGTGAAGTCCTGCATGATCACCCGGGCGGGGGTGAACTGGATCTCCTGGCTCGGCTCGGCGCTCGGATCCCAGCTGGCCAGCGCCCGTACGTGGTCGGCGGTGATGTTCGCGCCGTCCTCGGTGCGCAGCAGGTTCTCCAGGAGTACCCGCAGGCTGTAGGGCAGGCGGTCAGCACCGGGCACCGCGTCCAGCCGCCTGATCGTGTAGGTGCGTTCCCCCACCACGAGCTGTCCGGTACTGCCGAAGCTGTCCATGTCCGTCGTCTCCTCCATGTCACGCGGAACCACGCTGTCGCGCCGACCACGCCGGGTTCTGTTCAACCCGGCGCACCGCGCGCCACCCGGCCCACACCCTGGCCGCGGTCGCGGCCGGGCACCGGCCGGGTGGCCTCGTTGCCCATCCTGGCATTCCCCGCCTCGCCGATATCAGCGCAGCGGGCCCGGTGACGGTCGCATCGCCGTCGAGTTACTTAGCCTTGCTAACCATACAACGCGGACAGGGCAAACAGTACGGGCCGGACGCGCCGGTCCGGTGTGCCGGCGCAGTCCGGCTGGGTGTGGCCATGCCCCACCCCATCAGCGGGTGTCGGGCTCAGGCGGGCTCAGCCGGACTCGCCCGCGAGGGTGGGGCGCTGCGCGCAGAACGGCGAGCGGCGCAACCGGCGCAGCGCGGCCCAGCGTTCGTCCGGGGTCGGCGGGACAGGCAGCGGCCTGGCGGCGGCACGCGCCCAGGCGTCGTCCGGCGCGCCAAGGGGCAGCAGGGTCACGCCGGGGAGCACGGCGGCGACCGCGCGCACGGCGGGCAGGTCAGCGGCTAGCACCGGCGTGCCGGCGGCGCATCCGGCCAGCACCGCGGGCACCAGGTCCGACGCCTCACCGGAACCGCCCTGTGCGCCAGCACCACCCTCCACAGCGGCACCACCGTCCGCGCCAGCGCCGCCCTCCGCGGTGGCACCGCCTTCCGCGGCGATGACGCGGGCTGGCGACGGCACGACGAGCAGGGCGGCCTCGACCAGCAGCCGGGCCACCTCGTGCGGCGCGTGCTCGCCTGGCAGGTCGAGCGCGCCGACGACGCCGCCCGCCGTCGCGCGGGTAAGGAGCCGGCCACGCTGCACCGGCGGGATCGGCCCCACCAGCCGCAGCCGCGCGGGCAGGCCGTCACGGCGCAGCGCGGCGAGCAGGCCGACCGCCCTGGCCCGGCCGGGCTCGTCGTCGGCCTCGCCCAGGTGCAGCATCGTCCACGCGGCCTCCTCGGCCCCGGTCCGGCCGGGCCGGCCGCGCGCGGCGATCGCGATGCCGAACAGGGCGAGGTCGACCGACGACGTGGCGGGCGGCTGGGCGCCCCCGACGTGCCCGGCGGCACTCAACGCGACCTCACAGACGAGGCCATGGCGACGACACCCAGACTTCCAGCACCCTCCATGCGCGAAGTGTGACGCACCAGCCACGCGCAGCACGTCAGCCGCCCGTGTCGCGAGTGGGCAGCGCGGTAGTCGGCCCCACCGGCGTCCGGCCGCCCCTGCCCGCCACGGCACCAGCTGTCGGCGACGCTGGCCCTCGGCAACGCCAGAGCCTCGACGTCGCGGGCGCTCCGCGGCGGCTGTCCTGACCGCCGTCTACGGGCTCTCGCGGACGGCGGCCTCGACCGGCGGGAGGACCGCGGTGGTGGGCTCGACGGCTACCCGCTGGGCCGGGATGACGACCGGCACCGCCGTAACGGCGGCCTGGCGCACCGCGACCCGCCGGGGGGCGCCGAGATAGCGGGCGACGACGAAGCAGATCGCCAGGTCCGCGCAGATCCGCGCCGGCGCGGCCGCCCTGGCGGCGGTCGCCAGGCCCAACGCGGCGCAGATCACGGCGAGCAGGCTGGTGTAGCCGGTGACCGCCGTGTGCGACCAGCCGGCGGTGGCCAGCCGCTGGTAGGCGTGGTCGCGGTGCGGCAGGTACCAACGCTCGCCGCCGCGGATCCGGCGCGCCAGCGTGGTCGCCGTGTCGGCCAGGTAGAGCACGACCGGCGCCACGACCGCCTCGACACCAACTCCGGACAGCGCCGCCTGCAGCGCCAGCGCCGCGATCGCCCCGCCGAGCGCGTAGCTGCCGACGTCGCCGAGGAACACCAGCGCACGCGGCAGATTGAAGGGCGCGAAACCGATCGCGGCGCCCGCGACCACCACGCCGCCGGCGACCAGCGGCGGGTTGTGGTGCACCGTGCCGACCAGCGCGTAGCCGACTCCGGCGACCGTCGCCTGGGCGGCCGAGATGCCGTTGACGCCGTCCATGAAGTTGAAGGCGTTGACGAACGCCGTCACCCACAACGGCCCGACGACGACGGCCGCGACGAGCAGCGCCGTCCCCGGCCCGTCGCCGACGAGCGTGACGGAGAGGACCGTCGTCGCCGTGACGGCCGCCGCGCCCGCCCCCTGCAGCGCGAGCCGGCGCGTCGGTGAGATCCCACCGATGTCGCTGGCGACGTCCTCCGCGAGGCCGATCAGGCCGAAAATCGTGATGGCCAGCGTCATCGGCAGCAGGTCGGGCGCGCTCGCCCGGCCGCTGGTGAGCACCGTGGTCAACACCCCGGAGAACATGCCGAGCACGACAGCCGCTCCGCCGCCCCGCGGCGTCGGGACCGTGTGCAGCGAACGCTCGCCGGCGATGTCCAGCACCGACAGGCGCCGCATGTAGGCGATGACCAGCGGCGTCGCGGCCAGCGTGACGACGCAGGCCGCGGATCCGGCACCGACCATGTGTTCCTCCGGCGGGGAAGCAGGGCGGGATGGGCCGAGCCCAGGACCAAATTTCGTTACACACTGTAATGCTCTAACTACTGGATTCGGGGATGCGGCGCCGGGTGTCCCAGAACCTGTGACCCGCCGGCCGTCACATTCCGTGGTCGGGCGCTGGCCGCGGCGCCCGCTCTCCGAAGACGCGACCTTCACCGGCGGCCCCGGCGGGCGCCGCGTCCGGACGCCAGCGCGTCCCGACGTCGGCGGATCCGGGCGTCAGCGGATCCGGAGGTCGTCGACCTCGATGTCGCCACTCCAGCCGCGGCTCATCTCGGCGTAGTCCGTATCCACCTCGGCCTCGTGGGCCGCGCGGGCGGCCGGGACCACCGACCAGAAAACGCGTCTGGGCTCCGCTCCGGCCGGCTCGGGCCACACCTGAGTCGCCGCGCGGCGCGCTGGTGGCCGCGCCACCCCGCCGGACGCCGGTACAGCCGATACGGCCGCGGGCTGGGCTGGCGCTGGCGCCGCGGCCCACGGCTCGGGGCCGCCCGACGGGACCGCTGCTGTGGCCGGGACCGGAGCCGCTGGGAGGGTGCCAAGGACCGCGGCAAAAACCGCCCGGGTGTGCTCCGCCGGCTCGGTGGCCATCCTGGCCCACTCCGCGGCGCGCCGGCGCATCCGTGCGAGCCTCGCCCGGTCGGCGAGCAGGTCGGTGAGCGCCGCGGCGAGCGCTGCCGGGGACTCGTCACCCGGTGTGACGCCCGTCGCCCCGTCGACGTAGGCGTCGCGGGCGTCGCCGCGCACCGGGCCGACGACCGGGCAGCCGGCCAGCTGTGCCTCGGTCAGCACTCGGGCATGGTCCTCACCGCCGTGGCTCGGCCAGGTCCCCGCGCGCAGCACGAACAGGTCGGCGCCGGCGTACAGCCCGGCCAGCCGCGAGTCGTCCGGCTCCTCGACGAGTTCCGCGTCACCCGCCGCCGCGACGGCGGCCCGCGCCGCCTCGGGCGCGCGCCCCCGCGCCACGGCCACCAGTCGCACCGGCCCGGCCGCGCGGCGCACCGCCGGCAGCGCGGCGAGCAGCGTCGCCAGGCCGCCGCCAGCCCGGCCCGCGCAGCCAGCCCGGCCCGCGCCGCCAGCCCGACCAGCGCCGCCAGCTCGACCGGCGCCGCCAGCTCGACCGGCGCCGCCAGCTCGACCGGCGCCGTCGGCGGTGTCGGCCCGGCCCGCGGTGTCGGCTCCGTCGGCGGCAGGTGGCAGGACGGTCAGCAGGGTCGGCGGGCGCGACGTGCTTCGCTCTCGGCCCGCCCGGGTACCCGCCGCGAGGAGAACCGACCGCCAACCCGACGCGACGCCCGGCCGCAGCACCGGGACCGTGCCAAGGCCCGCCAATGCGCCGGCGCTGTAAGAGCCGGTCGTCAGCGGGGACAGTGCCCGGTGGCGGGCCAGCAGGGCCCGGCCGAGCCGGTGCGCCCGGATGCCGTCCGCGCCGTACACGATCACCGGCCCGCGCCTGGCCCGCCCGGCCATCACGGCGGCTGCAGCGACGGGGATGAGGTCGGGGTGGCCGGTGAGGACGGCGTCCAGCGGCGCCAGCCGCGCCGCCGCGCGCAGGGCGGCGGCGGTGAAGCGCTGCCTCGCCCACGGATCCAGCGGGTGCGCCGCGCTGCGCAGATCCACCCGATGGACCAGTGCTCCGCCGGCGCACAGCCGCTCCTCGACGGTGGCGAGGTAGCACTCGACGCCGCCGCCCAACCCCGCGGACGGGGCCAGCAGCAGGACGCGCGGGTCATGGGCCCCGGTCTCGGCCCCGATATCGAGACGGTGTGTGGAGAACACGGTCGGTGACTCTAAGTGACCAGGCGCTCGGACGACGTTCACCGCCCCCGGCGTGCCGGCATGTCACCCGCAACAACCCCGACCAGCCGTCCGGCTGACCCAACACTTACCCGATCGGTGTGCCCTGGACCACAATGCCCCAGGATTGTATCATATATACATACTGCGATCATTGATCGAGGTGGTCGCTGCTCGAGGATGGGAGAGGCAAGATGCTCCGGTGGCCCGACGGTGACCTCCTGCCCCCACCGCTGCGGGACCGGCTGATGGGCCCCGCCGCGCCCTTCGAGCTGGCGCGCGAACAGGTGCGCGGCATCGAGATGACCGTCTTCGCCCGCCGTCCCCCGCATCTGCCCGCGATGCTGGCGGCCGCGTGCCGGCGCTTCCCCGACCGGCCCTACCTCGTCTTCACCGAGGCCGACGGCGCCGCGACCACGCTGACCTTCGCCGAGACCGCCGCCCGCGCGGTGCGGATCGCCGGCGTGCTGCGCGACAAGTTCGGCGTGCGCAAGGGCGACCGGGTGGGCTTCGTCGCCGCGAACTGCGCCGAGTACGCCGCCGGCATGTGGGCCGCGCTGTCTCTGGGCGCGATCGCCATCGGGCTCAACGGCTGGTGGACGGGCCCGGAGCTGGCGCACGGCCTGCGGCTGACCACGCCGACCGTCGTCTTCGGTGACGAGCGCCGGCTCGCCCGCCTAGAGGGAATCCCCGAGGCCACGAACCAGCCCGTCCTCACCTTCGCCGAGCTGTTCGCCGCCCTCCCCGCGGCCGACGACGAGGCGGACACCGACGGCGCCGAGGAGGTGGCGGCGGCGCTGCTCGCGCTGTGCCCCGACCTGCGCGAGGACGACCCGGTCACGATCCTGTTCACCAGCGGCACCACCGGGCGCCCGAAGGGAGCGCTGGTCCCTCACCGCGCGCTGGTCAACTTCAGCCCTGACGCCGCCCTGCGCGGCGCCGCCAGGCAGCTCCTCGACCAGGCTGCCCAGGCCCGAGCCCAGGCCCAGGCATCGCCGGCGTCCCAGGCATCCCCCGCGCAGGCGCCCGCCGCGCCGCCGCCACCGGTGGCGATCCTCGCCGGCCCGTTCTTCCACATCTCCGGCATCGGGCCGCTGCTCAGTCATGCCCCGTACAACGGCATGACGCTGGTGTTCGCCCCGCCCGGGAAATGGGACCCGACGGTCCACCTCGACCTGACCGCGCGCTACGGCGTCACCAACTGGTCCGGCGTGCCGACCCAGTTCCTGCGCCTGCTCGAGCACCCGCGCCTCGACGAGTACGACCTGTCCAGTCTGCGCGGCCTCGGCGGCGGCGGTGCGGCCCTCCCGCCCGAGGTCGTCCGGCTGATCGAGCGCGTGCTGCCCGGCCGCACCCTCGGCGGCGGCTACGGCATGACCGAGACCGCCGGCATCGGCGCGACCACCGGCGGCTCCCGCCTGCGCGACGCTCCCGGCTCCCTCGGGGTCGCGACGCCAACCTCCGAGATCAGGGTCATCGGCCCCGACGGCGCCGAGCTCCCCGACGGCGAGGTCGGCGAGATCTGTGTCCGCTGCCCCAGCGTCTTCCTCGGCTACTGGGAGAACGAGGAGGCGACCGCCGCCGTCCTCGACGCCGACGGCTGGTACCGCACCGGCGACTTCGGCCGCACCGACGGCGGCCTGCTCTACCTGGAAAGCCGCTTACGCGACATGATCATCCGTGGCGGCGAGAACATCTACCCGATCGAGATCGAGAACCGGCTCGTCGAGCACCCCGGCCTCGCCGACGCCGCCGTCATCGGCGTCGAGCACCGCGAGCTCGGCCAGGAGGTGCTGGCCGTCGTCGTACGCCGCGAGGGCGCCGACGTCACCGCCGGGGACGTCCAGGCCTGGGTCGCCGCCGCGCTCGCCCGTTTCAAGGTGCCGGCGCATGTCCGCTTCGCCACCGAGCTCCCCTACAACGCCACCGGCAAGCTCCTCAAACGCGAACTCGAAAAGCTCTATGCCAGCGCCTCCGAATCGTCCAACTAGGCTCCGGCCAACCTCCATGAAGAGCGGCTCCCAGAGGAGCCGCGATCAGGACGCTTCCGCGCGTCGTTCGCCCCGCCCCAGCAACGGAAGATCGCCAGGGCTGTACCGGAATCCGAACTCCGAGCCTCCGGCAGTTCGGATCCGGATACAGAACCACTGATCAAACTCGCGACATGGTGACGGGCCGATCTTCGTCGCCGTGCTCCGGAACCGAGGTCAGCCGCCGCAGCCGCCGCCACCACATCCGCCGCCGCAGCCACCCCCGCCACCCCCGCCGCCGTCGTCGCCGCCGCCGCCGGTGGACGGCTGCGGGAAGCCGAGCTGCTGGGCCAAGTCCCGGTCGGCGGCCCAGATCGCGGCGGCACCGAAGAGGGCGTAGGCGTGCGCGCGCTGGCCAGGGAGGCTGCCGGTGCGCAGTGGCGTCGAGATACGGCGGGCGGTGGCGAGGACGCCACGGCCGCGGCTGGTGAGGACCTCGAACCTCGTGCGCAGCGCGGCGACGATGGCGACGACGACGGTGAAGACCAGTTCGACGACGAGAAAGCCGACCTGGTGGTGGCGGGACGCGCCGGTCACCAGCCGGGTGAAGCCCACGACGAGGAACGCGGTCGGCCACCAGGCGAGCTGGCGATGCATCCGCGCACGGGCGGGTGTCACGACCAGGCCGAGGCCGATGAGCCGGCGGCGCAGCTCGGCTGCCGCCTGGCTGTTCGTGACCATCGAGGACAGCGTCGACATCCGCACGCCGACCGTCGCGCCGGTCCGGTCACGGACCGCCCACTGGAACGGGGTCAGCCCGGCCGGCATGGGGGCACCAGCCGTCACGACCTGGCCCGTCCTCGCCCCAGAGGCCACGAGCCCCTGTTCCCGCAGTGCGACGACGGTGGCCTCCACGGCGCGCCGCATGCCGCCGGCAAGGAAGGCAAGCTCCTCGGGCGCGAGGCCCGCGTTAGGGCTCCCGGGCGGCCAGGTGGGCGAACCGTCGGCCGGGGCACGCAGCCGCCAGCGAACCAGCATGACCACGATCGCGACCAGCCCCAGCGCGAGCAGGTAGCCGGCGGCGAACGCCGGCCCGCCGATGCCCCAGGTGGGGCTGTCAGCCACGGGCGCCTCGCCCGCAGCCAGGCCCGCCGGCCCGGCAAGAAGAATCGTCGACATAAAGAGATCGTCACCGATGTTCGGCTGGTCCCTCTAGATGTGCGACAGGTCGGCCCCCGTCGTTTCCACGACATGCCTGCGCTGGTTTGACCGTCACCCGGCCCGGGCCACGCGCGTCCGCCCCGAACTCTCAGATGCTGGTCAGAGCCGGTCGAAGGGTTCTGGGTAGGAAAACCGGCCGCGGGTGCCGACGGCGAACACCGTGAGTGTGCGGACCTGGAAATGGTCACCCCACGCCTCGACGGGGGCGGCGATGCCGTAGGCCGTGGCCGGGCGGAACCCGAAGCGGCGGTAGTAGCGCGGATCGCCGAGCAGGGCCACCAGCGGCTCGTCCAGGGCATCGGCGGCGCCCACCGCCGCGTGGACCAAGGCACTGCCGACGCCCCGGAGCTGGCGGTCGGGTCGGACGGCGAGCGGACCGAGGGCGACCGCTGGCCTCGCCTCGACCCAGCCGCGTGAGCACATCACGTGGCCTACGACCGCCCCTTCCTCGTCGAGGGCGACCAGCGAGAGCCCCGGGAGCGAGGCGCCGCTGGTCCGGAGCTCGTCGACGAGTCGCGCCTCCACCGGCTCACCGCCCCGGTCAGCACCGCGGCCGCGGCCGTGGCCGGAGTCCGCGGCGGGTGCGAAGGCACCCGCGACGACGGCCCTGGCCGCGGCGGCGTCCGCGGCGACCTCGCGTCGGATCAGCACCCGCCAAGCCTCGGCCGCCGTGCGAGAGTCCGCAACGCGTTTTCGCGCCAACGCCCGAGGCCGGCCGACGGCGGCCGGACGACGTCGGGCGCCGGATGCCGGGCGCCGCGCTTCGTGCGCGCCGACGTCGTACGCCGGGCATCGCACATCGCGCGAAGGACGGCGGCGCTGGTGGACGGCGCGGTGCCCGCCCATGATCTGGTGGAATTTCGGAGTCAGCACTCCGAAAATTCCACCAGATCATGCAACTGGCCATCATCCGGTGGGATCCTCGGCCCCGGCTGGCTCCGGCCACGCCGGCGCCGCTCAGACGCCTCGCCGCTGGCCGGGCCGGACGGGCTCGGACGGTCGAACGGCGGTGCATGGGGCGGCGTGGATGGCCGGGGCCGAGCGGGGTGTGCCGAGCTGGCCGGTTCTGGTCGTCGACTGGGCCGGGACCAGCGGCGATACCGCGAGGCCGGTCGCCCTGGCCACGGCCAGGCCGCGGGGTGGGACCCGTGCCTCGGGCTGGGAGTGCGCCGCCGGCTGGTCGCGCGGATCGTCCTGGCCGGCCGCGAGCCCCGCGGCGGGCTCCGCCGTGGGTCCCGGCGCCTGTGCCTCGCCGGGACCCTGGCCGTCCTCGCCGGATGACGTGGCGGACGTGGTGGACGTGGCGGCGGTCTGGTTCTGGCGCGAGACCCGCCGTGCCCAGTCGCCGAGCCACGCGACCACCCGGCCGCCGGCCAGCGGGGGGGAGATGAAGTATCCCTGCACCTCGTCGCAGCGCCAGCCCGCGAGCGTCAGCCACGCGGCCTTCGTCTCGACGCCTTCGGCGACGATCCGCAGGTCCAGGGCGTGTGCCAGCGACACGGTCGAGCGGACGATCTCGGCTGCCGAGGGATCGCGGTGCATGTCCCGCAGGAACATCTGGTCCAGTTTGACCTCGTCGGCCGGTAGCTCGCGCAGGTAGGCGAGCGAGCAGAAGCCGGTGCCATAGTCATCGAGGCTGACCCGTACCCCGAGCCCGCGCAGGTCGGCGAGCGTGCGCCTTGCCTGCTCTTTGGCGGTGATGACCGCCTCCTCGGTGACCTCGACGACGAGGGCGCGCGGCGCGAGCTTGTGGCGGCGCAGCGCGTCGCTGACCAGCTCGACGAAGCCCGCGTCGCCGATCATCGACGGCGGGACGTTCACCGAGACCGAGAGCGCCGCGCCGGCCGCGTGCCAGGAGGCGCAGTCGGCGAGGGCGAGGTCCAGCACCCGCCGGGTGAGCTGGGGCATCAGGCCGACCTGCTCCATCTCCGGCAGGAAGACGCCGGGGCCGCGCAGGCCCTCGCGCGGGTGCTGCCAGCGCACCAGCGCCTCGAGACCGGTGACCCGGCCGGTGCGCGGGTCGGCCTTCGGCTGGTAGCGCAGCTCGATCTGGTTCTGTTCGAGGGCGCCGCGCAGTTCGGCGCGCAGCCGCAGTCTGGCCCGTCCGGGCGAGGCGGGCGCATGCCGGCCGCGCTGGTAGGTGCGCTGGCCGACGCGGGTCCGCTTCGCCTCGTACATCGCCGCCTCGGCGTGGCGCAGCAGTTCCGCGGCGCTGCGGCCGTGCGCCGGGGCGTAGGCGATCCCGACGCTGACCTCGGTCTGCACCGGGATGTCGGCGAGCAGCACGGGGGTGCGTAGCGCGTCGCGCAGCCGGCCGGCGAGAAGCTCCGCCCGCCCCGGTCCGGCGTCGCGCAGCAGCACGGCGAACTCGTCGCCGCCGATCCGCGCCGCCAGGTCCGACGGGTGCAGCAGGGCGCGCAGCCGGTGGGCGACGACGGCGAGCAGCCGGTCGCCGCTCTCGTGGCCGAGGACGCCGTTGATCTCCCGGAACCGGTCGATGTCGACGAGGACGAGCGCCGCCGGGGTGACCTCGCGCACCCGGTGCTCGCCGCCGCCGACGACCCGGGTCGCGGCGTCGAGGAAAGCGCGCCGGCCGACCAGGCCCGTCAGCTCGTCGCGGCCGCGGAACCGGCGCAGCACCGACTTCGCCCGCGTCGGCAGCAGGCACAGCGAGGTGGCCACCAGCACCGAGGTGACGAACCCGGCGTGCCCCCTCCAGCCGGGCCCGAACACGCCGTGGGCCGCCAGCAGCGCGAGGCCCGCCAGGACGGTGAAGAGCAGCCCCACCACCAGCGCGATCATCCACCCGGTCAGGCCGGGCGAGACCGGGCTGGCCAGGGCCACCTGCCGGCCGGGGGGCATCGTCAGCGCCGTGGTACCGCCCGCACCCACACCGGCACCCGCTCGCTGGCGGTCGCCCGCCGCGGGGCCGGCGGCTGGCTTCCCGCCGTGCGGCAGAACGCCGCGACGGCGGACCGCCCGGCGCCAGCCCGCGCCCGCCGGGACGACCCGTCCGCCGGCGCTCGCCCCGACGGGGCTCACCAGCGCCAGGCCGACCGGGGTCGGCGGAACACACGGCATCCTTCGGACCATCGGTGTCGTTGGGCTGTCCACGCCCCCCGCGAGTTCCTGTGGGCTCTTCGGGCCGGCTGGCCCGCTCCCCCCCGTGCCCGCCGGACCGTTTCCCACGTTCGCGGCCGCGGCCGCGGGAAGCGATTCATGCTTGCGCTCGGCTGCCGCGGCAGCCGCGGCGACCGCACCCGCCAGCACTTCGGCGGGCCCTTCCAAGGGTGTCCCAGCCCGGAGCCTCTCGGGCGCGGCACCCCCGCCCGCGCCCGCCGTGGCCGCTGTGTCGTCCGCCTGTCCGGCTGGCCCCGCGGGCCGAGCGAAGGCCCGGCCTCCGCCCGTCCCGGCCGCGGTCCCGGCCGCCGTCATGGTAGGGCCACGGAAAAGTCACGTGGTTCCGGAGTCCGGCTTCGCCTCTGCATCGGTCCCCCATTGGTGATGCCTACTTGCCCGAGCGCCCGCAAAGCCGCCTCCCACGGCCTTTCCAGACGCCTGCGCCGTACGCCGCGCCCCGCCACCGCGACCGCCTCTACCACGGTTGCCGCATTCCGGCCGCGCCGCGTCCTGACCCCTGTCCGAGGCCCCTGGTGGACCGTTTGGCACGGCGCCGGCAAGCCTCCCGAGTTCGGGCGGTTCGTGCCGGGCCGCGCCGTCCGACCACACCTCGCATGGCTCGGGAGGTTATCCGAAACGCGGTGAATTCTGGATGGGCAGTTTCTGGCCGCCGGCGCTCCGCCGCACCCGCCGGGGCAACCGGGCATGGATTTCCGCTGGTGGCCAGGGCGAAACCGCAGGCCAACTCCATCGGATGCCACGACGTTGTCTCTTTTCCCGTTGTCGGACTGCGTGCGGGCCGGGGCTCCACGCGTGCCCATAGGACCCACCACGCCGGGTACATCGACCCGGGGTGACAGTTTTGCGTGTCCAATGGATGACGATACGTCACAACACTCTTGATAACATCACCATTTTACGATCGATCAGCTCCTGATAGTGACGTCGTTGAGCGGCGCCCAGGGCTCGACCGCCGGAAAAACCACGAAGAGCAGCAGTGCCACGACGGCGGCCGCCAGCAGCAGCGCCAGCAACACCCGCACCGGGGTCGGCCCCGGCAGGTGGCGGTAGATCCAGCCGTACACGGGTCAGGCCTCCCCCGAAGCGAACGGCACACCGGCGCCCGGCGTCTTCATGACGGTTCTGTCGAGCGACGCGAAGACGATGAGCCTGCTTTTCGCCGAGTACTTGGGATGACAGGTAGTCATCGTCATGACGGCCGCCGTGGGTGTGACACCGGCGTGTTCCGGTACCGGGTCGGTCACGTCAATCCGGTCGGGCGCGACAACCTCCGACCTGGTCATTCGATAGACGTAGTAGCGGTCGGCGACCTCTACGACAACCGGGTCGCCGGGGCGCAGCTCATCGAGCCGGTTGAACGGTTTACCGTAGGTGGTCCGGTGACCCGATACAACAAAGTTGCCCGTTTCCCCTGGCATCGCCGTGCCGGGATAGTGTCCGGGCCCTTCCTCCAGCTGGGTCTCGCCGACCCCTTCGACAATGACGGGCGCATAGTCCTCGCCGAGGCGCGGGATATGCAGCACCGCGAAGCCCTGTCCGACGGCCGGGTTGGGCCGCACCGCGGGCGGTGGCCGCGAAGGCTTCGCGGGCGGCTGGGCGGGCGGCGCCTGCCAGGAGGCGGCAAGCCGGTCGTGCAGCCTGCTCTGCGACCTCGCCTGGAACAGGTCTGTGATCCATAGCTGGTAGGCCAGGAACAACGCGACAAGCAGCCCCACGGTGATGAGGAGCTCCCCCACCGCGCGCACCGCGGCTCCGCCCACCCGCCCGAGCCGCGACGACCGGACTGGCAGTGGTTGGGCGCCTGTCGGCGCCGAGGTACCGGCGGGAACACCGCCTCCGCGCACACCGCCGGCCGGCATGCGGCCGTTGGGTACACGACCGTCCGGCAAGAGGGGAGCCCCTGGCTGCGCCGGTTCCTCCGGCCATGCCGGCCCCTCGGGCGGCACTGGACTCCCCGGCGGCGCGGGACGCACCGGTGGGGCCGGGGCGGCGGGCGGGGCCAGCGGCCGCGCGGGCGCCAGCGGCGGCGCGGGCGGCTCCAGCGGGGGCGGCGAGTGCGGAAACGCCATGCCTGGCGCGGCCCGTCCACCCGGCCGGCCAGCAGGCGGACCCGCCTGGCGCGGCACCTGGCCGGCAAGCCCGCCCGCCACCGGGCGTTCCTCGCGGCCGCCGGCCGCTCGCCGGGCCCCGCGCCACGCCCCTCCCTGCTCCCGCTCCTCGCCCTGTTCCCGGTCCTGGGCCGGGTGGCCGGCAGGGACGCCGGCTGGGTACTCGTCCGCCGGGTCACCGTCCGCCGCTCCCGCCATGGAAGCACCTTAGGTTATTGAAACATCACTTTACGTGAACAGCACGCCCGGCGTCGGGTCCGCGCGGCGTCCCGACACGGGAGGAGGTCCGGCCGCGACGCCCGCATCGGAACTACAATCGGCGATCGCGAGATGACGTATTGTTCTCGGCCGCGTCGGACAAAGGATCCTTGCCCGTGCCGCATAGTCTCCGGCCAGTGTCGCCCGGATCATCGTTGCCCCCGGGATCGGGAGGGGCCCCCACGACGCCCCGCGTCCTGCTTCTGGCCGCGCCCGCCGGGCCGGGAGTGGAGCGCTACGTCGGCGCCGTCGAGGAGGCACTGCTCGCCGGCGGCGCCACGCTGACCCGGCTGGACCTGCCTCCGGCCGGCCTCGCCGACGGTCTCGACCGGCCGGAGACGGTGCGGCCCGGCGAGCCAGGCCGCCGCGGCCTGTTCGGCAGGCGTACCGACCTGCTCGCGAGGACCCCGTTCGGCACCGGCGCACAGGCGAGCACCGGCGCGCAGCTGGCGGCGCGGGTGGACGTCGCGCGCCGGGCGGCCGGGGCGGCGCGCCGGTTCGGCCACCTCGACGCGCTCGTCGCCGGCCACCCGTCCCTGCTCAAGGCCGCCGCCGGGGCGGCCTCGCTCGGCGGGGCGCGCCGCGTCCCGGTGCTCTGCTACGGCGCCGACATCTGGCGAATGCCCCCGACCGACCGGGCGCTGCTCGCGCGCCACCCGCTGGTCTACCCGGTGACGGTCAGCTCGTTCAGCGCCGGCGCGCTCGCCGGCACGCGGCTCGCCCGGCTGCTTCCGCCCGGGGTGCCGGCCGGCTGGCGTGCGGCACTGCTCGCCGAGGGCGCCCGGCGCCGGCCGCAGCCCCCGGTGCCGACGGTGCTGAGCGTCTTCCCGCTCACCGCCTGGGCCGACAAGGGGCTGCCGACGCTGCTGGCCGCGCTGGAGACGGCGCGCGCCGAGCTCGGCCGGGTGCGCCTCGTGGTCGCGGGCCACGGGCCCGCGCCAGGGGCGCTGCACGAGCTGCTGTCGGCGCCGCCGGACACCGAGCTGCACGAGTCGCCCGAGGACGAGACCCTCGCCCGGCTGTATGCGACCGCCGACCTGTACGCGCTGTGCACCCGAACGAGGACAGGCGGGACGCGCCCGTCCGGCGAGGGGTACGGCCTCACACTGCTGGAGGCGCAGCTTGCCGGCTGCGCCGTCGTCGGCCCGGCGCACGGCGGCTCGCGCGACGCCTACCAGGAGGGCGTCACCGGCGTGACCCCGGTCGACGAGTCCCCGCGGGCGCTCGCCGAAGTGCTGGTCGGCCTGCTGCGCGACCGTGCCCGGCTGACCAGGATCGGCCGGCGCGGCGCCGAGTGGGCCGAGTCGGTCACCCGCCCCGACGACCACCTGCGCGCGGTCTTCCAGACGCTGCTCGGCGTGCCGCCCACTCCACCGCCCGACCCGCCCGCCGCGGCGGCGATCGGCGCGGCGGCGGCCCCGAACGGGTCGGTGCCATCCGACCAGCGGGCAGGCTCCGACCGTCCAAGAACCCTGCCTGCCGCCTCCCTCTCCTGGCCACGCGACTAGGCAGGAGTCAGGGACGGGCGGCGCGGAGCTGGGTGAGCAGGGCGTACTCGTCGAAGTAGAGGCGGTTCTCGACGACCCGCCCGGCGCGCACCCGGTAGACCTCGGCGACCCGCAGGCTGACCCGGGCGCCGGTCGGCTCGACCCGCGGGCCCCACGGGCTCACGTAGGCACCCGCGTGGGTAGCGGCGAGCGTGTACTCCTCGACCACCATGTCGTCCTGCTCGACCAGGACGTGGGTGTCGGCCGCGAGGTCGGCGAAGGCGGAGAGGAAGGCGTCGACGTAGGCCGTCGCCGCCTCCCGGCCGCGCGCGACCACGCCGCCCGGGGCCTCGAGGACCAGCTCGTCGTCGAGCAGCTCGGCGAGCGCCGCGGCGTCGCCCACCTCGAAGGCGGCCAGCACCCGCCGCACCGTCTCCAGCGCCACCCCCACGACCGGGCCCCCTCCCCACCGCGCCCAACCCGGGCGTCTCGTCGCCCGGAGACGTCGAAGCACCGACACAACACAGCGGCACCCAACCCCCGCTGGTGACAGCGCCTCAGCGCAGCGCCCGGGGTCCCTGCCGGATCGGCGACAGGGTCCCTGCCGGATCGACGGACGGGGTCCCTGCCGGATCGGCGAAGCCGATCTGGGAGGTCGTGATCTG
>NZ_MBLO01000253.1 GCF_001854805.1 Pseudofrankia coriaricola
GCTTGCGAGATGTGGCCATCGGGCACCTCCCACCGGAACGGCCCAGCCAGACACCACAACCGTACGTCCACCTTCCCTAACCTGACCAACCAGCGACTAACCCGGCCGGCGGCGGTGCGCCGGCCGGGCGCGCGAGGCCCCCGGCATGGGACAGTTTGCCGGTGGCCTGGTTAGCGGGCGGCGGGGAAGGCGGGTAGGCGCATGGGACGGGCGCGGGACGAGCGGGCGTTGCTCGCGGACGTGATCGAGGCCGCTGGGCCAGAGCACCCGACCCTGTGCGAGGGCTGGGACAGCTATGACCTCCTCGCCCACGTGGTGACCAGGGAGCGGGTACCCAAGGCGGGCCCCGGCCTGATGGTCCCGCGGCTGCATGGGATGACCGAGCGCGCCGAGAAGGCGACGAGGGCGGCCCACTCGTTCCCCGAGCTCCTGACGATCTTCCGGTCCGGGCCGCCGCGCTGGCAGCCAACCCGGATTGGGCCGATCGACAACGCCACGAACCTCGTCGAGTTCTATATCCACGGCGAGGACGTGCGCCGCGCGCCGAAGGGCGTTCCCGAGAACGCCGCGGGCGCGCTCGCGGCGCGCGAGCTCACGCCGGAGCTACGCGAGACGCTGTGGGCCACGGCTCGCCGGTTCGCCCGGGTCGCGTACCGGCGGGTGCCGGGCGGCGTTGTTCTCGAACGCACTGACGGGCCCGCGACAGAAAGCCCGGGTGCGTCGCGGGTCGTCGCGCGCAAGGGCGAGCCGGCAGTGGTTCTGTCGGGCCCGGCCGCCGAGCTGTTGCTGTACGGCTATGGCCGGCGCGCGGGTGCCCAGGTCGAGATCAGTGGCGAGCAGGACCTCGTCGCGGCGCTCTCCGAAGCACGCCTGGGTCTGTGACCGCGGTCGCGGCGGGAAAGACCGGGCAGGCCAGCCAGGCAGACTAGGCATGTGCTGGAACCAATTCCGCGCGTCGCCGCCCGGGTCGTGCTGGTCGACCCGTCCGACGCGTTCCTTCTGATCCAGTCGCACGACCCGACCCTCGAGGACTCGCCGGTCTGGTGGCATGTGCCCGGTGGCGGCCTCGACCCAGGGGAGAGCGCGCGGCAGGGCGCGATCCGAGAGATCGCGGAGGAGGTCGGCATCCGCCTGGCGGAGGTCGGGCAGCCGGTCGGGACCAGGACCACTCGCTTCACGTTCGCCGGCAAGTCGTACATCCAGCAGGAGTCGTTCTTCGTCGTGCGGATCCCCGAGCGGGTCGATGTCGACCCGGCCGAGTGGACCGACCTGGAGAAGCGCTCCACGCTCGGCTGGGCCTGGTGGACTGTCGACGAGGTGGCCGCCAGTACGGAGACGATCTATCCGCGTGGCCTGACGGCGCTGGTCTCCGGCTGGCTCGCGTCCGGCCCGGGCGCCCAGCCCGTCGTCGTGGCCTGAGGCGCTGGGGGACGCGCCTGGGGCGGGCGTCCGAGCAGCCAGGTGCCCCACGGGCCGACCTTGCCCGGCTCGCGGACCTTCGCCCAGGGGATGACCCGCGCGTCCATCGTGTCGAGCAGGTAGTCGAACCTGGCCATCATCCGGTAGCCCAGCCGGCCGCCGAGCAGCCCGCGGGAGCGCAGCAGGTGCGGGTGTGGGCGGCTTGGCGCGCGCGGCAGTGCCCGCTCGTACTCGGCGGCAAGCAGCTGCCGCTGCTCCGGCGTGCTCGCCTGGTCGAACTCGCGCAGCAGATCCTCCTCCTCCCGGCTGTGGTCCGAGATCGCCGTCGCCAGCTCGCGGCGCAGTTCGGTGGCCTCGGCCCCCGGCGGGTGTGTGTCGCCCTGCGCGTACTGCTGAACCCCACGCATGATTATCAACATCTCGCGCGCGCCGGCACGCAGCCGCGTAATACGGCTCTCGGTATGCGGCAGCAGCCGGGCGACTTCCGGATAGATGACGTAGCCCATCGTGGCAAGATGCGCACACATTGCGGCGACGGCGGTGTCACCGGCGCGATGGATCTGGCGTGGGTCGGCCCCGGGCGCCGCTCCGCCCGCCCAGGCGGCGAGCCGGGCGGCGTCGCGGTGCACCGGGCCGACCAGCCGTACGAGACTGTCGTCCGCCGGCTCGGCGTCGACACCCTTATGCGAGTCCGCCTCCGCTGTACCAACATCCACGCCGCTGTCCACGCCGCTGGCGGAGGCCCACGGGCCGCCGGGCGTGGAGCCGCGTCCGGCGCGTGACCCGTCCGCGCGCCGCGACCGCATCTTCACCAGCGATCGCGGCGCGGACCTGGCCGCCGCGAGCAGTCGCGAGTTGGCCAGGGAACCGTGGCGTTTAAGAGCGGGCATCTGCCACCTCCTACAGCGCCCTCCCTCGTCGCGTCGCCGGGGAGCCGGTTCTCCGCTCACTCCCGCACGCATGACCGGCCGGGCGCATCGGTCCGACCCAGGAGACTCCTGCCCCAAAACGGCGACCCTATGGCAGCCAGCCGGCAGATCGACGCACGATCGCAAGGCGTGGCCGCTCGCATGAGGTTCACGCATGTAGTGGCACTCGTTGCCACTACATGTCGCGATGAGCGGCTCCAGCGCGCATCTGACGTCAAGATTACGCATCCGCCTTCTACCCTCGGAAACCTCTCCGCTACCCTGCCGATATGGCTGGCACCGCTGCCCCGGGGTTCCCAGGCTTCCTGCCCGACCGGCGAAGCCCGGGGTCCCTGCCGGATCCGGGGTCCCTGCCCGATTGGCGACAGGGTCCCTGCCGGATCGGCGACAGGGTCCCTGCCGGATCGACGGACGGGGTCCCTGCCGGATCGGCGAAGCCGATCTGGGAGGTCGTGATCTGGGAGGTCAGCGATCTGGGAGGTAAGCGATCTGGGAGGTCTGCTGGCAGGCCGGCGACCGGGCAGGCCGGGGAAGCCTCGGACCGGCGGTACCGGTCCGGGATGTTCGAGCCGCCGAACGGCACGGCGGCCCCCCTGGCTACCGGCACCGACGGCGCGAACGTGGCAGACACGGCCGCGGGAACGGCGTTCGCCGACACCGCCTCGGACGACGCCTCGGGCGCCGCCCGTGACCAGCTGGACCAGCTGCGGCGCCGATTCGTGCGCGGGCAGCTGCTGCCGCTCGGCCACCTCATCGTCCGGTATCGGCTGGTCGTCCCGGGCGGCTTCGAGGCGCCCTGGGTGCTGGTGACCTCCTGGCCCGCTCCAGCCTGGCTGCTGGGACGTTGCCTCAACGACACGGTCCACCCAGACCTCGCGCACATCCGGATGGGACGAACGGTCGCCGTCGGAGTAGACGACGTGATCGACTGGGCCGTGCTGGATGCCAGCAGCGAAATCGCCGAAGGCGGCTGGAGCCGCGGCCTACGTCATGCCGCGGATCTGCCTGACCTGCCCGGCCATCCGGACCCGCTGATCTCCGCCAGGCCCCCAGCCGCCCCGGCTAACCACCTGGTGACTAGCCACCGTCTCGACCGGGCACAGACAGCGAATAGCCCGGACTAGTCCAGTAACGGCACCCGAGCCGACACAAAGCCCACCGCTTCCGGCTTCATAACGATCGCTGCCGGCGTATATGGGCCCCTCACTGAGAGGGCTCGGCTACCGTTACCTACCGTGGCGGATGTAAGCGGCCGGCGCAGCCTCGCCAGCTCGCCCAGCCCGACCGGGCCGCGGAGCCTTGCCGACGCCGGGGGGCAGCGGGCCGAGTCACCCGGCGTGTACGTCCACGCCACCGTGCCTGAACTGGCGCTGCCCGGCATGCCCGCGCCCGGTGACGCTCCTCCGGCTGACCATCCGGGCCTCGACGAGGGCGGCATTCCGGTCGTGGACCTGGCCGGGCGGGAGGAGCCACCCGCGGTCGATCCCACCAGGTCCGAGAGCACACTCTGGCCTGACTGGCCCATCGGGTCCCAGGCCGCCGCCGAGCCCGACGGCCTGCCTGGGCCCGAGTGGGTGGCCGGATCTGAGTGGGTGGCCGAGCCCGAGGGGATGGCCGCCGCGGACGTCACTGGTGGCTCGGAGGGCGCCTGGGTTCCCCCTCAGATCGGCGACGGGCTTCCCGCCGGATCCGGGGTCCCTGCCCGATTGGCGACAGGGTCCCTGCCGGATCCGGGGTTCCTGCCCGATTGGCGAAGCCGATCGGGGAGGTCTGGGAGCCGATCTGGGAGGCCAGCGATCGGAGAGGTCTGGGAGCCCAGCTCGGAGGCCGCCGGCCAAGAGGGTCCGGACGACGTCCCGTGGACCGTGTCCGCCTACCAGGAGCAGACGTACGAGGGCTACGAGGAGCAGGCGTACGAGGGCTACACGTATGTCTACGACGGGCACCCGGGGCCGCACGACGCGGGCGGGCCGGATCCTGACCCCGAGTCTGACTTCTCACCCGTCCCGCTGCCGTCGGTCGGTGCTGACGGTTCGGTAGATCCCCTACCGCCAGATGACCGAGAGGAAGACCGAGGGATCGCCGCGATCGCTCGTGGCGACCTCATCGCGGAGCTTGCCGGCCGGCTCGAACTGCTCGACCAGTTGCTCGGCCGTCTGGAGGAGGCCAAGCGCCAGGCGGCCGACGCGAGCGAACACCTGCTGCTTACCCGTCGGTGGCAGGAAGAGACGGTGCGCACCATCCAGGAGGAGCGCGCTCGGATGCGCCAGCGCCAGCACGCGCTCGACGAGCTCGCCGAGCGGGCCAGGGCCGCGGTCGAGGCCATGCAGGCCACCTACCGGACCCTTCCCCGGGAGGTCATCGAGCTGGCGATCGAGCTTCAGGTGCTTGACCGCGCCGGCTTCATCACCAGACGCGCTCCCCGCCCGCCGCCCTAACGACCGTAAGTAACTATCTCGACGCAACGGGGAACGGTTAGGTTTTGCGCTAATCACAATGGGATTTTAGTCCCAACGACTAGGACCTAATGCCCAGACGGCCCCATCGACCCGGCGAAGCCTGCTCGAACCGTTGGATAGGCCCACTCGTCATAGGGGTGCGGGCGTCCATGGCGCCCCCGGACTAGACACACATCGTGTGCCGACTGTAGTCCTCCGCCCGCAAGGCCGGATCTGCGCGTAGTGTTCAAGCTACGTGGAGTACCCGATGGATCGGCACGACCTAGTCAGTTGCGATGGTTACGGGTGGATGGCTACCCTCGGCGACCCCTGCCATGACGGCAGCCTCGGTCCTCGGAACCGACGGTTCGCAGAAATCAGGCTTATGGGGGGTACCCACGCTTATCGTCATCATCCCAGTGGACTAGTCTTGTTCACGACGTCAGGCTCAGCACCGGACCGAACGCCGAATCCTGCCCGCGGTCCCGGTGTCCCCTCCGAGTCGTCACCTCGGGCAGGAGCGGGGGACCCACCTCGCAGTACCGGCCAGCGCCCCCTCCGGCGCGGGCCTTGGGGTGAAGCCCATCGCGTGCTTGCTGCGCGAGGGCCGGGCAGCCCAGCCCGAACCCGACAGCTCACCTCGCAGGCGTACGGGAAGGACCACACTTGTCCGCGCCCTCCGTACAGTGGGATACCGACACCCTGCCTGATACCAGCAGGGGTCGTCACCGCGGTCTGACCGTGGTGGCAAAGGTCCGAGGTCGTACCGCGGTCGCCGCGGCTACCACCGGTGCGATCGCGATGTCCGGCATCGCCCTCGCCGGCTGCGCCCCGGCRGCCGACACCTCGGCGGACGCGTTCGGAGATGACGGCTCCGTCACCACCGGCCTCAGCCTCGCCAGCGCCTTCGGCTCCGGGTCGATGGGCGGCTCTGGCACCGACGTCCGCCCGGTGAGCCTCGCGTCCACCCTTGGCGCCGACGGCACCGACACGGCGTCCGACCTGGCCGCGCCGACGCTGACCGCGAAGGCCGACGTCGACCTGTTCATCACGAACCCCGACGTCACCGTCTACTCGGACCAGCCGGTCGAAATCGGCTTCAAGCTGACCAACAAGGACACCAACCAGCCGCTGGCCAACCAGCTGGTCAAGGTCCAGGTCAAGCTACCGACCGGCTTCGCGACCTTCCTGCACCTGCAGACGAACAACGACGGGTACACCTCGTACACCGCGCGGGTGCTGACCACGACCCAGATCACCGCGGTCTTCGACGGCACCGACGCACTGCAGTCCGCCACCGCCGACAACGTCGGCACGGTGAACGTCGCSGARCGGCCGGCCCCYTCGSCSAGCCGGGGCGTCACGRTCAACGCCCCGTCRAACGGCGAYCTGGGTGAGAAGGCCGTCTACCTCGCGTCGCTGCAGGCCGGCAAGCCCTACGTCTACGGCGCCAACGGGCCGGACTCGTTCGACTGCTCCAGCCTGGTGCAGTACGTCTTCCGGCAGCTCGGCCGCAGCCTGCCGAGGACGGCGGAGGCGCAGTACGAGGCCTCGCTCCACGTCGACCAGGCGCACAAGGAAGTCGGCGACCTGATCTTCTTCGGCACGCCAGGTGACATCTACCACGTCGGCATCTACGCCGGCGACGGGAAGATGTGGGCCGCGCCGCACTCCGGCTCGGTCGTGCAGCTGCAGACGATCTGGAGCACGAGCTACAACGTCGGCCGCGTCCTGTAGCGGGGCGCGGCGGGCGAGGAGGGCTCACTCCTTGAGCGGCGACGTTCGGCCAGGTTCGGCTGCCCCGTTCGCGGGGTCCTTCCTCGAACCCACTCCCCTCCGGGTTCGCGGACACGGCCTGACCGCCTGGCTGGCTCCAACCGTCGGCGAAGCCGGTGGAACCGTCGCTCTCAGAGTTTCCAAAGCCTTCGACGCTCGGTGATGCCCGACCAGGCAGCGACCCAGCGACGCGTCCGCCATCCGTACCGGCGGCGGTAAGTTGCGGCTGGATGCGACAGCGGCCATGGTGGCCCGTCTCCTTCGACGCATCGTGCCTTTCCTCAGGCATTCCCAGACCCCCAGGACTCTCCGCATAGCAGCCGGCGTGGCCCTCGCCCCTTGGCCGCGCCACCCAGGACGTCCGCTGGTGGCATCAAGGGCTTCCCCCTCCCGCCCTCGATTCCGCCAGCGGACCACCCGCCGTCCGAACCCCCTCGGCGGCGGCGGCCCGGCTGGCTGCCCCCACGGCTCCGGGCCGAACAACGCGACGCCGCCCCACCGGATCTCCCCCCATCCGGCGGGGCGGCGCCCGCGGCCAACGAGACACCAACATCAGACTTCCGCCGGCTGGGTTCGCCCGGCCCGCGGATGGCCCGGGACGTCACACGACCGCCCGGGCACCCAGCCCCGCCCGCCCCGTCGGAAACCCCCCCGCCGACGGGGCGGGCGGCTGGCCTCGGTCAGTCAGTCCGTCGTGGGAGGCCGCCGGTGGCCAGGCCCGCATGCTCGCCGGCCCACTCTGGGTCGCCTGGCCCGCTCTGATCGCGTCTCCTAGAGCCGCCGTCACCAGCGTTCGCTTCACCAGCACGCGACTGGTAGATCACCACGACCGTGTCGCCGTAGTCGTGAATCGGGCCAAATCGCGACCGCGACAACACGTCCGCGGCGATCATGAATCGTCGCGGACGGGGCGGCGCGGCAGTAGCTCGCTTTGGTCGGGTCTCCTGGACCGCTCCGGTCGCGGTCTTCCTGGACCGCTCCGGTCGCCGATCCGAACCTGGCCGCTAGAGGGCCAAAGGGTGTGCGAAAATGATCTTCCTTCGCACACCCGGCGGCCGTTGTCCCCAGGATCACTAGCGGGACTTGTTCTGCGAGAAGCTCCACAGGTTGCCGGAGAGGTCGTCGTCCCACGAGGCCTGTCGCTCGCGGTCGGTCGGCACCTGGTCAGGGCAGTTCGGACCCGGATCGGGGTCGAACTGGCCCACGACGCCCACCGCCGCGAACTTCGTGGGGTTCGCGCAGGCGAGGGCCAGCGCGAGCCGGGCGCCCTCACCGAGGCCCCAGATGTAGACCCGCTTCGGATCGATCGCCGTCCAGTCCTCGGACATGTACGTGACGATGTCCATCAGGTACTGCGCGTCGGGTCCGGCTGAGTCCACCTGCCACTCGCCGGCGACCGGCTCGGGGTAGACGAGCGCGAAGTTCTTCCGGTCGGCCAGTTTCGACGCGCCGCTGTCCGTTTCGAACACCTTCGTCTTGGTGTTGTTGTCCGGCAGAACAAGCACAAGCGGAACCGCCTTCTTGGAGTTCCGCTTGGCATGCACGAGCAGTACGCGGCCTTTGGACTCGTACCGGGACGGCATGTCCTTCTCCGAGGTCTTAGCCGAGCCGCTGCCGTGCGCGAAGAGATAGAGCACAAAGATCGCAACGACAGCGATGACGGCTGCCTTGCGGTGCTTGCCCCACCATGCGGTGAGCGGATTGGCGGCCACGCCCCCAACCGAACCACACCTGACACCACGATGGCGCCCGTTTCGGCCAGGCATCTCGCCTGACGATGCCTTGATGGCATCTCGATGGCATCTCGCCGAACGGACGGGGCCCGCGGCCCGACTCCTTTGCCTTCCTCACCCCACTCGTGTCTGCTGGCGCCTCCGGCCGCGCGCGGCTTCGCCACGATCGCGCGGCCTTTGGCTGTGTCTGCTGGGCGCCTCCGGCCGCGCGCGGCTTCGCCACGATCGCGCGGCCTTTGGCTGTGTCTGCTGGGCGCCTCCGGCCGCGCGCGGCTTCGCCACAGTCGCGCGGCCTTTGGCTGGCTTCGCGGCGGACGCTCAGCCGACCTGCAGGGCGCGGATGCGCGCGGCCCGCAATGCCTCGACCTCCGGCGGGCCGGGAAGACGCGGCAGCGAGCCGTGTACCCAGGTCAGCATCAGGTCGGCCAGCGCCGGATTCTGCGCCAGGACCGGGCCGTGCAGGTACGTGCCGATCACTCTGCCGTCGATCCTGCCGTCCGTGCCCTCGGGGACGCCGTTGCCCAGGCCAAGCAGCACCCGGCCGAAGGGAAACCCACCGGCGCCCGGCAGCGGCCTCGTCCGGCCGCCATGATTCTCGTAACCGAGCACGGTCGGCAGACCGAGTGACGGGTCGGGTTCGACGACGATGTCGCCCACGACGCGCGGTGGCAGCGGCGCGTCCGGAGGGTCGAACGAGCGCCTGGTCTCGACGCCTACCAGCCCCATCCCGTCGTGGATCTGACCGCCGGCCGGGAAGCTCTCGCCGACGACCTGGTAGCCGGCGCAGACGGCCAGCACCACCGCGCCGCCGGCGACGGCCCGCTCGATCGCCTTGTTACGCCGCAGGCCCTCGGCCGCGAGTGTCTGCGGCTCGTCCTCGCCGCCGCCCAGCAGGTAGATGTCACATCCGGCCGGTACCGGCTCGCCTGCCGGCACGCTGACGACCTCGGCGGACAGGCCGCGCCAGCGCAGCCGCTGGGTGAGCACGATCGCGTTGCCACCGTCACCGTAGGTGCCGAGCAGCTCGGGATAGATCAGCGCGATCCGAGTGGTCGACTCCCGGGTCGCCGTCGCGCCGGCCGGATCGGGCTGCCGTTCCGCCAGCCGGCGTTCGAACGGGTCCGGCAGCCGCTCGGGCAGCCGGCTCCCCGGGGCCGACGGTTGCGATGGCGGCTGGAAGAGCCGCCGTTCCGGGATCTGCGGCGGCGTATACCGCTGCGGCGGGTACTGAAGGGGATGGGGCTCGAGGGGTTGGCGCTCGTCCGGGTAGGGCGGACGTCGCCCCGGCTGAACCGGCTGTGCCGGCCGTCCGGGGTACTGATCGTCCGGCGGGTAGGTCCCGGACGGGCCGGACGGGTAGGTCCCGGACGGGCCGGACGGGTAGGTCCCGGGCGGCGGGTAGAGCGGCTGGGTGACGTCCGGCGGCGACCCAGGGTCGCGCGGACGGCGTGGCTCCGGCTCGAACAGGCTCACCTGGCGCCTCCACGCGCGGGCGCGGGCAGCGCCGCCCGCGGGCGGCGCGGCGCGGGCGCGGTCCGGACCAGCAGGTCCCGGAACGCGGTGTAGTTCGCGACGACGTCCAGCACGGGCTCGGTGGCGGCATCGGCCGCGGCCTCGGCGTCCTGGTGCACCGAGTGTAGGACGCCGGCGTAGGCCAGCCGCACGCTCATGTCCTCCTTGCGCTCCCCGGTGACGAGCACGGGGCGGCCTGCGAGCCGCTCGAACGGCACATCCCAGATCCACGACGGGTCGCGGCCGTCAGCCGTCTGCGAGTTGAAGTCGACGATCAGGCTGCGCGGGGACGTCGAGTTGATCAGTTCCATCATCTCGACCCAGCCCGCGGGATTCTTGGCCAGCAGCATGCGGGCGCGCCGCGCCGCCGACCCGAGCAGTACCTCCTGGTAGCGGCCCTGCACGTCACCGAGATCGGTCATCGCGGCCAGCGCGTCCTCCACCTGGACGCCGAACTGCCGGGCCGCCGCCGCCGCCATCGTGGCGTTGCCCAGGTTGACCCGCCCCGGCAGGCCGATCGACGCCTTGATCGTGTGGCCGAACCACATGATCTCGTCAGGGCCCGTCACCGCGACGATCGGCTCGGGCCTGGCCAGCCCGCACTCCGACCACCAACCGGTCTCGTTGCGGTGCAGCAGCTTGGCGCACTGCGGGCAGACCATCGCGTCCGCGGTCCAGTTCTGCCCGACCGACACCCAGACCTGCTTCGACCAGGACATCGCGGCCCAGGTCACCAGCGGGTCGTCGACGTTGGCCACGACCGTGCAGTCCTCGAGCTCCTCCCCCAGGTCGCGCCAGATGGCGGCGATGCGCCGCGTCTCGTTGGAGCGGTCCAGCTGGTCACGGCTGATGTTGAGCAGCAGCACCACGCGCGGCTGGACCTCACGGGCGACCTTCGGCAGCCAGATCTCGTCGACCTCGAGCGCGGCGGCGGCGTCATAGGGCGGGCGAGAAAGCGCCGCCAGCACGCCGGGCGCCATGTTCGCGCCGCCGCTGTTCGACTTGACCGGGCCGAGCGTGCCGAGCGCCCTGGCCAACAGCCGGGTGGTGGTCGTCTTGCCGTTCGTCGCGGACACGCAGGCGATCGGCCTGCCCTTGCCGACCTCGGCAAGGGCGCGCGGTGAGATCTGTAGGGCGAGCTTGCCGCCGATCATCTCGCCGGAGCCCTTACCAAGCCGGCGAGACGTCTCAGAGGCCAGCCGCTCGACGGCAAGCGCCGCCTTGGTCCTCGCGGAGAGGCGGCGCGGCAACGGAGTCATCATCGCGATTCTTACCGCGCGCTGGGGCGTTGGGGCGCCCTACCCGGGATCCCTGCCGGATCGGCGACGAGGTTCCTGCCGGATCGACGACGACGCGCCGGCAGGTCGGCGATCCGGGAGGCCCGGGACGCTCCGCGCCCGTCACACCCTGTCGCGAGTCGATACATATGGCTGGGGCCTGTCCTGGTCTGGGTCAGTGAATGATCGGAACGGGCCGGCCGCCAACGGCACCACCATCGAGTAGTGACGCACCCGACGGGACATGTCTCTGGTCGATGCATATGGCTGAGGCCAGCCGTGGTCAGAGGCCGACGAGATCGTTGAGCTGGCGGCACCCGACAACCTGGCCGCGGCCTGTCTACATGATGAGGGCGGCCTTGGCCCAGGTCGACCCGGGGGGCCGGTGGGTGTCGTCCGCGCGCGGAATAGCCTCGCTACCAGCTCCCTTGACCGGCCACCGGCCCCCGGCTACGCCGATGGGGCGGGAAAGGTGATCCCGCGCACCGGACGACCCGCACGGCGCGAGAATCTCAGGTCAAGGCGCGTGGATCCGGCGCCACGGACTGACATGACGATGTACGAACTGGCTTGACGATGTGAGGACACCACGGTGAGCACCAAGGCCGTCGCGATCGCCCGCGACGACGACGGGTGGCGGGCTTACGACCTCGACCCCACCGAGCTCGAAGACCTCGACGCGCTGACAGACGCGATGCGTGATCTCGGCGACGGTCTCGTCGTCGCCTTCGTCGAGGAGGACGACGAGTACCTGGCGATCATCCGCATCGACGAGGACTCGTCCGACCCACGGGTCTTTCTCTCGGACCGGCGGGTACTGACGACCTCCGACCTGGCAGAGGCGCTGTTGGCCGACGCGCTGCCCATCCCCGCGCCGCGCGGGGATGGGGATGAGGACGACGAGGCCGTGTTGCGGCACGCCCATCCGATCGGCGACCTCGACCTGCTCGACGATCTCGGCACGTCGGCGGGCGCTCTGGCCGCCCTGATAGCAGAGGAGGGCATGCTGCCGGCGGACGTCGCCGCGGTTATCAGCGAGCGCGCCGGAGCAGGCGAGATCTTCGACGAGGTGCCCGACTGACCGCCGCCTCCGGCACCGCCGCTGAGCGCGACCTCGCGTCGATGCGGCTCGCGCTCGCTGAGGCGGCCCGCGCCCCCGAGGGCGGCGACGTGCCGGTCGGCGCCGTCGTGATCGGCGCCGACGGCACCCTGCTCGGCCGCGGCCACAACGTCCGGGAAGCCACCGGCGACCCGACCGGGCATGCAGAGGTCATCGCGCTGCGTGCGGCCGCCGCGGCGGTGGGCGAATGGCGCCTCACCGGGGCCACGCTGGTCGTGACACTGGAGCCCTGCACCATGTGCGCGGGCGCGCTGGTTCTCGCCCGTGTCGCCCGACTCGTCTACGGCGCCACCGACGACAAGGCCGGTGCCGTCGGCTCCCTGTGGGACGTCGTCCGCGACCGGCGGCTCAACCACCGCCCCGAAGTGATCGGCGGCGTCGCCGCCGAGGAGTGCTCGGCCCTCCTCGCCGCCTTCTTCGCCACTCGCCGCACCGACCGCCAACCCCGCGGCTGACCAGCGCGCCCGCACCCAAGCCCTCTGCCCCACCTGTTCGCATCGTCGAGTAAGCTCACCTGCGGTGGAGTCGCCTAGTGGCCGAGGGCGCACGCCTCGAAAGCGTGTGAGGGGGCAACCCCTCCGTGGGTTCAAATCCCACCTCCACCGCCCCTGAGCAGCACAAAGGCCGACCCCGGACGACACGTCCGAGGCCGGCCAATATCATCTAGTCTCAATCTTGGTCTCATTAGGCGCCCAGAGCAGCGATCCAACCCGCTGGGCGATGTCTCGACGTATCGGGGCGGTCAGGTGTTGGTACCGGGCGGCCATGGTGGTGCTCGACCAACCCATGATCGACATGACCGCGCGGTCTGGCACTCCAAGCAGGAGCAGAACAGTGGCCGCGGTATGCCTGGCGTCGTGCAGCCTGGCGTCACGCAGACCGGCCGCCGCCAGCAGTCGCTTCCATTCGGAGTAGTCCGTGCGGGGATTCGTCGCGCCGCCGGTCGGGGTTGCAAACAGCCATCCCGCGTTGGTCCATATATCGGCGGCCATGTCTCGTTCGCGCGCCTGCTCTACCTGGTGGGCACGAAGCAGGGCGACCAGCTCGTCCGGCAACCCGATCGTCCGCTTTCCAGCCCTGGATTTCGTGTCGTCGGTCTCGGGGCGGAGCGCGATGCGCCGTGGGCAGTAGCCACCATGCTTCTTGCCACACGTCCCGCCGCAGCCGTGGGACCATTTCGGCCTCAGCCTGTTGCGACGCACCCGTAGCGCACCCTGTTCTAGGTCGACGTCCGCCCATTTTAGCCCAAGGGTCTCGCCCTGGCGCAGACCGAGCGCAAGCGCGATCGCCCATCGTGCGCTGTTACGTCGCTTGGCAGCGGCATCCATAAGCCGTTTGATCGCCGCGACATCGTAGGGTTCGATCTCTTCTTCGACGACAGCCGGAGGCTTGGCGAGAGTCGCCGGGTTCTCCGTTATCCGCTTCCGGCGCTTCGCCTCATTGAGCGCGGTCTTAATGGTGCGGTGCGCCTGGTGGGCCGTAGCGGGCTTGCTGCCGTTTCGCATCATCTTCGCGTACAAGCGCTCCAGGTGTTCAGGCTCAAGCCGGTCGATCCGGTGTTTCCCCACTCCCGGGTTCAGGTGAACGCGGACCGCGACGCGGTAGCCCGCCAGCGTGTTGTCCTTCACCGTCCCGGGCACGATGTTCTCGATCCAGTGATTTAGCCACTGCTCGACGGTCCACGGCTTCCCCGGCTTCCTTACCGCGCCCTCGTCGCGGTCGCGCTCCAGCTTGCGGACTTTCGTGATGACCTCGGTTTCTGTTTTGGCGCTGACGTGGCGGCGGTCGGGTGTGCCGTTGTCGCGGACGCCCATTGTGACGCGGCCGTGCCAGCGGCCGTCGTTTCCTTCGTAGATGGAGGCGGCGCCGTTGGGGGCGCGGGTGCCTTCCTTTCGCTTTCGGGGCATGGGTCGTCCTTTTCAGGCGGCGGGGGTGAGGCTGGCGGTGTAGGTGGCGAGGTCGGCCGTGCGGACGCGGCGTAGGCGTCCGATGCGGACGGAGGCGAGGGCGCCTTGGCGGATGAGGGCGAAGGTGGTGGTGCGGCCGATCCCGAGGGCGTCGGCGGCTTCTTCGACGGTGAGCAGGAGCTTGGGCGTGGGAGGGGGCGCGGTGTCCATGCGTGCTCCGGGGGGTGTAGACAGCCGGGGGCGCGGCTGGGCGTTGACACGTTGACAATCGGGCTGTCGGGGCCTGTTCGTGCTGGTCGGGGCGGGTGTAGGTCCGTCATCGGGGGTTGGTGACGGTTGTTGACGGTGTTGACAGCGCGGGCGCCGTGGTGGGTGGGTGTCAACGCCGTCAACGGCTGTCATCGGGGGGTGTCGACGGGGGTTGTGGGGCCGTGACCTGCGGTAAAGGCGCCGTTGATGTTGGTTGTCAACGTGTCAACGGCTGTGAGTAGGTCGGCGGCGCGGGGGTGGAGTTGGTGGCGTCCGTCGGGGCGGGGTCGGGTCCAGCCGTAGGTGGCGAGGACGTCGAGGGCGGCGGTGACGTCGGCGGCGGTGGGGAGCTGGCGGATGAGGCGGCGGTGGAGTTCGCGGCGGGTGAAGCCGGTCATCTGTTCGCGGGCGAGGAATCGCAGGGTGCGGGCGGCGGCGGTGTGGGCGGGGTCGGTGGTGACGGTGTGTAGGGCGGTGCGGTAATGGGCGGCGAGGGCGTCGGCGAGATGGACGGCGCCGCGCATTTGTTCGGCGTCGATGGGGTGGCGCCAGCCGTCGCCGGGGTGGTGGGCCATGTGGAGCAGTCCGGCGATGCGTAGGGTGGTTCCGGGGAGTTTGTTGGCCCATTCGCGCATGGCGTGGTATTCGCCGCCGGGGCGGAGCTGGTTTTCGACGTGCTCGGCGTGGGCGGTGCGAATCGTGTCGGCGTCGGGGGTGAGGGTGATGACGGCGGGGTCTTCCCATTCGGCGAGGGTGGCGGCCAGGCCGTGAATGGTG
Organism: Pseudofrankia coriaricola; assembly: GCF_001854805.1. Lineage (GTDB taxonomy): Bacteria > Actinomycetota > Actinomycetes > Frankiales > Frankiaceae > Pseudofrankia. Next base: position 15,138 of record NZ_MBLO01000253.1, read on the forward strand.
CGGGCGTAGGTGTCGGTGATGTGGTCTGGGATGGGTGGGGAGTTGACGTCGCGCCAGCCCGCGAGCGAGGCGGGCAGGACGAACAGGAACCGGGCGACTAGGCCGCGGCCGGATAGGTCGGCGTCTGCGCCGAACTTCCGGAGCACCGATGGTTGGATCATGACGCCGACGGTGAGGGCGGGGCGGGGGATGAATTCGGCGTCGCGTCCTTTGCGGTCGACGCGCATGGGCCGTCCGGCGTGGCCTTTCAGGTAGGGGTCGAGGTTGGGGGCGGCGGAGAACCGGCCGGCGAGGGTGTCGAAGATGCCTCCCTCGTCGGAGATCAGGGCCATGCGTCCGCCGTTGTCGGCCATGAGCGAGGTGAGGGCTTCGGGGGTGGCGTCGTCGGCGAACAGCCGCGGCAGCGACGGCACGGTGACGGCCTCGGCGGCGAGGGCGGCGACGACGGCCTCGGCGGTGAGATCGGCGCGCCGGTCGTTGTCGGCTCGGGCGGCGACGTTCTTGGCCTGTTCCGCGGCGCGTCCGGCGATGTCGCGTAGGGCCGCGTTTTCCTTGGCGACCGGTTCGACGCGGGCGGCGAGGGTGTGTTCAGCGGCGAGGAGCGGGGCGGTCAGGGCGCCGTGGACGGGGCTTTTGCGTTCGCCGGGGTCGGCGACGACGGCGAGGAACAGGTTGACCGGTTCGCGCCAGCCCGGTCGGGGTTCCACTTCGAGTCGGCCGCCGGCGCAGGTGGATAGGACGGCGAGGGCGACGGCGCCGGCCATGGCGGGGTCGGTCTGAGTGAACGTCGCGACGGCGCGGACGTAGTCGGCGAGCCAGCCGGGGTAGACGTCGACCGGGAAGCCGGGTGGTGGGGGCGCGGTGCCGAGGGGTACGGGGAGTTCCCACGGCGGGCCGTCGTCGGGGTCGGCCGCCGGGGCGGCGGGGTGCAGGGGGTGGGCGGTGGCGGCCTCGGGGTGCTGCCCGGTCATGGCGGGTCTCCCTTCGGTGGCGCGGCGGGGGTTGTGCGGGCCGTGGACGGCCTGCCGTGGGTGAGGTGGTCTGCGGTGGTAGGTGATGGTTCGGATGTGTTGGTGACGGTTTGGCGTGGCCCTGAGACGGCCATAGGGGCCCGTTTTCGGATGGGCTGGTGTGGTGAGGTAGGGCCTGGCGGTCTCAGGCCGTCTCAGGGCGTCGGTCAGGGCTGGATCGCGACGGCTTCGTCGCGGAAGCCGCCTTCGATCGCGGCGCGGGTCTCGCGTGCGGTCTGGCCGGCGGCCAGTCCGGCGCGGGTGAGCGCGTCGAGTGCGGCGCGGCAGGTGAGGGCGTCGGCGGCGACCATCCGGGCGGCGCCGCGGGCGGCGCCGTAGAGGGTGGTGCGGCGCCGTCCTTGCGGGGCGCGGGCGACCGCGGCCAGATGCGCGGCCAGCAGCAGATCGGGGTGAGAGATGCCCCCGCCCCCTTGCCCGGCGGGCGAGGCTGGCGGGGCGGGGTGCGGTGCCGCCGGGGCTGGGGTCGGCGGGTCGGGCTGGGACAGGCAGACCTCGAGAAGGGGCGGGGGCATCTCCCCCACTGCCCGGCCACCCGCCCAGCGGTAGGGGCGCCGGGTGGCCGGGTGGATCGAGGGCGGGGCGACGACGTAGCCGCCGTCGGCTTTGATGTCGACCCCCGGATGCCCCGGCAATGGCCGGGATGGGACGGGCTTTCCGGGGTGGGTGTAGTAGAGGTGCCAGCCCCCGCCGCCGGTGGCCACCGTTGCGGTGGGCGTCATGAGCGCGCGGTCGAGCTCGCCGCCGTGGGCGGGGTCGATGTCGACGATCACCAGCCCGGACGTCGCCCCGGTCCGGATGGCGACCAGCCCGTCAGGGATGGCGGCGAGCATCGCGGCGATGCGGGTGGGGTCGGTGGTGGCCGCGTAGAAGCCGTGGCAGGTCAGACAGTCGCAGACTTCGCGGTCGTGGTCGTGGTCGGGGGCGACGGCCTTGCAGGGCTGGCAGTTGGCCACGGGCCGCTTGGAACGGCCTAGGACGAACACCCGCCACCCGGCGGTGGCATAGCCGCGGGCGACGGCCAGCCGATCTGAGGGTGGCGCGGGGTGGGTTTCGGCGGTGGGTCGCCCGCCGTGGCGGGCGTCGTCATGGCTGCCGGCCGCGGTGACGGCCTCGGTCTCGCTCGCCGCGGCGATGGCGAGGTCCGGGCAGGCGGGGCAGGTGACGGTGAACCCGCCGGGCGGGCTGGCAGGGGTGGCCATAGGTCGAGTCCGTTCGTGGGATGCGGCCGGGGCGGCGGGGGCTGGTGGGGTTGGGCAGGTGAGGTGCAGTGGTGCGCCGTCGTGGCGGCGGAACGTGGCGATGCCGCAGGCGCGGCAGGGGGCGAGGCTGCCCGGGCCGGATGCGAACTCCGACCGCCCGGCCTCGGTCGGCGTCGGGGTGGCTGGTGGCCGGGCGGCGGGGCCGGCGGGTAGGAGTCGGGCGGCGGTGTAGTCGACGCGGCGGGGTCGGTGGGCCTCGCAGCGCCAGCCCGCGGCGTAGAGCCGGCCGGGAGCGCCGCAGACGGCACAGGGCGGGGTGGTCATGCGGCCAGCCCCGTCCGGTCGTGGCAGTCGAGGCAGACGCCCAGCCGGGCGGGGATGACGTAGCCGGCATCCGCGCCGCAGCCGGGGCAGAGGCGGCGGCGGGCGCGGGCGGCGGCGAGTTGGGCGAGCCGGCCCGGGGCGGGCGGGGTGCGTAGGACGGTGTCGGCGAGGTGGTAGAGCGCGGCGGTCCGGACCCCGCTGGCCGCCCGCCGGGAGCGCCACATCAGTTGGGCGACCGGGTCGCCGGTCGGGCGTAGGCCCATCGCGGCGAGCTGGCCGCGGGTGGCGAGATGGTCGGGGGTCATCCGCCACGGCCAGGTCGGGATGCCGTAGCGGGTGCCAGCGGGGTCCAGGAACATCTGCGTCGGCCTACCGGCGGGCGCGCTGTGGCGCGGGCTGGGCGGAGGTGTCGCGGGTGGGCTGGGCGGGCCGGCAGAAGTAGCGCTGATGGGTGGCCAACAGCTCGTCTGCTTCGGCCTGGGTGGTGACGTTGTCCGAGACTGCGCCGCAGTCGCCGCACCGGTAGCGGGCCATGATGGGTACTCCCTTGCTTGTTCTTGTCGGGCGGGTGAGGGCCGGGGCGCGGCGACGTTCTTGGCGGAGTGGCGCCGCGCCCCGGGCGGATCTAGCGGCGGAGGTGGCCGCCGACGACGGCGATCCCGGCCAGGGTGAGTACGGCGAGGGCGGCGGTCAGGGCGATGGCGGCGGGCTGGTGGTGCAGCGGGTAGCCGCCGGCAACGGTGAGGGCGAGCCGGGCCGCGCGGGTGGTGGCGGTGCGGGTGGTGGCGGCGAGGCGGGCCAGGGCGCGGCGCAGGGTCGGCCAGAGCGCGGCGGCGGCCAGGGCGAACAGGACGGCGGTCATAGCAGGGCTCCCGGGCTAGCGGAGGCGGCGCAGGGCGTTGGTGGCGCGACGGCCGGCGCGCAGGGTCAGGCCGGTGTGGTCGCAGTGGCGGCACGGACGGGGCCGTCCGGTGAACCGGCCGGTGGTGCGGGTGGTGCCGGCGCAGTGGCGGCAGGGGCGGAACGGCCGGATCCAGCACAGAACCCCGTAACCGACAGTGACGATCAGCAGGGGCAGGGCGAGCGGGACGAGCAAGCTCGGGTCGGGGGTCACGGAGGGCCTCCAGGGCTGTTTTTGGGCGCGTTTGGCCGGGGGGTGCTAGCCACTAGTGGGCTGGCGGGGGTTGGTGGGGGGTGCTAGCGGGGGTGCTAGGTCTAGCGGGGGTGGCCGCTAGACCTAGCGACCCGCCGGGGCGGGTTAGCCGCTCCGCTTCCGCTCACGCTCAGTGATCGCGGTGAGGATGTCGGCGTGGGTGACGCCGCGGCGGTTGCCGCCCTTGCCGGTGGCCGGGTCGGTGCCCCAGATCTGCCCGACGGTGATCCCGTGGGGGGTGAGGGCGGCGGTGAGCTGGGCTGGCTTCCACCCGGTGTAGGCGTCGGGACGGTGCTCGGCGAGCAGGCTGCACAGGGTGTCGTTCCAGACCTTGTCCTCGCCCAGCGGCCAGACCGCGGCCACGTCGGCGAGCACATCGAGAACCTCGGTAGTGCGGGTCCGCTCCGCCGGGGTCGGCAGGGTGCCAGCCTCGGCGCGGAGCTCGACCGCACGGGCGACGACGCGGACCAGGTCCGGTCCGGCGACGTAGAACGACCGGTCGGCGCCGGGCTTGCCGAACCCTGCGAGGATGCCCCAGCCGGCTTCGGTGACCGGCTCGAACACGGTGGCCCGGTAGCCGTTCTTGTACGCCGACGTCCCCAGGATCATGTCGTTCGCGGTCTGGTCCGCCACCGACAGGCAGAACCGCGAGTTGACGTTGCGGGTGATCCCCGTCGGCAGGCTGTCCTTGTCGGGGATCTGGGTACCCAGCAGGATGATCACTCCGAGGGCGCGGCCCAGCTTGATCGCCCGCTCCAGGGTCTCCCCTGCCGCCTTGCCCCAGCGGGACACGAACAGTTCCTGTGCTTCGTCGATGAAGACCACGAGCGGGTGCAGCCCGGAGCCCTTGAGGGAGGCGAGCTGTGGAGTGACTTTGCCTTCGGGGGCCATGCCGCGGGCGCGGTAGTAGTCGATCCGCTCGGAGCGGCGCTGGCACTCGGCGTAGACCCAGTCGACCATCCCGGCGGCGCGCTCGATCGTGGCCTCGTCGAAGCCGTTGCCGTACTCGGCAAGGACCGGCTCGAAGTCGGCGAAGTCACCGACGCCCTTGAGTTCGTAGCCGCGGATCTCGGCCCGGGGGTCGAGGGCGGCGGCGGCCACGAGTAGCCGCAGGGCGAACGTCTTGCCGGAGCCGGGCTGGCCGCCGAACAGCCAGTTGCGGAACATCAGCGACACGCAGACCGTGGTCATCCGTGGGGTGGTCGCGAACGCGAACGGCTCGAAGACGTCGACCTTGCCGGACCGGATCAGCGGCCAGGCAGGGGGGCGCATCTTTGACGCAGGCTCATGGCCCACCCACAGCGCCAGCCGCCCGGTGTGCCCCGGCGACGGCTCAGGCCAGACCTGGTCGAGCGGTAGGCGCAGGCCGGAAGCGAGCCGGCCGCGGCGGGCGACGACCTCGGCGGCTTCCACGCCGTAGGGCAGGTCGACGATGGCCAGGTGGCCGGGGCCGTCGCGGTGGATCTCGACCGGGAACGAGATCGCCCCCGGGTCCTTCGCCACCGCGGAGTTGATCCCGGCCAGGCCGATCGAGGTCAGGGCGCGGCGGACGAGTTCCGCCGTCAGCTTGCGATAGGCCGGGCCGTTCGTGACACGGTCGAGAATCGGCCGGTCCGCCGGGCGGCCCAACCGCGCCAGACCGACCACCGTGCCAACCAGCACGGCGAGGCGGACCAGCGACGGCCACGGGCCGAACCAGACCACCAGGTAGGCCACCAGCACCAACACGGTGCTGATGCCGAGGATCGGCCAGCGGGTCGTGGACTGACGCTGGCGGGCGCGGTCGAGCTGCAGCCATGCCGCGGTGTCGTTGCGCCGGGCCGCGTCCTGCCGCAACGCCCAGTTGCCCTCCTCCGCCGACGCCCACCGCAGCAGCCGCCCGACGAGGCGGAACCCGCCCACCATCGCCCACCACACCGTCAGCAGCGCGTACTTCGGCGCGCGCAGGGCGTGGAAGCCAGCGGCGTAGCCGACGTTGCGGGAGGTCTGGCGGGCGGCGGTGCGGACCGCGACGCGGGAACGCAGCCAGGCCGGGACAATCGGCGCCCGCACCGGACGCACCCGCCCCGCCGGCACCGCCGTCTCGTCCGACGGGTCGACCGGCACGCCCAGCGGCGCCGGCTCGACCGCGACCGACTCGCGGTCCTCGCCATCGTCGCCGGGGTCGGTGGTGGGCGGGGCGGGGACCGGGCGCCGGGCGCGTGCCTCTGCCAGGTCCACGACCTCACCCCCCGGCCCGGCGGTCGGGTCGGCTGGGTCGGTCGGGCTGGTGGGGTCGGTCCACCCGTCGTCGGGGTCGGGGCTGGCGCCCGGCCCGAACGGGTCTGTAGTCGTCATGATGGTGGTGGTCCTTCCATGCGGAGGGGCAGGACCGGGGCGCGGCGGGTGAGTCTTGGCGGGCTGAACCGCCGCGCCCCGGGGAACACGGGCTGGTCGGGCTGGTTAGGCGGCGACCGGCTCACGGGCCGCCGGCACCGCCGGGACGTCGCTCACGGTCGGCGTGGGTGCCGGGGTGCGCAGGCCGGCGGTGTCGAGTAGCCGGGTGGCGCGCTGGTGGCCGATCCCGAGCGCGGCGGCGGCGCGGCGGACCGGCACCGTGCCGTCGGGGGCGCGGGGCAGGTCGCGAAGCGCGGCGATCAGGTCGGCGTCGGTCCGCTGAGGGGCGCGCTTGCGGTCGGGGTTGCGGGGTGTGCTCGTCTGCGTCCGGCCGGTCCGGGCCGGCACACGCTTCGCGGTGCGCTCCGTGGTTGGCGTGGGTGTCGGGTCGGGGGTGGATGTGAAGGCGGCGGCGGTGACGGTGTCGAGCGCCAGGTCGAGCACAGCACCCACCGCGCCCGCGGGCGACGGTGCGGGCTGGGTGTTGTCGAGTTCGGCGCGGATGCGGCCACCGGTCTCCAACAGGGCGATCGAGGCGACGACCACCAGGCCATCGACCGACAGCGGCAGCAGGTGCGCGGAGATCGCGGTCTCGCCGTAGCGGGCGGCGACGCTGACCATGTGGAAGTAGGAGACGTACGCCGCGACGCCGGCCACCGCCGCCGTCGCCGCCCGGCCCACGAACGCCAGCACGAGACGGTGAACCGGAACGCGGGAGATCAGCTCCACCGTGATCAGCAGGGCGACCGGCGACCACGCCGACATCACCCGCCCCACGATGCTCGGCTGGGCGTGCAGCACGTTCGCCGCGATCGACGCGGACACCCCCAACGTCAGGGCGACCCGCACCCCCCACTGGAGACGGCGCAGACGGTGTAGACGGTCGTTCACTGGTCCTCCTCCAGGGTGTCGAGCGTGGTGAGTTCGGCGCGGAGCTTGGTGGCCTGGTCCGCCCACCAACCGGGCACGGTCGTGCTGGTGGTGGCGTACCGCTCGGCCTCGGCAAGCCGGGCGGTCAGCACGGTGCGCCGGTCGGGGATCTCGTCCACCACGGCGGCCACCGCCAAGGCGCGGCGCAGGCTGACCGTTTCCGCGTCCTGCGAGTACGCACCGGTCAGGGTCGACTCGATGGAGGCGGCCATCAGGCCGAGTGCGAACGCCCGCCGGCTGGCCGGGGCGTCGTAGTGGGCGAGCATCGCCCGCGCACCGTCCAACTCGGCGGCGGTCAGCTCGACCGCGGGCGGCCACGTGGAAACGGTCCGGGTGGTCACGCCGCACCCCGTAGCGGGTGACGACGGGGACGGAACCGGCCCGGCCCGGCAGGCTCGAAGTCGGTGGCGACGCTCGCCAGCCGGCGGTGGGCCGTGTCGAGACGGAGGGTGGCGAGGGGGCCGCCGTACCCGGCGGCGAGGGAGGCTTCGGCGTCGACCACGGCAAGTTCGGCGTCGATCAGCGGCCATTCGGCGTCGATCTCCGCCAGGTCGCCGGGCGTCGGCTCCCGGTCGGCCAGGTCCGCGGACGACTCGTCCGACGCGAGGCTGGCCAGCATGTCGAGGTCGGTGAACACCGCCCACAACACGAGACCCACCTCGGCGCGGGTGAAGACCGCTTCGACCTTGACCGCCCTGCCGCTGTCGCCGAATGGGCGCGCCGACAGTGGCACTTCCAGACGGGCGGCGTAGCGCAGCAGCGCGGCAAGGCGGCGAGCCTCATCGGGGTCGTACACATGCAGGTCGACCGCGGTCTTCCGCGCCGGCACCGACACATGCACCCCCGGCGCGCCGCCGCCCAGCAGGTCGACGACTTCGGCAGCCACCCGCAACGCGGCGGCCTGCCGGCCGGCCCGGACATCCGGGCCGGCCACCACGACAGAGGCGGTCACTTGCTACCGCCCGACTGAGAACCCCGCTCCACCAGCTCCCGCGCGAGCTTCTCGACGGCCTCAGCCGTCGCGTCCGCGAGGTTGTCGGCCGACGGGGCCGTGTTCAGGGCATGCTTCATACGGGTCTGACCTCCTACACAGGTCGGATCAAGACCCTGGCCGGGTGCGGGAACACTCGGCCGGGGTCGGACCTTGGCCCTCGGCTGGTGCGGGAACACCAGCCGAGGGCCGTTTTCGTTGCGGTTCAGCGACTTAGCCGGTGACCCGCACCCGAAGTATGGGGTAGCACCCTTAGTGCCGTCTAGACCTTCCTAGGATTTTTTGTGCGACCTAGTCACACGGGTACGCCACAGCGGTCGGCTAGGCCGCGAAGCTCCAGGTCGTCGCGGCGGTCCGGACCCTGCAGCAGATCCCGCACGAGCACTCGCACGCGTGGATGGTCGCGAATCTGCTCCGGCGCGATCCGCTCCGCCTCCAGCAGTGCGGTCACTGCCTCGCCGCGGGCGCGACGCTGCGCATTGGCTCGCGCGACGTCGATCAGGAAGCGCGCCCGCCGTTCCGGCGACAGCCCATCGAGGTCAATGTCGGCTGCCCGTTCCAGGGCCTCGCCCGCGTCACCGAGCTCGACCGCGACCGCGACCGCGTGGATCGCAACGTTCGCCGGTCCGAACTCGGTGTTGAAATCGTTGCGACCGGCGCCGACCGTTGCCGCGAGCCTCTCGGCCTCGCCGATCGCCTCTCGGGTGCCGGACCGGTCGCCGGATCGCGCGGCCACGACTGCCCGGACCAGGCAGAGCGCGCCAAGCACCGATGTGGCCGGTTTCCCGAGGTCGGCCGACCGCGGGCGAAGCGCGTCCGCGCCGACGGTCGCCGCGTGGCGGGCCTGGTCGAGCCGACCGGCGCTCAGCAACGTCTGCGCCAGCCGGTACTGACCAGCCGCCACCAGCGCCGGATCGTCCGCGCGCTCGGCCGCGAACAGTGCGCGGTCGGCTGTCAACCAGCCCGCTTCGAGGTCATCCACCTTCGCGAACACCGCGCCGACCGCCTGATAGGCACTGGCCAACGCCGCAGCGATCCCGGCACGCTCGCCGGACGGCGCCGACCGCACCGCCTGCTCCAGATCGATGATCAGCGCGGCCAGTGTCGGCACGACTTCCGAGTACCTAGACGCGTGGACTAGGTCCCACACACCGTCGACCCGCGCCCGCGCGTCCGAGCCGGTCGCGCTCCTGCCTGGTGGTCCCGGAGCAATCAGCGCGGCCAGCGCCGGGTGGCCAGTGACCGCCAAGCGCAGCGTCGACCACCAGGGCGCCGGATCGGCAACCGCCTCAACGGGCGCGCCCGGCGAGAGTTCAGCCACCGGAACGTTCAGGGTGTCGGCGAGCAGCTCCAACACCGACATCCGGTCGACCTTGCGAGCGTTCCGCTCGACCTGCGAAACCCAGCTCTCCGACCGGCCGATCAGCCGCCCAAGCTCGACCTGAGACAGCCCACGCCGCTTCCGGTGGTACGCGACGCGTTCGCCCAGCGTCGGGGACGCCTCGGTCACTTCGCGCCCCCGGTCACGCCCTTGTCGTCGATCAGCGAAAGGAACTCGACCCGCGGCGGCGCAGCTAGGAACTCCTCCCGCGCCGCGAGGAACCGCATCACGTGCTCCTGGCGCTCATGCTCGTCGAACGCCTCGCGGCTCCGGTACAGCTCGTAGAAGATCCGTGCGTCTGGATCTTCCTCAACGGCATGCGTCGCGTAGACCTGCGTCCCAGGCTCCAACGCCACAATCTGTGGCAACGTCTCTGCGACCAGGCGGTCGAACCCCTCCGCCGCCCCGGGTCGCAAGGCGAACCGAACCACCAACCCGAACATCGAGCCTCTTCTCCTTGGGTACGACGCCAGGCAGCTCAGCGTCGACGACCCCACCATCCTGACACAGCCCGCACCCTTAGGACCATCTAGCATTTTTTGTGCGACCACAGCTCTCGTAACGCCCAAGGATGGCCGCCTTATTTCCTCCCCAGCGAGAGTCCACGCACTGGATGACGATCAACCTTCAGCCGCGACCACTCCGAGCGGTGCCGAAGATTCATCGCGGTAGGATCGCCGCCAAGTTCCAACTGCTAGACGGGGGCTAGTGATGGCAAATTCACGACCAATTTATTCATGGAGAACAAAAAGAAATACCCGCAGATTGCTTGGCAAAGTCCGGAAAGACTTAAGGAGGCTTGAGCGCCTCGACCTGCTTTCCGAACCACAAAAGCTAGCACTAAGGCCGGCAGTTGTTCGCGCGAAGATTTTCCAAGAATTGGTGACAAGCTACGATCGCACCATCGTAAATTTAGTGATGATACCCCTAACGCTATTGCTATTGATACTGCTCATCAGTAGGGCTGTCGATGTATCCGGAGGCGAAATATCAGGCACGTCTCTGCGTGCAGCTATTGCCGGGGTCGGAATTTCCCTTGTAGTACTCGAAGGGTTTCGGAATCGCATAAGAGGAATTCTAACATCAATCTTTGTTTATCTCGGCATATTGTGCCTTTTGGTAATTCTCTACTTAGCAAATGACGTCGGTCATCATTTTGAAAAATCCTCAGAAAAATCTTGGATACCGTGGCCGTCGTGGAACATCAAAATTAGTCACGATTGGCTCAAGGATGTAGCCATCGGTCTGGCCGGCGGAATCCTCATCGCGCTGTCGATGATCTTTCTTTCGATCGCCTTGTCTGTAGTAGAGACGCGGCTTTTCAACGCAGCAGTTGTCCGCCTCGCTCCGGAACGCTTAGTAATAAGTGGGCTTATTACGGCGATACTTTCGATTGGTTCGACCGATACACAACTTTCATGGAAACGACGAATCCGGGCGGCATCGGCGTTAACAGGCTCCGCCAAAGCAATGGACCATATGGGACGTAAGACCCCAATGACAGAGGTGGCCGAGGGATTTCGACGCCGCGCAAACTACCTGCGCGGAATGTCGGGGGCGCTCACTCTTTCCAAGGAGAGTACCCAAGGAGATACTGTCACCCATTTGATGGCGTTCACCATTGAGGCTACCCGAGGAAACCTTAGCCACATACCCGAAGCTGAGGGAGAGTCCGCGGTGATGTCCAGTCGCCGCCTTGCACTTCGTTCCACAAGGGCAGTGCTTGTCGGACTATTCCCCATAGCCGCTATCCTCACAATTGAGAGATTCGTCGCCGGATTTGATGGTCCAGTGGTCGACTATTTGAAAATTACCGCAGCCACCTGGCTTATCGTTTCAATAACGTCGATAATCGACTCGTCTAGTTCCCAGCGCATTCCGCTTATTGGAGGCTGGCTAAACCGTCCGTCCTAGCCAGCCGGCGTCGCCAGCCAATGGGCAACCAGGCTCGTCGGACGTCCGGCGTACGGACGTCCGCAGCCACTTCTAGGCGGTGTGGCCGGGGGCCAAGATGCGAGCGTTTGAGACCCGGGCCGTAGGGCACGGCGCCGGACGGTAGCGCCCCGCAGGAAAGGCGCCGGCCTGCGGCTCTCTCGCTCCCGTCCTAGATCGAGCAGGGCGCGTCCGGCGGTCTCAGTTCTGGTCTCGTTCACCAACGTTCGGTACCGGTCACGATCGGTCGAAGACCGATGAGACGCCTCATCTAGACCACGGCGTATCTTCCTGGACGGCAGTGAGCAGACCTCGAAAGCGTGTGAGGGGGCAACCCCTCCGTGGGTTCAAATCCCACCTCCACCGCCCTGTTCGGTGACCCTTTGGGTCACCTTCCCGGAGTCTCGATGTCTGCTCCGGGGGACGACCCCCGGACCCCCGATGTAGGGGCTTCGCCCCTACGACCCCCTCGGCTCGCCGCCTAGCGGCGGCATTTGACCCTTCGGGTCACCTTCCCCGAGTCTCGATGTCTGCCCTGGAGGACGACCCCGGACCCCCGATGTAGGGGCTTCGCCCCTACGACCCCCTCGGCTCGCCGCCTAGCGGCGGCATCGGGCTGGGCGGTCTGGCTGGGGTTCTTTGCACGGACGCCTTCGGTTGCTTTTCCTTTGACCGCCCTTCGGGCGTTGTCGGCTGTGCGGGCGGTTCTCGGTCAGGTCATCCACGGCTTGGTGAACCTTTCGGGCAGAGGCCGCTTCCGAGCCTGGCTATGGCCTTCATCGCGGTGGCCGGGAGGCCGGTGTGGGTGGCGCCGATATCAGGTGGCGGCTCGGGTGTCGGGACGACGGCGCGGCGGGGCTGGAATTGGGCCCGGGTACATCGGCGGGGCTGGGTGGGGTGACCGGTTTAAACGGCTTTGGGTGGTCGGCTTTGGGAGTTCGCGGGGCGGGGATGCGCCGACGCGAAAAATGGGGTGGCGGCCCGGTCTGGCGGGTATACCCATCGGTCGGGTTGCGGCCGCGGCAGGGCGTGCAATAGTCGTGACGAACAGAAAAACAATGCGTGACCATGACTCCGCGGAAGGCCACCACGCGACGAGAAAATGATTTCTGAACGGTCGCGGACCAGGCGTGGGAGAAGGACTTTCGGCGGGGTCGGCGCGCACAACCGATCCCAGCCAGGAGGTACCGAGAATGGCAAGGGTTGTGGTGTTCGGAGCGAGCGGCAAGATCGGGCAGTCCGTCGTGAGCGAGGCGATCCGGCGCGGCCACCAGGTCACCGCGGTGGCGCGCGACGAGGCGAAGCTCGCCAAGCTGCCCAGAAAGGCCCAGTCCGCCGCCGGTGACGCCACTTCGCGTGACTCGGTGTACAGCCTCGCGGACGGCGCCGACGCCGTGGTCGTCGCGATCGGTGGAAACGACAAGAAGGTCTGGGTGAACGCCGCCCGCACCATGATCGACGCGATGAGCAAGCTGGGCGACAACGCGCCTCGTCTCATCCACGTCGGCCACGGGGGCACCCTCGAGGACGGACAGGGTGCCCGCATCCTCGACGACCCCGAGTTCCCGAACGGCATGCGCAAGGACGCGCAGGGCCAGGCGGAGGCGCTCGACGCGCTGCGTGCCGCCAAGAGCGTGCGCTGGACGGTCGTCTGCCCGCCGCCCGTGAACCTCGCCCAGGGCAAGCGCCGGGACACCTACCGCACCGGCACCGACCAGCCGGTCCGTGATGGCCGCGGCAACATGGCGCTGTCGGCCGACGACCTCGCCGTCGCGATCTGCGACGAGATCGAGAAGGCCAAGCACATCAACCAGCGCTACACCGTCGGCTACTGACCGGCGGGCGGCGGCCGGCGGGCGCGGAGTTTCGCGGAGTTTCTCTGTCAACCGCCGGCCGCCGACCTCCCGGTGTTCCCACTGATTCCGGACCAGCTAGGCCGCGCCGTCCGTCATTGTGTCGGGCAGCGGTCCAGACCAGTCCCTGAGGAGTTCGAGACGGCGATCCGGAGCCGCCACGGAACAGATATACGCACCGCCACGGCCGGCGTCAGCGTCGACGCGGGTATCCGGGCGGCGCCAGTCTTCATCGCAATCGCCCCCGGGGCCGCCCAGCGTCGCGCGGTTCCCGGGGGCTACTTTTTCGCGCGAGCCTTGGCGCGGTTATGGATGCGACTGGTCCGCCCGGGCTCGGGCGCGGCGGGCCGCCAGATCCTCCGTGAGCGGCGGCGATGGGTCGGCGCGCATTGTGTCGAGAATCTCGGCGGTGTCCTTCGGAGTCGTCAACGGCGAGACGATCGCGAAACGGGCGAGTGTCTCGCCCTGGTGCACCGTCGGAGTGACGAACGCGAAACCATCACGCAGCAGGCGCTCGGACCAGGCGTGGTAGTCGCCCGCGGACCAGCCGAGCCGGCGGAACACCACCACGGACAGCTCGGGCTCGCCGACGAGCTCCAGGTAGGGGGCCTCGCGGATCTGTTCCGCGCAGGCAGCCGCGGTGGCGAGCGCGCGCTCGATCGCCTCGGCGTAGGCGCGGGTGCCGTGCACCGCGAGCGAGAACCAGAACGGCAGGCCACGGGCTCGCCTGGTCAGCCCCACCGCGTAGTCGGTGGGGTTCCACACGTCCGGCGCGTCGAGCACCTGCAGGTAGCCGGCCTGCTGGGTATGAGCGGCCCGGGCAAGCGCCGGCTCACGGTAGATCAGCGCGCACGCGTCGAACGGCGCGAACAGCCACTTGTGCGGGTCGACGATGAAGGAGTCGCACAGTTCCAGGCCGTCGAACCGATGCCTCGCGGACGGCGCGGCCAGAGCGGCCAACCCGTATGCCCCATCGACATGCATCCACAGCCCGTGCGCTCTGGCCACCTCGGCCAGCCCGCGCAGGTCGTCGACGATGCCGAACTGGGTGGTGCCGGCGGTGGCGACGACGGCGAACACACCATCGCGCCGGTCGGCGGGCAAACCATCGAGAGCGTGGGCGAGCGCGGGGCCGGTCAGCCGTCCATGCCCGTCGGAAGGCGCGTCGACGATGTCGACATCCATCACCCGCGCGGCCTCGGCCAGCGACGAGTGTGCCTCCTGCCCACAGGCAAAGCTCCACCGACGCGGTGAGATGCCCGCCGCGGCGCACCTCGCGCGGGCCGCATGGCGAGCGGCGACCAGCGCGGACAGGTTGCCGACCGTCCCACCGGGCACGAACACGCCGCCGGCCGTGGCTGGGAGGCCCGCCAGGTCGGTAAGCCAGCGCAGCGCCTGGTTCTCCGCGAAGACAGCGCCCGCGCCTTCGAGCCAGCTACCCGCGTAGATCGACGAGGCACCGACAACCAGGTCGAACAGTATGGCGGCCCTGGTCGGAGCGGCGGGGATGAACGAGAGGTAGCGCGGATGGTCCGTTGAGATGCAGGCGCGGGCCAGCACCTCGTCATAGAGGCGCAGCGCCTCGACACCACCGAGGCCGTCAGGAGTGACCGTCTCACCCACGGCGGCGGCGAGCTGGGCCGGCGACCGCGGCGCGTCCAGAGGCGCCGGGTCAAACCGCATCCGTTCCTGCGCGTACGCGATGACAGCGCGGGCCAGCTCGGCCGTCTGGTCGTCGTAGCGGTGCACAGTCCTCCCGTGCTCCAGCGCTCGCCATCCGGCCGCTTACACCCGCCTGTTTGTGGCGCGGCGCTTCTCCTACCGATTCGCGCGGCGGCGGCCACGGGTTCGGCGTTCTTCCGGTTCAGGGCGGCGAGACCCGCGGTTGAGCCTGGCCTGGCCCGGTGCGGGACGGCTCGCGCGCCAGCCCTTTCCAGCCTGTCGCAGCAGGCATGCCGCACACCGCCCATGGCATGCCGCGCCATGGGCACGACGTGCCATGGGCGGCACGGTATGGGCGAGCCACGGGCGGCACGCGGAGACCGTCGCCGCCTGCCCGTTCCCTCAGGGCCCAGCCCGTCAGAACCGTCAGGACGGTGCTGGGCCAACCCTCATGGCTGTTGGTCTCACGCTCCGCCCGGAACCGCCCGGGCGGAACCGGTCAGGCCTCCTGCTTGCCCTTGCGCTGACGCAGGAAGAAGCCACCGGTGGCCAGGGCGACCAGCAGGACGACGATGCCGACACGCTTCATGACAACCTCCGAAATACCTGTTGAAGACTTGTGGACGCCGACCCCTGGGGTCGGCGCCGCCGGATCAGGTTCCGACCGAATGTCACGGCGAAGTTTCCGCCCGGCATGGCCAGAGCATGCCACGCACCGCACGGCATCGAGGTACCGGCACCGGCACGTGCCCGGCTTACCCCAAAGATCCGGCGCGCCGACGGGTGCCGCGGACGGGTTCCCCGCCTCGACCGGCGTGGAATCGACCGGATGTCTCCACCGCCACATCAGCTAGACACCCGGCGTGGCCACCCGTTGTCACCCGGTTCGTCACTACTTGTGCGCAGGATCGGCGAGGGGACCGCCCAGGCCGCGCGGACCGGCCCAACCCATCCGTCTGGCGCGGGTCCAGGTCAAACCTGCATAGCACCCACCGGGGCGCCGCCTCACGGCGCCGTCCGCCGGGCTCCGCGAGGCGGCCGGAGGTCCTGACGGCGCGACGCGGCGCGGCGCGCAGGTCTACGACGACACGGTGGTGGTGATCCACCAGCCGCGTGCTGGCGGGCGAACATCGGCGCAGGCGGCGCTAGCCTGCCCCAGAATTCGGGGCGAGGGGGACAAACCCGCGTGGGATCGCTCAGCCGTCGCCGCGCTGCTCGATGACGGTCGCGCCGAGGCCGACCCGTAGCAGTTCCACGGCGGCGGCCTCACCCGTCAGGGTCGCGCCCGGATGCGTCGGCGCGTCCTCGTCGTCCGGCGACGGCTCGTCGGTCGCGTCGTCGCCCGCGCCGAAGGCCCTGGGCACCGCGGTCGTGGTGTGGGAGGGCGTGGCCACGGCCCCCCCGGCGGCCGCGGAGCCCCCAACCGTGGTCACGGCCACCGGGGCAGGTGCCGCCGTGAGGCCGAGTCCGGCGTCCTGGCGGGCAAACGTGGGGGCCGGTGCGGCGTCGAGCCCGGGACCGAGCGGTCCGCGTTCCGCCGTAGCGATGGCGGAGCCAGCGAACCCACCCGCCCTGCCGGCGACACCGGCCTGGAGGGGTGGCTGCACCCCGCCGCCCGCGAGGCCGGCGCCGTATCCGGCTGACGGCTGCGGCTGCGCGGCGTAGCCGGTCGGCGGGCGGACCCCTTGGCCCGGCTGCGGTCCCGACCAGGCGGCCGCCGCCGGCGAGGGCGGCGGCCCGGGCGGCGTGGGCCCGGGCGGCGTCGGACGGCCCGGGCCGTCGGCCGTCGGCGCGTGGCCAGTCGGCGCGCCAGCGGGTCGGCCCGGCCCGCCCCGGGCGCCGCCGGCGCCGGGACGCCCGCCGCTCGCGCCGGGCTCGCCGATCGTCACCCGCCACGCGCCGCCGAACGTCTCGGCGAGCGCCTCGGCCAGCACATCGGCATGGTTCCCCTGGCTGAACACCTTGGCCATCGGGGGTGTCGAGAGCGCGAGAAACACCTCGTTCGACCGGACCTCGAGCACACTGACGTGCTCTACCAGGAGGCTCGCTGTCACCACCCTGCGGCGCCGTGTCGCGGCGAGCACCTGGTCCCACCTGGCACGCACAGTTGCCGCCTCAGGCCCGCCACCACCGTCGGCCGCGGCCGGCCGCTGTGCTGGCTGCGCGGCCGGCGGAGGCGGCGACTGCCGCCCGGCGGGGGCCGTCGGCCCGCTCGCCGGGCCGCCCCAGCCGCCGCCCGGCCGAGGCGCAGGGGCTCCATCAGCCGGCCCGGTCGACGGAGCCGGCCTGGGCTCGGCCGCGTGCGCGAGCGCGGGCGCGGATGCCGGCGGGCGTGTGCTCGGGGTGTACGGAGCCGGCGGCGCGGGCGAACCGACCGGAGCCGTGGGCTCGGCCGCGGAAGCGGAGGCGGGGGTCACCAAGGCCGGCGCGCCCGCGGCCTGGCCGCGCTCGAGCCGTTCCAGGCGGACGAGCAGCGCGGCCGGGTCGGTCGCGGCGCCCGGCAGCAGCACCCTGGCCAGGACGAGCTCGAGCAGCAGCCGAGGGCTCGCCGTCCCGCGCATCTCCGCGAGGCCGGCGTGCAGCACGTCGGCGGTCCGCGACAGCTCCGCCGGGCCGACCCGGCCCGCCTGGGCCTTCATTCGGTCGATCTGATCGGACGAGAAGGCATCGAGGAGGCCGCGCTCGACCGCGTCGGGCACAGCGTTGATCAGAATGAGGTCGCGCAGCCGCTCCAGCAGGTCCGCGGTGAAGCGGCGCGGGTCGTGCCCCGACCCCACGACCTTGTCGACGACGGTGAACAGCGTCGCCCCGTCGCGGACGGCGAGCGCGTCGACGGTCTCGTCGAGCAGCACGCCGTCGGTCATCCCGAGCAGCGCGACCGCCCGGTCGTAGCGCAGCCCCTCTGGGCCAGCGCCCGCCAGCAGCTGGTCGAGCACCGACAGCGAGTCACGCACCGAGCCGGCGCCGGCTCGGACCACCAGCGGGAGCACCGACGGGTCGACCTCGGCGCCTTCCTGGGCGCACACCGAAGCCAGGTGGTCGCGTAGTACCCCCGGCGGCACCAGCCGGAAGGCGTAGTGATGCGTCCTGGACCGGATGGTGGCGATCACCTTGTCCGGCTCGGTGGTCGCGAAGATGAACTTCAGGTAGGGCGGCGGCTCCTCGACGACCTTGAGCAGCGCGTTGAACGCCGCGGCGGTCACCATGTGCGCCTCGTCCACCACGAAGACCTTGAACCTGGCCGATGCCGGCGCGAAGAACGCGCGTTCCCGCAGGTCACGCGCGTCATCGACGAGGCCGTGCGAGGCGGCGTCGATCTCGGTGACATCCATCGACGAGCCGGTCCGGATGGACACGCACTGGTCGCACACACCGCATGGCTCAGGCGTCGGCCCCCGCTCGCAGTTGAGCGAGGCGGCAAGGATCCGCGCCGACGAGGTCTTGCCGCAGCCGCGCGGGCCGCTGAACAGGTAGGCATGGTGCAGCCGGCCGGTGCGCAGCGCCTGCATCAGCGCCGTCGTCACATGCTCCTGCCCGACGACCTGGCTGAACGTCGCGGGCCGGTACCGGTTGTACAGCGCTGTGCTCACAGCGTCTCGAGCTCACTCTGTCGCCGCACTCGCTCCGCCGCCTTCCTCGTCCCTCGGAAGGCAGCTCCGCGAGCTTGCTCCTGCGCTCGCCAACCCGCCCTCGCAGCCCGCGTCGCTACGTGCCCCGATCCGGTGCCTGGGCTGTCAGGGGAACGGGGCAAGGCCATTGTCCGCCTCCCACGACTACCGGTGCGGGGGCCACTCCGCCCCCAAGGCCGCGGCCCCCAAGATCGCGCGAAGCGCGACATCGGAGGTCCGGGAGCCACCCTCCCAGGCAGACATCACGAGCCCGCAAGCCACCCCTAACGACGACGAAGGACACCCCGCCGCGCCCGCAGGGCCGCGGCCCCCAAGGTCGCGCGAAGCGCGACATCGGGGGTCCGGGGGTCGCCCCCCGGGGCAGACATCACGAGCCCCGGGAAGCCGCCCAAAGGGCGGCGAACAGGAGGACCCCTCGCGCACCCGCCAGAGCCCGCTTATCCTTGCTGCCTTCCGGCCCTGGGGAGGTTCACGAGGATGACGCCACACGAGGGGTCTGCTCCGCAGTCTAGCCGGCCGGCGCCGATCTTGACGCCCGGGCCACCCCCGGCCTGAGACGCCTTCGAGATCGCTACCTGAGCCCCGCCCGCCAGCCCTCACCCGCCCGCGATCCGGTACTCTCGTCGGCGGAGGACTCGCCTAGTGGCCTAGGGCGCACGCTTGGAAAGCGTGTTGGGCTTACACCCTCGCGGGTTCGAATCCCGCGTCCTCCGCTCGGCGAGCCTGCTCGGTGCGGCGCACCTTCGCTTTGCGGAGGACGCAATATCTGCCCATGGGGGCGACCCCCTGGAACCCCCGGTGTCGGGCTTCGCCCGACCCACCGATCCACACAGCACCGCCACCACAACTCGGCACGGGACACCTTCGCTTTGCGGAGGACGCAGCATCCCCCAAAGGGCACCCTCGCACCCGGCCGTCGAGGCCTCATCAACCCTCAGGTCCGCGCGCACGCCGCACAGGGCGCCCACCGCATAGGATCATGGTCATGTCGAATCCTGGGGACCCGTTTGGTGGGCTCGGCGGTGACGCGGCCGGTGGTTTCGGGGCGCTCTTTGAGCAGGCGCAGAAGATGCAGGCCGCGATGGTCACCGCGCAGCGGGAGCTCGCCGAGGCACGGATCGAGGGCAGCGCGGGTGGCGGGCTGGTGACCGCGACCGTGAACGGCGGCGGCGAGCTGGTCGACCTGAAGATCAGCGCGCGGGCCGTCGACCCGGACGACACCGAGACGCTTGCCGATCTGGTGCTGGCCGCGGTGCGCGACGCCACGACGAACGCGCACAAGCTGGCCGAGCAGAAGATGGCGGCGGCCACGGGCGGGCTGGGCGACATACTCGGGGGGCCAGGCGGCGGCCTGCCGGGCGGCTTCCCCCAGCTCGGCTGACCACATCGGGTTTGGGCAGATTTCAGGGACCGACGGCGCTGACGGCGCGGGAACGGTAAGGCAAACGTGTATGAAGGCGTCGTCCAGGACCTGATCGACGAGCTCGGGATGCTTCCCGGGATCGGGCCGAAGAGCGCGCAGCGCATCGCGTTCCACATTCTCGCCGCCGACCCGGCCGACGTCCGCCGGCTCGCCAAGACGCTCATCGAGGTCAAGGAGAAGGTCCAGTTCTGCCGGATCTGCTTCAACGTGGCCCAGGCCGAGCTGTGCCGGATCTGCTCCGACCCGCGCCGCGACACGACGGCGATCTGTGTCGTCGAGGAGTCGAAGGACGTCGTCGCGGTCGAGCGGACCCGCGAGTTCCGCGGTCGCTACCACGTTCTGGGCGGGGCGATCAACCCGATCGGCGGCGTCGGCCCCGACGACCTGCACATCCGTGAGCTGATCGCGCGGCTGGCCGACGGCTCGGTGACCGAGCTGATCCTGGCGACCGACCCGAACACCGAAGGCGAGGTCACCGCGAGCTACCTCGCCCGCCAGATCGCCCCGATGGGCCTGACCGTCACCCGGCTGGCGAGTGGGCTGCCGATGGGCGGTGACCTGGAATGGGCGGACGAGGTGACCCTCGGCCGTGCCTTCGAGGGCCGCCGGACGGTCTCACCCTGAGCGCCGTGCCGGCCGGCCCGCCCGACCTGGGCTAGAAACCGAGGATCGGCGCGTAGGTGGAGCTGGGAATCGCCGACAACGTCAGCAGAACGACGCTGATATCCAGCTCGTCCGCCTCGGCGGAGAAGTGCCCGAGCATGCCACGGGTCAGATAGACCGGCTGGCCGCCGCGGCTGACCCGCACCCCGAAGACACCCGTCGCGCGCAGCCACCAGACCCTGTCGGCCGCTCTGATGCGCACCTGCCGGCGGTCGCGGCGCAGGTCGGCTACGAGCCTGCGCAATCGCGGATGGTCGGCCCGCGGCCGGCTAGGCTGGTCGACCGCGCCGGCGATCTCCCGGCCCGCGGCGTGAACCACCAGGCGAGCCGGCTCCGCCGTCAGTTCGATCAGCGAGCTTTCCCGCGAGATCTCCTGCCCGGCGGGCCACATCGTCGCCGGCCAGATTCCCTCCCCGGCGAGCACGCGCGCACCCAGCGGGCCGCCGGTCGGGTGCCCTGGCGGCAGCAGTGCGCCGACAACCATGCCGGCTCCGTCGAGCCGCCAGGCGACCGACACGACGGCGCCGGGCGCGAGGCCGGGCAGTGCCGGAGCGCGGGGGGCCGCTTCGGTGGAACTCGCGCGCACGGGCAGCATGCGCAGCATCCGGGTGGGAGTGACGTTGTGGATGAGGGTCCACGACTGGGTCAGACCGATCATGCCCGGCGCCTCCTCCAGCCATCCGCCAGCACGGCTCTGGAACGGGCGATCGGGCGAGCTAGGCGGCCCGGAATGTCCCGTGTCCAGCGTGAACCACGCTCCGCTTCCACCGGTGGACAGTCTGCCATCTGCCCCTTACGCATCGCAATACAAGTACATCTTGGGAGCTATCACGACATTCGATAACTCATACGGGTTGTCCGGAATGCCGACCGGGTCGCCCACCCCGGTCGCGACCCACCGGAAGCCGGATGACAGCGTGGAACGCGGAGCCGGCCCCAGCCGGTCATGTCAGGAGCGGGTACATCAGATGATCATCAGTTCACACGTCGGAGCGGGTGCCCTGGTCGGCATGGCCGTCCGCAGACCGGGGGCGGCGCTCGCCGCGGGCTTCCTGTCCCACCTTGTGATGGACGCGCTGCCGCACTGGGGCACCGGCCCGAACACCGAGCCAGAGTGGCTGCCGATCGCGAAGAAGGACGGCGTCGCGGGGCTCGCCGCGATGGCGCTGCTGACCGCGTCCGCACCGGCGGCCGTCCGGCTCGCCGTACTCGCCGGGATGACAGGCGCCTGCCTACCGGACACCGACAAGGTCGGTCGCTTCTTCGTCGGCCACAGCCCTTGGCCAGCCCGGTTCGACCATTTCCACGCGGCGATCCAGAACGAGGCCCGCCACCGTCTCCCCCGCGAGGTCGCCACCGCCGCCGCGCTCACGGCGATCAGCACGCTCACTCTGCGAGCCTGGTCCGCCCGCACCCCGCGGGCCGACTGAAGCCGCCGCCATCGGCGCCCGCCCCTGGGCGCGGGTCCGGCGGCTCGGAGTTCCGAACCCGGAGTTCCGGAACCCGGAGTTCCGGAGGCCGGGCCTCAGCGCGCCGGGAATCAGAGGTCAGGGAAGAGGACAGCGGCGCCGGTGACGCGGTCGGCGGCAAGATCCGCGAGGGCTCGGTCGGCGGCGGCGAGCGGGTAGGGCGTCACCGTCACCTCCAGCAGGTGACGGGCCGCGATCTCGAGGAACTCGGCGCCGTCGGCCCTGGTGTTCGCCGTGGTACTGCGCACCGAGCGTTCCTGGAACAGGTGGCGCTGGTAGTTCAGCGGGGGGACATCCGAGAGGTGGATCCCGGCGATGGACAGGGTGCCGCCACGGTCGAGCGCCTGGAGCGCGACCGGCACCAGCTCGCCGACCGGCGCGAACAGCACCGCCGCGTCGAGCGGCTCGGGCGGGGCGTCGTAGGCGCCGGTCGCCGAAGAGGCGCCGAGACTCAGCGCCAGCCGCTGGGCGTCCGCCGAACGCGTCATCACGTGCACGGTGGCTCCCTCGGCCCGTGCCACCTGGGCGGCAAGGTGCGCGGAGGCGCCGAAGCCGTAGATGCCGAGCCGTCCGCCCGGCGGCAGCTCCGCGCGCCGCAGCGCCCGGTAGCCGACGATCCCGGCGCACAGCAGTGGTGCGAGCTCGCCGTCGTCGTAGCCGGCCGGGAGCCGGTAGGCGTAGTCGGCGCTCACGACGGCGTACTGGGCATAGCCGCCGTCGGCGTCCCAACCGGTGTAGGTGGACGCGGGGCACAGGTTCTCCGCGCCGCGGCGGCAGTAGGCGCACGTGCCGTCCGTGCCTGCGAGCCAGGCGATGCCCAGCCGGCCATCCGGCCCGAGCCCCGGCCAGCGGGCCTCGATGTCGACACCGGGCCCGGCCTCGTCGAGCGTGCCGACGACCTCGTGGCCCGGAATGGTGAACGGACGCCGAGGCGCCAGATCACCCTCGGCGAGATGCAGGTCTGTCCGGCACACCCCACAGGCCTTCACACGCAACCGGACCTGCCCGTACCCAGGTTCGTGCACCGGCAGTTCGACCTGGCGCAGCGGCCCCGTGGCCGCCGGCCCCGGCCTCGCCACCTGCCAGCCCACCATCGTGTCCGCACCCGAGGTCACGACCAAAGCCTCTCACCGCGCACGCTGTCCGTCCGTCCGAGCATCCACGCACGCAAGGGCACGAGGACGACAGACGGCACGCAACCAGACGACCGTCGCCGAACAGCGCAACCCAGCCAAGAGCCCGACGCCGGTCCGGGCCAGCCCGGCACTTTCTGGTCCGGCCCGGAACCAACGCAAGGAGCAGGGTCCCTGCCGGATCGGCGGAGCTTGCGGAGCCGATCTGGGAGGTTAGGCTCAGCGCCCGATGTCTAAGCGCCGAGCGGTCGCGCAAGCGACCTCCGAGGCGCTTAGACGCTCACCCCGTAGTCGCGTGCGAGGCCGGCGAGGTCGGTGTGGCCCTGGCCGACAGCGCGGAACTTCCAGTCGGCGCCGTTGCGGTACACCTCGCCGAAGATGACGACCGTTTCGGTCGAGTAGTCCTCGGACAGGTCGTACCGGACGAGCTCGGTGCCGTTCTGGTCGACGACGCGGATGTAGGCGTTGCGGACCTGGCCGAAGTTCTGGGCCCGGTTGACGGCGTCGTAGATGGACACCGGAACGACGATCTTGGCGGCGTCGGCCGGGACGAGGCCGAGATTGATGACGACCGACTCGTCGTCGCCCTCGCCTTCGCCGGTCCGGTTGTCGCCGGACAGCTCGATCGCGCCATCGGGCGACTTCAGGTTGTTGAAGAAGACGAAGTGCCCGTCCGTGACGACCTTGTTGCTCTCGCTGACGGCGATCGCCGACGCGTCAAGGTCGAACTCGGTGCCGGTGGTGGTGCGGGCATCCCAGCCGAGGCCGACGGTCAGCGCCGTGAGCTGCGGGTTGCCGGCGTCCGCCGCCGTCTTCGTCAGGCTGACGTTACCGCCTTTGGCGAGGCTGATGGCCATGTATGAGTCCTTCCTGGCCGATCTGTTCCACAAGCATCGACGGCCATGACGGTGAGCAGCGCTGGTCGCGAACACCTTCGCACAATTCGTCCGGCCGATCAGCGGGCCCGTCGCGCGCCGGACAGCATGACCGGGCACCGGGACCACATCCGGGCACCTTCCACACCACATGACCACCGAAACCACACGGAGGCAACAACGTGGGCACCATCGTGGAACCGCCGGGGCCCGGCTGGCGAGGACCCGCCGGGCGCGCTGGAGAGACCGGGAGATGACGGATGTCATCGCGGGTTCGTGACGGTCATGACTGACGCGAGGATCGCCGTACCCAGCACCCTGCTGACATGCCCAGATTCAGTGCGTCGCGGCCGCCGCGAGACGAGCGCGCCGCCCATCAGGCCCGCGGCAGCGGCAGCGGCACCGGCACCGGCACCGGCACCGCGGCGTCTTCCCCCGCCCCGGCACCATCCGCACCATCCGCGCGGTCATCCTCCGCGCCCTCCAGAGCGGGGTCGCCCGGCGCCGCGCCGATCGTGCTCGACGGCGTCCACCGGGGCTACGGGGCGACGAAGGCCGTGGACGGTGTGAGCCTGGCCGTCCCCGCCGGCCAGGTCGTCGCGCTGCTCGGCCCGAACGGCGCCGGCAAGTCCACCACGATCGACATTCTGCTGGGCCTGACCAGGCCCGAGCGCGGCACGGTGAGCCTGTTCGGCCAGGAGCCTCGGCAGGCCTGCGCGAGCGGGCGGGTCGGGGCGATGCTGCAGAACGGGGGCCTGCTCCCCTATGCGACGGTCGGCGCGGTGCTCGACGCGCTGCGGGGGCTCTACCCTCGCCCGCTGCCCACCGCCGAGGCGCTGCGCCGCGCGGGCGCGACGGAACTCGCCGGTTCCCGCACCGAGCGGCTTTCCGGTGGCCAGCGCCAGCGGGTCCGGTTCGCGGCCGCGCTGCTGCCCGACCCCGACCTGCTGGTGCTCGACGAGCCGACGGCGGCGATGGACGTGGCCGCGCGGCTCGCGTTCTGGGCGGCGACGCGGGAGTGGGCGGCCGAGGGGCGCACCGTGCTGTTCGCGACCCATTACCTGGCCGAGGCCGACGACTTCGCCGACCGGATCGTGCTGCTGCGCGCCGGCAAGGTCGTCGCGGACGGCCCGACGACCGAGGTGAAGGGGCAGGTCGGCGGCCGGACGATCCGCGCGACGCTGCCCGGCGCCGAGACGGGCCGGCTCGCCGCGCTCGGCCCGCTGCCGGGTGTCACCAGGGCGGAGACCCGCGGCGAGACGATCGAGCTGACCTGCGCGGACAGCGACCGGGCGCTGCGGGCGCTGCTCGCCGCCGCCGCGGACGTCCGGGACATCGAGATCACGGGCGCCGGCCTGGAGGACGCCTTCGTCGCTCTGACCAGCGCGCCCGCGGGCCACGCCGCGCCAGCCCAGGCCGCGTCACTTCAAGGCACCGCATCACTTCAAGGCACCGCATCACCTCAAGGCACGTCGTCACCTCAAGGCACGTCACCCCAGGATTGGGCGAAGGAGACCTCGCGATGAACCCGGCTCTGCTGACCGCCCGCTATACCCGGTTCGAGATAGGCCGGATCTGGCGCAACCCGCGCTTCCTGATCTTCAGCGTGACGTTTCCGTTCATCATGTTCGCCGCCTTCACCTCGAGCGACGCCACCGACCGGCTTGGCGACATCACCGTCGGCCCATACGTCATGGTCAGCATGGCGACCTTCGGCGCGATGGTGTCCATCGTCGGCACCGCCGGGCGGATCGCGCTGGAGCGCGCAGGCGGCTGGAGCCGCCAGCTGCGGCTGACCGCGCTCACCGGCGGCCACTACCTGCTCACCAAGGTGATCACTTCCTTCGCGCTGGCGCTGCCCGCGCTGGTCGTGGTGTTCGTCGAGGCAGACGCGCTCGGCCGCGCCAAGCTGCCGGTGCACACATACTTCGTCGTCGGCCTGTGGGTGCTGATCGGCATGGTGCCGCTGGCGGCGTTCGGGATCTGGCTGGGCTACCTGCTACGCGCCGACAACGCGGCGCAGCTGTCCGGCGCGGTCTCCTCGCTGCTCGCGCTCGCCGGGGGCGTTTGGGTACCGGTCGAGCAGTTTCCCGACTGGATGGCCAAGATCGCGAAGGCGCTGCCGATGTACTGGACGGGCGACGCCGGCCGCGAGGTGATCGCCGGTAGCTGGCTCGGCTGGCACGGACTGGCCATCCTGGCGGTATGGACCGTGATACTCGGACGGCTCGCGGCGCGGGCCTACTCCCGTGACCAGCTGCGAGCCTGACACCCGGACGGGCCCTCGGGGGCGTGAGGCTCCGCCATCGTCGAGCCCCGTTCGGCCTGACCCGCCGACGCGGTCCTCCAGGCCGCGGGACCACGAGCCCACCGACTGGCCGGCCCCGGTTCGCGGCCAGCGCGGCCAGGTGGCCGCCGACGGCGGAGGGCGACGAGCGTGACGGCGAGTACCGGCATGGCGATGAGCGAGACGGTGAGTGAGCCGTCGCAGGACACGCTCACCGCGATCCGGCGGTTCTTCTTCGAACCGATCCGGGGGCAGAATGCGTTCGGGCGTGAGGCCGGCGTCGGCCGGTGGCGGCGCACCGCGGCGATCTGGCTGGTCTACCTCGGCTACTCGGTCGGCGACCTGTTCTCGAATGACCACCCGCCGCGGATAGCGCTCGGGCTGATCCTGCTGGCCGCGTTCGCGTACCTCTACGTCGGCCCGCTGCCCCGGGCGATGTTCGGCGGGCCGCGGCGCTACCAGGCGACGGTGCTGGTCGGGATGCCCGGCATCACCGTTGTCTACCTGGTCGTGCTGGGCCGCAGCGGGCTGGTGATGCCGGTCTTCGACTCCGTCGCCTTCGCCATGCTGCTGCTCCCGGTGATCGGGCTGCCGGTCATCCTGGTGATGGCGGCCGCGGTCACCTGGCTGCCTCAGTACGTCCCGAGCTGGGACCTGCACGGCGAGCAGTGGTCGCTCTCCGGGCCGATCCTGCTCGTGGTCTTCGCTCTCTACGTGATGCGTACCGGGACTCGGCACCAGATCGAGCTGTTCCAGGCCCGCCGGGAGATAGAGCGGCTGGCCAAGGAGCAGGAGCGGCTGCGGATCAGTCGGGACATGCACGACCTGCTGGGGCACGCGCTGACGACGATCACGGTGAAGGCCGAGCTCGCGGCGAGGCTCGTCGGCCGCGACCCCGACAGGGCGGCGGCCGAGATGGCGCAGGTGGCGGCACTCGGCAGGGAGGGGCTCGCCGACGTGCGGGCGGCACTGGCCGGCTACCGGCCGGTGAGCCTGGCCGGCGAGCTGGCCGCCGCGCGGGAGGTGCTCAGCGCCGCGGGCATCCGCGCCCAGCTGCCGGCGGCCGTCGAGGAGGTTCCGGTCGAGCTGAGCGAGCTGTTCGGCTGGGTGCTGCGGGAGGGAGTGACCAACGTCGTGCGGCACAGTGGCGCGCGATCCGTACAGGTAGCGCTGACGGGCAGGTCCATCGAGGTCGTCGACGACGGGCGCGGCCCCCTGCCGCGCGTCCCCGCGGGCCCGGCCGCGCCTGCCGGGCCTGCCGGGCCTGCCGCCCTCGTGCCGTCTGAGCGGACCGGAACCCACACGGCGCGGGCCGCCCCTGGCCATGGACTGGCGGGCCTCGCCGAGCGGGTCGCCGCCGCGGGCGGACGACTGGAGACCGGCTCCGCGCGGCCCGCGCCAGGCGACGCCGAGACGGACGCCGGCACCGACGCTGACGCCGCCCCCGGCGCTGTGGGCGGGGGCAGCGGGTTCCGGCTGCGCGCGGTGGTGCCCGCATGATCCGGGTGCTGCTCGCCGACGACCAGCACCTCGTCCGCGGGGCGCTCGCGGCGCTGCTGTCGCTGGAGGACGACATGGAGGTCGTCGGGCAGGTCGGCCGCGGCGACGAGGTCGCGGCGGCCGTCGCCCAGCTGCTGCCCGACGTCGTGCTGATGGACGTCGAGATGCCCGGCATCGACGGGCTGGCCGCCGCGGGCACGGTGCGTGCCACCCGGCCGGCCAGCCGGGTGCTCATCGTCACCACCTTCGGGAGGGCCGGCTACCTGCGCCGGGCGATGGAGGCCGGCGCGCTGGGTTTTGTCGTCAAGGACGCACCGCCGGACGCGCTCGCGGACGCCGTGCGCAGGGTCGCCCGGGGCGAGCGGGTCGTCGACCCGACGCTCGCCGCCGCGACGCTCGCCACCGGGCCGAGCCCGCTCACCGCGCGCGAGCGGGATGTCCTCGTCGCGGCGCGCGACGGGGCGACCGTGGCCGACATCGCCGGCCGGCTGTTCCTGTCTGAGGGGACGGTCCGCAACTACCTGTCCGCCGCGATCGCCAAGACCGGCGCCCGCAACCGCATGGAGGCTCTGCGCGCCGCCGAGGAGTCCGGCTGGCTCTGACCAGCACCGATGCGTCCTTCCGGCCGCCGGCGCCATGGGGCCGCCGAGACCATTCCGGGGCTGGCGGGCCGGTGACGGTGGGCGAAAATCGGGTCGGGAACGGCGGCGGCACTCTGTAGCCTGAGGGGCATGGCGTTGGTCGTGGCGAAGTTCGGCGGCTCCTCCGTAGCGGATGCGGACAAGATCAAAAGGGTGGCCGAGCGGATCGTCGAGCAGCGCCGCGCGGGTAACGACGTGTGCGTCGTCGTGAGCGCGATGGGTGACACGACCGACGAGCTGCTGGAGCTCGCCGAGCAGGTGTCCCCGCTGCCGCCGCCCCGCGAGCTGGACATGCTGCTGACGTCGGGTGAGCGCATCTCGATGGCGCTACTGGCGATGGCGATCTCGAACCTCGGCGCCGAGGCCCGCTCGTTCACCGGCTCGCAGGCCGGAGTGATCACGACGGGCACGCACGGCAAGGCGCGGATCATCGACGTCACGCCCGGCCGGATCCGCACCGCCCTCGACGAGGGCGCGATCGCGATCGTCGCCGGTTTCCAGGGCGTCAGCCAGGACACCAAGGACATCACGACGCTCGGCCGCGGCGGCTCGGACACCACCGCGGTCGCGCTGGCCGCCGCGCTGCACGCCGACGTCTGCGAGATCTATACCGACGTGGACGGCGTCTTCACCGCCGACCCACGGATCGTGCCGAACGCGCGGAAGATCGACACGGTCTCCTACGAGGAGATGCTCGAGCTCGCCGCCAGCGGCGCCAAGGTCCTCATGCTGCGCTGCGTGGAATATGCCCGCCGCTACAGCGTCCCCGTGCATGTCCGCTCGTCGTTCTCGACGAAGCCGGGTACCTGGGTCACCGACATTCCGGAGGCTGAACTCGTGGAACAGGCCATCATCCGCGGCGTCGCGCACGACAACAGCGAGGCGAAGGTCACGGTCGTCGGCTGCCCGGACAAGCCCGGGGTCGCGGCGGCCGTGTTCCGCGCGGTCGCGGACTCGGACGTCAACCTCGACATGATCGTCCAGGTCGGGTCGGTCGCCGGCTCCGGCCGGACGGACATCTCGTTCACGCTGCCGAAGACCGACGGCCGCACCGCCCTTGGCGCGCTGGACAAGGTTCGCGACGAGATCGGCTTCGAGAAGACCCTGTACGACGACCACATCGGCAAGCTGTCGCTGATCGGCGCGGGGATGAAGTCGCACCCAGGGGTGTCGGCCCGGTTCTTCGGCGCGCTCGCGGACTCGGGCGTGAACGTCGAGATCATCTCGACCTCCGAGATCCGTATCTCGGTCGTCGTCCGCGACACCGACCTGCCGGGCGCCGTCAAGGCCGTCCACGACGCCTTCGAGCTCGGTGACCCCGACAACCAGGCCATCGTCTACGCCGGCACCGGCCGGTAGGCCAACGCAGCCACCTCCCCGACCCAGACCCAGCCGGGCCACCGCCACATGCGTCAGCCCGGAACCAGCCGGGGAGGGCGCTCCGCGCCCGACAGGCGGAGCGTCCGGCGGGCGCGCCAGCGCCCTTCCGGACGACCGCCACACCGTCGCCGTGACGGTGGTTATCGAGAGGAACTTCGGCCGTGGCCGACGAGACCGCCCATCGCCCTACCCTTGCCATCGTCGGCGCGACCGGAGCCGTGGGCACCGTCATGCTGTCGCTGCTGGACGAGCGCCCGGACATCTGGGGTGAGATCCGCCTGATCGCCTCGGCCCGCTCGGCGGGGCGGACGCTGCGGGTACGCGGCGAGGACGTGGTCGTCCAGGCACTCGCGCCCGAGGTCTTCGACGGTGTCGACATCGCGATGTTCGATGTGCCCGACGAGATCTCCGCCCAGTGGGCGCCGGTCGCCGCCGAGCGCGGGGCGATCGCCGTCGACAACTCCGGCGCGTTCCGGATGGACGCGGACGTGCCGCTGGTCGTCCCCGAGGTCAACGCCGACGCGCTCGCCGACACGCCACGCGGGATCATCGCCAACCCGAACTGCACGACGCTGTCGATGATCGTCGCGATCGGGGCGCTGCACCGCGAGTTCGGCCTCGAGTCGCTGTTCGCCACGTCCTACCAGGCGGCCAGCGGCGCTGGCCAGGCCGGCATCGACGCGCTCTACGACCAGTTGGCCGTCGTCGGTGGCCGCCGAGACCTCGGCCAGGCCGCCGGCGACGTACGCAAGGCCCTCGGTGAGGACGCCCTCGGGCCGTTCCCGGCTCCGCTCGCGCTCAACGTGGTCCCGTGGGCCGGCTCGCTCAAGGACGGCGGCTGGTCCTCGGAGGAGATGAAGATCCGCAACGAGTCACGCAAGATTCTCGGACTGCCGGGTCTACGCGTCTCGGCCACCTGCGTGCGGGTTCCGGTCATCACCACCCACGCGGTGGCGGTGCATGCCCGGTTCGCCCGCCCGGTCGGCGCCGCCGAGGCTCGCGCCGTGCTCGTCGGTGCGCCCGGGATCGCCGTCGTGGACGACCCGGCGGCCGGCGAGTTCCCGATGCCGGCGGACGTCGTCGGGACCGACCCCACCTGGGTGGGCCGAATCCGCCAGTCGCCGGACGACCCGAACGAGGTGGCGCTTTTCGTGTGCGGCGACAACCTCCGCAAGGGAGCCGCTCTGAACACCCTGCAGATCGCGGAGACCCTCGTCGGCCGCGGCCTGCGCTAACCCCGTTCGCCCGGCACGACGGTTTACCGAACAACGGTTGCGAATACAAATACCGGAGCGCGTCGGGCGCAACGGAAAACATCCAGCGAAGCATCCGGTCTCGTTCGGGCTCGCGGTATCCAGTGGCCGGCACAATCACGCCGGCCACTGGGACCAGCATGCCCTAGAACGCTCTTCGGTAGCGATCGCCGCCATGCGCCGTTGACGGTCTGGCGCCCTGCCCCGCGGGCAGTTCCGACCGGCCCTTCCGCCCACCGGCCAGGCGGGTGGAAGGGCCGAAGCCCACCGCACAAAGCGATCAGCCCGCCTCCCCGGGGAGACGGGCTGATCGTGGTCGAGGACTGAGCCCTAGATCGAGCCAAGCCCGACATCGGGGTCCGGGGTCACCCCTGGAGCAGTATGCAGAGCGGGCCACCGGGGAAGCTGCCCGGAGGGCAACGACCAGGGTGGCCCGTCGAGGTCTGCGTGGCTCAGATGGCGTGGACCGCGTCGGCCTGCGGCCCCTTCTGACCCTGGGTCACCTGGAACTCGACCCGCTGGCCCTCCTCAAGGGACTTGTAGCCGTCCATGTCGATGGCGCTGTAGTGGACGAAGACGTCGGAGCCGCCGCCGTCCACAGAGATGAAGCCGAAGCCCTTTTCCGAGTTGAACCACTTGACCGTGCCCTGAGCCACGTGCCGTTCTCCTTGCTGGTGCAGTCAGGGCCCGCACCGCGCGGACCCCGGGCCATTCGCCGGCGAGACATTTCATCACCGGTTCAGTTCCGCAGCGTCTCGGTTGAGACACGCACCGAACTGCTGCCAAGCACGACGGTACACGCCGAGGGGCGCGTGCGGGAGCCCTCCGGGCCAGGAAGTCCACTTCATCCGCCGGTAACAAGCCGACGCCCACGCACGCTCCGATGCCCATATCGCATCCGTCCCAATCGGTCGAGACCACGCGCCGGCATGACGAAACGACACGCCCGGACACAAACCAGCCACTGGCCGTAGGTGATATAAGTCACCTACTATAGTCCCGGGCGAGCGCCCGGGCCATTGATCTCCACAACCGTGTGGCACTTCGTCAGGCCGCCAGGCGGGGGCCAATGCTAGCCGGGCAGTGCCTGAGCGAGATCGGCAATCAGATCCGCGGGCTCCTCCAGGCCGATGGACAGCCGCAGAAGGCCGAGGTCGACACCGGCCGCCGCGATCTCCTCAACGGTCTGGTGGGAGAACACCAGCGTCGCCGGGTGCGTGATCAGGCTCTCGACGCCCCCGAGGCTGACCGCGTTGACGAACAGCCCGACCCCGCGCAGCACGTTCTGGGCCGCGTCGAACCCACCCCGCACGACGAAGCTGAGCATTCCGCCGAACCCGGTCATCTGCCGGCGAGTGAGCTCGTGCTGCGGGTGATCAGCCAACCCCGGGTAGTACACCGCCTCGACGGCGGGATGGCCGGCGAGGAACTCGGCGACGGCCTGCGCGGACGAGTTCTGCCGCGCCAGCCGCAGCGGGAAGGTACGCAGGCCGCGGGCCAGCAGCCAGGCCTCGAAGGGATGGCAGACCGGGCCGAAGACCCGGGCGGTCTGCCAGGCCGCCTCCATCAGGTCGGCGCGCCCGGTGACCACGCCCGCGGTGACGTCGCTGTGCCCTCCGAGGTACTTCGTCGCCGACTGGACGACGAGGTCGGCCCCGAGCTCGATCGGGCGGGTGTTGAAGGGCGACGCGAACGTGTTGTCCGTGATCATCAATGCGCCGTGGGCGTGGGCCGCATGGGCCGCGGCGGCGAGATCGGTGAGGACGAGGCTCGGATTGCTCGGCGTCTCGGTGTAGACGACCTTGGTCCGGTCGGTGACCGCGGCCGTGAGCGCCGCCGTGTCCGACTGCTCGACCAGGGTCACCTCGATGCCGAAGCGCGGCAGCACATCCGTCAACAGGGTGAGCGACCCGGTGTAGTGCTGGGTCTGGGCGACGACGTGGTCGCCCTGGGAGACGTTCGACAGCAGCGCGGCGCTGACCGCCGCCATCCCGCTGCCGACGAGGAGCGCGGCCTCGGCGCCGTCGAGCGCCCGCAGCATCTCCTCGCAGACCCGGGCGTTGGGCGAGCCGTAACGGGTGTAGAACCGCGCGGGGCTGACGGCGCTCGCGGCCTCGGCGGCCCGCTCGTCCGCCGGCAGACGGTAGGTGCTGGTCTGGAAGATCGGCGGGTTGAGCGGCTCGCCGACCGGGTCGTCGTGCCAGTCCGGGTGGATCAGCCGGGTGATGTCCGCCCAGTTCCTGGCCGCGGCCGGTTCGGGGCTCCGCTGTTGGGGGTTCCGCTGTTCGCCGGTCATGGCCACAGCCTGCCCGGCCCCTCGACCAGGCCGCGACCCGATTTCGGCGTCATCCCGCCCAGGGCGCCAGAACTCGCCGCTTTCCGCCCCCACCCGAAGCCGGCGTCGGGCCAGAGCCCAACAAGACCGCGACGGGGAGGCGGCGGAGAAGCTACCCCTTCAGCCAGTGGCGGTGGCGGCTGTCCGAGAGGGATGGCCAGGCGTCGAAGAAGTCGCGCTCGGCGACGCGCGCCCGCAGCTCCTCCAGGCCGAGCAGCAGACCGTAGGTGAACGCCGTCGGGTCGCCGGCTTCCTGTGCCTCGATCCCCCAGGACCGCAGCAGCCCGGCGGCCACCGTGGCGTCCTGGTGGGTGCCGAGCAGTTCCTGCGCCTCCTCGGAGATCCTGGCCAGCGTCCTGGCATCCGGGCCGAAGACGGGCGTGAGCGCCTCACCGGCGTAGCGCAGCCGCTTGGCCTGCTTGCGTGCGGAGTGCAGCAGCACATCGCGGTCATGGCCGGCCGGGGTCGCCGCGGCCTTCGCGATCTTGCGGACAAGCTTGCGGTCGGCGGAGCGGACCAGCTCGCGCAGCTCGGTCGCCGCCGGGCGCCGTGCTCGCCCGGTCAGCGGCGCGCGCACCAGCTCGCCGAGGTCGACCAGCAGGACGAGGTAGCGCTCGTCGCGCAGCGCGGCGAGCGCCTCGGCCCTGCCCTGTGACATGCCGGCCTTGAGATGCCGGGCGAGGCTCTCCTCGACCGGTCCGCGGACGAGGTCGGGCGGCAGCGCCGCGAGCCGGCCGTCGAAGTACTCGAGCTGCACCTCGCTGTCGCGTGCGCCTGACAGCGCCCGCGCGAGGTCGCCGAGCTCGCGGTCGAGATGGGCGACCAGGTCGGCAGGGAACAGCGGCGCGAACGTGCGCAGCGTGCTGCGCATCCGGCGAGTGGCCACCCGCATCTTGTGCACCGCGTCCGGCTCGTCCATCCGCACCCGCGGGTCGGCCGCGAGCAGCGCCTCCACCTGCGCGGACAGGTAGACGCGCAGCACCTCGCCGGCGGCGAGGCCGGCTCGCCGGCGGCGGCCGGCCGGTATCGCCGGCGACGGGCTCGGGGCCGGCTCGGGCGGCGCGGTGTTGGCCAGACTGAGCAGGTGGGCGAGCTTGGAGCCGTGCGGCGCGTCGGTCGCGCCAGCCGCGCGCAGGACCGCCTCCACGTCGTCGAGCAGCCGCGCCCCGGCGGCGCCCCCGAGGGGCGCATCGGCGTCGGCGGCCGTGCCCGTCCCGGTGGCGGCCCCGTTGAGCAGCTCGACCTCGATCTCGCGCCACTGTGTCAGGACCGCCCGCTCGCCCAGAGTCTGGGCACGGACGCGGTCGTCGACGACCTCCGCCAACGGCTCGCCGGCCGCGTCCAGCAGCCGGGTGGCACCGCGGGTGGTGACCAGCCGGGCGACCGGGCTGACCCGCGCGCCGCGCAGCTGCAGGAACACGATGTCGAGCAGGTCGGCCGGCGGCACGCAGTGCGCCACGCCCCGCTCGTCCGGCTCACTGGCCGACAGCGGACGGTGGATCTCCTCGCGCGCGCCGCCGCCGGCCGGCAGCTTCAGGTGCCAGCCGTCGTCGGAGCCCCCGACCCGGCGGCGCAACGTCACCTTGGCCCGGGCGAGCCGCAGGTCCTCCGAGTCGTAGTAGACGGCCTCCTGCGTGAACGTCTCCGGCTTCGTCACCGCCGCCACGCCGACGCCGCGGCCCGCCGTATCCAGTGAGGGCAGCACGAAGTCCACCCCTACGGCGAACTTCCGCTCGATCTCCAGCTGACCGCCCACGCCGTCCCCTTTCGGAGCGCCCGCTCGGGTCGCTCGTATGCCCTGCGCCCTCGGCCACATGGGCGGATGAGCGGGGGTCCAGGGGTCGTCGTCACACGGGCGGCGCCATGACTCCGCCGAGCGGACTCCGCCGAGCACGCGTCCGCGGCCGGCGGCCGCCTGGCCACCCGGCCACACGTGTAGCAACAACCCCGGTTTGCCGTTTGTTCTCCTATTGTTATCCAGGAGTTGGCAGCCAGGAGACGGATCCAGCCAACAACACATATCCGACGAACGCCACCGAATCGATCAGCGTGTGTGCCACGACCAGCGGCACCACCCGGCCGCGTCGTTGGAAGATCCGGCCGAACAGCACACCCATCGCGACGTTGCCGAGGAAGCCACCGAGGCCCTGGTAAAGGTGGTAGGAGCCGCGCAGCAGGGCACTCGCGGCGAGCGCCCGCCGGTCACCCCAGCCGAGCTCACGGAGCCGGACCAGCAGGTATCCGGCGACGACGACCTCCTCGGTCACCGCGTTCTGCAACGCGGAGCCGAGCAGCACCGGGATCCGCCACCACACGTCCGGCAGCCCGGAGGGTGCGACGGTCAGGTTCGCCCCGCTGTGCCAGGCCAGGAGGTAGAAGCCCAGCCCGGTGCCGCCGACGGCGGCGGCGAGGGCCGCGCCGAACGCGAGGTCGCGCCCCGGGCGGCGGCGGTCCAGTCCGATCGCCCGGGCGCCGCCGCCATGGCGGCCGAGCAGATGTACGGCCAGGAACGCCGGGACGATGGCATTGAGCAGCCCGGCGAGCTGGAGCGCCAGGTCCAGCCACGGCCGGCCCGGCGCCGCGGACCCGTTGAGCAGCGCCACCTGGCCGCGGACCGGACCGCTCGTCACCGCCCCGATGTAGCGGATGAAGGCGAACAGCCCCGACATCCCGAGCGACACCCCGAGCAGCAGCCAGATCTCGACCACCAGCCCGCGCCGGCCGAGGGCCTCCTCGCCATCGGTTCCGGCCGCCGGGGTCACCGGCACCGTGGGGGCCGCCGGGGCCGGCCGCGTGTCCGACGTGGCGGTGGTGCTGATGGGCGGAACGGCGGGAACGGGCATCCCCGAGACGGGGCCGACGCTCCCGGTGTTCTCGGCGTCGGCGCCGGGCTGTGAGCCGGGGACTGGCTCCGGTCCGGTGCCGACGCTCGCCCGAGGACGTATCCCTGGCCGCATTCCGGGACCGTAGCCCACCCGCCTGAGGCCGTCCCGCGGCGGACGCTCCGCGCCCGCCGCCGGGCGCGGCCTGTCGGGCGCTGAGCGCCCTCCCCACGCGGTTCCGGGCCCTGGCATATGGCAGTGGTAAGGCTTGGTCCGGGCTGGCGAGGTGGCTGGGTTGGTACTGCGCTGATGCGCCGTCACTTGCCGTGGCTGGGTTGCGTGCATTGCTCGCCGGAACGAGGTCACGCCCGCGCCGGCTTCCCGGTTAGTCGGCGCACGACCTTCTACACGGCGTAAAATTCGGATCATGGCGCGCCTGGGAGACCTAGAACGCTCGGTCATGGATGTGTTGTGGGACTCCGAAGGCTGGCTGACAGCGCGGGAGGTCGCGGCGCGGCTGCAGCACGAGCGGGACCTCGCGTACACGACCGTCCTCACGGTCCTCGAGCGGCTCGAGAAGAAGGGCTTCGTGCGGCGCCAGCGGGCCGCCCGCGCGCACCGCTACCGGGCGTCCGACGCCCGCGAGGCGGTCGTCGCCGAGGCGATGCTCGAGGCGCTCGGCAACGCCGACGACCGTGGCTCCGCGCTGGTCCGCTTCGTCGGCGCGGTGTCGGCCGAGGAGGCGGAGATCCTGCGCCGCGCGCTCGCGCTGCCGGCCGAGACCGACGTGCTCACGCCGACCGGCCCCGGCGACGAGTCATACCTCGACGTCGCCACGCTCGGTGATAGCGCCACCGGCATCATCACCGACACCCGCACAGACGAACTCGATTCGTCATCGTCGCCCGATAAGGCGGGCGGCGGTAACCTTGCGTCGACATGACGACGGCGGCCGCTCTCGCGCTGTTCGCCGTGGCGCTGGCCTGGCCGGTGCCGCGGCTGCTCGCGGGTGCCCGCTGGACGCACGGCTGCCCCAGAGCGGCGATCGTGCTGTGGCAGGCCGTGGGGCTCGCCGGCGGGGTGTCTGCGCTGCTGGCGGCCGCCGCCTTCACCGTGGCGCCGCTGTCCGGCTCGACGCCCCGGGCGATCGCCAACCACGCACGTAACATCGCGGCCGGCCGGCCGCTGTCCGGGCTCGACTGGCTCAGCATCGTCGGCCTGATGGCCGTCGCGGCGCTGGCTGGCCGCCTGTTCGGCGTACTCGCCTCGTCCACCCACGCCACCCTGCGCCATCGCCATCGCCACCGCCACCTCGTCGACCTCACCGGCCGGGAGCACCCCCAGACGTCCTGCCGAGCGCGATCGCACGGCCACGTCGGCGCCCCGGCCCAGGCCCGCGCCGGCCGTTCCCGCAGGATCCACGACTGGACTCCGCTCGCCGTGGTCCGCCCGCAGCCATCCCGCCCTGAGCCGGGCCGCGCGGGCGTTGACAAGCAGGCTCAGTGCGAGCTCTGCGGTCGCGTGGGGCTGCGCATCCTCGACCACCCGGTGGCGGTCGCCTACTGCGTCCCCGGCGTCCGGCACGCCCGGGTGGTGGTGTCCCGCGGCCTGCTCACCACCCTGGCGCCGCGCGAGCTGCAGGCCGTGCTCGCCCACGAGGACGCGCACGTCGCCGGGCGCCACGACCTGGTCATCCAGCCGTTCATCGCCTGGCAGCAGACCTTCCCCTTCCTGCGTCCGGCCTGGGAGGCGACGGCGGCGGTCTCGCTGCTCGTCGAGATGCTCGCCGACGACGCCGCCGCCCGCCGCACGAGCGGGAAGGTGCTCGCCAGAGCGCTCGCCCAGCTCGGCGTGACCCGTTCCCTCGTTCCCGCCGGCACCCTCGGGATCACCGGGGACCTCACCCCCGGCGGTTTCGCCGGGGTCCCCAGCCGGCGCGGCGCCGCGCGTCAGGCCGGCTCCGGCACGGCCGTTGCCGCCGCGGCGACCGCCACACCCGCGGCGCAGCGCTCCCCCGACGCCGCGACGCTCGCGGGCGCCGGGAGCGTCCACCCGCCGTCGCGGTCACCGGTGATCGCGCGCATCGTCCGGCTGCTGGAACCGCCGGCCGTCCCGTGGTGGCAGCCGGCCGCCGCCTACGCCGCGGCGACCGCCATCGTCGCGACGCCCATCCTGCTGCTCACGCTGTAACGCCCCGTGCGGGCGCACGGCGCTCGAACACCGGCCAACTGCCACGGTGTCGGGCCGACGAAAGCGTTGTCTGCCACGCGGACGCAGCTGGGACGTCATCGGCTGGTACCTGGGTCTTAAGGAGTCGGAGGCGTCACGTTTCCTAGCCGCGGAGCCCCGGCGGGGGGACGATCCGACACGGTGACGGCTTGGTCGCAGCACCGCGAGCACGTCGCCGGTACTGGCCCTCGACGACCGCCGCGCGGACACCCCCCGGAACACCCGTCCCCTGCGCGCGCCAGCCAATGGCCCGCCGGCGGATATGGCCAAGGCCCACACGAGCACGGCG
This sequence comes from Pseudofrankia coriaricola, assembly GCF_001854805.1. Taxonomy (GTDB): domain Bacteria; phylum Actinomycetota; class Actinomycetes; order Frankiales; family Frankiaceae; genus Pseudofrankia. The sequence continues at coordinate 53,898 of NZ_MBLO01000253.1, forward strand.
AAGCCCTGCTCGGCCGGAGGTCTGCCGGTCGAAACGGCCGAAGGCCACGCGAGCAAGGCGAAGCCTTGCCACGATGGGAGGCGGACGAAGAAGCATGACGACGACGGCGATCGGCCCGGGCTCGGTCGGACACGGCGCCGGCGACCACGGAGACGGTGGTGGCAGCAGCGGCGACCCGAAGGCGATCATCGTCGTCCACGACGTCAGCGGCGTGGCGGCCGCCGGTGAGCTCGGCACGATCGCGGACAGGATGACGCAGCACGGCATCCGGTTCGGCGTGATCACCTCCGGCGAGCAGCCGTTTCCCGACCCCGCGGCGCTTGACCTCATCGTCGTCATGGGCTCCGACAAGTCCGCCTACGACGACACGATCCCGTGGCTGCCCGCCGAGCTGACCTACCTGCGCGCGGCGATTCGGGCCGGCACCCCGATCCTCGGCATCTGCTTCGGTGGGCAGATCCTCGCCCGTGCGCTCGGCGGTGTCGTACGCCCGGCCGAGCGGCACGAACTGGGCTGGCTACCGGTCACCACCGCTGACCAGACCGCGATCCCGACCGGCCCCTGGATGGAGTCGCACTGGGACACGTTCACTGTGCCACCGGGCGCGCGGCGACTCGCCTGGACGCCGGCCGCCGAGCAGGCGTTCCGGTTCGGCCCGCACCTCGGGGTGCAGTTCCACCCCGAGATCACCCCGACGGTGTTCGAGACCTGGGCGGCCATCTGGCAGGCCAACGGACGTGATCGGGAGCTCGCCGCGATGGGCGTCGACATCGCCGCACTGCGCGAGGAGATCGCGCGCCGATCCGATGCCTCCCGCACCTCCTCCTACACCCTCTTCGACGACTTCTGGGCCCGCGCCCGCGCCTTCAGCCGCGCCTGACGCGCGGCGACGCCGCCGCCCGGCCGAAGGCCGCGCGACCATGGCGAAGCCACGCGCGGCCGGAGGCACCCAACAGACACAGCCAAAGGCCGCGCGACCATGGCGAAGCCACGCGCGGCCGGAGGCACCCAACAGACACAGCCAAAGGCCGCGCGACCATGGCGAAGCCACGCGCGGCCGGAGGCACCCACAGACACAGCCAAAGGCCGCGCCGCCATGGTGGAACCTCGCGCTGGCGATTAGCGGCGGGTGGCGAGGGCGACGTCCGGTTCCTCGCGCCGCGGCTGGGTGGCGAACAGCGCGGCGGTACGGGCGGCGGTGCCGCGGGCCCAACGGCCAGTGGTCAGCAGGCCGAGGACGCCGATGGCGACGCCGCAGCCAACCATGATCCACCAGGCTGCCGCGCTGGTCGGGTCGATCGCGGCATGACCGTCCTGACCGGCGACGTGGCTGGCCGCGACGGAGCCGAAGATCGCGACACCCAGCGCCATGCCGACCTGCCGGCTGGTCGAGGCGACCGCCGCGGCGACGCCGGCCTGGGCGACGGGCATTCCGGACACCGCCGTGTTGGTGATCGGCGCGTTCACCATGCCGAAGCCCAGCCCGAACAGCGCATAGGCACAGACAAGCACCGCGAGGCTGGTGTGCGGGCCCATGAACGACAGCACCACGCCGCTGGCGGGCAGCGCCGTCCCCGCGATGATCAACGGCGGCCGCGGTCCGTAGCTGGCGACGAGACGGCCCGAGATCGGCGCGCACACCGCGGTCACCCCCGCCATCGGCAGGGTCAGCAGGCCAGCATGCAGCGCCGAGTAGCCACGCACGTTCTGCAGGTAGAGCGTGTTGAGGAACAGGAAGCCACCCATCGCCGCGAACGCGCAGACGGCGATGGCGGTGGCACCGGAGAACGGCGCGCTGCGGAAGAACCGCATGTCGAGCAGCGCCTCGTCGCGGCGCGTCTCGCAGACGATCAGCCCGACGAGCGCGCTGGCGGCGATGACGAACAGGACAATCGTCTGCACCGACGTCCAGCCGGCGGCCGGCGCCTCGATGATCGCGTACGTGAGCGTGCCGAGAGTGACGGCGACGAGCAGTTGGCCCAGCGGGTCGAACCGGCGGGCTCGGGGCGCCTTCGACTCGGGCACGTACCGGGTGGTGAGCACCATCGCGGCGAGGCCGATCGGCACGTTGATCCAGAAGATCGCCCGCCAGCCGACCCCGTCGACGAGCAGTCCGCCGAGCACCGGGCCCAACGCCATGGACAGGCCGATCACGCCGCCCCACACGCCGATGGCGCGAGCCCGCTCCCGCCGGTCGGTGAAGGTGTTCGTGATGATCGCCATCGCCACCGGGTTGAGCATCGAGCCGCCGACCGCCTGGATCATCCGGAAGGCGATCAGCCAGCCGAGGCCGGGCGCGAGGCTGCACAGCAGCGACCCGGCAGAGAACAGCGCCAGCCCGGTCCGGAACACCCGCTTGCGACCGAGACGGTCGCCCATCGAGCCGGAGAACAGCAGCAGGCTCGCGATCACGAGCCCGTAGGCGTCGATCGTCCACTGCAGGCCGGAGTCGGGGGCATGCAGGTCGTGCTTCAGCGACGGCAGGCCGACGTTGAGGATCGTGGTGTCCATCCCGACGATGAACAGGCTCGAACAGCAGATCGCCAGTACCAGGTAGCGCCCGCTCCGGCTCAGCGGCTCACCCGCCGTCACTCCACCAGCCCCCGCCGCCGACGTGGGTGCCGTCGTCATCGGCTCTCCGATCTTTGAGCTGGTCACCACCCGAGATCACCGAAATCGTTGTGGATGTCTAATAGTTAGCAGGATACAACTAATTCTCTCGCCAGCCGCCCTGCTCGTCTGTGACGTTTCCGCCGTCGGCGCCACCCGCGATCGCCAGGCCGGTCGTGCGGCAACCGGGCAACCGGGCAACCGGGCAACCGGGCCGAGGATCAGCGCCGTTCGGCGATGCCGGGCCCGAGCGGCGGTCTAACGGCCGACACGAACGGACAAATGGTGCGCTGCCGATGCTTACCTGTGGGTAGCTGTCGAGGGAGAAGGGGTCACGGGACTGATGACCGGGCCAGGGCTCGAAAACCCGTCCCCACCGCGTGAACTCCCACCGGACGAGCCGACGCCAGCGCAGGCATCGGTGGCCTGGCCGATCCAGCTACTCGTCGTCTGGCCCGCGCGCGCGGTCGCGTTCGCGGTCTTCCTTCCGTTACGGATGCTCTACGAGCTGGTCGCGCTGGTGCTGCGCGGGCTGGTTCGGGTGACGTGGGGATGGCTCCTGTACCCGGGGCTGCGGTTCCTGTTCAAGGCGCTGTGGGTCGTGCTGTCCGGGCTGTGGGACTGGGCGCTGTGTCCCGTCGGACGAGGGCTGGCCTGGCTCTGGACGCATGCCTGCCTGCCAGTTCTCCGGCTGATCTGGTTCGGGCTGCGCAGACTGGTCATCGAGATCGTGAACGCGCTCCAGGCGTTGTGGCGGACGATCTGCGTAGTCGTCCGCCATCTGGTCCGTCCCGTCCGCTGGTTCACTCGGGCCGCTCTTGCCCCCGCGTTGCGCGCGACGGCGTGGGTCCTGGTTCGCGCCTGGCGCGCGATCCGCTGGTTCAGCCGGGTGGCGGTCGCCCCGGCGTTGCGCGCGATGGCGTGGGTGCTGGCCCGCGCCTGGCGCGCGATCCGCGCCGGCCTGCGCGCACTCGGCCGTCTGCTGGTGCTGTTGGCCTGGCACCTGGTCGTCCGGCCCGGCCGCTGGCTGGTTCTGGCGGTGCTCGCGCCCGGCTGGCGGGCGACGGTGGCAACGCTGGCCTGGGCGGTCCGCGCAGTCAAGGTGGTCCTGCGCCTGTTCGTGGCCGTACCGCTGGTCTGGAGCTGGCGGACGGTGGCGGTCCCGGCCGGGCGGGCGACCGGGAGGGCACTGCGTGTCCTGGTCGTCGTCCCCATCGCCTGGTGCTGGCGGACGCTGGTCATACCCACGGCGCGGGCGGTACGCACCGTGTCACGGGTGCTGGTCGTCCGGCCGTCACGGTGGGTCCGCCGCACCGTCTGGCAGCCGATCCGCGAGACCATCTCCAACGTCGCCCGAGCCCTCACCGGCCGGCCCGTCCGACATCAGCGGGCCAAGCCCTGAACGCGGCCCGAACCAATGGGTGAGCCGCGGCAACGCAGCAGCGCGGACCCATGTCGGACCCCCGACGACGAGTCGGGCGACGACCTCCGCGACGCCGTTCAGGGAGGTCGCGAGGCGCCACCCGACAGCCGGGCGCGGGCCTGGCCTGGCCTGGCCTGACGAGTGTCCGGCCGCAGGTTCATGTCGACCCCACGGAACTGGCTCGGCTTAGTCGAACAGGGTCAGTCGAACAGGGTCGGGGGCGGGGCGGGCAGGGCGCCTTCGATCTGGAGCATGTGGCGCTTGGTAGCCGGGCCGCCCGGGGCGGAGAAGCCGCCGAGCGCGCCGGCCGCGGCCACGACCCGGTGACAGGGTACGACGATCGGGACCGGGTTGCGGCCCAGCGCCTGGCCGACCGCCCGGACGGCGCCCGGCATCCCCAGCCGCGCGGCGACCTCACCGTAGGTGAGCGTCGAGCCGGGCGGGATCGCGCGCGTCACCTCATAGACGCGGCGGTAGAAGTCCGGCACTCCGCCCAGGTCGACCCGGACCTCGCCGAGATCCACCGGCTCGCCCGCGAGCAATGCGACCATCCCGTCGATCGCTGCCCGAACCCCGTCAGGCGCCGGTCCTTCCACAGCGTCCGGATAGGCGGCCGCGAGGTCAGCCCGGGTGGCGGACACGTCACCCTGGTCGGACGGCAACGCGATGCCGACGATCCCGTCGTCGCCCCAGACGATGCCGCAAGAACCCACCGCAGTGTCGAAGAGCGTCATCCCATGGCTGACAGACATGCCTCTATCGTGCTCCCGGCCACCGACACTCCATCCCTGTCAGGACCCCATCAGGCGGACCGGACGGGAGCAGGGCCGAACCTTCGCGCTACTCGTGCTCGCCGGTGACGGTCTGCTGGGGTTGGACGCCGTCAGGGCGGAAGGTCCGGGAGGTGCCGGACGGGTCCGTTCCGAGAGTGTTGCCGCACTTGGTGGAGAACCAGCGTGACTGGCCCGCCTTCGGCCGCCAGCTCTCGACGTCGAACGTCTCGCCGGTCGCATACCCCTGGCCGCCCGACGCGGGGACCAAGGCCAGGTACTCATGGCAGCGCAGCTGGTCCTGGAGGCTGTCGCTGACCGGCCCGTCGAGCCCCGTGAACCCGGCGGACGGCGTCAGGCAACGGCGGATCGCCTGCCACATCACCGTTGTCGCCTCGTTACGGTCGCTGGCGTGCCGTGCGTCGCCGGTCGGGCGTAGCGAGACCCGGAAGTCGCCGTTCGACCACCGCTGCACGGTGATCTCCTCGACGTACTGACTGGCGCCGCAGTACGGCGGACCGGCGGCGGCCGCACCGGCGGGGCTGGCCGTCGCGCTCGGGACGGCGGCGGCGCTCGGAGAGGAGGAGGCGCCCGCCCCATCGGCGGCGGAACGCGGGGCCGCGGTGGAGCGGGCAGCGCCCTGGGACTGACAGGCCACCGTCACCGCGCTCGCCAGCACCAGACCTGCCGCCACCACACCAGCCGAAACCGCTTTGCCCACCGCCCGCCTCATCACCTGACGAGCCTAGGCCGAGTCACCTGACGAGCCTAGGCCGAGCACGCCTGCCTGGCCTGGCAACGTCGCGCGCTGGACGCGCATGTCCGTCGGCGGCGCGGGCCGCGACCACGCCAGTGACGGGTGAAAGCCTCAGACGCCGCCGCCTGGCCGGCCCGCGGCCGCAGGCCCGACGTCGTACCGGCCGCCCAGCCAAGACCCGCACCTCGCGGTTCGCCATGATTCGTCGGCCCTGGACGCGACTTGTCGACCTTGAAGGCGATTTACCCGACGATCGACGGGTAACGATCGATCATGCTTGCTCTCGTTGCCGCCCTCTGCTTCCTGCTCGCCGCCTTCGGAGTCGACTCGGACGACATCAACCTCGTCTGGCTCGGCCTGGCCTTCCTCGCCGGTCACTTCGCCTTCCCCATCACTTCTCCCCGGTTCAACCGCGCCCGACGGTAAGGGCAGGAAGAACCGCCCGGCGCTGACGGGCTCCCATAGATCTTCGCGGTCGGGCGAAGACCCAGCGCCAAGCACGTCGGGGTCGTGCTTCGCCAGCTCCTCCATGTCCAACGGCTGCCCGGGACGCCGGGTCAGCTCATGGGGAGCAGCGAACGCCTGCTCAAGAGGGATTTGTTGATCCCAGCAAATCGGACAAACAACGAACCGGCGAGTCAGGTCAGCGGGGTAACGACTGATCCGGCGGACCTGCGCGCGGCGTCAGCGCGCCAACATGCCACCGAGGGGCACACGTCGCGCGACGATCTTCCGATGGCGAATACGCCAGCCGTTGCCGTCGAAGACGATCACATCGTCGTAGACGACACTTCCGCATGCACCGTCGGCCATGATCCCGATGCCCTTCGACCTGGCGCGCACCTGGCCGTCGGCCTGCTCGGTAAGCACCAGGTTCGTGATGTGGTGGCCGACCGGGTTGGCGTCGCCGACGGCGAGTGCCACAGACCGGATGGCTTCCACCCCGGTCACCGTGCCATGGCCGTAGTCGGCGAGATCGTGGGTGACGTCCGGAGTGAGCAGGTCTCCCAGGCGGTCCAGCTCTCCGGCGTCAACGAGATGCCCGTACTGGTGTATCAGGTCCGTGATGGCGACCCGGTCCTCGACGGTCAACGTCATCGGTTGGCTCTCCCTCCCAGCCTGACTAAATGGGGAGCTCCCCACTTCATGGTTTCACCATAATGGGGTCCTCCCCGGTCAGCAAGGAGCCGCCGTGACGCGAGACGTGCCCCCGCGCGCATCGGGGACGCGCGAAACCGGGCGGCGGCCGCGGTCGGACGCGACGCGCAACATGGACCTGCTGGTGGCGGCCGCAAGAACGCTGTTCGACGAGCGCGGCACCGACGTGCCCCTGGACGAGATCGCCCGCCGGGCCCGCGTCGGCAACGCCACGTTGTATCGAAACTTTCCGAGCAGGGGCGACCTGCTCGTCGCCGTCTACTCCGAAGAGGTCGACGCCGTGCTCGGGCAGGGTGCGGCCCTGCTCGAGACATCTCCTCCCGAGGAGGCGCTGTTCACCTGGCTGGACCTGTTCGTCGTGCACGTCGCGACCAGACGTCCCCTCGCCCTGGCCGCGATCTCGCATGAGCCCGACGAGCGGCGCGGGGAGCTGGCGGAACGCTGGCACGCGATGATGCGTTCGACGATGGCGGCCCTGCTGGCGCCAGCGCAGGAAGCCGGTGCCGTGCGCCGCGACCTCACGGCCGTCGATCTGCTGGCGCTCACCAACGCCACCGCTCTGGCCAGCACCGACCCGTCAGATGCCGTCCGGCTGATGCACGTCCTGCGCAGCGGCGTCGAGACCCGGTCGGATGCTCATCCGTGATCCTTCGCGCACAGCCTCTGGCCGGCCCCCCTTCGAGCAGACGATCTTCATGGTTGGACGGTAGAACCACGGGTCAGGCAGCGCCGGTCCTGGCAGCGGCCTTCATCTGCTTTTTGTACTCGCGGACCTGGTCCCGGGTGGAGACGTCCACGATGTCAGCGACCGAGCGGAAGCTGCCCTTATCCCCGAACGGTGCACACGCCTCACGCCATCCAGGCGGGGTGACACGGCCGGACCCTCGTGCCTCGAACCTGACCGGCTAGCTCTCGACGCGGTAGGTGACCAGTGTCTGGTCGGGATTGTCGGCGATCTGCAGCACCACGTGCGAGTAGGTCCGCGGGCCGAGGAGCGGGTGCCGAAGTTTCTTCACCCCGCTACCGATCGAAGCGACGTCATGACGCGGCCACCATCGGCGCACGAACTCGCTGTCGCGCCGGAGTTCGGCTACGAGTGCGACGAAGCTCGGCTCGTCCTTGTGTCGTGCCGCTGCCAGGCGGAACCGTCCAAGCATCGCGCGGGCCTCGAACTCCCAGTCGAGGTACACCTGCCTTGCCCGGTCGCTGGTGAACATCCATCGGACCAGGTTCCGGTCGCCGACCGGCCGAGCTTCCCAGTCGGTGAACAGCTCCCGTGCCGAAGGATTGGAAGCGAGGACGTCCCAGCGCCGTCCCTTCACGTAGGTCGGGTACGGCTCGAGCCGGTGCACAAGATCGACAACGCCCGGAGCGAGGTACTCGGTTGGTGTCACGGAAGCCCGTCCGCCTTCCGCGGCAGGCCCGACTCCGTCGTGTCGACCATAGGCCAGTACGTCCAGGTACCGGCGCTCCGCCGTGGTCATCCGCAGCGCGGCGGCGAGCGCATCGAGCACGTGCTCGGACGGGCGCACCGGACGGCCCTGTTCCAGATAGGTGTAGTAGGTCGTGGACAGGTTCGCCAGCAGCGCGACCTCTTCACGGCGCAACCCCGGCGTGCGACGCCGCGTCCCTGGCGGCAGCCCGACCGCGCTCGGGCTGAGCCCGGCCCGCCGCGACCGGAGGAGCTGGCCCAGGGCGACCGGGTCTCCGTCGGACTCCATGCCTACCAGCCTAGTCATGCCGGTACTACGAACCGCCGACTCTGGTTACTATCGTCAGCGGCGACGACAGTGGTGACTATGGCACTCGTCCACCAGACAATTGAGATACCAGTCGCGGATCGCACCACCATGCCGGCCTACCTGGCGCGTCCGGACGGTGATGCGGCCAGAGTCGGTGTCGTCGTTGTCCACGAACTGTTCGGCGTGAATCCCGACATCATTTCGGTGGTCGACGACATTGCACACGCCGGCTATCTCACGATCGCCCCCGAGTTCTACCACCGCGACGCCGCACCGGGCCGGTGGCTACCACGCGACGACAGTGGGCGCGACGAGGGTTTCTCCCTGTTGCACAAGATGACACGCGCCCAGGCAATCGACGACGTACGCGCCTGTGCGGACCTGCTGAAGACGCGTTACGGCGTGGACGAGATCGCCATGGTGGGCTTCAGCGCCGGCGGCCACCTCGCCTTTCTCGCGGCCACCCAGGTACCCGTCAGTCGGGTGGTCGTGCTGTACGGCGGCTGGCTCACCAGCACCGACATACCGCTCAGTAGGCCCGAGCCTACGCTGACCCTCGCCTCCGGCATTACCGGCAAGCTGCTGTACCTGGTCGGCGAGAGCGACAAACTGATCGACGAAGAAGAGCGCGGCGAGATCGCCAGTGCGCTACAGGCGGCGAACATCACGCACGAGATGGTCACCTACCCCGGCGCGCAACATGCGTTCTTCTGGCCGGGAACACCCACCTTCGACGAGAGCGCCCGCAACGACGCTCGGCGAAGGATCCTGGCATTGCTCGCGGAAAACTAAGCGAAAGTCAATCCCGGCAGGTTCCGCGGTAGGCCGCTACCCTGGCGACCTCCTCGACATCGAGTGGCCGTACGAGCCGCCGGGTCAGCTCGTACGGCGCGACGAACGCCCGCTCCAGCGGGATCTGCTGATCCCACCCAGTATCGGAACGATGGAGTGAAATCGGCAAGATCATTGATCAGGTCGGCGGTGAACAGGTCATCCAACCGTCATGCTCTCCGCCGGGTCGCCGTGGAAAACTGCCCCACGTGCGGGTTCTGCGCGAGCTGGCCGAACAGACGCCGCCGTCACGGGAGCGGTACGTCGACCTGCTCCGCGCCGTGACGATCGTCCTGGTCGTCCTCGGCCATTGGCTAGTCAGCGTGATCACCCACAACGAGCAGGGGCAGCTGGCCGGACACGCGGCGCTCGAGTCGATGACGTGGATGTACCCGTTTACCTGGCTGGTCCAGGTCATGCCGCTGTTCTTCATCGCCGGCGGGTACGCCAACGCCGCGTCGCTGGCCGCGCACCGCGACCGTGGCGGCCACGCGATCACCTGGCTACAGAACCGTGGGGCGCGCCTTCTACGGCCTACCACTACGTTCCTGGTCGTGCTCGCCACCGTAGCGTTGGTCGCCCAGCCGCTGGGCGCCGACCGTGAAATGGCCCGGCTGGCCATCTGGTTCGCCACGATCCAGCTGTGGTTCCTGTCCGCATACCTCGCCGTGGTGCTGCTGACCCCGTTGATGTACTGGCTGCACGGGCGGTTCGGCTGGGGCGTGGTGGTCGTGCTGGTCGTCCTGGTCACGCTCGGGGACGTGGCCCGGTTCCACGGCCACGGTGACATGGCTGACGGCGGCTACATTTACGGCTGGCTGGTGATTCACCAGATCGGGTTCTTCTGGAGGGACGGCCGGCTGCCCTTCCGCCCGCGGGTATGGGCGCCGTTGCTGTTCGGCGGCCTGGCCGCGGTGATGGCGTTGACGCTGGCCGGGCCCTATCCCGTCAGCATGGTCGACGTCCCCGGGAGGGAACCGCACAACGCCTCGCCGCCGACGGTGGCCCTGCTCGCCAGCACCGCCTTCCAACTGGGCCTAGTGATGATGCTGCACGGCCCGGCGCAGCGCTGGCTGCGCCAGCGGCCCTGGCAGGCCGTGGTCGGGACAAACATGGTGATCCTCACCATCTTTCTGTGGCACATGTGCGCGGTGCTGTTGCTCGTCGGCCTGCTGAACGCTGTGGGCGCGCTGCCGACACCCGCGGCGGGCACCGTTTCCTGGTGGATCTGGCGGCTTCCCTGGTTCCTCATGCTCGCGGTGATCCTTGCTGGCCTGGTGGCGGTGTTCGGCCGCATCGAGATGCGCGGCACGCGCCAGGCGGCGGCCAGCAGGCTGCCGCCGTGGCTGACCCGCGCCCTCACGAGCCCGGTGCCCTGTCTTGTGCTCACCTTGGCCGCCTTCGCCGGTGCAGCCGCCGGGCTGATCAGCAACAACGTCGCCCCCGCAAGGGCCCATTACCGGGTCGGCATGCCGCTCGGCGGCCTGCTCGCCTACCTCGCAGGCGCCGCGCTGCTCCGGCTGCTGCGGTCAGCACGGACGGTCTCCGGCGCCGAGCCGCCCTGACGCCGCCGAGCGGTGGCGGACGAGCGGTGGCGGAACCACCGCGACCTTCGCACCCCAGACGCCGGCAGCGCGGCCCCACGGGCGGTCCTGGTCAGGGCGTGGTCGCCTTCGCGGCCGCCTTCATCTGCTTCTTGAAGTCCCGGACCTGGATGCGGCTCTCGGGGCTGACGATGTCGGCGACCGAGCGGAAAGCGCCCTCCTCGCCGAACGGGGCGCAGGCCTCCCGCCATCCGGGCGGGGTGACGCCGAACTGCTTGCCCAGCAGCGCCACGAAGATCTTCGCCTTCTGCGGACCGAAGCCGGGCAGCGCCGAGATCCGCTCGAGCAGCTCGCGCCCGTCGGCAGCGGTGCTCCAGACCCGCGCGGCATCACCGTCGTAGCTGTCCACGACCAGCCGGCACAGCGCCTGCACCCGCTTGGCCATCGAGCCCGGAAAGCGGTGCAGCGCCGGCTGCTTCGCGAACACGGCGCCAAGCTCGTCGGGGTCGAAATCCGCAAACTCCACGACGTCCAGCGGACGACCGAGGCGCTGCGTCAGCTCGTACGGCGCCGCGAACGCCCGCTCCAGCGGGATCTGCTGATCCAGGACCATGCCGATAAGCAGCGCCAATGGGTCGTTCGTCAGCAGCTCGTCCGCCTCGGCGATCTGGCTCAGGTGCAGTCCCACGACATCACCGTAGCCGACCGCGGCGCGGTGGCCACCGCTTCGCCCGGTCCTTTCGCCGTAACCGCCCACGATCCCGCCATGCTTCGCGGTCGGGCAGCTCAGGGACTATCGCGACAGCCAACAAGGATCCGATCCAGATGATGATCAAGGATGGCCGGCGACGCGCCGAGGGGTGTACAAGCCGACAAGGAGCCGTCCTGGCGGACGAGGATCGTCCGTAGTGACCGGGGCCCGTCTCCCCGTCACATCCCAGCCTGTCCGCTTACGGGCCGGGCGGCCTCAAGACATCGCCGGGCCATGCCGCGGCTTACCCTCCTCGAGAGGCTCAGCCGCAACAGCCGGCGGGAGATCCGGGATCTGGCCGGCGCAGGCACTGGACGCACTCGACGGTCGTCGCTTTGCCGGCCCCGTTAGCGCCGATGAGGCCCACGATCTCGCCGGCCGTGCTGTTGGTGCCGGAGCCGAGTAACCGGAGCCAGGTGAGTAGCGAGAAGGCAGGCGTCTCAGCCGCGGCCTTTCCTGCCCCCGGATCCGTTGGCCCGCGCGCGCCGGCGGGCGACGTCCCGCCGGGACGGAGTACGCCCGCCCACCGACGGCATTGGGCGCACCGGAGCATCCGCGGGCCGCGAGGCCGGCTCGGCCGCCTGCCGGGCGGGCTGGGCGACCGCGTCCGGCCGATGCCTGGCAATAGTCGCCAGGCCGACCAGCACCGCGGACCGCCCGGCCGAAACGTCACGCAGCATTCCCACCAGCGCCGCGCCTCCGCCCGGCCACCCCGCGGCCTCCTCGTCGAAGGCTGCGAGCGTCGCGCGCTCCAGCGGGTCGTCCCCCGTGCCGGCCCGCCCGTCGGCCTCGGGCGGCCCGTCGGGGCCGGGCGGCATCTCGTCGGCCAGCAGTGTCGACCAGAACGCGGCCAGCTGGAGGCTGACAAGCCGATCACGCAGCAGAACCGCGCGAGCACGAAGCGGTGGCTCCACCTCGCCCTGGCCTCCCCTCGACCGCAACGCCGCCAGCGCATAGGCGCCGATCGTGGGGTCCGCGACGGCCTCCCGCAACGCCGCCAGCAGATGCTCCTCGGTTCCGGGGCCGGGCAGCGGCGACGGGAGCGCGTCGTCCGGCGCCGCTTGGTAAGGCCTGCCGGGGGCGAGCCGCTGCCGCGCCCACCCGTTGGTGTCGACCCCCAGCAGCTCGAAGACGGTCTGGTGCTGCCCGGGGCTCGCCGCGCACGCCGCGAGCAGGTCAAGCCAGCGACGCTCACGCTCCCCCGC
>NZ_MBLO01000254.1 GCF_001854805.1 Pseudofrankia coriaricola
CCCCCGCACCGGCCCACAGCAGTAGGCCCGCCACCCGTGCCCAGGCCGGCCAGGACCCGAGCCATCGCGCCATCACCGCCGGCTCGGCGGCGGCCACCTCGCTCAGCGTCGGAACGTTCCAGCCGGCCTGGCTCGCGAGACTGCCCATCACCCGCTCGCCGAGACTGGACAGCATGACTGTGTCCCCGGCCCGGCAGACGAGGCCCAGCCCCGCCATCCGGTCGGCGACAAGCGCCGTCAGCCGCGCCTGCCGTGCGAGCTCGGCGCGCTCGTCGGCGTCGAGCGGCTCGTCCAAGCCGATCAGGCGCTCCAGCTCGTCGTCGTCCGGCAGCGCGTACGCGCCCGGGTCAAGCGGGTCCCACGCCCGCATGCTCATGGCCAGTGACGCGCCCGGGTCCTCCGGGCCCGCGGGCGGTACCGGAAGGACCGGCTCCCGCGCACGCTGGATGACCCAGTCCAGGCCGATAGCCGCCAGACGCGCGACGGAGGCCGTCCCCTGCTGGCCGAACAGCTCGAACAGGACCGGGACGTCGCCGTCGACGACCCGCTCGTCGTCCTCGTCCGACGTGAACTCGTCGGGCTCAAGGAACAGATCGTCATCCTCGTCCGACGCGAGGAACGGGTCGTCGTCCTCGCCCAGCCCAGGCGTGTCCGGCTCACGCTCGCCCCGCTCGGCGCCTTCGGCCGGCTGGCCGACACCCTGGTCGCAGGCCTGCCCGTGCCCGTCCCCGTCCCCGGTCAGGCCGGCCACCATCGTGCGCACAGCCGCGTAGCTCGTCACCGCGAGGTTCAACAGGTCGTCGGCGTCGCCCTCCCGCCATATGGACCACGCCTCGCCCGCGGCCACCCGGCCGTCCTGGACGCGAAGCATCGAGACGGCTCGGGCGAACCGCGCGACGCGCTCCATCACCGGCTCCGGCACACCCAGGTGGGCCGCCGTGTCCCCGAGGTGCCGGCCAAGCTCCGCCTCGCCGGCACCGCCCCGCTCGTCCACCCAGCGGGCGAGGCCCGCCGCGGCCGAGAGCAGCGGAGCCGAGCGGACGAGCGCCGCTGTATCCGCGGTGTCTCCACCGTTGACGCCTGGAACAGGCACGCGTGGCGCGAGTGGCGCCAGGTCGAGGACAGGCGGTAGGCACCCGCCGTAGTCTTCCCGACGGTCGCTCAGCTCCGCCACAATTGGGCCGACCAAGATGTCCTCCGACGGCGCGAGATCGCGGAACTCCTCCCGCAGGGCCTTGCTGAGCCCCGCCGCCGTGACACCATCGATCACTCGGTCCACCCAGGCCTCGATCCGCGCGAACGCGGACTCGTCTCTGCCGTCCTCCTGATAGAGGTATGGCAGGTAGAAGGCTCTGACGCCAAGCTCCACGCCGGAACGCACGGCTTCGGAGAGCTGGCCGACGACTGCCGCGCGCGCGTGCCGCGCGGACGCCGCCCCCGTCGGCTCGATCTCGTCGGGAGCGGTCGTCGCGGCGAGAAAGGCGGCTTTCCGGTCCGCCAGGGGACGCTCGCGGTAACGCGCGAGCCAGACGCGTACGGCGGACTCGTCGGTGACCTCAACGCCTTCGTCACGCATGAGGCGGGCGTAGAAACGCTCCCAGGTCGTCCGTTCCGGCGCGACGAGCGCCTCCTCGTAGTCCGCAGTGGACTCGTCGACGGCCGCGTGGAGCTTCGCCAGCTTCTTCGCGCTCAGCAGGCGAGCCGCGTGCTGCTCGTCCGCCAGAGCCTTCAGCACGCGAGCGCAGACTCCCAGGTCGTCCCGGGCCGGCGCCGCGAGCGTCGGCAGGATCCCGGTCAGGATCTCCCGGGCCAGCGCCGCGGTAATCTCCGGCAGCCCGGCCCGCACCCGCGAGTCCCTGTGAAGCAAGACGACCGCGACCGTCGTGACGGCCGGCCCGGCCGGCAGGGCCTGGCCCCGGGCCTCGGCCGAGCGAAGAAGACGGTCGACACCGACGCCGAGCACCTCGTCAAGCCCTGTCACCTCGTCATGTCCGGCCATGACCCAGAGATCTACCAGAGTGGGTGAATCAGCCGCGTAGCGGTCGCGGCGGACAGGCCACGAGGAGACACGGGGTACCGGGTGCTCCGGTGGCCACGCCTCCACCGGCGGCGCGGCCTGTCCGGAGGCCCCGCCTCGGCGAACGGTGCTGCGCCAACTCCCAGCGCCGACAGGTGACACAGCAAGCCTAACGCAGCCTAACAAGATTCCGTTACCTTACAACATCGTGCTAGGCTTGCGTCAGGCTCTCTGGGAGGCTGCGGCGTGGATGCAGACGGACTGGCCGAGATCGTTGCCTCGCTTCGCCGGATCGGCCGGGACGACGCAGGTCTGGAGGTCAAGCGGGCGTCAACCGACAAGCTGCCCGGTGAGACCATACAGACGCTATGCGCATTCGCGAACACTCCAGGCGGCGGCGTCCTGATCCTGGGGCTCGACGAGGCCCGCGGGTTCGAGGCGACTGGATGCGAGCAGGCCGCGAAGCTCGCAGTTGACATCGCAGGAGTGTGTCGGGACGGCCTCGTTCCGCCGCTCATGCCTCTGATCAGCACGCCGGAGTTCGAGGGCAGAACCTTGGTGGTCGCCGAAGTACCGGAGCTCGACCCTGCAGACAAGCCATGTTTTCTTCGGGGCAAAGGCCAGCCCAATGGCTCGTACATTCGTATCTCGGACGGAGACCATCGACTCACGTCATACGAAGTGAGCCAGCTGCTCCTCAATCGAGGCCAGCCGATTTTCGACTTGGAACCCGTTGAAGATGCGCGCAGAGTCGATCTGCACGACGAACTCGTCGCGGACTATCTGCGGGACCTTCGCCTCTCCCGACCAGCCTTGGCCCGCCGGGACGACGATGATCTACTTAGCCGGTCCGGAATATTGGTAAGAAGCTCGCTCGACAGTCAGCACCTCGTACCGTCACTGGGCGGGCTGCTCTCGCTCGGCCGGGATCCGCAGGGTTTCGACTCACTGCGTGGATGTTCGATCGCCGTGACCGTATACCCTACACCACGCAAGGGCGAGCCCGGTCCAGACGGCCAGCGATTCCTGGACGACAAGATACTTGAAGGCCCAGCGCCACTTCTTCTCGCCGAAGTTATCGACATCCTGTTCGCGCGCATGAGCCGGCGCGGAATAGTCGCGGGAATTGGCAGAGAGGACCGTTGGGAGTATCCACTCGAGGCACTACGAGAAGTCCTTGTCAATGCGGTGGCGCACCGGGACTACAGTCCAATGGCCAGGGGGACGCGCATCCATGTTGAGATGTACCCGGATCGCCTTGAGGTAATCTCACCGGGTGGGCTCTTCGGGCCCGTCAGTATCGACCGACTGGGACTGGGAGACGAGAGCATAGCGTCCGCTCGCAACCGGGTACTCGTCGACATCCTCGAGAACGTGCGTTTTCACCGAGATCGAAGAGCCCTGTGCGAAGGGCGGGCGACCGGTATCCCCACCGTCCTAAACAGCCTGCGTCAGGCCGGGCTCGTACCTCCCAGGTTCAAGGACAACATAAGCGAGTTTCGAGTCGTCATGCCAAACAGGGCGCTGCTCGACGAGGACACCCGGACCTGGCTTTTCTCGTTGGGTCAGCACGACATCTCCGGGACGCAGGAGATGGCCCTCGCAGTACTTCGGACTGGCCGGGCGCTGACGAGCGACGAATACCGCGTCGAACTCGCGGTGGACAGTAAGGTCGCCCGTCGCGAGCTGGGTGATCTTGTCCAACGAGGTCTGGTCAGAATGGTCAACCAGCGCCGATGGGCGAGGTACGTCCTTGACGACGCGGCCGAGGATCCCCACCCGACACTTTTCTCGGATCTCCTTGAACACGAGGCGCGGCACCAACCCGCGGGAGTCGTCCGCAAAAATAATACTCGCGAGCCCATCACACGGAAGCAACGTGTTCTGGACCTCCTGACCGCTGAGGCTCCTCTGACCCGCGCGAAGATAGCTACTCGCCTATCCTTGGGTGATCGGCAGGTTAGTTATGAGCTGACCAAGCTGATCGGCGAGGGACTGGTCGTCCGAACAACCGCGTCCTATAGCGACCCTAATGCCGCGTATCGCCCCACGAGTCAACCGGTATGATCTCCACGCCATTTCTTGACCGCTATACCGATTCATGCCCCGGCCCGTCAAACGCTGACACGGTCGCCCGCCGTGGTCCTTCACTTCGGCATCAGCGGAACCGCAGATCGGAATCTGACGCTTCATGGTCAGGCAAGTGCGGATTGCCTCGTCCGACTCCATCCTTCCGATACCCGCTGGTCCAGGACCATGCCGATAAGCAGCGCCAACGGGTCGTTCGTCAGCTGAACAGGACGCCCACGTCGTACGCACCCTCACAGGCAAGACGCACAAAATCGACCGCGAGAGCGACGTCGATACCCTTCTCCTGCGCGGGCTCTGCGGGCCATGCCTTCGGGTAGCGAAGCTGCCGGCGCACGACGACCACCCGAGGATCACGGGCCCAGCGGTCGGCCTGCCGGTCGCTGGCCCTCGCGGCCTCCGGCTGGTGATCGGGGCTGGGACGGCCGCGGTAGACACGGACGGCCGCAAGCTCACCGCCCAGTCGTCGCCCGTCGACGATCCGCTGCGCCACGCGCACGGGATCCACGTGTCCACGTTGGCCAGGTGTGCCGGAGGGCAGGAACCTGCTGCGCGCCGAAAGGTGAACGTTCTGGCAGTCGATGAAGACGGCAACTCGCGGGGTCATGACGTAGCCGATCTAGAAAAAAGCCCCGCCAGTCCCGGAGGACGGCGGGGAGGAAGTTCCTCAGACGCTACTAGCGCGAGCCATGGCCCGTCAAACGCCAGGGAGGTCACCGCCTGCGACTTCTTGATCGACAACCGAGTCGGGGCTGACACTCCACAGTCGGACGAGCACGGAACGCCCCGTCCCACTCCATCCTTCCGAGACCCGCTGGTCCAGCACCATGCCGATCAGCAGCGCCAATGGGTCGTTCGTCAGCAGTTCGTCCGCTTCGTCGATCTGGCTCAGGTGCAGTCCCACCCGATCACAGTAGCGGCCGGGCGGCCGGTCGGAGCCCGGGCTCCAGGCCGGGCAGACGCCACACCGCCAGGGCAGGTCAACCGGCCTCGGCCGTGCCAGCCGCCCAGGCGCCATCGGCCAGAAGGCGACGGCCTTGGCACAGCCCGCCGCAGCTCGGCCAGCGACGCGCCGGCCGCTCCTATTTCCCGCCCATCGTCGACGGCAAGCACGAAGCTCACCGAGGATCGACATCGGAGAGTGGGTGAACATCGACTCACCGGAAGGACCTGGACTGTGGGCGATGTTCTTCGAAACCAGTCTCGTCCCGACGCGACTCGCCCCCTACAATAATTCTCCAGGAGCTCGCCAACGGAGGAGACGATCGTCACGCTTCTCGCGGGATTCCATGCGGAGGACACTGGGGCTGCCCTGATTCCGCTAGGTGTCTCAGTAATGGGACTGGCCTGGACTCTCCTCGGCGTGAGCTTCATATTCGTACCGCTCGCGTCCACGCGCCCCCGCGGCCAACGGCCACGGCGTCAAAAGGGTGCCCTGGACAGAATCGCGGCGGCCACGGCAGCCCTGAGCATCACGCCGGCTCCCGCGCCGGCTTTCCAGATCGCCACTGATGTCGCCAGACGCGGCCAGATCGTCACTCGCACACTCCTGCTGGTCGTGTTTCAGTTCGTTCTCATGTCGCTCGGCTTTATTACGACGTCGTTCGGGTTGATCCTTCGCGAATCTGCGACTTCGCGCGACACCATTCCACTCGAAGTGGCAGCAAGATGGTTCGGTCTAGTGGCCGTCTATTTACTTTTCATCGGCATCTCGGGTGGAGTTCAGAAGTCGATTCGGAATCAGCATCCGAGGTTCTTCGCGGAACATCACCTACTGCGTTCCCTGGAGCTGATATCGACGTTGCGACAGGGCACGCCAGACGGCAGCGGCGGCCCCGTCGACGTCGATCAGGCCCGCCAGGACCTCATCGCGGAGTTTGGGGTGGTCGCCACATACCTACGGCGCTACATCGGACGGCGTCGCCCTTTCTTGGGGCCCGAGGCACGTGGCAACGCCCGGCAGCGGGCGACCGAAATCGCGCGAACAATGACCGCCTACCAGGAGGTAGCCCTCTACGGCTCGATGGAGGATATCTTCTCGCTGGCTCCCGAGGTCTGGCGGAGCCTCGTCGCACTCGCCGAGCAGCGCCTCGGGGACCTGCCTCGGGTAGGCGGAGCGCCTAGATCCGATGAGGTACACAAGCATGGGCTCGGGGTGTCGCCCGAGTGCGACGACGACACAGCCACAAGGCTCGACGAGCAGCCATTCCGACAACGTTCCGGTAAATTCCAACCGGAAGATGTGGACGTGTTGCGACGGGCCATGAGCCGTATCTACACGACTGCCGCGAGCGCCGACCCAGTGCTGACCGGCGCCGAATACCCGCCGGAGCGGCGGCCTAATATCGATTACCACCGGCCAGAGACCGCCTGGCGCGAGATTTTCAAGGATTTGGAGAACGGCGCCGTGGAGGACCCCTACAGGCGCCTGCTCACCTGCGCCTTGGAATCCCATCCGGCCAATCCGGTCCTGCGCGAGCTCGCCATCCGATATGGTTTGCCAGTTCCACGGAATCGAGCGCTCCCTCGAACCGGAAACCCGACTCCACGGTTCCGCTGGCCGCGCTTCTAGAACTCAGAAAGCCCGCCGAGCCATAGATGGCCACAGCGCGTCAGGGCGAAGATCTCCGGACGTTCTCACTCCATGGTTCCGGGATTGGCTGGTCCAGCACCATCCCGATCAACAGCGCCAGCGGATCGTTCGTTAGCAGCTCGTCCGCCTCGGCGATCTGGCTCAGGTGCAGTCCCACGAGAACACCGTAGCCGGCCGTGCCGCGGGGACTCGTGACACCGTCCGCCAGACGGCCGTGTGCTCAGCCGTACCGGCACCCCTGAACGCGGCTGCCCGCGGGAGGAACCGATCCGGACGGACGCGCGGTTCCTTTCCCATGGTTCACGGTCAGGACTCAGCCTGCGAAGAACAGCAACCGGACGCCGGACGCCGCCGGTGTGACGGCGCCCGTCCATGGTGGGCGAACTTCGCAGACCCGGCGAGGCCTCGGGCGGCGCATGACGGGGATGGCTGACAGCGTGTCCGACGTACGTGGGAGTGCGTCCACGAAGATCGCCATAGCGGCGCGGGCCGTTGCCGAGCGCGTACGCCACCACGACCGACCACGTATCGGCAACGAGCTCAAGCGCGGAGCGCGCAGGACAGTCCTCGATGAAAACGTCGTAGTCCGTCATCAGAGCCCCGAGCGTCCGGGCCAGGTGGTGGTCGGTCCGAGGCGGTCATCCGGCGGACGGGCGCACGGCCGCCGTGCTCAGGTTTGCCTGGAACCATTCGCTGACCACTCGGTCCACAGCCCTGGCGAGCGGGGTCGGCGGCGCCGGCTCCAGGCCCGGGGGTTCGGCGAGCGGGTGCTCCAGGCCGGCGATCGTGCTGAGCCTGACCCGGCCGGTATCCGGGTACCCGGCCTGGAGCGCCGGCACCAGTTCGTGGGCGTCGGCGCGGCTGGTCGGGTAGTCGAGGTCGCCACTGACCACGAGCACCGCTGGCGGCGGATTCCGACCGCTGATCAGGCCCGCGTGAGCGACGAAGTCCAGGCGCCTGGCCGCGGCCCGCGCCTGCTCGCTCCACGGGTAGGACGTACCGGCCGTCGCGGTGAATATCTCGACCACCGTCCGAGCCCGGATGGCCGGGTTCACCAGCGCCACTGCCGAGACCTGGACCGGCACGCGCGCCAACACGTTCAGCGCGACGGTGCCGCCGAGCGAAGCGCCCACGATGCCAATCGGCTCGTCGCGCAGCGAGAACTGTTCCCGCAACGCGTCGAGCGCCGCCGGAAACTCCTCGGTGGCCTGCCGAACCACCGGGTCGATATATCCCAGCACCGGGTCGGCCAACGCGGCCTCGTACGCCCCCTCCACCGGACGCCGGCCGACCAGCGGCATCCCGAGATGCACCCGCCAGGCAGGTACCGCGGCCAACGGAAGTGCCGCGGCGAACGCCGCGTCCGAACGAGGCGCGTCCATCATGTGCCAGGTCACCACCAGCGGAGCCGGTTTGTCGAGGTCACCCGCCGGACGCAGCGCCGTAAACGGGACGCCGGCCGCCCAACCCGTGATCGTGGCGTTGTCATTCGCTGGCATGGGGACGAGCCTATGGCGCCGCCAATGCAACGGGACTCCACTCTGCTGGCGGCAGATCCGAGCTGCCGAACGCACGCACCGGCCCGGCGGCCCGCATGGCCGCGACGCTGCTCGCGATCACCGTGGTGCTGCTGGCCGCCACGCTCGCCGCGTGACACACAACCTGGCTACGGCCAGCCCACGCCCTCGCTGAGGCCGAATGAACGCCAGCGACGACCATGTTGATATTGGAGTTCTCATCCGTAGGGCCCCGTGGGGGTCGGTGTGAGCGGTTCTCGGTATGTCACCGCGTGCCCAGGCGCCGGGTTGGCCGCCACGTCCGATGATCCACCGGCAGCGCCTCAGGGCGGTCGTCGTGGGCCCCGGCCCCCGGTACACGCGTCATGGGTCGCTCGGCCAGGTTCGGAGTGGCCCGTGGGACGGCGGCGAGGCGGACCAGATGACATGACCGAATGAACTCCGGCCGGATGCGACGCTCCGGATATTCGTGAGCTACTGGCGTCGTCCGTTCACCTGCCGAACAACCCGAAAGGGCGACATGAGCGACGATGACGGCACGGCACCGAGGATTGGTCGCCGCCTCCTGCTCGCCGGCGCGACGGCTGGCTTGACTGCTGAACTCGCCAGGACGTCCCTTTCTCCCGCGTCCGCGTCCGCGGGGTCAGCACCACCGCCGGCACAGCTCCGGCGCTACGAGAACAAGGTCGTCGTCATCACCGGCGCGACGTCCGGCATCGGGAGGGCGGCGGCGATCGCCTTCGCCCGGGAAGGGGCGAAGGTCGGTTTCTGCGGCCGCCGCGAGAGCCTCGGGCTACAGGTCGAGCGCGAGATCCGCGCCGCGGGCGGAACCGCGACGTACATCCGGTCGGACGTGCGGGTGCCCGCGCAGGTCCAGTCGTTCGTGGACCGGGTCGCCCAGCTGTACGGCGGCCTGCACGTCGCGCTGAACAACGCCGGAGTCCAGCTGGTCAAGCCGCTGCACGAGATGACCGTCGCCGAATGGGACGACACGGCGCACACGAACACCCGGGGTGTCTTCCTCGCCATCAAGTACGAGGTTCCGCACATGAAACGGTCCGGCGGCGGCGTCATCCTCGTGACGGGGTCAGCGAACGAGTTCGCCAGCCGTCCCGGCCTGGGGGCCTACTCGGCGAGCAAGGGCGGTGTCACCGGACTCGTGCGGACAGCCGCGCTCGACTACGGCCCGGACCGAATCCGGGTGGCCGCTGTCTCGCCGGGCACCACCGACACCGGGCTGGTCGACGCGCGGCGCCCACCGAACGTCAACGACGAGCAGTGGGCTGCCCTGAAGGCACAGTATGGCGCGGCCAACGTGGACGCGCTGCGCCGGATGGCCCGGCCCGAGGAGATGGCCACCGCCGCACTGGCCCTGGCCTCCCCGGACATGAGCTTCCTGACCGGGACGTCGGTGCTGGTGGACGGAGGCATGCTCGCCGGCCTATGACACCGGGCCCAGACCGGTCGGCGCGCGGCCAACCGGTCTGGCGGCCGATTCTCGTCCAGGTGGCCGGTGTTCCCGGGGTGGGGCAAGGACCGGACCGCGGGCCGAGGCGTCGCTAAGCCTCGGCCACGTATCGTGAGGGTTGACGGACGCGACAGGGGCGGACGATGGGCTGGGTAGCGAAAAAGCCGGCGAGCCACGCGCCCTCGAATCCCCAGGTCGGCCCAGCACTGGCCCCGGAGCCGGTTTCCGGCGCCGCGGCGGTTGTCCGCATGGTCCGGGTCGCTGACCTGATCGTCTACGGGATCATCGGGGTCGGGACGGCGTTCAGCGCGCTCTCCGTCGTACCCGACGTCGTCCTGCTCGGTCTCGTCGCCCTCGCGGGCGCGCCGTTCGCGTTCGACGCCGCGGGGATACGCGTGCCGCCGGTGCTGGCGGTCACGGTGGCCCTTGCCTGCGTCGGCGGGGTGATTGGCCTGGGCGGAGGGAAGCTGGCAATGATGATCCCGATCGCCGTCGCCAGCTGGACCGCGCTGCGCAGCCCTTCGCTGTCACTGAACGCCCTGGTCATGGCGGGTGTACTGGGTCTGTCGGTCCTCGTGCAGCAGCGTCACCCGGAGGGGGCCGACGGCGGATTCGTCTATGCCAGCACGATGGTCTGGGCTGCGGCGGCTCTCTACGCGGCCGCGGCCGGCTACGCGCTGAGACGGACGAATGCGCTCGCGCTCCAGCTCACCGCCGCGCAGAACAAGCTCGCCACGGTGGCCGCCGCGGACGAGCGCCGCCGCATCGCCCAGGACGTCCATGACCTGGTCGCGCACTCCCTCGCCGTCGTGTTGCTGAACATCACCGGAGCGCGCCGGGCGATGAGCCGCGACCAACAGCTCGCCGACGAGGCGCTCGCGCGGGCCGAAGCGGTCGGCCGGGAGAGCATCGAGGGCGTCCGGCAGGTCGTCGGGCTGCTCCGCGACGCGGACGTACCGTCCGTCGGCGGATCGGGGCCGCTGCCCTACGCCCACGATCTCGACGCCCTCGTCGAGGGCTACCGGCGTGGCGGGCTGGTCGTGGAACTCCGGGTGGACGGTGAACTCGACGACGTCGACCAGGTCGCCGGGTCGGTGCTGTTCCGGACCGTGCGGGAGGCGCTGGCGAACGTCTCCCGGCACAGTCACGGAGTCCCAGCCCAGGTGGAGGTCGGCATCGACGCCGACGCTGTCGTCGTGGTGGTCCGCAATGGCCTGCCGGCCGGATGGCGGCACGGCGCCGCCGGATTCGGCCTGAGCGGTATCGCGGAGCGGGTCCAGGCGCTCGGCGGCGAGTTCTCGGCGGGCGCGGTCGATGGCCGTTGGCGGCTGGCGGCGACCATCCCGCTCGGTCACGCTCGACGTGCCGTCCGAGCTGGGGCACCGGGTTTGGCAGCGGAGCCGAGACATGGCTGACGGCTCATCCGGATACGCCGCCGGCGGGGCGCCAGCACCGTCGAGACCGATCAGGGTGCTGCTCGTCGACGACCAGGAGCTGATCCGCGCCGGGATCGCGCTGGTGCTCAGCGGGGAGGAGGGCATCGAGATCGTAGGCGAGCGCTCTGACGGCGACCAGGTGGTCGAGGCCGTCCAGGACCTGAGCCCTGACCTCATTCTGCTCGACATCCGGATGAACCGGATGGACGGGACCGACGCGATACGTGCCCTCGCCGGTCTCGGCGACCATCCTCCTGTGCTGGTGCTGACCACGTTCACCGACGACGAGGTCATGTGGGGCGCGATGGCTGCCGGGGCCAAGGGCTTCATCCTCAAGGACCGCCCGGCCGACGACATCGTGCGGGCGATCCAGCTCGTATCCGCGGGCGGCTCGTGGATCGACCCGTCGGCGAGCGAGCGCCTGCTCGGCGCCGTGCGGCGGGCGCCGTCGGCCGACCCGAGCGTGCGTCGGCGCCTCGCCCGCCTGTCCGACCGCGAACGCCAGGTGCTGCGCGCGATGGCCCGCGGCGCGAGCAACCGAGAGATCGCCACCGACCTGCACGTGAGCGAACGCACCGTGAAAGCCCACGTCGGCAGCATCTTCGGCAAGCTCGAGGTCCGTGACCGCGCGGCCGCCATCGTCCTCGCCTTCGACGCCGCCGCCTTCGACCTACCGGACTCCTGAGGCAGGAAGATCAGCTCAGCTCCGACCACCAAGGCCCTCCCACCCGTCAGTCACTACTCGCCCGTCGAACTCGCCGTCAGGCGGGGTCTTACCGGCTGAGACGTCGGCGGCCG
The DNA here is from genome assembly GCF_001854805.1 of Pseudofrankia coriaricola. Taxonomy (GTDB): domain Bacteria; phylum Actinomycetota; class Actinomycetes; order Frankiales; family Frankiaceae; genus Pseudofrankia. Next base: position 11,918 of record NZ_MBLO01000254.1, read on the forward strand.
GAGTCCGGCCACGGGCAGTCCGTCCGACGCCGTTCGTTCACCGACCTCGGTGTCATGGCCGGTCCGCGATGAGCGTTTTCTGGCCACCGGCGAGCCACCAGCCGCCATCGCGCAGGACGAGGACGTACATGGCCATTTCGGAGAAGCCTGGCGCGTCGGTGCTCCCGACCTCCGACAGCGACTGCCTCCGCGAACGGCTCGCCCCGCGGGAGCGGGAGGTGCTCGCGGAGATCGGTCACGGCCGGAACAACGCTCTCAGGGACATCCGAGGTGGCCGAGCGCCCCGGTGGCCGCGGCGCTGTCCTGGCGCGCAGTGTCTTCGCCACGGACCTCTTTTCTTGACCTGCAGTTCCATTTCGCCCTATCGTGACGGACGTGGCCCGCGGCAAGGCGTTCGATCCAGACACGGCAGTCGACAAGGCGATGGAGGTCTTCTGGGCCAACGGGTACGCCCACACCACGCCGCAGCAACTGGTCGACGCGCTCGGGATCGGCCGAGGCAGTCTCTACAACGCTTTCACCAGCAAGCGCGCGCTCTTCGAGCGGGCGCTGCGTCGCTACCACGAACGCGAGGCCGTGCAGATCATCCGGGTCCTGGACGGGTCGGGTCCGCCTCGGGAACGCCTGCGGGCCGCGCTCGACCTGGTGGTGACCGCCGCCCTGTCGGACGATAAACGGCGCGGCTGCATGATGGCGAACACGGCGGTCGAGTTCGGCGACGGGGACGAGCCGATAAACCACCTGGTACGCCGGACCTTCGACCGGCAGGAGGCAGCGTTCCGCAGCGCTATCGAGGAAGGCCAGCGGTCCGGCGACATTGATCGAGCAGCCGACGCCGGGGCGCTGGCCGCCCTCTTTCTCGCCACGATCAACGGCATCCGGGTTCTGGGCAAGGCTGATCCGAATCCGCAGCGGCTCGCTGGGCTCGCCGACACCCTCCTTCGCTCCCTGTAGCCGGTAGTCGGCAAGGAAGCTCGCCCAGCCCTCAGCCGCGCTATTTTTGTACCTATGGGTCAAGAAAGGACTATCATGGATCTTGGTCTTGCTGGCAGGACCGCGGTTGTCACCGGCGCGAGCAAGGGCATCGGGTTGGCCGTCGTACGCGCGCTGGCGGCCGAGGGGGTACGGGTGACCGCGGCCGCGCGCAAGGTCACCCCGCGGCTCGCCGCGCTCGGTGACGCCGTGACCCAGGTAGCCGTAGATCTCACCACGCCAGCCGGGGCCGGCCTCCTCGCCACCCAAGCCGGCGCGACAGACATTCTCGTCAACAACCTCGGGGGCGTGACCGACGACAGCATGCGCGCCCAGGGTTTCCTCGCGATACCGGACGAGTCCTGGCAGCAGACCTTCGAGCTCAACCTTTTCAGCGCCGTCCGGGTCACCCGGGCGCTCCTGCCGGGTCTCCTGGAACGACGGGGAGTCGTCATCACCATCTCATCGATCGGCGCCCGAGCCGCGTTCCAGCCAGTCGACTACGGCACGGCCAAGGCGGCGTTGACGAACCTGAGCAAGGCGCTCGCCGAAGAGTTCGGTGCGCGGGGGCTCCGAGCGCTGACGGTCAGCCCAGGCCCGACCCGAACCCGCAACTGGGCGGATGAAGATGGGTATGCGGGCCAACTGGCCAGGGCCAACGGAGTGACGCTGGACGAGTTTCTCGCCGAGGTGCCGGGACGGATGGGCATCACGACGGGGCGGCTCACGGAGCCGGAGGAGACAGCCGCGCTGGTCGCCTTTCTGGCCTCGCCGCAGGCCGGAAATCTCACCGGTGCCGACTACATCGCCGACGGCGGTGTCTTGAAGACCGTCTGATGTCGAGCCGCACCGACGAGGCCCGAACCTGACACTAAGCAGCCAGACGGACACGCCGTCCCATCCGACTCGTTCTTCCGAAACCCGCTGGTCCAGCACCATCCCGATCAGCAGCGCCAGCGGATCATTCGTCAGAAGCTCGTCCGCTTCGTCGATCTGGCTCAGGCGCAGGCCCACGACATCACCGTAGCCGACCACATCGCGGCGGCCGGCGTGATGTGGTCAGATCGCCGTGTACCTGGTGTGCGCCCAGCCTGCCTCGCGAGAGGTCATCGCGTGGCTCGGCAGAGCGTGGTAGGGAACCCGGCCTTGGGTCGGTCGTCCTGGCACGTAGTCGGTCAGCAGTTGCGTACAGACATGTATGTATGTTGTAGTGAGATCATGACGCAAGCCGAGCGCAGTGCGCGGTCTCGCGCCGCGCTGCTCGAGTCCGCCGCGCGCAACCTGTCCCAACACGGCTACGGCAACCTCGCCCTCGAGCGGGTGGCGGCGGACGCCGGCTACACAAGAGGTGCGCTCTACCACCACTTCAAGGACAAACAGGACCTGGCGATGGCCGTGATCGAGTGGGCCCACGCCACCTGGGTGCGTGAGGTCGGCCCCTCCGTCGCCGGCGAGGCCGGGCCCGTCGCGGCGCTTCTCGCTCTCGCGCGCGGCCACGCCGTCTTCTGCCGGCGAGACGTCGCCCGCATGGCCATTGCGCTCCGGATGGAGTTCTCCGGCAAGGACCATCCCGTCGGGCGCGAGGTGGAGGAAAAGTACCAGCTGCTCGTAGGCCGCTGCGCCGACCTGATCGAGGCCGCGCGCAGCACCGGATCGATTCCTGCCGGTCCGCGGCCAGAAGTTCTGGCTCAGGCCGTCATCGGCGCGCTCGAGGGAACCGTGATCGCGGTCGCCGGCCAGGCGCAGTACGACGAGCTTCTCGCAGCCCGTGCCGTCGCGGGCGTGCTCGGAATTCCCGCTTCGAAAGCCCTGCAGGGTGAGGATGAAAATGAAGCTCCCGAACACCGAACACACGTCACGGCCCTGGCGAATTCACGAAGTGGCGCCTGACTTCCACGTCGAGGATGTCTGGGCGCTGCCCACACCGGGCGCCGCGGAGGACTTCCCGAAACTGGTGCGGCGATTCGCCGGCGGCGACACCGCGAACAACCCGTCACGCCTCGCCCGGCTCCTCTTCACCATCCGCTGGCGCCTTGGGGCCCGGCTCGGCTGGGACGATCCCGCTTCGGGCGTCGGCACCCGGGTGCCGACACTGCGTGACCGCCTGCCAGCCGACCTGCGTGACGCCCCGGCCGGGCCGGCGTTCGACACTCTTCCGTTCCGGTCGGTCTACCTGACGGACAACGAGTGGGCCGCGGAGATGGCCAACCGCACTGTCCACACGGTGATGCACATCAGCTGGGTCCCGAACGACCCCGCCGACCGACAGCCAGGTGGCTACCGAGGCCAAATGACTGTGCTGGTGAAGCCGAACGGCCTGTTCGGGCGGGTCTACATGGCGGCGATCGCACCGTTTCGCCTGCTGATCGTCTACCCACCGCTGCTGCGAGGTATCGGAAAGAGCTGGCGCGAGAGCACCTCCCGCACCCCGCCGGTCGACGCCTAGGGCTTCGCCGGACCCGACCGCGAGAACGAGCCGATCTACGACTCCCAGATGACCATCGCGCTGCGCGAGGCCCCATCCGGCGGGACCACGCTCACCTTGGTCCGGGAGCGCCTCGACGTTCTGGCCGCCGCGCTGCCCCATGTCGCCGCGAAGGTCGAGTCCGGCTGGGCCGACGCCGTCACCAAACTCGCCGGCATCCTCGCCGGCGATGCGCCGTGACCGCGCCCGACACCCCGCTGACGTGATGATCCGCTACCGACTGGACGCGGATCACCCCTCCCCGGCCGGTCTTGCCGGAACGGCTTCTCCGGATGTGAGACCGACGGTGTGCCCATGTTCCGGGACCATGCCACTCCAGCCACCGTGCCTATGTGGGCGGGTGGGCGTCGACCAGGTTGAACACTGTGCTCGGGTCACGTCCGCCGAACAACAGCGAAATCACGATCGCGGCCATCGCCTCGAGATTGTGAGCATGGCGAAGATCGCCAACCGGCACGGGCTCACCTCCGACGTCACCGATGAGCTGGCGCGCGACGGCAGCCGCGGCTGGATGGTCGGTGCAATACGGCACGGCCAGGCGACGGCCGTCGAACAGCGGCGGGGCCATCTCCCACACCCGCGCGTGGCAGAGGTTGAACGCCTTCACCACCTGCCCGCCGGTCGCATCCTGTATGTCCCGCGCCATGGCCCGCCCAGGGGCGGTGACCAGGGTAAAGCGATCCACTTCAACTGGATTGTTGCAGTCGATGACCGGTTTGCCGCGCAAGGCGTCGCCGATCTCCGCCAACGTGGCCGACATGCCCTGGTACAGAACCGCGATCAGCACGACGTCGCCGAACGCGGCCGCTTCCCGGAAGTCGCCGGCATGGCCACCCCATTTCTGTGCCAGCGCATGCGCCTTCTCCGCCGTCCGTCCCGCGACCATGAGCTCGTGGCCGGCTGCCGCCCACCGAGTGCCGAGCGCGTCGGCCATCACACCGGCGCCGAGTATTCCGATTCGCATGCGGGCGACGCTAGGCAGCCGTGGGGAACCATCCGGTGCCCCAGCCGTCAGTCGGGTGGATCGCCCGCGAGCTCCTCGGCATGCTCCTCGGCCCACCGCGCGAGCACAGAGACCGGCTCCAGGAGGCTCCGGCCGAGGTTAGTCAGCCGATACTCGACGCCCTTGGGCGCCGTGGCCAGGCTCCGTCGCTCGACCACACCTCGCCGCTCCAGCTTGCGGAGAGTCTGAGTCAGCATCTTCTTGCTGATCCCACCGATCCGCTCACGAAGATCGCTGTAGCGCCGCGGGCCCTCGCCGAGGGCATACACGACCACGACCGACCAGGTGTCGGCTATGACGTCCAGCGCTGAGCGGGCGGGGCAGTCCGCCACGAATACGTCATAGTCGGCCATCAAACGCTCGCGACCGTGCCCAGGCGCTCCCCGACGGGAACACCGAACGACCGTTGACGCAAGGAGCGCCGGCGTGAGTCGTTCCTTGTTTCCGACATCTAATGGTCCAGCACCATCCCGATCAACAGCGCCAGCGGATCGTTCGTCAGCAGCTCGTCCGCCTCGGCGATCTGGCTCAGGTGCAGTCCCACTCCACCACCGTAGACCTCACACCGGTGGCGAAGAGGATCGGCCGCGCCTGGAACCTGTCGGCTGCTCAGAGCCTCGCGTCCCTTGGCAAGGCTTGTCATGTGATCGCGTCAAGTTGACAAGCCGCGGAGGCCGAACTGGACGCCAGCGGCATAGGCGACAGGCGACAGGCCCGATGATCGGCCTGTCGACAGGGGTTGCGGGGATCGACGCACGCTGGCCCTGGCCACACAGTCCCGGCCGCGCGCTCGACTTCGTAGACGAGGCTCAGGACGAAATGCTCACCCGCACAGATCATTGCGTGGACGGGATGACCGTCTTGATCCCCCGCGACTCCCTGCCGCACAACCACCAAGGTAGCGGCGCTTGGTCCGTCCGACGAGACAGCACCACCGGCGGGGGCTGGCGAGTGTCTCAGCCTCCACACGTCCGGGCGCCGTGCAGCCTCGAACGACGTTTCTTGATCATACCGGCGCGGGCGATCGGTAACCCCAGCGCCTCGGCGACCAGATGCGCCGCGAACGTGACGTCGGAATCTCGCCAGAATTCCACTGTCACAGCGGCCATACTTCAGGGGAACCATATAGACAGGAGCTCGGAAAAGAATGTCGAAAATTGCTCTCATCACCGGCGGAAACCGCGGCCTGGGATTTTCGGCGGCCAAGGCCCTGGCTCGCTCCGGTGCCATCATTATTATCGGCGCACGCGGTGAAGCCGCCGCACGCAAGGCCGTCGATATGCTGGAAGAGGAGGGGCTCACCGCGGACTGGGTCGAACTTGATGTCACCAGCCCAGCGAGTGTGCGAGCTGCCGCCGAGATCATCCGGGAACGTTACTGTCGACTCGACGTGCTGGTAAACAACGCGGGCATCCTGCCCGAGGCGACGGACATCGTGGAGCACGAGTTCGCCGACACGAACATCTTTCGCCAAACGTTCGAGACAAATACGTTTGGGCCGGTCACCGTGACGGAGACTTTTCTGCCGCTGCTACACAAGAGCGCCGCCGGTCGGATCGTCAACGTCTCGTCGACCATGGGCTCGCTCACCGATCAGAACAACCCTCTTTCGCCGTACTACTCGATGCTCCTGCCGGCATACCGAAGCTCGAAGGCCGCGCTGAACAGCATCGCCGTCGAGTTGGCGAAGAGCCTGAAGGACACCCCGATCAAGGTCACGTCAGTGTGTCCCGGCTTCGTTCAGACGGATCTGACACCGATCAGCAGACAGCAGGCGCCGTTGACCGCCGACGAAGCGGCGCAGATCGTGGTCACGGCCGCGACGCTGCCCGCCGACGCGGAGTCAGGCACATTCATTGACGCCAACGGCCCGGTGGCCTGGTAACCACGTCGGAGACTGCGCCAGCCGCGGAAAGGCGGCGCCACCGCTCTGCCTTTCCGCGATGTGCTGGTCCAGCACCATCCTGATCAACAGCGCCAGCGGAACGTTCGTCAGCAGCTCGTCCGCCTCGGCGATCTGGCTCAAGTGCCACGTCACCGACCAGGGCGCCCTCGACTGGCTGGCCGGTTCGCGGGAGTCCACCGAATGGCTCCTGCCCGGCGACGTCGCGCGGACCGTCCTCTTCCTCGCGGCGCTCCCGCCTCGGGTCAACCTGCAGCAGGTCACCATCATGCCGACCGGGCAGGCCAGCTGAGGTCCTCGGTGAAGCGAAAGCGGAGCAGGGAGTTAAGGCGTCCCCCGGGGACGTCGCCCGCCGGGCGGGGGTCGGTCTCGGCACGCTCTACCGGCGCCTCCGCACCCGCGACCCTGCCGGAAACGCTGCTGCGCCATGGATTTCGACCGGCTGGTCAAGCTTGCGACACCCTCGGCGCAACCCCGGCCCCACCCAGCCAGGGACCGCGCCATTGCGCGACACGCGCCACCGCGCCGCTCGTGGGCTCGCCCCACCCGCGTGCCCGATCATCGGACAGTGCCGGCAGACACGACCAGCACGCTACGCTTGCCGTGAGGCATCAGGTCTGCCGCCGACTCAGGGAGGTGCGCCGTGACCGCGGAGATGGTCGCTCCCGCCTGGATGCACCAGCAGATCACGGCGGACCTGTACAACTCGCTGTCCGAAGAACAGTGCAGGGACATCGAGATCGTGGACGGGATGGTCGTCATGGTCCCCAGCGCCTCCCTGCTACATAACCGGCTGGCGAGGAAGGTCGCCAACGCGATGGAGCTGGCGGGGGCCCCGGGGTGGTTCGCCGATCTTGACTTCGACGTCCGGCTCCAGGATGTGCCGCTGACGGTCCGTCGGCCCGACATCGTCGTATACGGGGCAAGCGCGGTAGGCGTCACACCGATGCGTCCGGAGAACATCCTCCTCGTCGCCGAGGTGGTCTCACCGGGCTCTGAAACCACGGACCGTGTCTTCAAGCCGGAGCAGTACGCCCGGGCAGGCATCCAGTTCTACTGGCGGATCGAGCAGTCCGCGGCCGGTGTCCCTCTCGTCTACACGTACGTGCTCGACCCGGCCGCAGGAACCTACCGAGTTGGCGATGTCTACACGGGTGTCGTCGAAGCTGTGGCTCCGTTCCCTGTGAAGATTGACCTCACCCAGCCATAGTGCAAGCGGATCGTCCACCAGCCCAGATGCGCGCGGAATCGTCACCTGCGTGGCACTTGCGCTGCTCCTCGCCGGCTGCGGCGACGACGACTCGAAGGGAATGGGCGACGCGCCCGTGTTGAACCGGCACGGCGAAGACACACCGGCCGAGGTCTACAACTTCCCTGACAATTTCGGCAACCTGGCGACCAAGTGCGTCGGCCACGGTCTGCGCGGCTACACCACGACGCACTTCGCGGACGAGGACGGGTACCTGCCCTCCGCGAATACCAGGATCGTCCCAGATCCTGAATGCGCCTAGGCAGGTCGCGGCGATCCGCCCCGGGGCGGATCGCCCTGTAGTCGAACCCGCCGAGGTGTCCGCGAGTGGCGCTCACGCCTCAGACGGCCGTCCCTGCCACGGCTTCGAGATGGCTGCTGAGCGCCGCCGCGGTGCTGACGACTTGCGGAGCCGCGCGGCGTGCCTCGGCTGTCGATCGCGCCGTCACTGTGAGCGCCGCCGTCGGGCTGTCGGCGCGGAACGGACCCACGGGTGCCGCTGTTTCGACCTCGCCGAGATGCCATTCCTTCCGGTGAGCGGCTTCCAACACCTGTACGACAATATTCACCGCATGCCCGCCATCGTGGTGCCGTGCGTCGAGGGCCGCACGGACGGTGCCTCCGTCCTGGCTCAGTCGATGACGTGGGGATCCATCCTTCCGGCGGTGTGGAGCTTCATGCTCGCCGCGCGGGCCCGAGGGCTGGGGACGGTCTGGACCACCGCGCAGGGGCCGTTGGAACGGGAGATGGCGCAGGTCCTGGGAGTCCCGTACGAAGAGGTGATGTTGGCTGCGTTCATCCCGCTCGCTTTCACCCTGGGCACGGATTTCCAGCCCGCGCCGCGGGTTCCTCGCAGTCAGGTGCTCCATCGTGATCGCTGGTAGGGAAGCAGCTCGGCGCCACCATTCGATCTTTCCGGCACAGGCTGGTCCAGCACCATGCCGATAAGCAGGGCCAACGGGTCGTTCGTCAGCAGCTCGTCCGCCGCGGCGACCTGACTCAGGTGAAGCCCCACGAGAACACCGTAGCCGGCCGACCACGTCCGCCGGACGGTCGTCACATCGCACGTAGGAGGAGGGGCGGCTTGACGTATGCCGATATCGGAATATGATGGCGCCATGGCACGTGCAGCGACGACGTCGGACGTCTTCAACGCGATCGCCGAGCCGCAGCGCCGGGAGATCCTGGTGCTGCTGCGGGCGGGTGAGCGGCCGGTGACGGAGTTGGCCCAGGAGCTGGGGATGACCCAGCCGGGGGCGTCCAAACACCTGCGGGTGCTCCGGGAGGTCGGGCTGGTGCGGGACCGCAAGGCAGGCAAGCAACGCCTGTACGGCCTTGACGCCCGCGGGCTGCGACCGATTCACGAGTGGACCGGCGGGTTCGAGCGGTTCTGGAACGAGAGCTTCGACCGACTGGACGAGTACGTGCAGGACCTCAAGCAGGCAAGGCAGGAGGAGTAGCTGATGAGCGCGACGGGACGAGGAGCGCCGGCGCAGTCCGCGACGGCCGACCGCGAGATCGTGATCTCCCGGGTCATCGACGCCCCACGGGAGCTGGTGTTCGAGGCGTTCACCGAGGTGCGGCACCTGTCGCGGTGGTGGGGACCGGAGGGGTTCACCACCACCACGCGGGCGTTCGAGTTCCGCGTCGGCGGGGAGTGGGACTTCGTGATGCACGGACCGGACGGGACGGACTACCAGGAGTGGATCTCCTGGACCGAGATCGCCCCGCCGGAGCGGATCGCGCTGCTGCACGGTGAGTCCCGCGGCGACCCGAACGCCTTCGAGTCGGTCCTCATGTTCGCGCCCGACGGCGCGGCGACCCGGATCGAGATGCGCACGGTGTTCCCCACCAAGGAGTTGCGCGACGAGGCGGTCGAAAAGTACCACGCGATCGAGGGTGGCCAGCAGACCCTGAGCAACCTGGCTGCCTACGTCACCGAGATCGTTCGGAAGGGAGTGGAGGGCTGATGGCCGGGAAGGTGTTCTTCAGCGTGTCGATGTCGCTGGACGGGTTCATCGCGCCCGAGTCCCTCGAGGACTTGATGGGGCAGCAGTGGATGGAACTGCAGCAGTGGGTATTCCCGCAGCGGTTCTTCCGGGAGAACCTGAACCTCGGCGAGGGCGGCGAGGAAGGGCGCGACAACGATATCGTGCGGGAGACGTTCGAGCGCACCGGCGCGAGCGTGATGGGCAAGCGCATGTTCGACGCCGGCGAGCAGGCGTGGCCGGAGGAGGCGCCGTTCCACACGCCGGTCCTCGTCGTGACGCACGAGAAGCGTGACCCCTGGGAGCGGCCGGGCGGGACCACCTTCCACTTCGTCAACGACGGCATCGAGACCGCGCTCGACCAGGCCCGCGAGGCCGCCGGCGACCGGGACGTCCGCATCGCGGGAGGCGGCGCAACGATCCTGGAGTACGTGAACGCCGGCCTGATCGACGAGTTCTCGATCGCGCTCTCACCCGTGCTGTTCGGCTCCGGAATCCGCCTGTTCGAGGGCGTGGACGCGGGCCGCGTGGCCCTGGAGCCGGTCCGCGCGGAGCCGACGCAGCGGGTGACCCACCTGACCTACGCAGTCCGGGAGCGGTAACTGTCTCGACCTCAGCGCTCCCCCGCCGAGGTCAGCAGCGCGGTGAGATCCTCGACGCTCTGAGCGTCAGGAAAGGCGAGCGTTCGCGCCGCGAGCTCGGCCGCGCGCTCCTCCGGGAGGGACCTCACGGCGTTGTCGTGGAACTTCCTCACCACCGTCAGGCTTTGCCAGCGAGTCACCAAGGGCCCCGGCTCCCGCGCCGCCGGTGTCGCGATGGCGTTCAAGCTCATCGAATCAGCACAGACCCGGTGGCGGGCCGTCAACGCACCCCACCCCGTCGCGCTGGTCCGCGCCGGCGCGGTACTCAAGAACGGCAAGCTCATCGAATGGTGGACATCGAGCGCCCTGCCCCCGGACCGTCCGAGGTTCTGGTACTGGTCCATGCCACGGGCCCGAATCCGACCAACTGGAAGCCGAGCACACTACCCATGCCGGAGGAGGCCGCAAGACTCGGCGTCCAGCACCGGCTGATGTTGGTCGAGGCCGGCCAAGGCGGGATGCTCGCGGTGGCCGACCTGGCGCGGGCCGGTCAGCTTCGGCCGATCATCGAGGCCAACTTCCCGTGGGAGCAGGCCGCGAAGGCCCACGAACTGGGCGACACCGGCCGAACGACCGGCAAGCTGGTTCTCGTCGTCAGCTGACCGGCCGTCAGTGGTTCAACCGACAGCGGCACGGCAGAGAGGATCCAGCAGTGGTTAGCGTGCCACCTGAATTGAGAGACCTGATCAAATCCGGCCCCATGGCTCACCTCAGCACCATCAACGCGGACGGAAGCCCGCAGGTGACCGTCATCTGGATCGGGCTGGACGGTGACGATCTGGTTAGCGGTCATCTGTCGTGGTACACGAAGCTGCGCAACATCGAGCGGGATCCGCGGGCCGTGCTGTCCTTCGACGCGCCACGGGCACCCGGCGTCCTCATGAACCAGTATGCCGTGTTGCATGTGCGGGCCACCGTTCAGCCGAGCGACGACGCCTGGAATCTGCTCAACCGCCTGGCGAAGGTCTATGTATCCCCCGACGCCGAGTTCCCGGCGCCGAAGGGACCTGGCTACATCGTGCGCTACTCCGTCCAGCGCATCGGCGGCGTCGGCCCCTGGGCGCCGGCCTCGCGGTAAGCCACGGCAGCACCGGGCAACGGGCTCGACGGCGACCGGCGGTCGGCGGGCGACCGACGCGCTCGGCGGGATCTTCCGGAAGATCCCGCCGAGCGCGTCGGTCCTGCTGTCCGCGGATTGCCGGCGCGAGGCCGAGCATCGATGCCAACGCGCACCCCGCCGGCGTCATCGGCCGGCGTCGGTCAGCCCGCGAGCATCCGCTCCAGGCCCACCGGGTCACTGAGGTAGACCGAGCCCGCGCCGGCGGAGGCGTCGTCAGGCCAGATGACCGTCTGTCCGGCGGCGACACCGGCGACGATCCGTCCGGCGACGACCTCCGGGGCGGCCTTGTCGGCGTCGACCCCGGCAAGCATGTCGGTGTCGATGCCACCGGGGTAGGCCCCAACGACCTCGATGCCCTTGTCGCGCAGCTCCACCCGCAAGGACTGAGTGATCGAATGCGCCGCGGCCTTCGACGCGCAGTACCCCGCCATTCCCGCCACCGGCGCCAGCGCTATCAAGGTCAGCACGTTGACGATCGCGCCCGGTGCGTTCGCCGTCAGGATTGGGACGAAGGCCCGGCTCACCCGCAGCAGGCCGATCTGGTTGGTCAGCATGTCACGCTGGAACAGGTCCAGATCACCCTCAAGGGCGCTGCCGAACCCGAGCACCCCGGCATTGTTGACCAGCAAGGTGACATCGGTCGCGATCTTGGCCGCGGCGTCCACGCTCGCCTGGTCGGTGACGTCCAGGCCTAGGACGCTCACCCGCGGGTGCGCGCTCACGGTCGGGGCGACGCCCTGGGGATCCCGCGCCGTGACATAGACCTTGCTGGCGCCGGCGTCGAGGAGCCGGCCGACCAGGCGGGCGCCAAGGCCCCGGTTCGCGCCGGTCACCAGAGCGATGCTGCCTTTGACGTTCATGGGTCACCTTCCGGTTGACGTGTTGAACGGATCAACCGTATGACGCACAAGGTAGACAATCGATGCCGTCAAGTCTCAAATTATTGTCCGTTCGTCTCATGTATCGGTATGCCGGACGCCTATCGGTAGGCTGCGGCAATGGACCTGCTCGCCGACGTACTGAGCGTCGCGGGAGTACGGGGAACCGTCGCGGCGACGGTCCACGCCGGCGATCCGTGGGGGCTACGGCTGTTCCGGATCTCAGCGGCGGCCTTCCACGCCGTCACCGCCGGCACCGCCTGGCTACGCCTGCCCGGCCAGCCCCCGGTGCGGCTCATGCCCGGTGACGTCGTCCTCCTGCCCACCGGGTCCGAACACGGACTGGCCGGAGATCCGGACGGCCCGCTGGAACCGTTCGACCACGCCGTCTCGAAGGCGGCGCTCGCCACCGGCGGCCGGCTCGATGTCGGGCCCCGACCGGCGCGGACCAGGATCCTGTGCGCCTCCTACCGGCACGATCCCGCCGTCACCACGCCGCTGTTCACCGTGCTGCCCGAGGTGGTCCACGTGCCCGCCGGGACGCCCGGGGCCGGCCCGCTCGCCGACACCATCCGGCTGTTGTCCGGGGAACTCGCCGAGCCCGGGCCAGCCAGCACCACGCTGCTCGACCGGCTCGTCGATGTCCTGCTCATCCAGGTACTGCGGGCCTGGCTGCGGGCCGAGCCTGTCGCGCCGTCGGCCTCCTGGCTGCGCGCGCTGAACGATCCCACGGTCAGCGCGGCGCTGGGCGCCCTGCACGCCGATCCCGGCCGGCCCTGGACGCTGGACTCGCTCGCCGACCACGTCGCCGTCTCCCGAGCCACCCTCGCGCGGCGCTTTCCGGCCCAGGTAGGCGAAACCCCAGCCGCCTACCTCACCCGTTGGCGCATGGACCTGGCCGCTCGCCGACTGCGCGACACCGACGACCCGATCGACGTCATCGCCCACGCCGTCGGGTACACCTCCGAGTACGCGTTCTCCCGTGCCTTCTCGCGCGACCGTGCCGTCCCTCCCGGGCGCTACCGCGTGCAGAGCCGGTCGGCGCGCTCAGGTGTGGCCGTGCCGCTGCCCGCGATACCCGGGACGAGCTGAGTCCGCGCCGGTCACAGATCGCGGTCGAGCCAGACGCGGTCGAGCAGTGGAATACCGTCGATGACGATGCCGTCCGGATAGCCGGTGCTCGGCCCGAAGGCGTTCCGCTCGATGCGCAGCATGCGAAAGCCGAGACGCTGGTAGAAACGCAGGTTGCCGATGTCGGCCGTGGCCGTCGCGACCAGCATCCGGGACCGCTCCCGTTTCCGGCCGTGTCGCACCGCCTCCGTGACGAGTGCCCGCCCCACCCCGGTGCCGCGCCATTCCTCGACGACGGCCATGCTCTTGAGCTCTAGATCGTTGCCAGGAAGGTCGATCAGTTGCAGGTGGCCGACCAGCCGGTCGTCGTCCGTCGCGACGAGCACCTCTCCAAGAGGCAGGTACACGTCGATCTCCTGCTCGGAGTCGTCGGCCTCGCCGAACAGCGGGCGCAGCGCATCCCGATCGCCTTCGTATCGCCGGATCTCGGGTTCGTTCCCGCTCATGACACCATCCTGCGACGGCCAGGCCATATCCGGTCGCCGGCAATCGTTACGGTCCGCGGAACGGTCCCGGCGAATCGGCCGGACGGTCCCGGCCCGGGCATAGTCGATACCAGCGGCCGATGACGCCTCGACGTCTCGGGACGGACCCGCCACACGTGGGGCCAAGGGAGGTCAGGCAGGTGTCGAGCGTAAGCACGGGGCTACCGGGGCAGGAGACCCTGCTCGCGAGCTGGGCGGCCCTGGCGCTGGCGTCCTCCGGGGCCCGGCTGATCCGGTCGCCCGAAGCGGCCGCCGCGGTGTTCCCCGCATGGGCGCCACTGAACAACGCGATCGTCTCGACCGCCAGCCCCCACGCCCCGGAGCCTGCTGTCATTTCCACGCTCCGTGACGTCTACGTGGAGGCGGGCGTCGGCACCTGGGCGTTGTGGATACCCAGCCGGGCGACGGACCTGAACGCGTCCGACGACCTGCGCGCGCTCGATGGATTCACCCGCGACACGACGACGCTCGTCATGCGGACGGATCTGCGGCCGGGGCCGGCCCGGCACGACGGAGTCATGCGGGCCTCGATCGCCGCCGCCACGCGGGCCGGTGACGAGCCGGTCCCGGTGGCCGATCTAGGCGAGCCGGAGGCCATCCCGGGCCTGGCGGCCTGGGTACTGGTGCGAGAGGGCTTCGCCATCGCCAGCGCCTGGACCTTCCGGCACGGCGACGACTGCGGTATCTACGCCGTCGGCACGGTGCCGGCCTGGCGACGGCGCGGCCTGGCGACGGCATTGCTGCGGCACGTGCTCGCCACCGCCGAACGGAACGGTGCACGGACCGCGACCTTGCAGTCCACGCAGATGGCCCAGAGCCTCTACGAGTCTCTGGGTTTCGTCACCGTCGGCCGCTATGAGGAGTGGGTCTCGCGGTAGAGCGCCGAAGGGCGGCGGTGACGCCGGGAAAGGCGCCGGACCTCGTTCGTTTCCGCGGCATGGCCGGGGCGTTCCCGCGGCCGGTGGCGGATGAGGGCCGTGAGATCCTCTGGCGGATGACCGGTCTCGATCCCACCGACCCGGCGACCTGGACCCGGCCTGTCGTGCGTATCCCGGGTTCCGCGGCGGAACCGTTCCGGCAGGCCGTCACCACAGCCCGGCTGCGCGGCGCATGGGACCAGCTCGTCGGCCCCGGACGGTGGCTGCCCCGCGACGGGCTAGGCACCTTCCCGATCCGATTCCCCCACCCGGACGACCCCGGCGATGCGGGCTGGCACATCGATGGCAGCTACCTGCCCGACGGCGAGTCCTCGTTCTGGCTGAATCTGCGGTCACGCGATCGGGCGTTGTTGATGCTGTTCCTGTTTTCCGATGTCGGTCCTGACGACGCACCCACCCGGATCAAGGCCGGTTCGCACCTCGACGTGCCGCCGTTCCTGGAGCCAGCCGGGGACGCCGGCCGCGGCATCTTTGAGCTGTGCGAAGAGATGGGCGCCGCCGGGAAGCTCGACCCATCGGACCGGCCGCTGGCCCTGGCCACCGGCGAGGCCGGCGACGTCTACCTGTGCCACCCGTTCCTCATCCACGCGGCCCAGCCCCACTGTGGCACGATCCCGCGTTTCCTCGCCCAACCGCCGCTGCCTCCGACAGGGCTCCTCAATCTTGACCGCCCCGACGGGGCCTATTCCGCGGTTGAGATCGCGGTCCGCCGAGCACTGGGGCGATCCGACGCATGACGACGACTACGGACCTCATCACCGAACGCCTGGTTCTGCGTCTCTGGAGCGCCGAGGAAAGGACGGCCGTGCTCGCCGTCACCGCTGCGAGCAACGGTGACGGCCTCCCGGTGCGCCGGCCAGCGCACTGGGCCGACGACTTCCCGGATGAGGGCGACCAGGTCATTGCCGACGGGCTCGGGCGGTACCCCGCCTGGATGGGTCCCTTCGGTCACCGTCAGGTCGTCGAACGGGACAGTGGTTTGATCATCGGCGGAATCGGGCTCTTCTGGCCGCCGACCGACGGTCGGGTCGAGATCGGCTACGGCATCGTGCCGTCCCGCCAAGGCCGTGGTTACGCCACCGAGGCGGTCATCGCCCTGACAGAATTCGCCTTCGCACTTCCCGCCGTGCGGACCGTGCTTGCCAACGTCGAACGACCAAACCCCGCCTCGATCCGCGTCCTGGCCAAGTCCGGCTTCCGTCACCACCACACCGAGGGCGACACGGTCCGCTTCCACCGCGACCGCCCTTGATCCGGCCGGGCTCGACGCACCCGTCCGTCGGCCGTCCCCACCGGACCGCCGACGGGCGGGAGAACGCCGATCAGCGTCGAGATTCGCGCGGCGGTGGGCCAGCTCAGCGAGACCGACCGGGCGGTTCTCACCCTCTCTGCCTGGGACGGCCTGACGACCGACGAGATCGCCGGGGCCCTGCAGCTCACTCCATCCGCCGTCCGACAACGCCTACATCGCGCCCGCCGGCGCCTACGCGAGGCCCTGGCGGATCATCAGCAAACCTCCGATCACGTGGGCTCGCGGTAGCCACATCAATGGCCATCGACGGCCCGAGACCCACACCCGTAAAATCGTCCGCGTCACTCACCTCGCTGTCTCACGAGGACTCGTGGGCCTTCACGCGGACCAGCCGGCAAAAATCATGGGGCCGTGTAGTCGGTGTCGTCGCGACAGGCCTCGTAGTCCTCCGCACTCAGATAGTGACACCACGGCAACTGCGAGTCCGGAAAGCGCAGTCGGCTGGAGCCCTTCCAGGTTGCCACTTCAACATGCGTCTTGCCGCCTTCAAGGTCGCGAACGGCCTCCAAAGCGGGGATCAAGTCGCTGTCTCGGCTGAAGAGGATCCCTACGTCGTAGGCGTCGGTGCATGCCAACCGCACGAAATCCACGGCCAGCGCGACGTCGATGCCTTTCTCCTGAGGCGTTGGTGGTGAAGTTCGGGTCGAGGTCCCCGAGGACCTGGATACCGGCGCGGAACAGGCTGTAGGCCAGCGGTGTCGCCAGGACAGCCGCCGCGACCAGCCGCGCGAGGCCACCGGGCGAGCGCCGCGCGGCCCGCAGCGTCCGCCAGATCCGCCGGCCGGCCGGCCTGCCAAGTGGAGCCAACAGGAGCAGCTCGACGGGCTGGTCCTGACCATCCGACGGCGCCCCGCCGGCCACATGGAACTGACGACGGTACCGATGGTGCTGACGATGTCGTAACCGGATCCGGGCCATCGCCAGCAGTCCGATGGCCACGAGGAACAGCGCGAGATGCGGCCACCACGCGGCGGTGCCGGGCTGTTCGAGGTCCCGGACCGGCGATCGCCGCAGGTAGATCACGCCCCCCATGGCGACCCCGGCCGCCGTCGCGACCAGCGCCGCCGGGCTCCTGGCACTACCACTGCATCCGGAGCAGGACCAGGACGCGGTGCAGCTCGCGCTCGTCGCGGTCGGCTGGCTGGTCGGAGACGCGCTACGCACCCGCCGCGAGTACCGCCAGGGCCTCGAACTCGCGCTCCTACGGCAGCGAGTGGAACAGGAACAGCGCATCAGGGCCGAGGAACGGCTCAGGCTGTCCCGCGACGTGCACGACATCGTCTCGCACACGCTGAGCATGATCACGATTCGAGCCGGCGTGGCCCGGCTCCTGCTGGCCGACGGGCCGTCCGAGAGGGCATCGCGGCGGTCCGCGAGTGCCGCCGGCTGCGGCTGGACGTGGTGCTGATGGACATCCGGATGCCGGTCATGGACGGGCTCGAGGCGACCCGAGTGATCGCCGCCGATACGACGACAGCCCAGGTTCCGGCGTTGGACGCCGCGTCCACGGCCACGGCCAGGCCCGAGTCACGGGATACCGGCGGTGCTCAGGACGTGGCAAAGCCACGGATCCTCGTCGTGACGACGTTTGACGACGATGAGTACGTTTTCGGGGCGCTACGGGCGGGCGCCGCCGGGTTCATCTTGAAGGACACCCAACCCGAGCTCCTGGTGACCGCGATCAGGACGGTCGCGGCCGGAGACTCGCTCCTCGCGCCCGGGATCACCCGGCGGCTCATCGCCGAGTTTGCCCGCCGGCCCCACCCGGCGACAGGGCGCGGGCCCGACGCCGCCGGGCTTCTGTCGACGCTCACCGAACGGGAGCGCGCAGTGCTCACCCACGTCGCGAACGGGTACTCGAACGCGGAGATCGCCCAGGCGCTCGACGTGGGCGTGTCCACGGTGAAGACCCACATCAGCCACCTGCTGGTGAAGCTCGCGGCCCGGGACAGGGCCCAGCTCGTCATCGCGGCCTACGAGACCGGCCTCATCGCGCCGGGCGACCGGACCGGGTGAACGGACCGGGTGAACGGACCGGGTGAACGCCGCCCGAGGCTAGCGGTGACTACCGCCGCGGCGAGCGAGTACGAACCGCGGGGAGGGCGAACGGCCGTGACCAACTCCATGTCCGCCGGCTGTCCGGGCACGTCCCGGACCCGGACCGGGCAGCTCTCGCGCCAGGCAGGTCCCCGGGCGGAGAACCGGTCAGGACGCCCAGGCGTGGGTGCGCAGGGGGACGACCCGGGGGTGGCGCTCCTCAATGCAGTAGCCGTACTCGACCCGGCGGCGCCAGACGGTGAGCCGGCAGCTGCCGCCCTCGACCGTCCAGGTGCGCCGGCCGGCGCGGTCCTCGATCTGCACCGGCTGAGAGGTCAGCGGCTCGGTCGAGCGCCGGTGAGCCCAGATGTGCGCGGCTTCCCAGTCCGGAAAGCTGCCGACCAGCTCGCCGTCTCCATCGAACACCAGGTAGGGGCGGGTCATCGTTGTCACGCCTTTCTGGAGAGCGGTGCCGGTCACGCGTCACCCGGGTGCGGCCGCCGTCGCCGGAGCAGGCGAACCCCGAAGAACGCGAGGAACCCAGGACTCCGAATACGGGCAACCCGCCGACCGCCACGTTGCGGTCAGCACTCGGACGAGGAAACCAACACCGGAAACGGACGCGGCCGGCGGCCGCGCTTCGAGGGCGTCCTCCCCCATCGACCCGCCTGGTCGACGACCAGGCCGCGGCTTCGACGCCGGGAAGGGGCCGAGCTGGCGGGTAGTGAATCTCCCGGCGGCGTGCCGCCGACCGCGCATGCCACGTGCGTCACGCAAGCCACGTGCGCCACGTGCGCGGGCCGGCTTCACGCCGCCCGGGAATCCCCGGCGGTGGGGGCCGGGCGACGTCAGGCTCGCGGCACGCCGGTCGGGGTGAGGAATGACAGCGGCGCGACCAGGTAGTCCGACAACCGGTGCTCGGCCGCGAACGCGGCCGCCTGCAGCGCGGTGTCGAACGCGAGAACGACACGACGCGCCTGCCACGGCCCACCCTCGAAGACGATCACTCCGAAGCGGTCGGGCGAGCCCTCGCCGACGGCCGCCTCCGTCAGCGGCACCTGGTCGCTGGTCACGGGAACGGGCCGCTCCACCGGCCCGCGCCGGATCCGAGGAGTGAGGGCGCCGCAGGTCCTGACACGAAGGCGCGAGGTCATCGGTCCTCCAAGAGACATCGGCCGCCGCGGCCCGGACGACCGGGCTCGGTCGTGTCCGGGCAAGAGCGGTACTGGGAAGGGGAAACCCTGCGCTGGGCAGGGAGGGGCAGACGTCTGGCCGCGCGAGCGAGAAGGAGTGGCTGGCCACCCGTGGGTAGCACGACCGCGGCGCACGCCGGGCGTGCGCGTCGCCGTCAGTCAGCGCCGTCGATGTGGCCGCTACGCGCCGCGCATGGCGACGCGGACCTCGGGGTCGCGGGGGATCTCCTGGGCGGACGGGGGGGCGGTGTTTCTCCGCGTGGCGCGCGAGGCCGCTGACCTGGCCGGCTAGCCGGCTCGCGGTTGCGCTCACCGCCACGCTCCCCCCACGCATCCATCCGTCGCCAACTTCTCACGCTGAGGCGCTTTCTTGCCACTCAAAGTGAGGACAGACCGGAAGCATGGCGCCCGCCACACGCATATGCAAGAGCTTCTGTAAGGGTTTTGCTACGGGATGCTCGGTAGCGCGCGAGGACGGTGGCGGACCGGTGGCTAGATGCAGCGATGGGTCAGGACTGATCGATCCAGTACGGACGAACCCGGGACCTGCGTCGGCGCGGCAGGCGCCCACGGCGAGCCCCGGCCAGACCGGGTCAGCGCCCCGGCCGACGACGCCCAGCTGGCCCAGTGCCGCGACCGCCACCGGAGAGCCAGAGACCACGAGTGGACCTGGCGCGACCGGCGAGCCGGCGGCAGCGGAAGGGGTACAGGCAGCCACGATGCCGTCAAAGCCGATACGGCCGGCGAAACTGGGCCGGCCACGCGCGACCGGCGCGTCGCCCGTCATGTCGGAGACGTCGACGCCGCCGCGAGCCTCGGCGCCGGAGACAAGGGCGCCGGAGACGTCGGGAACGGCCGCGTCGACGAGGCCGGCCACCGGGCCAGCCACGCCACCGGCGGCTCCGGCCTCTGCCGAGCCCGAGCCTGAAGCCGAGGCCGAGGCCGAGATCGAGGTCGAGGTCGAGGTCGAGGGCGCCGACGGGACGGCACTGACCGGAGGGAAGACGACGATGGCGACAAGCGGCGGCCCGACGGTACGGCGCAGGCGCCTGGGCGCTGAGCTGCGGCGGCTGCGCGAGGCGGCCGGTGTCTCCGTCGAGGAGGTCTGCGACCTGCTGCGCTGCTCCGTCTCGAAGGTCAGCCGGCTGGAGAACGGGCGGGTCCCCGTCCGCACCCGCGACGTGCAGGATCTGCTGACCCTGTATGGGATACACGACGACAAGCACCGCGAGGCGCTGCTGGCGCTCGCCAGGGAGTCCCGCCGTCACGGCTGGTGGCACGACTACCACGACGTGGTGCCGGCCTGGTTCGAGATCTACATCGGCCTGGAGGGCGACGCCGCCTCGATCAGCGTCTACGAGTCGCAGCTGGTGCACGGCCTCCTGCAGACCGCCGACTATGCCAGACACGTCATCCGGGCCGAGGCGCCGGAAAGCCCGGACGACGAGGTCGACCGCATGGTCGCGCTGCGCCTGAACCGACAGCGCCGGCTGACCGCCGACAACCCGCCGCGGCTGTGGGTCATCCTCGACGAGGCCGTGCTGCGCCGCACCATCGGCGGCCCGGCGGTCATGCGCGGCCAGCTGCAATGGCTGCGCAAACAGTCAGAACTTCCCAATGTCACGATCCAGGCGCTTCCGTTCTCAGTCGGCGCACATGCCGGACTAGGTAGCACATTCTCTATCTTGGGATTTCCGAACTCCAGCGACCACGATGTGGTCTATATCGAAGAGGCAGCCGGAAGCCTCTACCTCGAGCGGCCTTCGGAAATTCGGCGCTATAGACTGAAGCTCGACTACCTGATGGCCTCTGCGCTGAGTCCGGAGGAGTCGATGCAGATGATTTCGTCCATAGCGGAGGATATGAAGTGAACAAATACGCGAAGCCGTCGCTCACCGACGTCGACGTGGCCCAGCTCCGCTGGCGCACCAGCAGCTACAGCAACGGCGCCGGCGGAATGTGCGTCGAGGTGGCGCCGCTCGGCCACGGCGTGGCGGTGCGGGACTCGAAGAACCCGGCCGGCCCGGTGCTGGCGTTCTCCGCCGCCGAGTGGGATGCCTTCCTCTCGGGCGCGCGCGACGGCGAGTTCAACCTGCGCCTGTCAGCCCGCTGAGGCGACGCCGCCCTGCCTCGGCCGGGAGACGAGGCGAGGGCAGGCAGGGGAGGGACATCGCCGTACCCGTCTTGGCTAACGGATGCGCACACGCCCCGGAGGTAGCCGATCGGCGCGGCTGGGCGGGTCCGGCTGCCGGGCCCGCCCAGCCGCGCCTCTGCCGCTGGGCGGGCTCGGCATGGCCGCCCCCTCCCACGAAGGCCTAGGTCACCTGGGCCTCGACCGGGCGGTTCGAAGACCATCGCCGCTCATCGGACCCGGTTGTCGCCAGGTCCAGCACGCATCCGGACAGGTTCAGGAACCGGACGGCTGCCGCGCGCCGACGGACCAACCAGACACATTCGTCGGATGCACCGGCAGCTGCACACACCGGATGCGCACCACACGCCGTGGCGCGGGAGCGTCTTAGGCTCGCCCTGTTGCCTGAACCGCGGGCACCGGCCCGTGAGCGCCTCGCACCTGGCCGGGCGACGACGGCCTCCTGGCCAGGGAAGACCCGTTGTCGGAACGGCGTCGTAGAGGCGGGAACGAAGTCGCGGCGCCGAACGTCCCAACACGGCCGTTTTGGCTCTTGCGTGCGCGCCGACCGTCGCGCACTCTTGTAGAGGTTCGGTCGGGCTGCGTTGATATGACGTTCGTCTGGGTTGTGTCGAGCAGCGTGATAACGCGGCGACGACACGGCCCGCGACACCGGTTCGGCATCTCGTCCAAGCGGCCCGCCCGACCGACGCAGGTACGGGCGTACCGCCGGCAGTCACGACAGGAGCACAGCCGTGATCGCGAAGAGCTGGACCCGCGCGGCGACCGCGCCGTGGCCGGCTCCGGCATGCGGCCGCGGCGTACTCACGCCGCCGGCCCCCTCGGCCCACCGAGCCCCGGCCGCGTCGGCCAACCGGCAGGCGCCCGCCCGCTCCCGCGCATTCGCGGCGCCCGGCCAGGCGCGGTGTGCCGCACCGATCATCGGTCCGCTGGCCGCGCCCCCCTCATAGCGGCGCCCGCGGGCCGGCACCAGGTACAGCACAACCCCTCGGCGGCAACACAGCCGCTCCGCCCGCAGCGTCGCGGCGGCGTTCTCACCGCATCTCAGCTCCTCCGCTTCCTTAATTTGTCCCCGGTACCGGGAGGTGATCGCCGTGGCCACCGCCACGACAAACCTGCTCAACACGCCGCTCGAGGACCCACGGGCCGAGCGTGTCCGACGGGCCGCGCTGTCGGCCTACGTTGATGGAAAGATCACCTTCGCGCAGGCCAACTCTCGCGTCCGCAAGGCCATCGAGCGCTTCCACAGCTGACCGAGCCGGGCCGCGCCGGCCGTCGGAGGTGGCGAGGATCCGGGGTTCCCGGGCCCCTGCCGGACGCGAGGCCTGGGTTCTTGCCGGCGGTTCCTGCTCCGCTGCCCGAGTCCCGCCCGGCCCGCTCACGGAACGGCGCCGGGCGCGGGCCCGAGCATGGGGGAAGTTCGGACCTGAAAGAGGTGGACGGCCGGGCGCCCGGGCGATCGGGGGGTGAACCCGGGCGGCCGGCCTGTCCTACTAATAACAGTCAGCGCACGAGCGGTCACGCTTCGCCCGCCGACTTGCCACCTGCGCAACCGGCATCCCACTGCTACGGCATACGTGTGGGAATGTCCGCACGGCCCGGCGGCCGGCCGGCGAGCGTCTGGCCGGCGCACCGTCAGGCCCCTGGTCCGCTGGCTACTCCGGTGGGCCTTGCCCGTGCTCGGGAGGCGTCGGCGCGGAGCGCTGCGGGGACGTCGGCGCGGTCCGCCTCACGGACGCGGTGCCGGGTGGGGGCGGGCGCGACCAGCCACATGACGTGGAGCCCGGAACCGGGCCGCCAGGCGTCCGTGCCTCGGCCAGTTCCGTCGCCAGCCCCTGGTGGGCCCCCGCGGGGCTGGCGGAACCGGCCTCACTCGCCTCCACGGCGGCGGCGCGGTCGCGCGCGAGACCCGCGATGCCGGCGGCGATGAGCACCAGCGCGAGAACGAACGCGATGAAGTGCCCCTCGGCGGGTGCTGGCTCGTCGAACATGGTCAGGCCCAGCACCACCGGCAGGAAGGCGGACACCCCGCTGGTCACCGGGAAGGCGACCACGGCCGCCTGGCCCTGCAGGCCACGCTGCTCGAGGCTCACCGCGAGCACCGAGAAGATGATGAGCAGGTAAGGCGCCGGGGTCCGGAGCAGCTCGAACAGGTAGGCGCCCAGGAAGCCGCCGGCGCGGCGCTCGTCGAGCGCGAGCCCGAACTGCCGGGTGGCGAGCGTGGCGATCGCGTATGCGGTCCCGGCGGCGACGCCGAACCCGAGCGCGGCGGTGGCGACCCGCTGCCTGGCCGCCGCCCTGTTCGCGCCGAGGGCGGCGAGCAGCGAGAACACCAGCCCGAACGACAGGAACAGCAGCAGCACCCGGTTGCTGGCCAGCGAGCCGACCTGGCCGTGCTGCTCGAACGCGTAGGCGAGCAGGCCGACGCCGGCGACCATCACACAGATCGCCACCACACCGACGCGGCTGAGGTGCTCGCGCAGCGCACAGCCGGCGAGCAGTGTGAACACGATCATGTCGAGCGCCATCACCGGGCCGATCATGGCGACCGGGGCAACGGACAGCGCGTACACCTCGAGCACGAAGGCCGCCATCTCGACGGTGAGACCGAGCAGCCACAGCGGCCGGCGCACGAGCCGGGCCAGCAGGCCCAGGCCCAGCCCGCTGCCAGCCTGTTCGCGGCGTGCCGCCACCGCCTGCATGAGCGGCGCGACCCCGTACAGCGCCGCCGAGCCGACCGCCGCGGGCAGCCCGTAGGCGATGGCGGTACTCACCGGCCGCTCCCAGCCGCGCCACGGCCACGGCCAGGTACCGCCACCGTGCCAGTGCCCGTCCTCACCGGCCAGGCGTGAGGCCGACCTGGGCCAGGGCTATACCGAAGGCACGTTCCCAGTCCTCCGGGCCGCGCGCGATCCGTCGTATCGGTGGCTTCACCCGGTCGAGCGCCGCCAGCGCCGAGCGGGCGAGCGCGCGAGGGTCGCGCCCGGCGATCTCGGCGCCGCCCTTCTCCAGCTCACCCTGCAGGTTGTCGCGGCCGTGGCCCGGCACCACGTCGAGCAGCAGCAGATCGCGGCCGATCACGCGGGCCTCGCTGCAGGTGTCGCCGGACGAGGTCACCACCAGGTCGGCGGCGGCCATGAGCGCGGGGATGCGGTCGGTGAAGCCAAACGGGATGACCCGGTGCTCACGCTCGGCGAGCGCCGCGAGCTTGCGCGCCAGCTTCGCGTTATGGCCGGCCACGGCGAACACCCAGACGCCGGTGGCTGCCAGCGCCTCCGCCGCTTCGACCAGTGGGCCGAGCCCCCAGGATCCGGACATCAACAGCACGCATCGGCTTTCCAGCGGAATACCGAAGGCCAGCCGGGCATCACGCTGGGTTGGTGCCTCGTAGAACGGCGCGCGCACCGGAGCCGGCACGACGGCGACCTCGGCGGACGGGTGGAACCGGCGCACGTAGCGCACCGCTGTCTTTGAGGTCACCAGGTAGAGGTCGGTGTTCTGGTGCACCCACAACCGGTGCGGGCAGACGTCGGTACAGAACACGACGGTGACGAGGCCGGGGAAGTCGGGCTTGATCCGGCTCGTTGCCGCGGCGCCGGTGGCGAAAATGGAGATCACGAGGCTTACTGGCTCTGTAGTCAGCTCGTCCCGCATCCGCGGCACCAGGAAACGGCTGGAGACGGCATCGATACCGGTGGCGATCCGTCCGCCGGTACGCAGCTGGTTGAAGTGGAACGCGTCGTACAGGCCAGGAACACCGACCATCCCACGGAACACGGCCTCACCGATCCGGCCACCCGGGCCACCGAGCATCCGCAGGCTGTCCAACGTGCGCACCCGCATCTGCCGGGCCTCCAACGACACGGCGCACGCCTGCGCCATGACATGGTGGCCCATCCCGAGCGAACCGGTGAGAAGCAGCGCGCCGCCGCTCGGCCGAGGCCGAGTCGTCGGGACCGGGAGTCCGCCAGCCCCAGCCCAGGGCCCAGTGCCGGTGCCGGTGCCGGCGGCGCGCGCGGCACGGACCTGGGGATCGGGCGCCGTGGGCACGTCCTGGGGACGAAACGGAACGGTCGGGATCTGGGCCGGGTCGCCGGGGGCGCGAGCCAGACCGGGCCGCCGGCCCGGCTCGGTGGCCATCACCGCTCCCCCGACGCCGCGGGGACGCCGGTCGACCGGGCGGACGGCGCGGCCTCCTTACCGCCCTGCTCGGCCGCGGGCTTGCCACTCGCCGCGGCCGGGACGGTCGCCGAGGGCCGCGGCCGACTGGCCGGAGGCCGGGCCGCGGACGCCGGCGCGACGCCGTCCTCCCGGTTGCCTCGGTACCACTCGATGTACTGGCGGACGCCGTCCCGGAACACGGTGGTCGGCCGCCAGTCGAGCAGTCGCGCGGCCAGTTCGGCCGACACCTCCCTGCCCCGATAGTCGCCGGGCCTCGCGGGAACGTGTTCAATCTTGATGTCGGGGAAGTGAGCTCGGACAGCCTCGGCCATGTCGAGCACGCTTACCCGCTCGGCGCCCTCCAGCGCGATCGTCGCGTTCTCGGCCGCTGGCGTCGTCAACGCGCGGACATGCGCGTCAGCGAGGTCGCGGACGTACACGTAACGGCGGAACTGCTGCCCGTCGCCCGCGACTGTCAGCGGCTCGCCGGCCAGCGCGCGGGCCACGAACCGGGCGAGAACCAACTCGTCGCGCATCCCTGGCCCATAAGGAATGCCATAACGCAGGATCGTGAACGGTAGACCGTAGGTCTCCCGGTAGCTGTGCAGCAGCAGCTCCGCCGCGAGCTTGGTCGACGTGTAGACGTGCCCGGCCCGGTCCAGCTCGATGAACGCATCCTCCGTCAGTCCGCGGCCCTGGCCGCGGTCGGCGCCGGTGTCGGCTCCGGCGCGGCCGTCCGGAGCGTCGCCGGGCGTCTCGGGAACCGCGCCGTAGACCCAGACCGTGCTGGCGAACAGCACTCGGCGCAGGCCGCACCGGCGGGCCGCCTCGCAGACGTTGCCGGTGCCCTCGACGTTGAGCCGCACGGTGCCCACGGGGTCGGCAAAGGCGATGTCGACGTTCGACATGCCGGCGATGTGGAACACCGCGTCGCATCCGTCGAGGGCGGCGACCACCGCGTCCAGGTCGAGGACGTCGACCGCCTGGCCATCGGCGCGCGGGTCGGCGTTGCTCACGTCGAGGTCGAGCGCGCGAACCTCGTGGCCCGCGTCGAGCAGTCGGTCGACGACGTGTGCGCCGATGAATCCGGAACCGCCAGTAACCGCAACTCGCATGTCTGTGCTCCAAAGAGGAGGGCCGCCACGACGAGGAGACCGGCCGGGCCCACGCCGCCTGGACGGTCCGCGGGGCGGACGAGACGGACGATGAGGACTAACCGCCCGGGGCCGCCGCACGCCGATGCCGGCGGCCGCACGGCGGTCCCGGCCCGCCGGGCCGGGCTCGTCAGCCGGCCAGGGTCAGGGTCCGCAAGGCCGCCGAGAGGGCCGCCAGAACGTGGTCCGCCTCCTGGTCGGTCATGTCCGAATGAACGGGCAGGCAGATGTGTCGCGCACAGATGTCCTCGGCGACGGGCAGCGTTCCTCCGGCGTGCTCCCCGAAGACCGGCTGCTGGTGCAGCGGCGCCTCATAGACCTCGCCGGCCAGTCCGACGCCGTGCCTCTCCTTGAGCTCCTTGCGCAGCGAGGAACGGTCGACACCGGGCCAGGGAATCACGACGTACTTGTAATAGTTCGTGACGTCTCCCAGCGGGACCTGGATGCGCCGCACACCAGCGAGATCATCGATGGCCGCGTCATACCTGGCAGCAATCCGTGCACGGTTAGACAGGAACTCCGGCAACCGGCGAAGGTGTACGAGGCCGGTGACGGCGTGCAGCTCGCTCATCCGCCACGCATACCCCTCCCGGATGTGCACGTTGCCGAGAAAACCGGCCTTCCCCTGGTCACGGTAAAGGAGCGCCTCGTCCCGTACCCGTTCGTCGGCGGTGAGGATCATTCCACCCTCACCGCTGGTGATGACCTTCGTCGGGTAGAACGAGAACGCCGCGGCGGCGCCGAACGACCCGGCGTGCCGGCCCGCCCGGGTCGACCCGTGGGCGTGGGCCGCGTCCTCGACGAGTATCAGTCCACGCTCGGCGCACAATGCCTCGACGTCGCCGATGTCCTCCGGGATGAGGCCACCGATGTGCACGATGACGACGGCCTTGGTGTCCTTCGTCAGCGCGGCCTCGACGGTGGTCGCCGAAAGCGCGAGCGTGTCGGGGCCGACATCCGCGAACACCGGGCGCCCGCCCGCGCGCAGCACGGCGAAGGCGGTGGCCGCGAAGGTGTTGGTCGGCAGCACGACGTCCGCGCCGGCGACGCCGACGGCCCGGAGAATGATCTCCAGCGCGGCGGTCCCGCTGTTCACCGCGACGGCGAAGGGCGCACCGTGCGCGCGCGCGAAGGCGTCCTCGAACTCCCGGGTATATGCCCCGAGCGTGAGCTGCCCGCTGGCCAGGATCTCCGTCGCCGCCGCCGTGATCTGCGCCCGGTCAGCCTCGGAGAAGACGATTCTCGCCGCTGGAACCCGCACCCATTCCCCCTGTCTTCCCGATGGCGTCACCCGAAGCTCGGATGCTCATGGCCTTCCAGGCCTTTCCAGGCCCACACCCGCGGTGAGCAGGCGCGGCACTCCCGCGGCGCGGCGCCATCAGGGGCTCCGTAAGACACGACAAAAGCCACGGCGAAAGGACGGCCGCCGAGGCCAGTCGGCGGCGCGTCGTCGGCCGAAACCACTCGGCGGGCGTGCCAGCGGGCACCGGGGACCGGAAGCACTCGAACAGTCGGGTCAGCGACCGCCGTCGTCCGCGCCCTGATGTCGTCGACACCACCACCGTCAGCAGAACGTTAACCGCTCTCGGCCAATCCGGCCTGCCGTATCCGGAGAACGAGATCCGAATACTTCCCGTCCCGCCACCCATCAGCACCGTGTGTTCCCGCCTTCTCCCCAATCGGCTGCCCCCCATCCCCGCCCAGCCCACCCCACCACCGGCGAGCACACCCCGATTCCGCCCACCCCCGCCGCGGCCCCAGAAGTCCGGCGAACCACCCATCCGGCGGGCTTGACCTGGGTAGTCCGCATTGGGGCCGGTAGCGGGCTGTGAAGACGGCGAGAGAAGCGAGCACGGCCGGCGTGTCCCGTGGGGCCGATCCGTGAGGTGCGGGGAACGCGGGGCCGGGGAACGCGGCGCGCCGCAAACGGACGTCCAGGAGTCGGCGTGCCTACAGGCAACGTATCCAGCGGATCGGTCTACCCGTGGCGCGGACGGGCACCGCCGATGCGGATCAGATCCATGAACAACGCGGACGGCGCGGAACCATGACGCGGCGAGAAAGTCGACCTCAAGGATCGGCGAAAGCGCGGTCCCGGGCAGGCAGTCCATGCAAATGTGGACACCCCGGCGTCCGTTACTCCTGGCGTACGGGGGGAACGCAGGAGGTGCGACCGTCGGGGTGTGACATGAGCCTACGTCCCCCGCTTGTTCGGTTGGGAGGGGACCAAAGTCCCGGCTTTGACCTCTAGCTCGCCGCGCGTCGTCTACGCTCCGAACATTTAACGTGACTCTCAGGCGTCACTCATTCCAAAACCCGAGCTCACTGCCTGGAAGCCGGCCGCACGGAACCGCCCGGAGCCACCCACGCCCGACAAGACCGTGTGTGACTGTGTCGGATCTGTTGCACGGCGGAAACGACCGGATGCTTCACTGTGGCCGTGCCGCTGCGAGAAGTACACGACGCGCACCGTCATCTCGGCGTCCTGCCCGCCTTTGGCTTCTATGGGGGACCGCCGGTAACGCCGGACCTCGGCGCGCGAGCGACCATCGCCGAGCTCAGGGCCGACCTGGACCGGGAGGGCACCGCCAGAACCCTCGTGATCCCGAACTACGGCGTTCCCGACGTCGGCGTCACATTCGGCTTCAACGAGCTGTGCCTCGAGGCCGCTCAGGCCGACGACCGGATCCGCGCGGGCCTGTGGGTCTCACCTCGGCCGGCGGACGCGGAGTTGACCGAGAAGGCGCTGTCGCTCGCTGGCGAGCCGGGCGTCGTCGCCCTGAAGCTGAGCTTTCTGCTCGGCGGACGAGCCGACGCCGCCGAGTGCGCGCCCCAGCTCGACGCCATCTTCGCGACGGCCGCGGCCCACGACCTGGTGGTGCATGTCCATACGTCGCCGGGCGCGGCGTCCGACATCGACCTGGTCGGGCTCCTGGTCGACCGGTACGCCGACAACGTCCGCATCCACCTTGTCCACCTCGGTGGTGGGGTGAGCGGGCACATCAAGCTGATCGGCGGCCGGTTCTTCGACTGGATCGCGAGCGGCAAGCGGGTCTACACCGACACCAGCTGGGCGGTGGGTTTCGCGCCCCGCTGGCTTGCCGCCGAGATCGAACGCCGTGGCGTCGGCCACGACCGGCTCCTGTTCGCCAGCGACGAGCCGTGGGGCGACCACCCCGGTGAGCTCGCCCGACTCGCGGCGGCGGTCGGCGACGGCGAGCTGGCCCGCCACGTCTTCATGGACAACTTCGCGTCCCTGTACGGATCGGGCGTGACCTGACCGGCGGCCCGCCGCCATCGCGCGGCCGGCCCGGCCGCGCCCGACGGATGCCCCAGGCGGCCAACCCGCCGGCGCCACAGCGAAAAACGCCGGGCGACCCGGAGATTAGGCCCACAGCGGGGCCACAGACCGACGGGCGCCGCCCGCCCACAGTGGAACCGTGCCAGCCGGACCAGACCCGTTCAGACCACCGAGAACCCGACCATGCCACGGCCTCTCGCCCGGGGTTCCTGCCGGATCGGCGGCAGGGTCCCTGCCGGATCCGGGGTCCCTGCCCGATTGGCGAAGCCGATCGGGGAGGTCTGGGAGCCGATCTGGGAGGTAAGCGAGCTGGGAGGTAAGCGAGCTGGGAGGTCGTCAACACCGAGGCGACGGCCACGGCGGCAGAGATCCGCCCGCCGCCAGAGACGTCATGACCAGCACCAGAAGGACCCGGAAGCCAGGCAACGCGCGGATGCGCAGAGAGGAGTCGCCGCCCCGATGGAGCTGACCGAGCTGGAGCAGCAGAGTCTGACCGAGGTCCCCCACCCGTCGCTGCCGCCCGGCAGCAACCTCTACGGCTCGACGAAGATCTTCCCGGATTACCAGGCCGAGAACGGCGAGTGCTACCTGACTCTGATCCACGGCATCGCGCACGAGTCGTCGGTCAGCTTCGTGGCGATCCTGCAGGCGACCCGCGCGCTGAGGAAGGGCTTCGAATCGGTCATCTACTTCTATGGCCCCGGCGCGATGAACGCGATGGCCACCCGCGGCTTCCCGCGCACCGGCGACTCGGCCTTCGCTGGCGAGCACAACATCAACAACCAGCTGGAGACCTTCATCAAGGAGGGCGGGAAGGTCTACGTCTGCCGGTTCGGCCTCTCGCTGCACGGCCTGCGCGAAGAGGACCTGATCGACGGCGCGATCCCGGCGCACCCGCTCGACATCCAGGACTGCGTGATCCATTACGCACGCAAGGGCGCGATCATCAACTCGACCTACATGTTCTGATGACGCCGCCGCCCGCCCCCGCCGAGGCGACCGGCACGAGCGCCCCCGGGTCCGGCACCACCGCGACCGGCGGCGGCAAGGTCCAGGGCCAGGGCCCGCGCCTCGACCTGAGCCAGGCCGCGAGGCCCGGCGCGAGCCTGGAGACGAGGATCGGCCTGGCCGTGCAAGGCGTCCGGCTCACAGCGCCGGTGCGCCGCACCGCCGGCGCCGGGCCGAGCGACGACGGCCACGTGGTGCTTGGGGGCCGGGGCGCGGCACTGCCGATCGTCGCGACCAGCCGGTACGAGGTGAACGCCGGACGGCTGCTCTACGACGGCACGGACCTCGGCGTGCCCGTCGAGCCGGTGCGCCGGCCGCGGTTCTACGACCTGGTCACCGCGGACGGCGTCCCGTACGAGCAGATCGCCCGGCTGCACGGCGCCGACGTACTCGCGACCACCGTGCTGCAGACCTGCGTGCGCTACCAGGAGCCGGACCGATGCCGGTTCTGCGCCATCGAGGAGTCGTTGCGGTCCGGGGCTACGACCCGGCTGAAGACGCCGGCGCAGCTTGCCGAGGTCGCCAGGGCCGCTGTCCAGCTCGACGGGGTGCGCCAGATGGTGATGACGACGGGCAGCACCGCCGCGCCCGACCGCGGCGCCCGGCTGCTCGCCGAGGCGACCAGGGCCGTGCTCGCGGCCGTGCCCGGCCTGCCCGTTCAGGTCCAGTGCGAGCCGCCGGGCGACCTCGCCGTGCTTTCCGAGCTCCGGGCCGCGGGGGCGAGCGCGATCGGGATCCACATCGAGTCGCTGGACGACGCCGTCCGCGCCCGCTGGACGCCGGGTAAGGCGACCGTCCCGCTGGCCGCCTATGAGGCGGCGTGGGCCGAGGCGGTCCGCGTCTTCGGGCGCAACCGGGTGTCGACATACCTGCTCGTCGGCCTCGGTGAGGACCCGGACGAGCTGGTCGTCGGCGCCGAGCGACTGATCGGCATGGGTGTCTACCCGTTCGTCGTCCCGTTCCGCCCGCTGGGCGGGACGCTGGCCGCCCGCGACGGCGCTCGCGCGCCGGATGCGGGCGTCGTGGCCGACGTGACGCGCCGGGTCGCGGCGGCGCTGCGCGCCGCCGGGATGCGCGGCGCCGACCAGGGCGCTGGCTGCGCCGCCTGCGGTGCCTGTTCGGCACTGCCCGAGGCAGGAGGCTGACCCATGGCAGGTGACTCCGCGACCGGTTGTGGCTGCGGGTGCGAGGCGTTCACGAAGACCATGGGCGGGCGCCGCGAACCGCAGACCAGGCCTCCCGGCTCGGCGGCTCCGGCCCGGCCGGAGCCCCGGACGCTGACGATCGGACCGGTGAACGGCGCGCGCGGCCGCGGCTCCACCGCCGCGGTGGCGTCGACGAGCCTCAGCCACACCGATGTCGAGCCCGCCCGGCACCCGCCCGAGACCGCCGGCAAGGCGCCCGGGGATGCCCCCGACCAGGGCAACGCGGCCCTCCCGCGACTGGAGGCGGCCCGTCAACCGCCCGAGCGGACCGGTGGGGCCGGGCCGGCGCTGCTCACGGCGAACCCATACCCGATCCGGCCGCCGCGTCCGGTGGACACGCTCGCGGTCTGGGGCGATCCCGGCACGCTGCTGCGCCGCCCTCGGTACCTGGTCGAACAGGCGCGGGATCCAGCCACGATCGCCGCGTACCGGCGCCTGCGCCGGGCGGTCTTCGTCGACGAGCAGGGCATGTTCGACGACGGGCCGGTGGGGGATCTCGACGAGGCCGACGAGGACCCGCGCACCGTCGTGCTGGTGGCCCGCAGCCTGGACAGACCGGGCGACGGCGAGGTGGGCGAGGTGATCGGCGGGGTGCGGCTTGGCCCGGCACCTGCCTGGAGCGGCGACGACATCGGCTGGTGGCACGGTGGGCGGCTGGCTGTGGCCGCCCATGCCCGCGAGCGCTACGCCGGCGTCGGTGGCGCGCTGGTCCGAGCGGCGTGCGCCCACGCCGAGGCGGCCGGCGCGCTGCGCTTCGACGCGACGGTCCAGCCGAGCCGGGAGCGGTTCTTCGGCCGGCTCGGGTGGATGACGGTCGGCCCGACCACGGTGCGCGGCGCGCCGCACGTGCTGATGCGCTGGCCGATCGACCGGGTCGCGATGCTCGCCGCGACCACCAAGGCGCCGCTGGGCGCGCTGCTCGGTGCCCTGCGCCCCGGCGGAGCCGGCTTCGTCGGCGACGACGGCGCACCCGTGCCCGGTACCGGCCTGGTCGCGGCCTGCGACGCGATCCTGCCGACGATGGTGGACCGGGACCCGTTCTGGGCCGGCTGGTGCGGGGTGCTGGTCAACCTCAACGACCTCGCGGCGATGGGGGCCAAACCGCTCGGCATGCTGGACGCGGTGGCCGGGCCGACGGTATCGCGGGTGAGCCGGGTACTCGCCGGCCTGCGCGCCGCCGCCGACGGCTTCGGCGTGCCGATCCTCGGCGGCCACACCCAGCTCGGGATGCCCTCGGCGCTCGCGGTCACCGCGATCGGGCACACCGACGCGCCGATCCGCTCGGGCGCCGGCCTGCCCGGCCATGCCGTCACCGTGACGGCCGACCTCGCCGGGCGATGGCGGCCGGGCTACACCGGCCGCCAGTGGGACTCGACGTCGGGCCGGCGCACCGCCGAGCTGCGCGCGATGCTCTCGCTGACGGGGCGTCACCGGCCGGTGGCCGCCAAGGACGTGAGCATGGCCGGCGTCGTCGGCACGCTGGGCATGCTCGCCGAGTCCAGCGGCTGCGCGGCCGAGCTGGATGTGGCCGCGGTGCCACGGCCGGCCGGAGTGGCGGCCGGAGACTGGCTGACCTGCTTCCCGGGCTTCGCGATGGTCACGGCGGATGTCGAGGGCCGGCAGATGCCCACGAGCTCGCCGGCGGTCTCGGCCCGTTGCGGTCGGCTGCTGTCCGGCAGCGGCGTCTCGCTGCGGTGGCCGGACGGGCTGTGCACTCCCGTCCTCAGCGGCCACGTGACCGGAATGGGCCCGGCATGAGCAAACTGAATAGTGGAGAGCTCGAGGGATAGTCATGGCCGTCGTCACCATCGCCGTCGTGTCAGACTCGTTCGGGCGAGACCTGGACGAGTGCATGCGTACGGTCGCCCAGCACATCGAGACGGCCAGGGCCCGCGGCGCCCAGTTACTGGTGCTGCCCGAGGCGGCGCTCGGCGGGTACCTGCTGGAGCTCACGTCAGACGCCGACCCGGGGCCCGTCGGCAGCGCGCCGCTGCTCGACCCGGACGGCCCGGAGATCGCTCGCCTCGTCGATCTGGCTGGCGACATGGTCGTCTGCATCGGCTACTCCGAGCGAGCCGGCCACCACCGTTACAACAGCGCGGTCTGCGTCGGCGGCGGCGCGGTGCTCGGCCGGCATCGCAAGGTGCATCTGCCGCTGGGCGAGGTGGCGTCCTACGAAGCTGGCGACCAGTTCCGCGCCTTCGACACCCCGATCGGCCGGATCGGGATGCTCGTCTGCTACGACAAGGCGTTTCCCGAGTCGGCGCGCAGCCTCGCGCTCGCCGGAGCGGAGATCATCGTATGCCTGTCGGCCTGGCCGATGTCACGTACACACCCATCCGACGACCTGGCCCTGGACCGGTGGCGCTACCGCTTCGACGTCTACGACGAGGTGCGCGCGCTGGAGAACCAGGTCGTCTGGGTGTCGGCGAACCAGGTCGGGCAGTTCGGGTCGTTGACCTTCGTCGGAAACTCCAAGATCGTGCACGCGAACGGTACCGTGCTCGCGGCGACCGGCGACGACCCAGGGATGGCCATGGCTCACGTGGACGTCGAGGAAGCTCTGCACGTCGCCCGCCGAAGCATGAACCACCTGCGCGACCGGCGCCCGGAGGCCTACGACATCCAGTGCCTGCTCGCCGGCGAGCCGACGATGCGCCAGCCCTTCGCTCGCGTCCCACCGGCTCGCACCGGCTGACCCGCGCGCGACGCGACGGGGCGCCGGTCCGGGACCCCTAGACGGCCCACGGCCGCCGCAGCTACCAAGGAGCGAGACCGCCATGTCCCCAGCGGCCACCGAGCGCGTCGTCATCGTCGGCGCCGGCGCGGCCGGCCTGCTGGCCGCCGTGCTGCTCGCCCGCGCGGGCCGCCAGGTGCTGGTCGTCGACCGCGACCCCGCGGCGGCCGGCTGGCCCGGCCCGGCCGCGCCAGGCGCCGCCGAGGTCCGGGCGGACCCGAGGGCCGTCCTCCCGCGGGCGGGCGTGCCGCAGGCGCGGCACTCGCACGCCTTTCTCGCCCGGTTCCGCGCGCTGCTCGCGACGCGGACGCCCGATCTGCTGGACGCGCTGCTCGCCGTCGGCGCGCGCGAGATCCGGATCACCGAGACCGCCCCGCCGGAGATCCGCGCCGCTCTCGCCGCCGGCCCCACGGCTCTCGCCGCCCTCGCGGACCTCGCCGCCCCCTCCGGCCCGGCGGATCCGGCCGGCCGGTCCGGCGTGGTCGGCGGCGAGGTCCCTGCCTGGCTCGCCGGGAACCCCGACGAACTGATCGTTCTCGGCTGCAGGCGAGCGCTGCTCGACGCGACGCTGCGGGCAGCGGCGCTGACCGAGCCGGGTGTGACGATCCAGGGCGGCCGGCGCGTCGCCGGACTGGTGACCACACCCGCCGGCCCGTCCGCGCCGGGCGGCCACGGCGGTGTGCCGTGGGTACGCGGGGTGCGGTTCGACGACGGCGCCACAGTCGAGGCCGACCTGGTGGTCGACGCCGGCGGGCGGCTCTCGCCGGTGCACGAGCTGCTCACGGCGGCCGGCGCGCCGCCGCCGCCCGAGCTCGCCGTCCCCTGCGGGATCACCTACTACTCCCGCTTCTACGCGCGCGGCGGCGACCACTCGTTCGCCACCGAGCTCAACCGGGGCCATACCGTCGGCGCCTCCTTCGACCGCTACTCCTGTCTGGTCTTCCCGGCCGACAACGACACGTTCTCGGTGACCTTCGGGGTCCTGCCCGAGGACACCGAGATGCGGGTGCTGCGCCACGACGCCGCCTTCGACGCGGCGGTCCGGGCGATCGGCCTGGTCGCGCCCTGGCTGGAGGGCAGTCGACCTACCGGATCGCCGACCTCCCAGATCGCTGACCTCCCAGATCGGCTTCCGGACCTCCCAGATCGGCTCCGCAGGCTCCGCCAATCCGGCAGGAACCCCGAATCGGGCAGGGACCCCGGATCCGGCAGGAACCCTGCCGCCGATCGGGCAGGAACCCGGCCGCCGATCCGGCAGGGGCCCTGGGCCGCCGACGCCGACGCCGACGGCACGGGACACTCGGGCCCCGCCGGTCGCGCCCCGGACCGGACCCCCGTAGGCACGGTGGTGCCACTGGGGCCGGTCGCCGCGATGGCTGGGCTGCACAACCGGTTCCGGCCGTTGGTCGCCGACGGGCGGCCGGCGGCGCTCGGCGTGCTGGCCATCGGAGACG
Source organism: Pseudofrankia coriaricola (assembly GCF_001854805.1). Taxonomy (GTDB): domain Bacteria; phylum Actinomycetota; class Actinomycetes; order Frankiales; family Frankiaceae; genus Pseudofrankia. Next base: position 48,425 of record NZ_MBLO01000254.1, read on the forward strand.
CGGCGCTGATCACGAACCCGGCGCACACCCGCGGGACGACGCTCGCCGCGCTCAGCGCCTCCTGGCTGGTGGACGCCGTCACCGCGACGCGTGACCCAGGCGAGCGCGCACTGCGGCTGGATGCCGCGCTGCGCGCGGAGGGTCTGCCCTGGTACCACGACTCCTGCGCGCAGGACGCCGCCCGCCTGGCCCGCTGGCGGCAGCCCCCGCAGCCGGCTCAGCCGACCTCACCGGCTCGGCCGACTCCACCGGCGCAGAGGCGGCCGGACGAGCCGGAGGCCGTGACGAACAGCGAGGCTTTCCTCGCCGCCGGGCGCGACCCGGTCATCTGGCACGCGTTCGCCCGGCTGCAGAACCTGCTCGCGATGCCGGCGGACCTGCTCGCCCACCCGGACTTCGTCGCGCGAGTCCGCGCCGTCCAGGCGTCCGGCTGGCACCCACCGCAGGTGGCGGGACCGAGCCACGACGAGCTGGTGGCGACCGCCCAGGCGGCGCTGGCCCGGTCCGGTGACGACGGCGGGGCCGGGACCTCCAGCGCCGCCGGCCCGCCACCAGACCTCCCGGATCGGCTTGGCCGACCCGGGAAGGAACCCGGGCTCCGCCGACCTGCCAGGGACCCAGTCGCCGATCGGGGAGGAGAGCCGACGCCGTGACCAGCGCCAGCCGGTCTCGCCTGCTTCGGATCGCGCTGCTGACGTACTCGACCAAGGCGCGCGGCGGGGTGGTCGCGACGCTGTGCCTCGCGGAAGCGCTCGCCCGCGCCGGCCACCGGGTGGATGTGTGGACGCTCGCTCGCGGCGGCGACGCGGGCTTCTTCCGCCCCGTCGACCCCGCGGTCCGGGTGCGCGCGGTGCCGTTCCCCGACCGGGCGGGCGAGACCGTCGGGGAGCGGGTGCTGCGCTCGATCGACGTGCTCGGCGCGGCCTTCCCGGCCTACGCCGGCACGGCCCCCGGCCCGGGCTTGGGCTCGGAAGGCCACGCGAGCGCCGAGGGGTACGACGTCGTGCACGCGCAGGACTGCATCAGCGCCAACGCCGTCCCCGACTGCGTACGCACCGTCCATCACCTCGACAGCTTCACCACGCCCGAACTGGTCGCCTGCCACGAGCGGGCGCTGCGCCGGCCGTACGCGCACGTCTGCGTGTCGGCGGCGGTCGCGGCGGAGCTCGCCGAGGGCTGGGGCATCACCGCGACGGTGATCCCAAACGGTGTCGAGGCCGGCCGGTTCGCCGCCGCGGCGGGGGAAGACCCGACCGCGCGGGCGGCCCGCGCCGCGTGGCGCGACCGGCTCGGCCGGTACGTGCTCGCGGTCGGCGGCATAGAACCTCGCAAGGGCACCCGCGACCTTGTCGAGGCGATGGCGCTCCTGCGCCCGGTCGCCACACCGGCCCTGGTGATCGCGGGTGGGGAGACTCTGTTCGACTACCGCGCCTACCGGGCCGAGGTGCTGGCGCGGGCGGCGGAGCTGGGCGTGGAGCCGGTGCTGCTCGGGTCCGTGCCGCACGCCGATCTGCCCCCGCTGGTCGCCGCGGCCGACGCCTTCGCCTTCCCGTCCGTCAAGGAGGGCTTCGGTCTCGCGGCGATGGAGGCGCTCGCCGCCGGGGTTCCCGTGGTGACCAGGGACCTCCCGGTGCTGCGCGAGGTGTTCGCCGGCGCCGTCCGCTTCGCCGCGACCCCGGCGGACCTGGCCGCCGAGCTCGGCGCCGCCCTCGCGGCGCCAGACCGGGCCGGCCGCGCCGCCGGCGCGATGCTCGCGGCGCGGCACAGCTGGGATCAGGCTGCGGCCGCCCACGTGAATCTCTACCTCGGGCTGATGTGATGACGGAGGGTTCCCCGCCGTGCCCCGGCCGAACGGCACCGGCCCGGGCGTAGGGGCCGCCGGCTGCCGGGCTGACCAGCCCGGCAGCCGGCGGGCAGAAGAACGACAGTCCTGATCAGCTTCTCGGTCGGGTTGACCATGTCTTGTCGGCGTTACGCTGGCCAGGCAGGATAGGTCGGTCCGACTACACCAGGACCACGGGCCACAGGCCACGGAACCGCGGGCGATATCGGCTGGTCGTCCCGCGGCCGCGCGAGGCTTCACCATGATCGCGTGGTCGCGGGACGGCGACGATTCCGCGGGCACTGTGGAGCACCGACCACCGCGCTTGGACCACACCAAGCGGGCAGCCGACGAGCCGAATGGCGGACAGCGGGAGATGGACGAGGAAGCACCGTTCTGGTTCGACCATGCGCTGGACGACCGGCCGGAGCACTTCGAGGTCGAGGTCGAAGGCGCGCGGATCAGTTACCGGTGCTGGGGCGTGCCGGACCTGCCGGCAATCGTGCTCGTGCACGGTGGTGCCGCGCACGCCGGCTGGTGGGACCACATCGCTCCGCTGATCCCGGACGAGTACCGGGTGGTCGCGCTGGACCTCTCCGGGCACGGTGACAGCGATCGTCGCGACGACTACACGCTGTCCACGTGGGCCGCCGAGGTGGTCGGCGTGATCGACGACGCCGGCATCGCCTCGCCGCCGATCGTCATCGGGCACAGCATGGGCGGCTGGGTCTCGATCACGACCGCCGCGGAGCATCCCGACCGGGTCGCCGGCATCGTGCTGATCGACTCCCCCGTCAGCGAGTACACCCCGGAGGAACGGGCGGCCCGCGACCGGACCGCGTTCGGCCCGCTGCGGGTCTACGCGACCGTGTCGGAGGCGCTGGCCCGGTTCCGGACCGTCCCGCAGCAGACGCACACCCTGCCGTATGTGATCGAGCACATCGCCCGGAACTCGATCGGCTCGGTCGAGGGTGGCTGGACCTGGAAGTTCGACCCGAACGTGTTCGGCAACCGGACACCGGCGCCCGAGGTACTGCACAAGGTGCACTGCCGGGTTGCCCTGTTCCGGGCCGAGAACGGCCTGGTCACGCACGACATCGGCGGTGAGATGTACAACCTGCTGGGCCGGGTCGCGCCGGTGATCGAGATCCCGCTCGCCGGCCACCACGTCATGCTCGACCAGCCGCTGCTGCTGGTCACCGGCATCCGAACGATCCTCGCCGACTGGGAGCACTCCTCCCCCCAGGAACGCACCGACTAGTGCGGTCCCGTGTCGGACGCTCCGCGCCCCAGACCTCCCTGATCGCTTCGCGATCCGGCAGGGACCCCGACCGGGCGCCGCCTGGTCGGGCGCGGAGCGCCCTTCCCGCGTGGTTCCAGGTCCAGGTATATGACGGCGGCTGGGCTGGTTCCGGGCTGACGAGGTGGTTGCGTTGGCGCCAGCGCTGAGGCGCGGTCACCATCTGTGGTTGGGTTTCGCGCATTGCTCGCCAGCACGAAGTCATACCTGCCGCGCGGCTCGACGCCGAAACCCCTGAGTGTCCCGGTCGGATGCGGGCGTGTGTCACGTCAGGGTTTCGGCGGCCCAGGCGCTGAGGGTGGGGGCGAGGAGGGGCCAGCGGATGAACAGGCTGCCGGCGGTCGCCATCTCGGCCTGGCGCTCGAGGTACTCGCGGTCACCCCACGGCGGCTCGACGAGGCGCGCGCCCGGCAGCAGGCCGGCCACCGCCTCGGACGTGGCGCGGGGATGGAACGGGTCGCTCGCGCCGCCACGGAAGACCAGCGCTGGGGCCTTGATCGCGCGAGCTGCGTCGTCGGACAGGCCAGGGATCCGCTCGTCGGGCCGGGGGCAGTATGCCAACATCCAGCGCTGCAGGGTGGCGACGAACCGGTCACGGTCCGCGTCGAGGATCCGCTGGCGGTTGTCCGGGTTGGCGGCGATGGTGCCGGCCCAGTCGGGCAGGTCGGCGACGGCGGCCATGTCCCGCGTCCAGGCGGTGGTGATGCTGGCGGTGTAGTAGACGTTGCCGAGAATCATCAGGCCCATCGGGCCGCCGCTGATCCACCAGAGCGCGAGGCCGGCGGCCACCTCGGGATGACGCGCCGCGGTGAGCAGCGAGACGCGGGTGCCGACCGTCGCTCCGATGAGCACCGCCGGGCCGAGGTCGAGATGGGTGAGCAGCGCGGCCAGGGTATCGGCGTGCATCTCGGGCTCGCTCGGCCCCTCGAAGCAGACGTCCGACTCGCCGCAGTTGGGCCGGTCCCAGATCAGCACCCGGTCGTTATGGACCGCCAGCGCCTCGGCGAGCTCCCGCACCCCCGGGGTCTCCTTGGTGAAGCGGCCGCCGGTAGTAATCACCCACAGCCGGCCCTCGTCCTCGCGGTCGCCGACGCCCTCGCCGTCGCCGTCGCCGTCACCGTCACCGACGAGCTCGTAGGCGATCCGCAGCCCGTTGACCCGCGCGTATGCCACTGCCACCTCTTCGAGAACGTTTCGCCGGTCCGAGACCGTCACCCAGCCAGGCTCTCAGCCCCGCGAACGGCTCAGATCGCTGTTCGGTCGTCCAGTCGCCGTCCGGCGGCAATGCCGCGGGCCGTGGCATCGACCGAGAACGACGCGACCAGCGCACCGTCCTCGGCGTACACCCGGCACTCCGAATGGGTCATGCCATCACCGGCGAACGTCGAGTGGTGGTGGTAACGCATCCACCGGTCCGCCCGGATCTCGGCGTGCAGCGAGAGGCCGATCGCGTTGATGCCCATGGACAGGGTGCGATGCGCCTGGTCCTGGCCGATCCCGGCATGCGGACGTAGCGCGGCGGCGATGGAGATGTGCCCGGCAAACTGCGCCAGCAGGCCGGCGTGCAGCGCCGGGTCCGCCGGAACCTCACGGAAGCGGACCCAGGTGTCGATGACCGGCGGTCCGACCGGGGCGGCTGAGTCGTTGTTGTACGCCGCGCCGACCATGCGCAGGTCCCGCCCGGTGACCGACATGTCGTAGGGCTCGCTGTCGTACGGGCCGGCGCAGGGTGGTGCCGGGGCCTCGTGCCGAACGATGTCAGGCGCGGTGACGTCGAGGAACAGCGTGCCGCTGGCCCGGCGCTTTCCGTCCTGGCTCACCTGGACGCCCAGCGTGCTGAACGTCCGTCCTGAGCTGAGCTCCTCGAGCTCGAACTCCAGCGGGAGGTTGGCGTCGGCTACTCGGTAGACGACCAGATGCGCCGACACGACGCGCCGCCCGCCGGTGTGCCGCATCGCGGCGACGACCGCCTGGCCAAGGATCTGGCTGGCCTCGACGACGGCGCGCCCATGGTTGGGCCGGATGACACTGACATAGCGGCCTTCGCCGGCTGCCCGCACGTCCATGATGTCGATCAGATCGGCGGCGTCGCCCCAGGTGGGGAACCGCTTGATGGTGGCGTTCCGGGGGTCCTCGCCGGCCACCATGTCGACCAGCTCGACACGCACCCGGTCATGGTCGAATGCCGCGAGATCCGCTAGCCAGTCGAGTCCCGAAGCAGGCTCGGTGAAGCTCCACAGCACGTCGCGACCGTCGACCAGGCCGTCGTCCGTGCCTTCCTCCGGGGCATGCCACTCGGCGACCGGGGCCGCGGCCTTGCCGTCGAGGGTCCACAGCTCGCCGGAGCCCTTGACCGGGCAGGTCACCCGGCGGCCCTCGTTCTGGAAAAGGTCGAGCCGCACGTCCGCGCGGGGGAAGTACAGCGTCGGCCCCTGCCCCGGCTCGCGGACCCGCACCGCCGCCACCGATTCGGCGACCAGCCGGTCCCCCCACCACGCCCTGGCCCGATACGGACACGGGGAGTGTTCAACGGTCAACCCCGCACCCGGTTCGGCCGCGATTGTCACTGGCTGCACGATCCGGAGCGTAATACTCCCATGCCGCACACGCCCGTTCTCGCCGGGCGGCAGGACCCTGGAGGAATTGGATACGATACGTGGTCAAGCGCACACGGCTGTACGGGCCGCTGAGGCCCGAAAAACGGCTCCCCGGTAGTCGGACATGGGTCCGCCACGCCGCCGCGGTGGTGCTGCCTCGTCGCCAGGACCACCGAAGGGCGGACCGTGGCAGATCAGCCTGCCTATAGGCTTGCTCATCCAACACACATTGATGGCAGTGCCGCGAAGTGTGTCAACTCAGCCTGTCTATTGACAGGCTGAGTTGACACACTTCGATGTTCGCCGGTCAGGCGGAGTCGCGGGTGACCAGCGAGGTGGGGAGGATGATCTCGGTCGGCTCGGTGAACGGGTCCGTGATCCGCGCCAGCAACAGCCGGACCATCTCCTGGCCCATCAGCTCCACCGGCTGGCGGACGGTGGTGAGCGGCGGGTCGGCATAGGCGGCGAACGCCGCGTCGTCGAAGCCGACCACGGCGACGTCGTCGGGGACACGTCGGCCGGCCTCCCGCAGCGTGCGCAGCGCGCCCATGGCCATCAGGTCGGAGGCCGCGAACAGGGCGTCGATGTCCGGGTGGTCGGCAAGCAGCCGGGCAGCCGCCCGCTGCCCGCTTTCCTCGGTGAAGTCACCGACCGCGACCCGCCCCGCGGATACCTCGTCGCCGGCCTGGCGGACCGCCTCTGTGAAGCCGCGCAGCCGGTCGATGCCCACGCTCATGTCCGGCGGGCCGGCGATCGTCGCGAGTCTGCGCCGGCCGGCGCCGAGCAGGTAGCGCGCCGCGTCGCGGGCGCCGCCGACGTTGTCCGCGTCGACGTAGTCGACCGGGTTGCCGGCGAGCAGGCGGCCCGCCATCACCAGCGGTACCCCGGCGGCGGTGATGGCGTTCGGCATGATGTCGTCACCGTGCAGGGAGATCAGCAGCACGCCGTCGACGTGGCCGTTGCCGACGTAGCGCAGCGCTCGGTCGCGCTGCGCCTCGCCCTGTGCCTGCAGTAAGACGAGCTGGAACTCGGTGGGGCTGAGCGCCTGGTTCACGCCGCGCAGCACACTGGCGAAGAACGGGTCGGCGAAGACCGTGTCCGGGCGCTCGTGCACGATCAGCACGAGCGTGTCCGTCCGGCGTGTTACCAGGCTGCGGGCGGCTCGATTTGGCACGTAGCCCAGTTGGGCGATCGCCTCGTTGACGGCCGCCTGCGCCTCCGCCGACACCCGCGAGGACCCGTTCACCACCCGAGAGACGGTCGCCCGGGAGACCCCGGCCAGCTCGGCGACCTCCTCGAGGGTGGGTGCGCGACGCTGCGCCGCCGCCATGGTCCCTCCCGGGATCTCGCCCGGATCGGCCAGGCCCGGGGTACCTCCCAGCTGGAGGGTCCGCTGGGAGGTACCGGGCTGAGCGTCGGCAGCAGTCACAGGGTTCCGTTCGCGGCGCGGTGCTCTCGGATGAGGCGGGAGTACCAGAGCGCGCTGGTCTTCGGGGTGCGGACGAGGGTGTCGAAGTCGACGTGGATAACGCCGAACCTCATCTTGTACCCCTCAGCCCATTCGTAGTTGTCCAACAGCGACCACACGAAGTATCCCCGCATGTCAACCCCGTCCTGGATAACCTCGCGCACCGCGTCGAGGTGCAGCGCGACGTACCGGAGCCGGCCCGGGTCGGGCACGCTCCCGTCAGGAGCGGGTTCGTCCAGGTAGGCTGCGCCGTTCTCGTGCATGTACCAGGGGGTGCCCGGGTAGTCGGCGGCGAGCCGGCGCAGCAGCGCGGCGAAGCTGCGCGGCCGGATCGGCCAGTCCAGCGCGGTCACGTCCTCGGTGGACTTGACCCGCGTGAGGTTGTCGGCCGCGACGAAGGGCATCGGCGTCGGGTCCGGGTCGGGGCCGGAGACGACGATGTGCGGGGAGTAGTAGTTGACCCCAACCCAGTCGATGGGCGCCGCGATCCGTGCCAGGTCACCGTCCGCGATCGGCAGCTCGGCGCCGGCCTTGGCGAAGTCGGCGACGACGTCCGGCGGGTACGAGCCGCGCAGCAGCGGGTCGAGCCAGAGCCGGATCGACTGGCCGTCGACGAGGCGGACCGCGTCGCGCGCCGCCGGCGAGTCCTCGGGAGACTCCACCGGGATGAGGTTGAGCGTGATCCCGATGTCGGACACGCCGCGGGCCCGCAACGCCTCGACGCCGAGCGCGTGCGCGAGGAGCAGGTGGTGCACGGAGCGGACGGCCGCATGGGCGCTCTGCACACCGGGCGCGTGCCGGCCGGTGAGGTGGCCCTCGAACGCCGAGCACCACGGCTCGTTGAGCGTCGACCAGTGCTTCACCCGGTCACCAAGGGCGGTCGCGACATGGTCGGCGTACTCGGCGAACCGGTAGGCCGTCTCCCTGTTGGCCCAGCCGCCCAGGTCCTGCAGCGGCTGCGGCAGGTCCCAGTGGTAGAGGGTCAGCCAGGGGTCGATCCCGGAGCCGAGCAGCTCGTCGACGAGCCGGTCGTAGAAGGCGAGCCCCGCCGGGTTCACCGGGCCGGATCCGGTCGGAACGACGCGCGGCCAGGCCACCGAGAACCGGTAGGCGCCGAGGCCGAGCTCGGCCATCAGCGCCACGTCCTCGCGGTACCGGTGGTAATGGCCGACGGCGAGGTCACCGCTCTCCCCGTCGCGCGTCTTGCCGCGGGTGCGCGCGAACGTGTCCCAGATGCATGGGCCGCGGCCGTCCTCGCCCGTCGCGCCCTCGATCTGGTACGACGAGGTGGCCGCGCCCCAGACGAAGTCCCCGGGCAGGCCGCCGGCGATCCGCGCCGTCAGCTCGTCGGTCTCGGGCAGACCGGTCGCGCCGGTGGCCGAAGCGGTGCTGATAGTCATCCCTTGACCGCGCCTTCCATGATTCCACTGATGATCTGACGGCCGAACACTGCGAAGATCAAAAGAACGGGCAGGGTGCCGAGCGCCGTGCCGGCCAGGACGAGGGTGTTGTCGCGGTAGTAGCCGGCGGACAGCGTGCTGAGCGCGACCTGCACGGTGGGGTTCTGCGGCGACAGGACGATGAGCGGCCACATGAAGTCGTTCCACGCCTGCATGAAGGTCAGCAGGCCGAGCACCGCCATCGCGGGGCGCAGCCCGGGCAGGACCACGTGCCAGTAGAGGCCGAACGTGGAGCACCCGTCCATGCGGCCCGCCTCGAGCAGCTCGTCGGGGATGGCCTGCTCGGTGTACTGCCGCATGAACACCACGCCGAACGCGGTCACCGCCGTCGGCGCGATCACCGCGATGAGGTGGTTCGCCCAGCCGAACTTCTGCATCTCGATGTAGAGCGGGATGATTCCGAGCTGGACGGGCACCATCATCGTGGCGATCACGATGGCGAGCAGCGCGCCCCGGCCGCGGAACCGCAGCTTGGCGAACGCGAACCCGGCTAGCGAGCAGAAGAACAGCGTGCACAGGGTGATCGAGCCGGCGACGACCAGCGAGTTGATCAGCGCCTTCTCGAACTCCACGGTGTCGAAGACCCGGCGGGCGTTCTCGAAGAAATGGCCGCCGGGGAGGAGCGGCGGCGGCGTCTGCCCGACGACGTCGTTCGTCCGCGAGGGGATCATGAAGGTCCAGTAGACCGGGAACGCCGAGAGCAGGACGACGACGATGAGGAACGGGTAGCGCCATAGCCCTCGGCGCTCATCCTCGGAGGCGGGCCCGGGCGCGGGCCGCCTCAGCCGGCGCCAGCCGCCGGAGCGGGGCGGGGCCTGCGGGGAGGCCGTGTCAGCGTCGCCGGCCTTGTCGATCGTGACGCTCATGAGGACCCTCCCGGCGTGCTGTCGTCATTCGCGCTTGCCGGGGCTGGGGCCGGGGCCGGGGAGGCGGCGGCCTCGGCGGGCCGACCGGCAGCTTGACCAGCGGGCCGGGCGGCAGCCTGACCGGTGGCCCGTCCGGCGGATCCGCCGGACGAGGGACGGCGTGGGCCACGGTGCCCGAGGCGACGGGTGCCCGGACCTCCCCGACTGGCTCCGCCGATCAAGGAGGAACCCCGGATCCGGGCGCCGCCGCGGGTGAGGAAGTACGCGAACGCCGCGAGGATCACCGTCAGGAGGAACATCAGCCAGGCGACGGCCGAGCCGTAGCCGAAGTGCCGCAGCCGGAAGCCCTCCTCGTAGAGGAACAGCGCGAGTGTCTGGAACTGGCGGTCGGTGCCGCCGCTGACGCTTCCCGGCGAGATGTCGAACAGCAGGGGCTCGGTGAACAGCTGGATCTGCCCGATGAGCGAGACGAGCGCCGTGAAGGCGATCGTCGGACGCAGCGCCGGTAACGTCACGTGCCAGAGCTGCCGCCACGTGCCGGCTCCGTCGATCGCCGCGGCCTCGAACTGCTCCTTCGGGATGGCCTGCATGGCGGCCAGGTAGATCAGCGCGTTGTAGCCCGTCCACCGCCAGACCACCATCATCGCGATGGCGATCTTCGATGACCACTCGCCGGCCTGCCAGTTGACGTTGTCGATGCCGACCAGGCCAAGTAGCCAGTTGAACAGGCCGAAGTCGCGGCTGAAGAGCTGGCCGAACACAATCGTCACCGCGACGATCGACGTGATGTTGGGCAGTAGAACGCCCATCCGGAACAACATCCGGCCGCGCAGCCGAGCATTGAGGATGTGCGCCAGGATCAGCGCGAGCGCCAGCTGCGGCACGGTGCACAGCAGCATCAGCTCGAACGTGTTCTTGACGGCGTTCCAGAAGAACTCGTCGTGCAGCAGGTCGGTGTAGTTGCGCAGCCCGATCATCTTCGCGTCGTTGGGCCGCAGCAGGTCACGGTCGGTCAGCGACACCCAGAACGTGTAGGCCATCGGGAAGAGCCCGAACACGAAGAAGATCATGAAGAACGGCGCGACGAAACCGTAGGGCGCCGTCACGCCGGTCACCCGCCGGACCGCGGACCGGACCGCCCTCGGCCGGCGCGTCGGCCTTGGTGGCGGGGCGTCCAGCCCGGACGCCGGAGGTGCTGTGATGGTCACCGAATCTCCTCCCACCCGATCGCAGGGCTGGCTGGTGGTCATGGGCTGGGTCGGTGGCGGTTTCGCCAATCCGGCAGGAACCCCGGATGGCGAGCCTCGTGCGCGCCAGCCCGGCCCGGGTCAGGGGGACTGGATACTCGCGCGGCCCGCGCCCCACGAGACCCGGGCCGCGCACGGGTCTTCGCAGGGACTTCGCCGACGTGCGGCGACCTTTCCCGCTCTCTGGACGGCGGCCCAGGAGGGCAACGGCTGCCCGGGGCCCGAGGGACGGGGAGCCCATCCCGGGGGCCGCGGCCCCGGGCAGCCGGTCTGGGGGTCGCGCCACGCCGCTGGCGACGGCGCGGCGCGACCTTCCGGAGGATCAACCATCAGGGCCGGCGTTGATCAGGGCCGGCGTTTCGCTGGCGCCCGGTCCAGGTCCAGGTCAGGTCAGCGGGCTGACCAGGTCAGCGGGCTGCCCGCTGGGCCTCGGCCAGGGCGTCCTTCCAGGCGGTGTCCGGGTCGGCCTTGCCCTGCTCGACGAGCTGGATGCCGTGTTCCTCGATCGCCTGCCGGATCGCACCGTGCTTCGGGCCCTGGTACTGGGGGACCAGCTTGAGGGCCGACTCACCGAAGATCTTGCCGGTCGGCGCGTTGTTGAAGAACGGGTCGGTGAAGCCCTGCACCGTCGGGTCGTTGACGGCTCCGATGGTGGACGGCATGTTGCCGACCGTCTTGAAGACCTTCACCTGGTTCTCGGGCTTGGTCAGGAAGTCCATCAGCTCGTAGGCGAGCTTCTGGTTCTTGCTCTGCGCCGGGATCACCAGCCAGGAGCCGCCCCAGTTGCCGCTGCCGCCGGGAACCGTGGCGACGTTCCACAGGCCCTTGGTCTCCGGCGCGTTGGTCTTGATGTAGCCGGCCATCCAGGCCGGGCAGGTCAGGGTGGCGAACTTGCCCTGCTTCATGGCCGTCGTCCAGTCGTCCGCGAACGGGACCAGCTTGGCGGACTCGCCGTCACCGATGGCCTTCATCACGTTGTCCCAGGCCGTCTTGATGGCCGGGTTGGTGTCGACCACGAGGTCTTCCGTGCCCGGCTTGTAGTAGGCCGTGCTCTGCTGGAACATCTGCGCGTTGTAGAGGTTCTGGCCGGCGTCGAAGAAGGAGGCGCCGGTGTTGGCGTCGCGGAACTTCGTGCCGGTCGCGAAGAACTGGTCCCAGCTCGGCCACAGCGCGCTCACCGCGGCCGGGTCGGTCGGGAGGCCGGCCTTCTGGAACAGGTCGGTGCGGTAGCACATCGCCAGGCCGCCGACGTCGGTGCCGAGGCCGAGCTGCTTGGTGCCGTCAGGCGACAGGAAGGCGTTCCACTTGGCCTCCGGGTAGTCGGCCTTCCGGCTGGTCGCGCCGAGGTCGAGCAGGTTCGCGAACAGCTCGGGCTCGGCCTTGAACTGGGCGACGAAGCCTTCGTCGACACCCTCGATGTCGGCCGCGCCGGAGCCCGCCGCGAGGTGATTGACCAGGGCGTTGTGGTGGTCGTTGTACTCCGAGACCGATTCGACGATCTTGACGCCAGGGTGACTGGCCTCGAAGGCCGCGTAGAGGCCTGCCTCCTTGTAGCCGAAAACGCCGAACGTGTTGATGTGGAGCGTGGTCGTGCCGTTGCCGCCCCCACCTCCCTTGTCGTCACTCCCACCACACGCTGCCGCCGTTAACGCGGTGGCCAGGGCCACCGCCCCGGCCACAGCCGCGAAGCGGCCACGATGTGCCCTCATGAAGCCCTCCCTCTGGCTTCCACGCTCACTGCACTGATCGCGTGTGAGCGCTCTCATGGCTTCGAAACTGTGATGCGCCGTTGCGTCGCTGTCAAGGGTCAGTTGCTCTGAGGTTTCAAAGGCACGTAGCGAGAGATGATCGATACTCTCAGTGATATTCAATCGGTCCGCGAGACCAGCGAGCCCCGGGCGCCGCCGGAACCCAGGCGGATCTCAGGCGACCGGACCCCGCATTCGCGGCCGTTTCACCAGCTCGCATCCGAGATGAAGTTCCTGGTCAGCCAACCGGCCACCGCGGCGCTACCCCACCGACCACCGCGGCGCCACCCGGCCGGTTTCCCGCCCTCCGTCCACAGGACGCGCGCCGGGGCTGGACGTGACCCGGCGCACCATGCAACCCTGAATCACGCGACGCCCCGCCTTGGAAGTCCAGGGACTCCCTCCCCCGTACGTCCAGCCGAGGCGGCCAACCCGTATTGCCGACCCTCAGTCACCTCCGGTGGCCTGCCGGGTCCGGCAAGGGACGGCCGCGGGCCGCCGCACCCGCCATGGTGGAAGGGAAGAGGGAGCCCATGTCCACGATCGAGCTCTGCGACGTCACGCTGGCCTACGACGTCCGGCCGGTTCTAGACCACATCAACCTGACCGTCGAGGACGGCGAGTTCCTCGTCCTCGTCGGGCCATCCGGCAGCGGCAAGACGACCGCGCTGCGCATCGTCGCCGGACTGCTCCGACCAACCTCGGGCCAGGTACTCGTAGGCGGACGGGACGTCACGAAGGTCCCGCCGGCCGACCGCGACCTCGCGATGGTCTTCCAGAGCTACGCGCTGTATCCGCATATGACGGTGCGCAACAACATGGCGTTCGGGCTCCGGCTCGCCGGTGTCCACCGCAAGGAGCGCAACGAGCGGGTGGAGCGGGCGGCCGAGATTCTGGGCATCACCGATCTGCTCGACCGGCGGCCGAAGGCCCTGTCCGGCGGCCAGCGACAGCGGGTCGCGATGGGGCGCGCGATCGTTCGCGAGCCGCGGGCCTTCCTCATGGACGAGCCGCTGTCGAACCTCGACGCGAAGCTGCGCACCCAGGTCCGCGCCCAGATCGCCCGGATCCAGCGCACGCTCGGGGTCACGACCCTCTACGTCACGCATGACCAGATCGAGGCCATGACCATGGCCGACCGCATCGCGGTCCTGCACGACGGCAGGCTCCAGCAGCTCGGCACCCCCGAAGACCTGTTCTCCCGCCCGGCCAATGTCTTCGTCGCGGCGTTCATCGGCAGCCCGCCCACCAACCTCATCCCCGGCACCCTGACGACCGAGGACGGCCAGACCGCGCTGCGGGTCGGCGGCCAGACGCTGGTCCTGCCCGCGAGCATCGCCACCGCGGTCGCCGCCTCCAGCACCCCGGACATCCTGGTCGGTGTGCGGCCGCACGATGTCGAGATCAAGCCGCCGGACGGCCCGGCGCTCGGTCTCCAGGTCGATATCGACCTCGTCGAGCGGCTCGGCACTGAGACCCTCGCGCACGGGGAGATGGTCACGGGCTCGGTCAGCGGTGCCGCCGCCCAGGCCGCGCACGCACTGATCGCGGCCGACGACGAGCTGCCCACCGACCCGGAGAAGCATCGGTTCACCGCGGCGCTCGACCCGCACACCCCGGTCACCTCCGGTGGCCGGCTGCCGTTCTACGTCGCGGCCGAGCGCCTGCACCTGTTCGACGCCGAGACCGGCACGACGCTGCGCACCGCCACCCAGTCGCTGGCTACCGCGGCCGCCGCGGCCGCCGCGGCCGCCGGGGCCGCGGCCTGAGCGGACGGACAGACGGACATCCGCGGTTCCGCCTGCTGCCCTGAGCAGGCGGAACCGCCGTCCGTCTCCCTCGCTGCCTGGCTACTCCGCCTGGCTACTGATTACGAAGGCGTCGTGGTCTGGTTACGAAGGCCGTCGTGACCGCCGTGGCTCGGTCGCCTTCCGCGAAGCCATACTGACGGCGCGGGCTGGAATATCCGGCCGCCCGTAGGGACGGTTGCTGTCCGCGGCGGCGCGCAGCATTGTCTCGCGACGGCCGGCGTGCCGCACCAGCCGGGCGCCGACGGCGGCCATCGCGACGGACGCGCCGGCCAGGCCGATCTCGCGGCCGTGCCCAGGCTTGGCGATCTCGCCGGCCTCGCGCGAGGTCGCGTACCCGGTACCGGCATGCTCGCGGGGCCGACGCTCGAGTGCCGGATCCCTGAACGGCTCGTCCGGAGCGTGTCCCGCCGTCGGGGTCATGCGCTCGGTCACCTCGTGGCCCGCGCGCGATCCGCCGGCGGGCGCGCCCCGGTAGGCCGACCCAGCCGCGTGAGGCTCCCCGGTCCCAGAGGCATAGGCACCCTGACCAGCCCCGGCATAGCCGTACGCACCGCGTTCGGGCGTGGCCGCCGGATCACCGTGGGCGAATGCCTCCGCCGGATACGGCTCGTAGTCCGGTGACCCCACCGTCACAGCGCCGTCCGTGCGCTGTATCCGCTCGTGCTGGCCAGCGCGCCGGCGGTGCCATAGAAAACGACCGTGGCTCTCGTTTTTGCCCGCTTTCTTGCCCTCTTCACGGGGGTGCCGAGTCCCTCGGGTTTCCCACTGACCGCGATTGTCCGCGTCGGCAAGCCGGGCACCTGCCGCGCCTGCCTCGCCATTACCCGTGTGGCCCTCGCCGAGGTGGCCGCTACCGCGCAAGGTCAGCCGTTGCCTCATCCCGGCGGTACCGGAGCCTGCTTTCGCCCGGATAGACGCAGCCGCGTCCCGCGCGCCGTGGATCTTGCGACCAGCGACCCGGCCCGGACTGTACCGGTCGGTCAGCTCGTCGATCTCGGCGCTGATCCGGTCCCGAGTCTCTTCGATCTCGGACCTTATTTCCTCAGGCCGCTCGCCCACCGTACGTCCTCCTTCAGCGTCTCAACGGTCTGGGTCGGCGCTGGATGCACCTTCTTGACCGTTCGCTTGGCGACGAGACCGAGCACCGCCGCCGAGAGCAGCAGAATGGCGGCGACAATCAGTGCCGCCCAGCCGAGCGCCATCACCTCTGACAGGCCGAACATCGCGGCCAGCAGCAGGAACAGCACCGCGAAGACCGCGGCTCCGGCAGCGCCGCCGAACATTCCGGCGCCCTTGCCCGCTCGGCTCGCCGACTGGCGGACCTCCACCTTGGCGAGTTCCACTTCCTTACGGATGAGCGTCGACATGTCGGCCGCGACCCCGGAGACAAGCTGTCCCGCCGACGGACGGGCCCCATCCACTCGCGCGTATGCGGAGCGCTCGGCCATCGGTACGGCCGCCGACGAGCGCGGCGTCGTCTGTGGGGAAGCCGCCGCTGCGGCCGTAGTAGCGGTCGCGGTCGCGGCAGGCGTCGCGGCCCTGGCGGGCGCCGGAGTCACAACGGCCGTCGCGCCCTCCGGGCTCCTGGCTGACGCCCGGACGCTCTCCGGCATCTCACCGACCGGCCTGATGATCGGCTCACCGGCAGGCGGGCCGCCGGCGCTGGTCCCGGTCACCGCGGACGCCTGGGAGACGGACCGCGCTGACACGCGAGACGCTTCCGGATATGTGTCGGGGAACGGCTTACGGTACGAATCCCCGCCCCGGCGCTCGTCGCGCGCTCGCTGGTCGTCACGGACGCGGTCATCGCGGAAGGTGTCATGGCCCTTCCGCCTGGATCCGGCCGCCCGGTCCGTCGCCTCCGGATAGACCTCGGTGTCGTCGATGTACTCGCCCCTACCAGCTTTAGTACCAGTACCCGGCGCACGGCCGCGCGCCGGCTCGGCGGGGTACGGTTCGTCGGCTTGGAGGCGGCCTGAGCTGCCCCGATGGGGCTCTGGGCCTAAGCCCGCCAGATCCGAGTCCGCCGGGTAGGGCTCGTCCACCGGCCCCGTCCGCTCGGTGGGACGGCGACGCGTCGTGGCCGCGCGCCCGGACAGGTCCATCGGGCTGTTCCCTCGAGGCGAGCCGGCAGGATCGAAGTTCCCGGCCGGCTCGGGCTTGTCCGTTCTCGCCGCCGCCTTGATCCCCGTACCCAGGTCCTCGCTGTACGGGTGCTCCTCAAGATCAGGAGGCACCGTCCCAGTCGATTTCGACCGTTGCGACCTCGTCATGCTGCCTCCCTGCGTCTGAGTAGCTCGAGGAGACGGGCGCGTGGTCGATGCCCGGCAGGCGAGGAGTTAAGCCTCTCCCGCGTCTTCCGCATCGTGCCTGCGACGTGACGCGGGGACCCCTGGCGGCCCGGGCGAGCCGGCGTCGTCCGTACTAGTCGTTTCCGTCGGCACGGCCGCGGGCGGGCTCGCCGGTGGGGCCGCCGGCGACGGGACGGTGGCCGGGAGCCGGTGTGCCCGGCGCAGGTCGGCGGCCTGGCGCTCATGCCCGAGCCACCGTTCCTCGCGTCGGAGCGAGGCTTCGGCGGTGTCGTCGTCCAGCGACGTGGCCAGCCGCAGTTCCTCGCGAGCGAGCGCGTACTCCTCGTAGCGGGCGGCCATGTGCTCGGCCACGTCGCCGGCCCGGCCGCGGCGCGCCCTCGCATTGCGGTTCAGCTGGTACGCGTCGACGAACTCGTTGGTTTCGCCTCCCCAGAGAGCAGCGCGTTCCGCCCGGGCATACGACGTTCGGTCGAGGCTGCGCTTGAACAACAGCGGAGCGAGGTCGATACCGAGAATCAACAGGCTGAGCAGCACACGCCACGCCTTGACCGAGTTGTCGTCGGCCGTCAGTCGCCAGAAGCCCTTCTCCCGCATGAGCAGGTCGTTCGAGCCCCGGATCTGGGTCCACTGGGCGTCGGCGTACTGGGCGCGGCGCTGATCACGGCTCGTCCGGAACGCGTCCAGCCGCGTCTGGGCGGCGTCACGCTCCGTGCGCAGCTTCGGCACCTGCGCCGCCGCGGCCCGCAGTTCGCCGAGCTTCACCTGATAGACCGGCCCACGGCCGCCGAGGCACCCGTCGCCGCCGGTGAGCTGGCAGTTCACCTCGCCGGTCTTGGAAGTGACCAGGTTCTCGGCCGCCGTCAGCTGTGCGCGCCGGTCGGCGAGGTCCGCCGTGAGCCGTGCCTCGGCCGTGTGCTGACTCTCGTCCCAGGCGGCGAGGACACCGGACAGCTCTTCCTGGCGCAGCTCGGCCACCCGAGGCTCGATCGACGAATCGAAGAACCGCAGCAACAGCGACTCGCCGACCAGGATCGCGCCGCAGACCGCGATAAAGACCCTTATCGCCCCGGTCGGCAACCAGCGGCGCGGGCGAATGTCCTCCTTGTCCCCCTTTCCCTTCACCCGTAGCGGCCGAATTGTGAGCAGCACCGAACGGTCGATGAAGAAGATGAATGCCGCGTAGAACAGCCCATACGGCAACGCCGCCAGCGTCGAGGTGCCAAAGCCGAATGCGGCGACGGAGGCGCCCGCATAGGCCGCGAGCGCCGCGGTCAGCAGCATCAGCGCGCCGGCGCTGGTGAATCGGGACCGGTCCCGCTCAGTGACCGCCCGGTGGTCGGCACCGGTGCAACCGATCAGCAGGTTCGCGGCCGTCCGCCGGACGCTCGCTCGTGGGCGCCGCGGCGCGCGGGAGGCCGTCGGCTCGGCCAGGCCCGAATCGAACGCCGGGCCGTCCGCCTCGCGGCGCCGGTCTGGCTCGTAACGTTTGGTTACGAAAGAATCCGTCGCCGGACGATTGGCCTCTTGCCGGCTTGCCTCGTAAAGACCGTCTTCCTGATTTGCCCCGTAAAGAGCATCTTCCTGGTCTGCCGCATAAAGACCGTCTTCATAGTGACCGTCTTCGTACCGGTCCGTCTCATGTCGGCCGGCCTCGCCGTCGTGGCCCGACGGTACGCGCGAGCCGGAGGCGCCATCGACGAGCTCACCGCCGCGCAGCCGCTCGCCGCCGGAGTCCATGCCGGCACCATAGCCGTCACCGTCACGCTCCGCATTCATCATTGGACGCCGCGGTAGCGGCGGTGGCCGAGGATGCCCGCCGGCTGGGCGACGCCCCGAGCGGCTCGTTAACGTCTGCGACAAGAGCGGGGTCTGCCACGGTGCGCATCCGCGTGGCCAACGGCATCGATGCTCCCTCGCCGCACGGCGCCGGGGCTGGACGGAGGACGGGACAGATGGGGCAGATCAACGTCGTGGCGGAGCGTTCTCTCGACGCCGCGCCCGGTCGCGTGCTCGAGCTGGTGTCCGACTATGTGGAGGCGCGCCCCCAGCTGTGGCCGGCGAACATCACCGACTACCAGGTGCTGGCCGGCGGCAAGGGCCCCGGTACCCGGATCGCGTACCGGCTGCACGCGACCAAGAAGCGGATCCGTGATGTCGCCGCCGAGGTGACGGCGCCGGACGAGCAGACGCTGGTCGAGGCTGACCAGAACTCCACGCTGCGGACGGTCTGGCGGGTGCTTCCCCAGGATGCCGGTAGCCGCGTCACGGTGACGACGACCTGGACGGGCGCGGGCGGCGTCGGCGGGTTCTTCGAGCGGATCTTCGCGCCGATCGGCGTCCGCAAACTGTGGACCGCCGTCCTCGACAACCTCGCCGCCCGCGTCTGACTCCCGGAACGGGCCTTGGCGCGCGAGGCGCTCCTTGGCCCGCGAGGCGCTCCTTCGCCCGGCGAGGCGCTCCTTCGCCCGGCCTACCAGACGCGAGCGAGGACGTTGGTGACGTAGCCGTTCATCCGGTCGAGCTTGGGCTTGTCGTCGGGATTGCTTGCCGACAGCTTGCCCTGGGCCCAGTCGGCCGCCCAGGTCGGCACGTTGTGCGCGGCGATCACGTAGATCCAGTTCTTGGCCCACCGGTCCGAGTCGATCCGGTCACGCATCGCGTGTGCAGTGGAGTCGAGCGCCCAGTACGGGTCCAGCGCGTTGTCTTTGGTGATGCCGGGCAGAGTGGTGTTCCACTGGCACAGGCCGAAGTCGGAGTTCGTGTAGTAGCCGATAGCGCCCGGGTCCCAGTTGCTCTCGATCGTCGTGATCCCGCGCAGCAGTCCGCGAGGAACGGTGTACTTCAGCGCGTAGCGGTCCGCGATCGGCATGAACAGGGCGTACGACGTCTCCTTGTGGACCAGTCCGAGCGGACTGCGCTCGCTGGCCGGGATGTACATGTCTCGGTTGATCGTGGGCTGCTTCTGCTGCTGGAATGCGATCAGCGCGTTGCGGGTCGTCGAGGTGAACTTCCCGTCGGTGGGGATCGGCGTCTTGGTTGCCTGGTGCCAGTTCAACGCCCGCTGAATCGCCTTCACGCCGGCCCTGACCGCCGCGATGTCATCGGCGGCGCTGCCTTCGGGGGCCTGCTCGCCGGCGCCGATGCCGTAGTAGGCCCCGAACCCGTCACCCGCCGCGTTGATCGTTCCGCCCCGGCCGTCCGATGGCCAGCCCCCCCGGCCGACACGCACTTTCTCGGGTGTCGTCACGCTCGCCCCTAGTCCCTCGTCCTCACCGCCCGGCCAGCAGCCGGGTCTCCGCGGCAAGGTTAGGGGCGGCTCGGGCCCTTCGTGCCCAAATGCGTGAATCAGCCGGCGACAGAGGCGAGAGGTCGACGACTGGTCGACACGACAAACAGGCGCGGTCCCTGTCGGAGCGGCTTCACCGCTCCGACAGGGACCGCTGGGAACCATGGCCACTGCCATTAGTGACCGATGGGGTCCTAATCCGGCCTGGTAGTGGCGCTTGGGGCCGTCTCAGACGACCCCGCCCGCCCTATGGCCGTCAGTCCTGGTGCCGACCACCGATACCGTGCCGGGCAAGGGTCCGGCCGATCTTCCCGCCGAATCCCTCATGCGGCGCCTCATGACGGCCACGCGCGGCATCGTCGGCCTGGGCGGAGTCGCTCGGGTAGACGTCATGCTCGCTGGTCGTCTGGCCCTCGCGCCGCGTCCCGCCTTCGACCCGGTCCGTCCGGACGCTCTCGGCGCGGTCGGACGGGGCGGTGCGGGCAGAGTCGCTCGGGTACACGTCCCGATCCACGGTCTGATCCGCCCGGTCGGCTCGCCGGCTACGACCAGTGCGCCCGGTCGAGGCCGCGGCGTCACGCTCATCGCGGTCCGCGCGCCCCGTCCGCGCCGGCTCCGGCTCCCGCTCCGGCTGCCGCGCCCGGCCGCCACCGCCGAAGAACCGGCCGCCGCCCTGGGCCTCACGCGCGAGCATCCTGCGCTGCGCGCGCATCTGGGCATGCTCGATGTCGCGGAGGCTGCGCACGCTGAGTCGACCCTGCGCGGTCGACGACAGGTACAGCATCGCGGCGCCGAGCGCGTAGAAGAACAGCAGCCAGGTCGCGGCCTGCCGGCCGGTGCTGCCCATCGGAGTGCCCAGATTGCCCAGGTGCCACGGCGTGGCCAGGGTCGGACCGATGACGAACCAGGCGCCGGCCGCGATCGCCAGCCACGCGCCGAGCATCGTCGTTCCTCGGTTCGCACTGACCGCCAGCATCAGTCCACCGACGAAGGCGGCGATGCCGGGCAACACCTCGAGCCAGAACCGCGCCGACGTCCAACTCCAGGTCTGAGTCCCGCCGAACCCGAAGTCGAAGGCGGGTCCGATGAAGGGGATGAGGGCGCCCCACGCGCCTAGTACCATCAGCAGCAGACCTGCGACGGCGCCGCGGCTTCGTGGGATCCGCCAGCTCCCTCTGGCACGGTTGAATCCGGTATCTCCGGTGAGGCTCATCGGTCGGCTCCCTCCACATCAGTTCAGCCGGGTCGGTGCCCAAAATCCCGGCTACTAACCGGATCCGCCCGAACAGGTAGCCCGACTTGCACCCAGAGTGTCGGAAATGTTCACGGATGGTAGCTGGCCGGCGTGGTAGCCGGCCGCGCTTCCCGCGGACGGCCCTTGATCCAGCCACTTCCGATCCGGAACGGCCCCCCGAGGACATCACCAGCACGCGTCTCGGCGCGCCCGTCGATCACCGGCCTGGACGGGACGAGCCGGCCACCGCGCCGAAGATCGCCCCCGCCCGGCGAAGACCAGCGAGAGAAGGTCCGTCTCCTGGCAGCCGGCCAGCCCACCCTCCGCCCGACCTGAGCGCACACGAAGCCACCAGCACCCCGGCCTGTCCGGGTACGATCAGTCGGCGGGCCGTTAGCTCAATTGGCAGAGCAGCCGGCTTTTAACCGGCGAGTTCAGGGTTCGAGTCCCTGACGGCCCACCCGCTCACAGGCCTCTGACCTGCATGGTTCCCGGGGCGCCTTGCGTCACTTCGTCGCCGGTGATCGATGTGGGCACGCGGGACCGCGTTCCTGATCTTTTCGGCCGCGCGCTGCCCGGCTGGGCGCGGCAGTCGAGCCCTTCCCATGCCGCGCCGCGGGCTTCCCTGCGCCGCAGGCCGTGCAGCGCGATCAGTTTGTACAGGGCGCTCAGCCGGTCGCCGGCCGCCTCGCCGAGGGAGCTGACCTGCTGGCCCCGGCGCGCGACCACATGCGTTCGGCACCGCCCCGCTCGGCAGCTCCCCGCCGTCGGCGATAACACCCGCTCACCGAAGGACAGCACGGCGTAGGCGTTCCCGACGACGCCCGGGTGTGTCAACGCGGGGTCCTCGAGACAGGGGCCTCGGGACGCGATCTCCGCCGGTCGCCGACCTCGCCCGCAGCGGCCTATCGACGGCTGCGGCGGGTGCGCCGCGTACGTCCGCCAGATCGGTTTGATCATCACGCGCACCTCGCGCTTCTCGACAGCCTCCAGGACGCTCATCGAAAGCCGGCCTGAATGCGTCAGAACAGGAGCATTTCTGTCATCTCGAGGAGGCGAGGGGTGCACGCAGATGAGGAACAGGACTTCGAGAAGTTCGTCGCCACAGTCGGCGACCGGCTCCTGATGAGCGCGATTCTTCTGGTCGGCGGCGACCGAGCCGCGGCCGAGGACCTCGTCCAGGGTGCCTTTGAGCGGACCTACCTACGTTGGGCCCGCATCACCGACGGCCATCAGGAGGCCTACCTGCGCCGCGCGCTGGTCAACGGTGCGACCAGCCGTTGGCGACGGCTGCGCGTCCGTGTCATCGAGGTGCCGTTGCATGACGACGGGCCCTGGACTCTCGACGTCGCAGCACCCGCCGTCGACCACGCCGACCAGCTCACCCAACGTGCCAGCCTCATCCGGGCACTGGCCACCCTGCCACCCCGGCAACGCGCCGTCGTCGTGCTCCGCTACGTCGAGGACCTATCCGAAGTCGACGTCGCCGCCGCGCTGGGCTGCTCTGTCGGCTCGGTCCGCTCCCAGGCGTCGCGCGGCCTGGCCCGGCTGCGCGACAGCGAACACCTCCGCGCCCTCGGCCGGCACCCGGCCCGCTCGGACATCCTGACCAACGAGACCCGCCGCCAGCCCACGCCATGGTTCGCGGCGGCCCCCCAAGCCGAGGGAGACCAGCGGTGACCCTCAGAAGACCAGCCATGACACTCACCGAGCCCGAACTGCGGTCCCATCTGCGCGCCCTGTCCGACCAGCGGCCGACGCCGGGCCTCGGCCCCGCGTTCCCCGACCGGATCCGCGACGGAGCTCACCGGCGCCGCGCCCACAGCCGGATCGCTGCCGCCTTCGTCCTCGTCCTCGCCCTGGCCGGCCTCCCCCTCGGGCTGCTCGCCATCACAGGAGGCGACACCAAGGCCGATCCCACGGCGGCCTCGGCCGGTCCCTCCTACGGCGGCGTCACCGCCACCTGGCTGCCCTCCGGGATGACCCACACGGTCGACAACGCGGTCGTCCCCGACACCTCCCCGCAGCAGGGCCCCCTCGGCCCGATCCGGTTCTACCGGCGAGACGTCGACACCCCGTGGCTGACCATCCAAGGTCTGCGTCTCGCCCCCGGCGTGTTCCTCAGCCAGTTCACCGCGGCCAGCCCGTCCGCCACACCGGCGACGCACAGCCCATCGCCCACCGGCCCGGGCTCCAAGGCCGAGCCCGACCAGCTCTGGATCACCGTCTCGTGGGCACCGCCGGACGGCACCGGCCTCGACACGCTGACCAAAGCGATGAAAGACCCGACGCTCACCAACTCACCGCACGGCAAGGTCACCACCTCCGCGCGGACCGTCAACGGGCGTCCGGCCATCCTCGCCACCGTCGACGACCCGGGCCTGCCCGCATGGGCCGGTGCCCCGGGGGACTACAACTACGACGCGCTGCTCGCCTGGTCCACACCGTCCGGCGCCCTGCTCACCGTCGAGTCCGCTACCGTCGCCCCGACCGACCTGGCCGCGCTGCAGCACGTCGCCGAGGGACTCGTGCTCGGCACCCGGCCGCCGAGCCCGACGGCACCACCAGCACCGGACGCCGCCACCAGGACCGCCATACTCGGCGCGCTCCACAACGCGTTCAGCCCCGGCGTGACCGCGGACCAGTTCGCCGCGTCCGTGCAGGGCGGCGACGCGCTCACCGCCACCCACACGCGCCTGCTCGCCGGCAACCCTCAGCTCGGCCCCCAGATCGAGCCCCCCACCAACGCCGAGGCCGGGCGGATCGAGCTGATCGACCCCAACACCGCCACCGCCATCTTCAACCTGACGTACGACGTTCCGATACCCGCCGGCTCCTCGGGCACCCCCGCCCGGACCATCCGGGTGACCTACTACCGCAATGCCATCGTCACCCGTACCGCTGCCGGCTGGCAGGTCAACAGAGACACCTTCTGTGACACGACAGGCACGATGGGCGTCGAGCCGGGCTGCCCACCGGCCTGACCGGACCTCGGGTTGACGCCGTCTGGCGGCGGTCCCGGCCCGGTTGAGGCCGCGCCTACAGCTGACCCGGACTCGCCATGGACCAACGGAGACAGCCGCCCCCCTGCGCAAGCAGGGGGGCGGCTTTCGGAGATCCGCTGGGGGTCAGAAGAAACGCTCATAGCCACACCTGTTCGTCTCGCGCCGTCTTTGCCGTCCCCGCTCCGAGTCACGTCGCCGGTCGACTAGGACGACCTGACCCCAGCAGTTCACGACGAAGGCGCACGTGGGCCACGGCGGCGCCGTGACTGTGGCGGCGCCGGACGGGTCGTAGACGGCGATCGGCCGACCCGGGGCCGACGAGGGGAGGTGGCACATGCGCCCACGTCAGCCGACCTCGGCGCCGTTGGCGAGCGCGAGGACGGCCTTCAGCGTCCAACTCGTCTGGCCGGTTCCCAGTCGGCCAGCAGCTGGGTCCGAGAGGCATGCTTCACCTGGCCAGTCACTTGGCTTGGCCACGGTACAAGCCGCCATAACACAGGGGTGTCCTCAAAACCTTGGGGTTCTGAGGACACCCCTGTGGCCCGCCGCTAGTAGCCGCTAGGGCGGAGCCGACGCTGCTCGTCACCATGAACAGCGGGTATCCAGCAGGGACATCATGCACCTGCAGGTGGCGTACTGCCAAGTGGCGCTGAGCCAGCGCGTGCACTGTCGTCACCCGGCGGGGCATACGACCGACGGCGCGCTGGCCGCCTGCGACTCGTCCGAGTGGACGCTTGTGAGTCGAGCGACATCTACATGAGATATCCCGCTACGGCACTCGTCTATCGATGTCATCCCAATGTGCGTCTCTCCGGGGCACCCGAACACAGGGTAGTACGCTTGACGCGCGATCTATGCCCATCGGGCGTAAGGAGGGGATCCCATGGATACTTTCGCATCGAGAGGAGGTGAGGACGCGGTGCGGATTTCAAGGCGGGTGGCGAGACTTGCCAGGACGGCGGTTCGGGACTGGCCAAAGAACCTGAGACTCTGCGGCACCGTCGTTGTAATAGCCGTTACAGCGACGGTGGTGATCCACGTAGGGTCGGTTCCAGTCATGACACTGCTCGTCGCCATGAGGTAGCGGATATCCAGAGCCCGTAAGCGCCGCAGGTGGGGGTCGCCTCTCAGACCCCCACCTGCGGACATTTATTGTCTACTCGAAAGGATGGCTAACGTGGCCGCGAGTAAGACCTCCATTAGAAGTCGAACGTCGTTGCCACTTGAACTGCGAGAGGAGCGGAGACAAGCAGGGCGTACGCAGAGAGAGGTTGCCGAAGAAATGGACTGGTCCGAGTCCAAAATCTATCGAATCGAGAAAGGTAGAGTAAGTATCTCTACCACGGACCTCAGAGCGCTCCTTAGCTACTACAGGGTCACTGACGAAGACCGGGTCAGCTACCTGATTCGCATGAAGCGCGAGGGTCGTGGCGCTACTTCTTCCGACTCGTAGCTCGCAGGTAAACACACCCCTGATCGATGCTCAAACTCTCGCGCCGCATCCGGGATTCGCTCCTTACCCCCTAGCTCGCTAGCTCGCTGGCTCGGGGTCAAATTCTCCCATGCGTACACCAGTCAGGAATGCCAGCCACTCGACGTTGGTGAACCGCAGAACCGCACCAGAGCGATTCTTCGAATCGCGGACGAAGATCTCATTTGCGGTAGCAGCCACCTCAACGCAACCAGAGGACCCGCTCGCCGAACTCTTCCGCCAATCAAGAAGGGGGTCTTCCCTGACCCTCTCCGACACATTTCCTCGCGCATCCATGCCAATCTTTCCCTTATCCCGAAGTTAAGGACCCATCCCCCCCAACTGACCTGGGGCTGACGTCGCCCCAGGTCAGCGGGTTGGGATCGTTCGATCTTGTAGATCGGCAGCTCCTCGCAGACGACCTCGGCTCAGCCCGGTCGACGAAGAGTAGCGCAGGCAGAGACCATCCGCCCCAGCGCGGGGGCATGCATCGGTCTGAGCCTGGTCAGGGAGCGCTGAGCTGCGCCGCCGGCCCCGGAAAGGTCGCCAGCCCCAGACCTGCGGATCGCCGCGAGAAACCTCTGCATCAGGCCGTTTGCTAGGTTGCATCTGGGCGCTGAGCAGTCAGCTAGTTATCGCTCTGGGCTGCGCCAGTCGGGGTCAACGCAGCAGTGAGTAACTGTTACGAGGGGCAGGCCTACGACTGCGGCCTGTTATTCAAAAAGACTGATCGCCCTATCAATGGCGACCGATGTATCAGCCTTGTCTATCAGCTGTTCAAATTCCCAGAAGTGCCCAAGATAGTGGGTGGGAGTAACGGGAGTGATCTTAGTAGTCTCGTCTAGCGAGTTCTCTCGAATTATTAGTTCATCGATGGCGTCTTCCAGGTACAGCACGTCTTCGTCTGCTGGGTCCGGGAACTCGAGCAAGGTGTACGGGACACGCACGTGTTCGTATAGACCGTGGGACAAGGGAACGATGCGGATCGTTATCTCCGACTGCTCCGCTTGTTCTTTTAGTTGGCGGAGCTGCCTCCGCATGACACTCTTTCCCCCGACCGCACGGAGAAGTACGGGCTCATCCAAGAGGAAGTGGCATTCAGGTGGAGAGTCACGATGCAGAACCTGTTCCTGACGGTCCATGCGGAGCTCTACAAGATCGCTTACATCCCGCGAGTCGGGCGGCTGTTCGAGAATAACGGAAATAACGACTCTAGCATATTCCTCGGTTTGGAGTAGCCCAGGAATTAGCACCGGTTCAAAGGATCGGATAATCGACGCCGAAGACTCGTAGCCCAAGAAAGAAATAAGCTCCGGCGATGCTACACCCCTATAGGCGTTCCACGGAGTCTGTTCCCGTGCGGCCCTCGCGGTCTCGATGAGGGCAGGAATTCGATCAGGGGAAACACCATAGCTCTGGAGGAGCGCCTTTAGGTCATTTGTGCTTATATTGACCAGGCCCGTCTCGATTCGGATCAGCTTCGATGGCGACCAGTCCATCTCCTCCGCGACGGCCTTCTGCGTCTTTCCAGCGGCCTCCCGGGCTTTACGCAGTTCACTTCGGAGACGGCGCCGCTGTACCGCCGGGTCAGGAACGTACTTGGGCATGGCGCCCCCCTTCGTCCTCGCGCTCAGCACCCGG
Source organism: Pseudofrankia coriaricola (assembly GCF_001854805.1). Taxonomy (GTDB): domain Bacteria; phylum Actinomycetota; class Actinomycetes; order Frankiales; family Frankiaceae; genus Pseudofrankia. The sequence goes on from NZ_MBLO01000254.1 coordinate 75,693, forward strand.
GCCCCGGACACGTCCCAGCACATGGCGAGTTCGCAACCTGCAATCTCGCAAGTAGCATAAACCACACGCCCCCACCGTTACGTTAGGTTGCTCGCACGTGCCGCGAGTTGCCACATCAGTGAGACGGAGGTCGTGCGGGTCCAGGTGCTGGGCATGCGACTGACCTGCGCCTTTCAGCCGAAGGCGGACCCCGTCGGAGCATCCGACACGGGCGGGTGGAGGTTGCTCTCGGTGAGTTCCTGTGGGCCCCGGTTCCGGGTGCGTCGCGGCTGGCCGTGCCGGGTCGCGGTCAACGAGATGCGGGCGATGACGATCGCGGGATGAGTGCCGTGGCTGCTCGGTGGCTTCGACATCGCCGGCCAGGAGGCCGGGACACCTATGTCGATCAGCACTCGGCGCTTCCACCTGCTGGTCTGCGTGCCGATCATGGCGAGCTGCGTTCACCACGGTGTCCGGCTCGTCCTGAGCCGACCATCATGATCGAGAAGGTCGGCGGCGGCCGGTGCCGGCCCAGCCGGTCAACGCCGCGGGCAGGCTTTCTACCGCGAGCACTACGCCGCCTGCCGGACGTGCACGCCCCTCACCCCGACGGCGCGACCCCGCGGAATCGTTGGCCGAGGCTCGATCTTTTGGGGCGATCGTCGATCCACCGAGGAAGGCCATGTTGATTGGCAGCCACTGGCGTACCACCGCACCGATCAGGGCTAGTAGCGCCGCCGCCACACCGGCGCGATCAATGCGGCTCGGTCGGCCAGGTGCACTGACCCGAGACCGAGTGCAGTGACCATGGCCCGGGGCTCGGGTCGCCGCTATGAAGCGACACGTAGCTCGCTGTAGTGGCTTAATTCCACCCCAGTAGGGCGATAGGGGCGTAGCCTTACGCTGATCGCGTGCCGAGTGATCACGGGGGCTGTTCGGTGCGACGTGGGTGGACTGTTGACGAGTTGATCAAGTGCTGGACGCTGCTCGATGGTGAATGGCGTCTGCTGCGGAACAAGACGGGGGCGTCGCGGCTGGCGTTCACGTTGTTGTGGGAATTCTTCGAGCTGGAGGCTCGGTTCTCGGGGCACGGCGGGGAGATCCCGAAGACTGCAGTGGCGTACGTCGCTGAGCAGTTGGACGTCGATGCCGAGGTGCTCGCCGGGTATGACTGGTCGAGCCGGCAAACGAAGCGTCACCGGGTGAAGATCTGCGAGGAGCTGGGCTTCCGCAAGTGTTCGGTAGGTAAGCAGGGCCCAGGCAAGCTCGGTCTGGACACGCTGCTGACAGAGGTCTCCAAGCTCGAGCGGGTCCGGGCGATCGACTGGGCGACGTGGCTGACAGCCGCCGACCGGCGCGGCCTTCTGCCCCGTTCTGGACCCATATCAACCTTTGCAGACGCTTCCAACTCGACATGACCAGCCGCCCCGACGCGCTGACACCGCTCCTGCCCGGCGCCGGGAGCGTCTGATGAACCAGAGCCAGGATCCGGCCACCGGCAAGAAGATCGACTTCTTCATCTCCTACGCGCCACACGATGAAGAGCACGCAACATGGATCGCGTTCGAACTGGAGGAGGCCGGCTACACCACCGTGATCAAGGCGTGGGACTTCGTCGCCGGGACGCATGTCATCCAGGAGATGCACCAAGCGGTGCAGAAAGCGACGCGGACCATCGCCGTTCTGTCCATGGCCTACCTGGCCGAGGCTTATGCGCAAGCCGAGTGGCAACAAGCCTGGCGGGATGACCCGCTGGGCGAACAGCGCAAGCTGCTCGTCGTCAGGGTAGAAGACTGCGATCGCCCCGGGCTGCTCCACCAGATGATCAGCGTCGACATCTTCGGACGGACCCCCCAGGAAGCACGCGACCAGCTCCTGAAGGCCGCCCGCGGAGGACGACACAAGCCGCCGAGCGCACCCGCCTTCCCCACCCGTCGTCAGGGGCTTGACCTGCACGAGATCGCCGACCAGTTGCAGGTCGCGGTGCGCCGCCAGTGGGAAGACGAGGCCGCGATCCGGCGACTCAACGAGCCCTATCCCCTACCGGTGAGCTGGGAGCCAGCCGATCCGGAGCTGGTCGACGACTGGGACATCATCACCCGGCTGGCCACCATCGGCGCCGGCTGGCCCCCTCCTAGGCCGAAGTTACGGATCGCCAAAGATCAATATCGTCTTTACCTGGAACTTTGGTGTGCGTTGGGCGAGCGGTAGACAGTAAGACGATCAGCTCGCGCCTCGCGGTCTCCCATCGCGGTCCGTGACGGCCTGCGGTTCACGAGGACCACCGCGAACACGGCCAATGCCGGCGTATGCTGCGGAAACGCTGACCACGCGACTACCTTCAGGCGATAGATCGACTACCTTCAGTAACGGTAGCCAGTAGAGCGAATACGGTCCGCCGCAAGTGTGCTGGTCAGGGCGCTGGACTTCATCAAGATCACGCAACTTCGG
>NZ_MBLO01000255.1 GCF_001854805.1 Pseudofrankia coriaricola
GGCGGCCGTTGTCCCCAGGATCACTAGAGGGCCAAAGGGTGTGCGAAAATGATCTTCCTTCGCACACCCGGCGGCCGTTGTCCCCAGGATCACTAGAAGATGTTTCGGCTCGTCAGGTGCCGGCGGGTCTGGCACTCTGGGCAGTGGACCCGTCGGCCGTTGACCGACGGTAGGCCACGGGCTGTGGGAACCGGTAGCCGATGAGCATGACCTTGACGGGCGGGTTCGCGATGAACCACCGGTCGCGGCGGCCGTCGGGGCGGGCACCGGTCGCCGTGCCCGTGGCCGTCGGCCGTGGGAGACGAGAGGTCAGATCGGTGCCGCAGGACCCAGCGATCATTCAGCGCCAGATCGACGAGACTCGCGCGGAGCTGGCGGAGACCATCGACGCGATCGCTGACATCGTCAGCCCTCGCCGCGTCGCCGAGCGTGCGAGCGAGCAGGTACGGGCAAAGGTGGCCGAGTTGCGGGCCCGGGCCGGCCACGGCGGGGAGCCGCTCGAGCTCGCCGCCGACGGCCCCGCGCCGCCCGCGGCGCTGCCGGCCGCCTCCGGCGGGCCGGGAGTCCCGGGGCAGTCACCGGGTGGGCGCACGGTGCGGTGGGGCCGGGTGGCGCTCGCGGTCGGCGCGACCACGCTGCTCGTGGTGCGCACCACGCGGCGCCGCAGGCATCGCCGCGGCTGAGGCCGGGCAGGCAGCCCCGATGAGCCCGAACTTCCACGGCCACGTGCCACCCGGCCGCATTGTGCTGATCCGCCATGGCGAGACCGAGTGGAGCCGATCCGGCCGGCACACTGGGCGAACCGATATCGCCCTCACCCGGGAGGGCGAACGGCGGGCGGCATCGCTGCGCGGCGCACTGCGCGACCATCGCTTCGTCCTGGTCGCCACCAGCCCGCGCATGCGCGCGGGCCGCACCGCGGACCTCGCCGGTCTGCGGTCCCCGTCCCCTGGGGCTCCCCTGGCGACCGGCACGACGGGTGCGGGCGAGGCGGACGGACAAGGCCCTCCCGATCCGCGCGTCGCGGCCCGGGAGGTCTGGCCGGAGCTCGCCGAATGGGACTATGGCGATCTGGAGGGCCTGACCACGCCCCAGATCCGCGAGGATCAGCCGGGCTGGACGATCTGGAGCGGCCGAGTGCCAGGCGGCGAGAGCGCCGAGGCCGTGGCGGCGCGCGCCGACGCCGTGCTGGACCGCGTTCTGCCGCTGTTGCGCGACGGCGACGTCGCGCTCGTCGGCCACGGCCACTTCTCGCGGATGCTGATCGCGCGCTGGTTGGGTCTGGAACCGGCGCGCGGCGCGTCGTTCCTGCTGGAACCGGCGAGTATCTCCGTCCTCGCGCACGAGCGGGAGACCAGGGTGCTCGGTGGGCTGAACCTGCGCCCGACGCCCGACCAGCCGGTCGCCGCGGCCGGCCCCGGCGCCGCCTCGGCCGAGCCCGCTGGCCGGGTACAGGCCACCGCGATCTGAGCCGCCGGCGGCGAGACGGAACCGGGCCCGAGGACGGCCTCGGCCGCCACGGCGGCCGAGGCTCGCGCCCGCCGGTCGACCGCGGGCGGCCGGGCCGTGAGAGCCGACCGGTGGGGTCATCAACCGGCCGCGGCCTTACAGGTCTCCCCGTCGCCGTAGCGCGGTCAGCGCGATGATGCCGGGAATCACCGGCAGCCAGTAGCCGATCAGCCGGTAGACCAGCACGGCGGCCACCATCGCGGCGGCCGGGCCGCCGGCCGCGGTGAGGCCGATGGCGAGTGCCGGCTCGATCGCGCCGACATTGCCGGCCGTCGGCGCCGCGCCGGCGACCGCCGAGCCGACCAGGTAGACCGCGGCCACCGAGAGCACGGAGACCTGGCCGCCGAACGCCCGCTCGCTGGCGGTGAGCGCGATCACCTGCGCGACCTTCGTGCCCGCGAGCGAGGTGGTCAGCACGGCGGTCCTGCCGGGGGAGTGGGCCAGTGCCCGCACATGCGCGAGGAACGTCGCGGCCGGTGCGCGCAGCCGGTCGCGCACCCCGCGGCGGGTGAGCACCAGTCCCAGCGCCGAGAGGACCGCCGCGACGGCGATGCATGTCGGCCCTATCCCGATGCTGGCGAGCGTGTCGCGCAGGGGCCCGGTCAGCGAGCCGGTGATGCGCGAGTCGCCCAGCAGCACCGCGACGAGCGCGAGCGCGGCCAGGTGCACCAGGCCGCAGACCACCCGGAGCGACGCGATCGTGGCGAGGCCCGCCGAGCGGGCGAGCCCGCGGCGTTCCAGGAAACGCAGGTTGACGGCGATCGCGCCGAGCCCGGCCGGGATGATCCGGTTCGCCGCGGCCGCGGCGCACTGGACCGCGGTCGACACCCGAACGCCCAGTGGCAGTCCGCTGCCAGCCCGCAGCGCGACGCCGTTCGTGACGTAGTAGAGCACCGCCCCGAACCCGCACAGCAGGAGCCAGGGCCAGTTGGGCGTCGGCACATCGGCCAGCTGCTTCTCGACGTCGGCTCGGAACCGGAAGGCGAGCAGCGCCAGCGGCACGCCGAGGATCACGCCGAGGATCAGCGTGCGCCGCCGCGGCATCCGCAGCGCGGGCCGCAGCCGTGCCGAGAGATCGACGTCGCACGCATCCAGGACGCGCGCCCGCGCGCTCTTCGGCGCGGTGAGCCGCCGGGGCATCGGTAGCGTCGCCGTGCCACCCGCGCCCGCCCCGGCCACCGCGGGGCTGCCCAACGCGCCCGCGATCGCCAGGACCGGCCGGGCAGGCGCGCCGGCGAGCATCGGTATCGCCGGGGAGCCGTGGAACACCGGGATGGCGGCCGGCCCGGCGGGCGCCGCGAATGCGGGCTGCCGGGGGAGCAGGCGGACGGTGAGCTGGCCGGAGAACGCCGCGCGCGCCGGCCGGGCGCCGCGCGCGCCGCGTGACCGCCTGGCCGAACGGCCCGCGTCCTCGCGCGGTCCACGGCTGGCGGCTGGCGGTCCCGCCGGTGGCGCGGGACGCGCCGTCTCCCCGGTCTGTCCCTCTGCCATCAGCGCCGGAGTCTCGATGACGGGCTCCCCTCGGCCAGATAACGGTAGGCGGAGACGGTCCGGTTACTATCCGGTTCCGGCCAGCTCCGCCCGTCTCATTGTGCGCACGGCCGTGCGCGCTCGGCTATTCCTGTCCCGGACCTGCTGAATCACGACCTCCCAGATCGGCTTCGCCGATCCGGCAGGGACCCCGTCCGTCGATCCAGCAGGAACCCCGGCCGCGCGGGTTCGCCCTCGTCGGCGAGCACTGGCGTGTCCGAATTGCCGGTCACCTTGGTCGATGCAGCGTCATTGTGGGTGCGCTATGCGACCGATCGCCCTCTTGGCGGGTGTCCGACCGTGGTCGGACGGGAGAAGTGTCGGTGTGAACGGCATCGGACGATGCCAGGCGGTCATGACCTACTGTGACATTAGCCCCCGGGGCCGGGGAGGCTTTCGGTGGCGGGGCCGCCACGGCAGTGTGGGCTCTGATGGAAGGAGCCAGCCATGGCTGAACTACTCGACCTGACGGTAAGTACTCTTGGTGGCGAGGACACCACGTTCGGTGCGCTCGCCGACGGCCGTGTCGCGCTCGTGGTCAACGTTGCCAGCCGCTGCGGACTTACACCTCAGTACGCCGGGCTTGAGGCGCTGCACGAGGAACTGGCTGAGCGGGGGTTCACCGTGCTCGGCTTCCCGTGCAACCAGTTCATGGGCCAGGAGCCCGGCACCTCCGAGGAGATCGCTCAGTTCTGCTCGGCGACCTACGGGGTGACCTTCCCGCTGGCCTCGAAGATCGAGGTGAACGGCCCGGGACGCCACCCCGTCTACGACGTGCTGACCCAGACCGCTGACGCCGAGGGCAACGCGGGCGACATCGCGTGGAACTTCGAGAAGTTCGTGGTCGGTCCCGACGGGACGGTGCTCGCCAGGTTCCGCCCGGGCGTCGAACCGGCCGACCCGGAGCTGCGGGCCACCCTCGAGAAGGCGCTGGCCGCCTAGAGGGCCGAAGGAGGTGCGAAAATGCTCTTCGTTCGCGCCTCCGGAGGCCCCTGTCTCCAGAAGCCCTAGAGGGCCGAAGGAGGTGCGAAAATGCTCTTCGTTCGCGCCTCCGGAGGCGCCTGTCTCCAGAAGCACTGAGCGGTCCGACCGCCGGGCGGGTCTCGGCGGTTGCACCCGGTGCCGGGGCCTCGAGGCCCCGGCACCGGGTGGCCGCCGCCTAGATGACGTCAATGCCGTCGAGGATCGGGTCGCGCCGCGACATCCACTCCGGGGTGATGTCGTCGGGTACGGGTGGCCCGAGGCGGCGGGCCGTCGGGTCGTTCGGGCGGCCGGTGACCGGGTCCACGCTGTCGGTGTGGATCGACCGGTGCGGTGGGGGCGGCGCCGAGATCGAGCGGCTCTGGCCGCGGGGCGGCCCGGCCTGCGGGCGCAGCCGCGGATCGATCGATCCCGGCAGGCCGCCCGCGGCGCCGACACCCCCGAACGAGCCGGCTCCGCCGCCTGGCTGAGCGGATGGCACCGGACCGGGCGGGCCACCTGGCCTGGCGGGCCGGCCCTGCGGGTCGGTGGGGTAAGGGGGGTCCGGCCGCCCCTGCTCAGGACGGGGCGGGTATGGCGTGAGCCGCTCCCCCCGGCCTTGGCCGGGCTGGCCGGGCGCGTCCTGGTGAGGCCACGCGCCGCCGGGGGCGCCTGGGCCGGCCGACGCACTTCCCGGGTACCCGGGCCGGGTGGCGGGTCGTGGCCCGGACTGGCTCGGCGCCATCGACTGGCCGGGGACCCTCGGCTGGCCGGGCGCGCCAGGCGGCGCGGACAGCCCGGGCAGGCTGGTACCCGGAGGTGGGGGTGGCGTGCTCGGCGGCGACGGGATACCGGGGGGCAGGTGCCCGCCCTGCTGGTGGAGCGGCGGCGGCGTGCTGGTCTGGTATCCCGTGGGCCGCGGGGAGGGGCGGTTCGGCCCGGCGGGCAGCTGCCCGCCGGCAGGCTGACCTGGCGGCTGGAGCCGCGCCGGGGGCATGCCGGCTGACGGCTGCCGTGGCTGGGCGACCGGCGGCTCGTAGCGCGGCTGCGCGCCGGTGCTCCCGTCGCGGCCTGGCTGGAACGGCGCCTCGTCAGTGGGGGGTGGCGGGAAGACCGGTACGGCGCCAGTCATCCCCGGGGGAGGCAGGATCGGATGCGCGCCGGTCATTCCGGGCGGTCGGAAGCTGAGACCAGCGGCCGTCGTCCCTGGCGGGGGGAACGCCGGGTTGGCACTGGCCGCTGCCTCCGGCGGCGGGAACGCCGGATAGCTCTCGCCCGGCGGCGGGATGTGCGGCATCGGCCCTGTCGGTGCGGGAGCGGGCGCGCCGCGGTCGGGGCCGCCTGGCCGCGCGGTGATCGGCGGCGGCGCTGACGGCGGGGGTGAGGACGGCGGTGGTGGCGTGGTGGGCGGTGGGGACGCCGGTGACGGAGTGTGCCGGGAGGCCGCCGGGATCAGGACGCCCCGGCCTTCGGTCGCCGACGACGGGGCGCCGACGGGGCGGGGCGCGGGAGGCTCGGGCAACGTTCCCGGCATGAGGCGGCCATCGGGCGCCACGACGGGCTGCCCTCCAGAGGTTCCCGCCGGATCTGCGCCAGGGTTCCTGCCAGGCTGGCGAAGCCCGGGGTCCCTGCCGGATTGGCGAAGCCAATCTGGGAGGTCTGCTGGGAGGTCTGCTGGGAGGTTTGCGGTGTGGGAGCTCTGCTGGGCGGCCGGCACCGGAATCGGCGCGGCGCCGCGCGTGGCCGGCTGGGGGTGTGCCTCGATCCCCGCCGGGGCGGCGAAGTGCGCCCCGGACTGTGGCTGCGCACCGGTGGTCGCGAACGCGCCTGTGGTGGCGAACGCGCCGGTGGTGGCGGCGGGGCGGGAGCGCCGCGTCGTGTCGGGAAGCGGGCGGGGGGCGGCGACCTCCTGGTCGACCGCGCGCAGCTCGGGGGGCAGGCCCGTCACGGCGAGGACGGATGCGCATGGCCAGAGGCGATCGCAGCCGAGGCAGACCTCGAACTCGTTTGGCTGGTGGAGGTCGATGAGCGCGAGCAGGGACCGGATGTGCTCGATCGTGCGTGGCCCGGCGAGCACCGGACCGCTCTTGATCATGTCAAGTTCCGAGCACAGCCGACCGAAGTAGCGCTCGACGTCGGAAACGTCCTGATCCTCCATCATTGTCAAGCATGCACCATCGAGCGGAGCGCCGCGCGAGCGGCACCCCGCGAACCCGGGCAGGGATCATGAGCCACCGCGCCGGCGCACCAGGCGGCGGCGCGGCGCTCTCGCCTACCGATGCCGGGCATTGTCATCCATGCCGGACGCCGGGCGGCGAGCCCCGTGAGGCATCCCGCGGGTGTTCCCCTGCGCGGCCGCGGCCGGGGCCCGCATGACGGGACCGTCGTCTCACGCGCGCTCGGGCCGGACCTCGTCGCCGCGGCGCACCTGCCGCATGAGGCCCTCCTGCAGGCGGGCGAACTCCTCGATGTACGGGCTGTCCGCCGGGTTCGGCGCGCCTGGCATCTCCTTGCCGGGCTGGCCGCGGTCGAATGCCGGCTCGAACCCGGCGTACGGGCCGCCGCCGGGCAGCCGGTCCGGCTGGCCGCCGTCGAAGGACGGGTAGTGGCCACCGCCCTGGCCGGAGGGCGCGCCGCGGTCTGCCGGCGCCTCGTAGGCCGGGTAGTTCGGCATACCGGTCGGCGGCGGAGTACTCGGCCGCTCGGGCGCGCCGTCGAACGACGGGTAGTGCGCGCCGCCGCCCTGCGAAGGGGCCCGCTCCGTGCCGCCGTCATAGCCAAACGGGGAGGAGCCGTTGCTCGAGGGCGCGGGGCTGATCGACAGCGGCGCGGAGCGCAGCGCGTCGGCGCCCGCGCCCGCGTCCTGCTCCGGCGACAGGAAACCGTCGGTCTGCGGGAAGATCCGCGCCGACAGGCTGACCGACATCGGGTCGCTGCCGTAGGTGATCACGTCGACCTGGTCGTCCGGGCCGATGCCGCCGTTGCGGGCAAGGTCGACGAACCGGAACAGATCTGCCCAGCGCAGGCCGTCCAGGTCCACACTGATCCGCAGTGCCATGCTGTGCCCCGTCCCGTGAGCAGTCGTCATGCCGACGGGCCGCCTGTTCGCGCGACCGCCCGCCCGCGCCGGGCCGCCTAGCAGGCCCGTCGCCCGCGGGTGCTTGCCCGCGCCCCGATGTGGAAGTGTCCAACTCCGGGTGATGGGCGGCAGCTTATACCGCGTTGGGTAGGTGTTCCTCATCCGGGGAGCTTCAGCGCCCCGTTCAGGGGGTGTGTACCGCCTGTGGCGGCGCTTCCTGGGAGCGCGAGGAGATGTGGGTCATAGGGGACGGCGGATGGAAGGGCCCGCTAGGGGTAATGTCGCGCGGGTGACGAGTCTTTCCGGCGGTGTAAACGGCATCGGCGGCATGGCCGGCGTCGACATGCGCGCCGGTTCGCTGCCGATCAGACTGCTACATGATCGTGTTCTTGTTGAGCCGCGGGAGGACTCGGTCGACCGGCGGTCGAAGGCTGGCATCGTCATCCCAGCGACCGCGCAGATGGGTAAGCGTCTGTCCTGGGCTGATGTCGTCGCCGTCGGGACGGCCGTGCGCACCATCCAGATCGGTGACCGCGTGCTCTTCGACCCCGAGGACCGCGCCGAGGTCGAGCTCCACGGCTCGACCTATGTGCTCATGCGCGAGCGCGACATCCACGCCGTGGCCGCCGAGCGCCTGGATGACGGTCTTACCGGCCTCTATCTCTAGGCCCGGGTCCCTCTAGGCCCGGCTCCAGGCCCGGCCGCTGCCTTCAGGCCGATATCTACAGCTCTCTCCAGATCGCCGACCTCGCCGACAGGTCGCTGGGCGTCCACGATGTGGCCGGAAAGACACCGATAGGACCACCGCGGAATTGGCCCGCGGCGGGCCCGTCCCGTATCCTTCGCACCGGCTTTGATGATCGAGGCGGGCGACGGCGGCCCGAGGCCCGCCGTCGCCGGTCACGGCTGGCGAGAACGGCCTCGCCGGTCTCGCTCGGGCGGTACAGGCACGGGGAAATGTGGACATGCGGCGCCGGGACGCTCCCGCGCCGATGGCATTGCGTATTGTGACCAACCGATCCCGTTCAGATACGAGGCCTGGTGGGTATCGAGGCCTGTCGTGGACGGCGGGAACCCGCGAGCCCGGGCCGTCGGGCCTGGCCGCGGGGGCGCCTGAGTGGGAGGGCGACGGTGCCGGCGGGCGGGGCGGATAGACCGCCCGCCGGCCGGCATGACGGCTGGCGAGGAGGGGACGGGTCGGCCCGCCTCGCCGGTACCCGGAAGTCAGTGGAAGGCCGACCCCTTGGACTGGAGGGAAGGAGAGGCATGGCTCGCGACTTCGACGCCAGGCGTGGTGCCGACGCGGACGATGATGATCTTCAGGAGCAGAGCCTGGAGGCGTTGAAGGCGCAGCGCGTTGGCGCCGCGGCCGACCTGGGCGACGACGTGGACGCCCTGGAGACTGAACTGGATCTGCCTGACGCCGAGGTGCGCGATGAGGAGCTCGCCCTGCGCGTGCTGCCGCGGCAGGCCGACGAGTTCACCTGCACGAGCTGCTTCCTCATACACCACCGCAGCCAGCTGGCGGACGCTCGCCGTACGGTCTGCTCGGACTGCGCGGCCTGATCGACCCGCGGCCTCGCGGGTTCGCGATAGCGGCGCGGCCTCTGGCCGGTGCCGCCTGACAGGCCTCCGGCTCCGCGTGGCCTTGTCGTGGCAGCGTCGTGGCCGCGCACCTTCCAGCCTGGCCAGCCGGTAGAGGAAGGTGTCCGTCGGCGACACGTGCTCGCGACAGAGAGTGAAACTCCAGCTACCGTACGGTGGGAGCTGGGGGTGATGGCGTGCCGGGCGATGGGAAGGGCGCGGGCGTGAGGTCCGCCGGCGCGGAGCACGTCCGGACCGGCATCGCGGCCCGCGCCGGCCACGGTGGTGGTGACGCGGCCGGCGGCGGCCCGCCGCCGCTGCGCGGCCAGCTCTCCCCGCCCGCGCTGCCGGTGCCATTCGTGCCCCGCCCGCGGCTGTGGGAGATCCTCGACCAGGGCGCCGGGCGGGCGCTGACCGTCGTGCGCGGCCCGGCGGGCAGCGGCAAGACGACGCTGGTCGCCTCCTGGTACCTCGCGCGCCGGGACACGCTTCCGATCGTCTGGTTGCGTGTCGACCCGGCCGCCAGCCCCGCGTGGGGGACTCGGCCGGACCCGGCGGCCTCGGTGGACACCGCCTCGGGAGGTGCCCCTCCTGGCGAGGCCGCGGCCGGCGACCTCCTTCCCACTCACGTCATGCCCGTCGACACGGCGCCCGCCACCGGCTCGCCCAGCGGTGCGGCGCACCTGCCGGGACACGCCGAGCGGGAACGGGGCCTCGCGCGGCCGGCCACGTCCCGTGCCAGCTGGCCGGAGCCCGCCGGCCGTCCCTGGCCGCCCGCCGCCAGACCATCGTTGTGGGAGCACCTGCTCGTCGCGCTGGCGAGCCATCCCGAGACCGCTCTGGACGAGGGGCTCAGCGAGCTGTGCCCGCCACCGCCGGGTGCCTCGGCGGACCGCTTCTGCCGCGACCTGGCCGATGTCCTGTCGCGCGGGCGCCCAGCACCGTTGGTCCTGATCATCGACGATCTCGGGCTGGTCCGCGACGAGGCCGACATCGCCGGCCTGCACCTGCTCGCCGGTGAACTGACGGGCGCGCGGCTGGTGCTGTGCGGCCGCCGGATACCGGTCGCCACCCATCGAGCACGAGCGGCGGGCCAGCTCACCGAGATCGGTCCCGACCTGCTCGCGTTCGACTCCGAGGAGACCGCCCGGCTGCTCGCTGCGCTGCGCGCACCGGCCGCCGCCGGCACCGCCCTGCTGTCCGTCACCGAAGGCTGGGCCGCGGGGCTCCGGCTGGCCGCCGCGGGCCTGGCGTCGAGGCCGGGTCCGGCCGGCTACGCGGCCGGCTTCCGGGCGGCCGGGGCTGGGCCAGTGGGTGACGCGCCCGGCCCCACGGAGGCAGGAGATCACGGCGGCGCGCACACGGCGGACGGTGGGCAGGGCAGGCTGGCATATCCAGCGCTGCCATCCGGAGCGTTCGCGCCTGTCGCGGAGTATCTGCGAGCTGAGGCGCTCGCCGCCCTGCCCGCGCCGGTGCGCCCGCTGCTGCTGCGCACCAGCGTGCTCGACCAGGTGTGCGGCCCGCTGGCGGAGGCGGTCGTCGCGGAGCGCGGCGGTGGGGACCGGCTGCTCGCCGAGCTCGCCGCCGGTGACATCCTCGCGACGCAGCTGACGCTCCCGCCCACGCCCGACACCGAGATGGCCGAGCCGGCCGAGTCCACGGATCTCGCCGCGGCGGCACCGTGGTTCCGTTACCACCAGCTGCTGCGCGGCATGCTGCGAGAGGCGCTGCGCAGGGACCCGACCGAGGATGAGGCCGAGCTCAACCTGCGTGCCGCGCTCTGGTACGCGGCGAACCGCCGGCTCGTCGACGCGGCCCGGCACGCGCGGCGCGCCGGCGACTGGCGCTACCTCGCCTGCCTGGTCGCTCGCGGCACGGTGCCGCTCATCCTGCAGGGCGACCTGCCGGAGCTGGCCGCGCTGGTGACCGGTTACCCGGACCGGGCCGCCGCGCTTGGCCCCGAGTGTGCGACGGTCGCCGCGCTTGCCCGGGTGCTCACGGGGGACGTCGTGGTGGCCGGTGAGCACCTGGACCGGGCGCGGGCAGGGGCGAGCGCGGGCCCGGCGGCTGTCCCCGCGGCCGCGGCCTGGGCGGGGCGACCCGGCCACGAGCGGGCGGGCGACGGCGCGGCCGGCGCGGTGCGGCGGTCGTTGCTGATGGCGATCGAGGCCGTGGAGCTGCGCCGCGCGGAGCTGGCCGGCGACGTCGACGCCATGATGGCCGCGGCGCGCCGGGCGCTGCGGACGAGGCCAGCGCCGCCGCCCGGGCCGGCCGACGGCCTGCCCGACGGGCTGCGCCCGCTCGCCCTGTGTTCTCGCGGCCGCGCCGAGCTGTGGCGCGGCCGGCTCGAGACTGCCGAAGACGCGCTGCGCACGGCACTCGCCGAGGCACGCCGGACCCGGCTGGGTGGCGCCACGGCGAGCTGCCTAGGCGCTCTCGCCCTCGGATCCGCGCTGCGTGGGCGGCTGCGCCTGGCGGAGGAGACCGCCGCCGCTGCACTCGCGGCCATGGGTGGGTCACTCGGCGTCGCGCCGAGCGCGTCAGGTTCGTCTCGCGGAGACGACTGGTGGGCCGTCGGCCCGTCCCGGCCGGCGTGGACCGCCCGCGAGGACCAGACGGGACCGGAGGGCCGCGCGGCCCCGGGAGGCACCGAGCCGGGTGAGCCGAGCGCCGTGCCTGTGCCCACATCCCCGCCGCCTTCGTCCAGTTCGTCCTCGCCTGCGCCGTCCCCGCCCGAGCCGTCCGCGGTTGCCCGAGCCGCGCGCGACGCCGGCGAGTGGGCCCCGCCGCCGCGCGCGCGGGAGCCGGGCGGCCTGGACGCGCGAGGCCACGAGGAGCGCGACCCCGGCTGGCGCGACCTGGGGCAGGTGGCCTGGCTCGCGGGCTCGCCCGCGCCGGTCGGGGCCGTCGAGGCTCTGCTGGCGCTCGCGGTCGTCGCCGGCTACCGGGGAGACGCCGAGCGCGGGCTTGCCTGGGTGGACCAGGCCGCTCGCGCCGCCGGCCCTGGCCAGGCTGGCCAGCTGCCGGATCTGGCGAACGTTCTGCGCGCGTGGCTTCACCTGGGTCGGCGTGGAGCCGACGACCTGCGGGCGGCCCGGCGCGCGCTGGGCGCGGTCCCGACCCGCGAGGGGCCGGCGTTGCTGCTGGCGCTGCGCGAGGCCGCGCAGGCCGACCTGCTGGTGGCCGGCGGCAACCCGGACGCGGCACTGCGGCTGCTGGAGCGCGACGAGGCGGCTGGGCGGCGGGACGGCTCGGCCGCGCGGCTCGCCAGGGGCCGTGCCCAGCTGGCCCAGGGCGACGCCGCGGCCGCGGCGCTCACGGTCGCCCCGCTGCTGCGCGCCGACGGCGGGGGCGTCGCGAGTGTGGTCGGGGCCTGCGCCGTCAGCGCGCTCGCGGCGGCCCGCCGTGGAGACGGGGCGCAGGCCGGCGGCCTGCTCGCGCGAGCGTTCGCGCTCGCCCAGGACGAGCCGCTGGTGCGCCCCCTTCTCGAGCTGGGCCCCGAGGTCGTAGCGTTGACCGAGGCGCACCCGGGCCTGTCGGACGCGGCGCCCGAACTGGTCGCCGCGCTGCGGGCGGGGCTCGCCCGCGAGCCGCGGCGCCGGCCGGCGGAACCGGTGGTGGCCGCCGGGCGCGCGCAGCCCGCGGGCCGCCCGCGCTCGGTAGCGGTGCCCGCCGCTCGCCGGGCGCCGGGCGTCGCCAGCGGCAGCGGCGGTGGCGCGCCCGCGTCGCCGCGTCTGCCCGAGGCCACCGCGCGTGGCGGGGGGAGGCCCGGCGCCAGCGGCGTGGAGCCCGGCCGTTC
>NZ_MBLO01000256.1 GCF_001854805.1 Pseudofrankia coriaricola
CGCTCACCCGAGCCGTTGGCCGTGCCCGGCGCCCGGCCCGCCGCCGTGAGCCGGGCACCGCGGGTCCCCGGACCATCCGGGACCGGCCAGGCGGCCGAGCCGGCTGCCGGAGGCCACTTCGCGTCGCCCGGCGGCCGGCCGCGGCCGGCGGGCAAGGAGCCGGGCGGGCGGCAGCAGCCGTCTCGGACCGGGCGGGGCGCCGATCGACTCAGCGAGCGGGAGCTGGCGGTGCTCAGCTACCTGCCTACGATGCTGACGACGGCGGAGATCGCCGCCGAGCTGTACGTCTCGGTCAACACGGTGAAGA
Organism: Pseudofrankia coriaricola; assembly: GCF_001854805.1. GTDB lineage: Bacteria > Actinomycetota > Actinomycetes > Frankiales > Frankiaceae > Pseudofrankia. Next base: position 308 of record NZ_MBLO01000256.1, read on the forward strand.
CGCACCTGAAGAGCATCTACCGCAAGCTCGACGTGGCCAGGCGACGGGACGCGGTGCACCGTGCCCGTGCCCTGCACCTGCTCTGAAGCGGTCTCCTCGGCGTCGGTCCCGCACCGGGCCCGCGGAGTGCTCCCGGCGGATCCGGGAGTGCTCTTGGCAGACCGGCCGGGCCGGCCGAGACCGGCCGGGCCGGCCACCGGATCACGGAGCCGGCGGCTCTGGGCGGACGCCAGGTCCGTGGCTGGTCGATGGGCCGGACCGGGACGCGCCTCTCGCCTGAACGACCCGGTCTCACACCGTGCCAGGAGGCCGCCCGGTTCGGGGTGTCCGCGAGGCGGGCGGCTCTCGCGCGGCGGTGCTCAGGGAGGCTGCCTACCCAGCGTGATCTTCTGGCCGCCACCCGTGGGGGCCGGTGGAGGCGGGCGGCGAAGCCTGGCCCCGCGGCGGCGCGGGCGAGCGGCTGACCGGCCAGCCACCGAACTCGGCCGGCGGATCCGTCGGTGGCCGTTGCCCGCCGAGGTCCGGGTTGAACAGCCAGATAAGCCGTATTACCAGGGTGATGATGCCCGCGATGGCCAGGATCAGCCCCAGCGCTGGCAGGTTCAGGCCGTGGATGTGCCACGTGACCGCGTACCGGAGAATCGCGCCGGCCACGATCATGAGGATCGACGAGCCGATGGTCACCGTTGCTCACCCCTCTCGGGCCGCGGCCGGCGGTGCGAGCCGACGCGCGGGCACGGTCGCCGCCGGCCGACCGAACGGATCGGACCGGGCGGACCGTGTCGTCGGGTTCCGTACCCTCGGTAGCTAGCGGTTACACAGTGTGAAGGAGATTGGCTGGGTGGCGTGGACTTATCGCCCCTAGTTCGGAAATGGCCCATGTGTGCGGAGCGTGACTAGCACTATCGGGTAATAGAGGGGCGATCATCAGCTACTGAAAGCTACCATCCGATCACTATCGATAGATAGAGAGCGCTCTCACGGGACTTTAGTCCCTAGTTGGATCTCCTGACTGACCCTTGAAGTTGGCAAGAGGTAAAAAGTCCCGGCCACCGTCTAGCGTGCCCCGGAAGGGGGCCCTACGCTGACCCAACATGTCCAGCTTGGTCGGTAATACTCCGGCGACTTCGCCGTTACCGACAAGTAACGAGGGTGTCGACCGGATCCGGAGGCGGGCGTGGCAGACCGCATGCTTGATGGCGTGAGGGATACCGTTCTGGACGGTATGGGCGGAATCTCTCCGGTTCGTCGCCAGCCGAGACCGGTGACAATCGACACACCATCCGCGGTCCTGCGTGGGCCAGCCCAACATCTGGACACCGCGGCCCGATGGCATGCCACGGCGCCAGCGAACGCACCCATCGGGAACACTGCGGTCGGGCGTAACTCGTCGTCCCCCGGGCACTCCACGCGGCCCCCCGGAATCAGCACCCCCGCTCAGGCCACCGGCCCCGGGGGCGCCGGAATGCCCGCTCGCACTCAGCTGGCACCCCGCGCCGCGCAGCCGCCGCGGGATCTCGCGCTCGGCGCGGCCGAACTGCGCGGCATTCTCCGGGTCGTCGAGGACTGCGAACGGGCCCCTACGCTGCCGGCGTTTCGGGAGGCCACGCTCGACGCCCTTTCCCGCCACCTCGGCTACCGGAACTCCGCGTTCTTCCTCGGCCCGTCGCTCGAGGCGGCGTTCCAGGACCAGCGACCGGCCGGGCGAGGGCTCGCGCTGCGGATGGCCGGCCCCTTCCTCGACCGCTATCGCGGGCTCGAGGCGTTCTCCGACCCGGAGAGCCTGCGGCTGATGCACGAACGGGGTGTCGTCACGCTCGAGGACATCGGCAACCCGGTACGGCCGGAGATCCGGATGCGCATGGAGCGTTTCCTGCGCGCGCACGGCATCCACTCCAAACTTCTCCTGCGTCTCGCCGGCCCGGCGAACATCGGTGCCGTGGTGTCCCTGCTGGACCCACGGCCCGGCGCCTTCGGGGCGCGCGACCGCGCGGTCGCCGCGGTGCTCGGCCGCCACCTGGGCAACCTCCTGCGATTCCATGTCCGCGCGAACACAGGCCCCGCCGTCACCGCGAAGCTGTCGGCCAGGGAACGCGACGTGGTCCGGCTGGTGGCCGAGGGCCACTCCAACCGCCAGGTCGCCGAGGCGCTGTGCATCAGCATTGACACGGTCAAGCACCACCTGACGCATGCACTTGTCGCCACGTCCTGCGCCAACAGGACTCAGCTGGCCCTGGCCTGGCAGCGCGAGATGGGCCCGTCTACCTCGCCGGTCATCGCCGGCCCTGGCCGGGACTGACGTACCCCGGGCGCGTCCCGGGCCGCTGGCCGCGAGACCGCCGGGTGGCCGTGCCGGCGTGCCAGGCGTCAGGCGGCGGCCGGTGCTCGGCCAGTGGCCGCGACGGGTGCCCTCGGACGACACCGGGCGCGTCCTGGAACCGAGGCCGTCGGGAGTCGTCGGCCGGGCCGGACGCCCGCGGGCGCTGAGGGCCGAAAGCCGTCCTGGATGCCCGCCGGCGGCAATCGGTCCGGCGGCGGCGCGGCGCATGCCGCCCGCTGCCTGTGTGCCGACCGGCGAGGGTGATGCCCGTGGCACCCATCCGGACGAACGAGACGTGCTTCGGCCGAAGGCGGCCGCCTGGAAAGTCCCGGCTCTTCGGGACGTCTCCGCGCTCGCCAGGTGAACAGCCGCCTTACCTCTTCCCACGGCCGGGGAGAACCGTCCGACCTGACTAGACCGATCGTGCCGGACACCGTCTGGGCAGGGGCCTGTCTGACCACGGGGCCGATCGGCGTCGCACGCCGAAGGGACGTTCCGGCGCAGGCCGCGGCCCGGTCGTCGGGCGGATCCCGCCAGGACGGACCGGAATACCCGCTAATTCGGCACCGCCGTTTTGACGGCTAGCTCCCCGGAGGATGACCGGTTCCCGCTGGGCGCCTTTTGGGGCTTTAATGAATGAATTTACTCGAGCTTTCACGTGACGCTCATCGAGTCATTCTGGATGTCGAGCCAGCAAGCTCCAGGAAACGGCGAAAGAATGTTCTTGATGGATGCGGACGGAATCATTGGCAAGAGTTCCGCCGGCATCGATTCCCAGGGATGGCGGACCACCCACGGTACCCCGAAGGCGGTCGCGTATCATGCCCCCGAATGGGGGTATCTGAGTGTAGCGGCCAAGGGTGCGATCATTGTCAGCGGGCGTGTAGGCGAGCCCACCGGCATGCTCTGGGCAGCACACATCCGCCTCGTCGGGCGGCGCTGCCCAGGGGCAGTTTCGGCGTGGCTATCCGTGTGGCTATAATTCTGAGCACCTTCTCGAGCTCTCGCCACGACGGCGTGGTGAGTGCCCGCGCAGGAGCTTGAAACCCGGCCCGGGAGCGTCTGGACATGGACGGCGCTCGGTGTAGTTCCGCACTTGGAGACGTTGTTTTTCGAGATGACCAAGGCTCCGGCGCTCACTCGTCCCGGCACGCCGGCACGAGTGTGCGCGCCTGCCGGCACCCGCCGAGCCGGTGACGAAACCCAGATGGTGATGATGGCCATACCGGGTCCGTCCGCCGAACCTGTCCGTTCGCCGCGGCGTGGCCCGGGGCGTGGCCGCCACCTTGGGGCGACGCCCGCCCCCCTCCCGCTCGCACCCCGGTGTCGCCGCGGGCGTCACTGGCTCAGGAGGACCAGTCGATGACCAGGACTTCCAGTCAGCTCGACCCAGGCCGCCCCACCCGTTGGGAGGATGCCCTGGACGCCCCGGCACACGCCGGCACGCGGGATCTCGTCGTCGTCGTGACGCCGTTCGCCGAGCCGAACGCCGCCCTGGTGGCAGCCGTGGAGCGCGCCGGCGGGCTGGGCGTGCTCGACCTGGGCGGCGACGCCGCCCGCGCGCGCCGGGCGCTGGCCGATGCGGCCCGCTGGTGTCCCACCACCTTCGCGGTCCGGGTGGGCCCGGCCGTGCCGCTGCGTCCCGAGGACCTGCCGGCCGAGGTCGACACCGTGCTGCTCGCCGACCTGGACCTGCTGGCCCTGGCGGCGCCCGCCGCCGAGCAGCCGGGATCTGCCCGGTGGGATGTCGCGAGCGCGGCCGGCCCGGCCGGGGCGCGCCGCGTGCTCGTCGAGGTGACCTCGGTGGCCGGCGCGCGGGCCGCGCTCGCCGCCGGCGCCGCCGGTGTCGTGGCCCGGGGCAACGAGGCCGGCGGGTTCGTCGGAGACCTGACCACGTTCACCCTGCTCCAGCACCTGGCCGCGGCGGGCCTGATGACCCGCGCCGGCACCTCCGCTCCGTTCTGGGCCGCCGGCGGGATCGGCGAGCACACGGCGGCCGGCGCCGTCGCGCTGGGGGCCGCGGGCGTCGTCCTGGACACCCAGCTCTCCCTGGTCCGCGAGGCCGAGACGGCGGCCGAGGTGGCCGCGGCGGTGCGGGCGATGGACGGCAGCGAGACCACCCTGCTCGGCGGGCACCGGGTCTACGTCCGCCCCGACCTGCCGGTCGCTCGGCTCGCCGGGCTCGCGGCCGCCGCCGGCCTCGGTGAGGCGGATCTTCGTGACACCGGCGGCGAGGTGGCGAGCGACGGCGCCCTGCCCGCGGCCCCGGGCGGGCCAGCGGACGGCGCGCTCACTCCCGCCGAGGCCGCGGCCCGCCTCGGCGGGCGTGACCTGCGTGCCCAGTTCCTCCCGGTCGGCCAAGACGCCGCGTTCGCGAGCGGGCTCGCCGACCGGTACGTCACCGCGAGCGGCGTCGTCCGCGCGGTGCGCACCGCGATCCGTGACCAGCTGGCGAGCGCGGCCGGGCTGCGCCCGCTCGAGCCCGGCGCGCCGTTCGCCGCGGCCCGCGGCCTGCGCTACCCGCTCGCGCAGGGCCCGATGACCAGGGTCAGCGACATCCCGGCGTTCGCGAAGGCCGTCGCCGACGGCGGTGCGCTGCCGTTCCTCGCGCTCGCGCTGCTGTCCGGCGAGCAGTCCCGCGGGCTGCTGGCGGAGACGGCCGAGCAGCTCGGCGACGCCCCCTGGGGCGTCGGCGTCCTGGGCTTCGCCCCCGCAGAGGTGCGCGCCGCCCAGCTGGACGCGGTGCTCGCCGTCCGCCCCCCGTGCGTGCTGATCGCCGGTGGCCGCCCGTCGCAGGCCGCGCCGCTGGAAGCCGCCGGAATCGACACGTTCCTGCACGTCCCGTCCCCCGGCCTGCTCGACCGGTTCGTCGCCGACGGCGCCCGCAAGTTCGTCTTCGAGGGGCGGGAGTGCGGCGGTCACGTCGGCCCCCGGGCCAGCTTCGCGCTCTGGGAGGCCCAGGTCGGCGCGCTGCTCGCGGCGGGCGAGCGGCTGGGCGGCGGCTTCTTCGAGGAGCTGCACCTGCTGTTCGCCGGCGGCGTGCACGACGAGGCGTCGGCGGCGGCCGTCGCCGCGGTCGCCGCCCCGCTGGCGGCGCGCGGCGCGAAGATCGGCGCCCTGATGGGCACGGCGTACATGTTCACCGCCGAGGCGGTGGCGAGCGGCGCGATCCAGCCCGGTTTCCAGGAAGCGGCGGTGCGCTGCGAGGAGACCGTGCTGCTGGAGACGTCGCCCGGGCATGCCACCCGCTGCGTGCGCTCGCCGTTCGTCGACACGTTCCTGGCCACCCGTGTCGAGCTCGCCGCCGCGGGGCACAGCCGCCAGGAGATGTGGGCGGCCTTGGAGGGCCTCAACCTCGGCCGCCTGCGCATCGCCAGCAAGGGTGTGCGCCGGGACGGCGGGGCGCTGGTGGCGGTCGACGAGGACGCCCAGGCCGCCGAGGGCATGTTCATGATCGGCCAGGTGGCGGCGCTGCGCGCCGAGCGGACGTCGATCGCGGCCCTGCACGAGCAGGTGACCGCCGGCGCGGGCGACGCGCTCGCGCGCCGGGCCGCCCAGCTCGGCATCGCGGCCGACGGTGCCCGTACCGCCGCCGTCACGGCCACCCGGGGCATTCCGGAGCAGCACCCGGCCGGCGGCGAGGCCCCGGCCGCGGACCTGGTCTCCGCGCGGCGCGCGGCCGCGGCGCGGTCGGTGGCGGCGGTCCGCGAGACGGCCCGGCCGGCCGACATCGCGATCATCGGCATGGCCGGGGTGTTTCCCGGCGCGCCGGACGTGGAGACGTTCTGGGCGAACATCGTCGGCGGGGTTGACGCGATCACCGAGGTGCCCGCCGACCGGTTCGAGGCCGATCGCTTCTACTCGCCGGACGCATTCGTCAAGGACGCCGGAAAGCTGACCCCGTCGAAATGGGGCGGCTTCCTGCCGCCTATCCCTTTCGACGCGCTGGCATACGGAATCCCGCCGCGTTCGCTGCGCAGCATCGAGACCGGCCAGCTGCTCGCCCTGGAGGTGTCGGCGCGGGCGCTGCGCGACGCCGGCTACGACCAGCGCCCCTTCGACCGCTCCCGTACCTCGGTGGTGTTCGGCGCCGAGGCAGGCGCGGACCTCTCCGGCGCCTACGGCCTGCGGGCCGGCTACCGGGCGCTCGTCGGCGACCTGCCGCCCGAGCTCGACGAGCACCTGCCCGAGCTCGACGAGGACTCGTTCCCCGGCATCCTGGCCAACGTCATCGCCGGCCGGGTCGCCAACCGGCTGGACTTCGGCGGCGCCAACTTCACCGTCGACGCCGCCTGCGCGTCGTCGTTCGCCGCGCTGGACGCCGCGTGCAAGGAGCTCATCGCCGGCAACTCGGACATGGTGTTCTGCGGCGGCGTCGACACCCACAACGGGCTGAACGACTTCCTGATGTTCGCCTCGGTACACGCCCTGTCGCCCAGCGGGCGGTGCCGCTCGTTCGACTCCTCCGCCGACGGCATCACCCTCGGCGAGGGCGTCGCGGTAGTCGTGCTCAAGCGCCTCGCCGACGCCGAGCGCGACGGAGACCGGATCCACGCCGTCGTCAAGGCGGTCGCCGGCTCCTCCGACGGGCGCGCGCTGGGGCTGACCGCGCCGCGCCGCGCGGGCCAGGTGCTCTCGCTGGAACGCGCCTACAGCCGCGCCGGGATCTCCCCGTCCGAGGTCGGCCTGGTGGAGGCGCACGCGACCGGCACCGTCGTCGGCGACCGCACCGAGCTCGCCACCCTGACCGAGGTGTTCGCCCAGCACGGCGCCGAGCCGGGCTCCTGCACGGTCGGCTCGGTCAAGTCCCAGATCGGCCACGCCAAGTGCGCCGCGGGCATGGCCGGGCTGATCAAGGCCACGCGCGCGCTGGCCGCCGGGGTGCGGCCGCCCACGCTGCACATCGAGACGCCCAACGAGGCCTACGACCGGGCCAGCAGCCCGTTCGCCTTCGACCGGGCGGCCAGGCCCTGGGCCACGCCGGCGGGCGAGCGGCACGCCGGGGTGTCGGCCTTCGGGTTCGGCGGGACGAACTTCCACGTCGTGCTGTCCGCCTACGACGGTGGCCCCGAGCCGGCGCACGGGCTCGCGCACTGGCCGGCGGAGCTGTTCGTCATCCGCGGCGCCGACAACGCCGCGGCCGCCCGGCGCCTCGACCGGCTGACCGAGCTCACCCAGGCGAACGAGGACGCGGGCCGCCCCTGGCGGCTGCGCGACCTCGCCCGCACCGTCGCCGAGGACCGGTCGGGACCGGCGCGGCTCGCGTTCGTCGTGTCCTCGCTCGACGAGCTGCCGGCGGCGCTCGCCAGGGCGCGCTCGCTGCGGTCCGACCCGAAGGCCGGGCTGTTCGTCGCCCCGGACGCGCCAGCCATCGAACAGACGACGGGCGCCGGGCCGAACGGGCCCGGACGGGTCGGGTTCCTGTTCCCGGGCCAGGGCAGCCAGCGCCCGGGCATGCTCGCCGACCTGTTCGTCGCGTTCCCGCGGCTGCGCGAGGTGCTCGAGCTCGGGCCGCAATGGGCGGGCACGATGTTCCCGCCGGCCGCGCTCAGCCGTGAGGACGCGGACGCGCAGGCCGCCGCCATCACCGACACCCGCGCGGCGCAGCCGACACTGGGCCTGGCCGGCCTGGCGATGGCCGAGCTGCTGGGCTCACTCGGGATCCACGCCGACGACCTCGCCGGCCACTCCTACGGGGAGCTGGTCGCGCTGTGCGCCGCCGGCTCGCTCGACCGGACCGACCTGATCGGTCTCTCCGAGGCACGGGCGGCCGCGATCCTCGCGGCGGCGGGAGAGGACCCGGGCACGATGGCCGCCGTGTCGGCGCCTGCCGCCGACGTCCGTGCCGCGCTGGACGCGGCTGGCGGGCGCGCGACGGAGGTCGTGCTCGCCAACCAGAACGCCCCGAAGCAGACCGTCGTCTCCGGCCCCACGGCCGCCGTCGCCGCCGCGCTCACGGCGCTGTCGGCCGCGGGCCTCGCGGCCAAGCGGATCCCGGTCGCCGCCGCCTTCCACAGCCCGGTCGTCGCCGGCGCCGCCGACACGCTCGCCGACACCCTCGCCGGGCTCACGGTCTCGCCGGCCGCCGCCAGGGTCTGGGCGAACACGACCGCGGCGCCCTACCCGGACACCGCCGCCGAGATCCGGGCGACGCTCGCCGGCCAGGTCGCCGCGCCGGTCCGGTTCGTCGAGCAGGTCGAGGCGATGTACGCCGCCGGGGTGCGCACCTTCGTCGAGGTCGGCCCTGGCCGGGTGCTCACCGGCCTCGTCGGCAAGATTCTCGCCGGTCGGCCGCATCGCGCGGTCGCGACCGACGTCGCCGGCGAGCCGGGGCTGCGCCGGTTGCTGCTCGCCGTCGCCGAGCTCACCGCCGCGGGTGTCGCCGTTGACATCGCGCCGCTGTTCGCCGGCCGGGACGCGCGGGTGGTCTCGGCGGCGGACGCGCCGCGGCGGCCCGGCTGGCTGGTCGACGGCGCATACGTGCGCACCGCGGACGGCCGGGTCGTCGCGGGCGGCCTCAAGCCGTCCGCGCGGCTCGCGATCGAGTCCGCGGTCTCCCCGGCAGCGCCGGCGGTGCCGATGGTCTTTGCGGCGCCAGCCGATCCGACGGCGGACGCCGCGGTGCTGGAGTTCCTGCGGACCACTCGTGATCTCGTCTCGGCGCAACGCGACGTGCTGCTCGGCTACCTGGGCCGCGGGGGTGACGTAGCGCTCGGCGCGGCGGCGCTCTCGGGCCTCGGTGACGCGGCTGGCGCGCGACTCGCGCCGATCGGGGATGCCGCCCAGCCGGCGCAGGTCGGGCGACTGGCCGCGCCGAGCGGGCGCGTGCCGGTCATCCCCGCGCAGGCCTTCCCGGTGGACCCGCCGTCGCTGGGTGCGCCGGCACCGGCCGCCGCGTCCGCGAGCCGCGGCCTGGGCCGTGCAGTGGTGCTGGACACGGTGGTGGAGGTGATCGGTTCGCAGACGGGTTACCCGGCGGAGATGCTGGAGCCGGGGTTGGACCTGGAGGCGGATCTGTCGA
>NZ_MBLO01000257.1 GCF_001854805.1 Pseudofrankia coriaricola
TCTTGCTGGTGGCGCGGGTGGTGAGTTGGACGAGTCGGTGGTGGAGGAGTTGGCGGCGATCAAGACGGTCGACGGCATCGTCGACTGGATCGTCGAGCACACCGCCGCCAAGGCCGCCAACTCGGAGGAGACCGGCGCGGAGCGCTCGGCCGCCGAGGGCGAACTGGTCGGGGGAGCGCGATTCCCGCTGCGCCGGTTCGTCGTCGAGCCGGGGCCGCTCCCGGCCGTGGGAGCCCGGGGCTCCGCCCTGCCGGGAGGACTGCCGGGCGACGGCGCGCTGCTCGCGGGCGGACGCTTCGCCGTCGTCGAGGGCGGACTCGGCGTCGGTCTGGAGATCGCGGACCTGCTGGAGCAGGCCGGCGCGACCGTGCGCCTCCTCGACGCCGGCGCCGCGGACCTCGCCGAGGTCGTCGCCGGCGGGGTGGCCGCGGATGGGCTGCTGTGGGTCGCGGCGCTCGACGCCGCCGCGGGCTCCGCGGCGGAGCTGCCCGGCGCGTTCGCCGCGCTGCGGGCGGCGGCCCTCGGCGGTACCCGCCGGCTGGTCCTCGCCAGCGGTCTGGGCGGCGACTTCGGCCGCCGGGGAGGCGCCGCGGCGACCGACCCGGCCCCGGTAGCCGGCGCGGGGTTCGCCGGCTTCGCCCGCACCCTCGCTCACGAGCTGCCCGACGTCACCGTGCGGGTCGTCGACGTCGACCCCAAGGACGCGCCCCGCCGGATCGCCGAGTCTCTGCTCGCCGAGCTGGTCGCCGAGCACGCCCCGCTCGTCGTCGGCTACCGCGACGGCACCCGCGCGGCGTTGCGCGTCCTGCCCGCCGAGCTGACGGCCCAGTCCCCGGGCGCCGAGCCGCCTGTGCTGGATTCGTCCTCGGTGGTGCTGCTGACCGGCGGCGCCCGCGGTATCACCGCCAAGGTCGCCCTGGAGATCGCCCGTCGGCACGGCGCGCACATCGAGCTGGTCGGCCGGACGGCGCCGCCAGCCGGCCCGGAGGACCCGGCCACGGCCGCCGCCGCGGACGCGCCGGCGCTGCGCCGGGCGCTCATCGCCACTGGCATGCGCCGCCCGGCCGAGATCGAGGCGCGCGTCGCCCGGCTGCTCGCCGGGCGCGAGGTGCGCGCCACCCTCGCCGAGCTCGGCCGGACCGCGGCGAGCGTGCGCTACCACGCCGTCGACGTCCGCGACGGCGCCGCGGTGCGGGCCGTCGTCGCCGATGTCTACGCGCGCCACGGCCGGCTCGACGGCGTCGTCCACGGCGCCGGGGTGCTCGAGGACCGGCTGGTGAAGGACAAGACGCCCGACTCGTTCGCGAGGGTGTATTCGACGAAGGTCGACGGGGCGCGGGCGCTGCTCGCCGCGCTGCGCCGTGACCGGGGCCCGCGCTTCGTCGCCCTGTTCGGCAGCGTCGCGGGAGTCTTCGGCAACCGCGGTCAGGTCGACTACGCGGCCGCCAACGACACCCTGGACACGCTGGCGCACGCGCACGCCGGTGTCCTCACGACCTCCGCTGATCTGGCGGGAACCCCGGGCCGGGTCGTCAGCGTCGACTGGGGACCGTGGCGCGCCGAAGGCGGCGGCATGGTCTCCGCCGAGCTGGAGCGCGAGTACGCCCGGCGGGGCATCGGCCTGATCGAGCCGGCCGAGGGCGTCGACGCGCTGCTGCGCGAGCTCGCCGCACCCACCGGCCCGGCGCAGGTCGTCTATATGTGCGGCGAGGTGGACGCCTTCTATGGCTGATCATCTCAGGGAAGGCGCATCGGGGGCCTCTGTCGCCGACGATCCGATCGCGATCGTCGGCATGGCCGCGCTGTTCCCCGGCGCGGGCGGCCTGGACCAGTACTGGTCCAACATCGTCGGCGGCGTGGACGCGATCCGCGAGGCCCCGCCCGGCCGGTGGGACGACGAGTTCCACCGGCCCGAGGCGGCCGCCCCACCGCCGCCGGGGACGCCGCGGGCTGACCGGCTTTACACCCGCCGCGGCGGTTTCGTCGACGAGCTCGCCACCTTCGACCCGACCGAGTTCGGCATCATGCCACTCGCGGTCGAGTGGGCCGAGCCCGACCAGATGCTGGCGCTGCGGCTCGCCGCCGAGGCCATCGCCGACGGCGGCGGCCAGGACGCCCTCGGCGATCGCGAGCGGGTCGGCGTCGTCCTCGGTCGCGGCGGTTACTTCGGCCCCGGGTTCGCCCGCATCGAGCAGCGGGTCAAGACCGCCCGCCAGGTCGCGGTGACGCTGCGCGAGGTGCTGCCGGACCTGCCGGAGGAGGCGATCGAGCGGGTCCACGCGGCGTTCGTCGCGAAGCTGGGACCGGAGCGGCCCGAGGCGGCCATCGGGCTGGTGCCGAACCTCGCCGCCTCCCGGATCGCCAACCGGCTCGACCTGCGCGGCCCGGCGTACACCGTCGACGCGGCCTGCGCCTCGTCGCTGATCGCCGTCGACGCCGGCATCCGCGAGCTGCGCCTGGGCCGGGCCGACACGATGCTGGTCGGTGGCGCGCACATCGTGCACGAGCCGACCTTCTGGAGCACGTTCGCGATGCTGCGGGCGCTCTCACCCTCGCAGCAGATCCGCCCGTTTGACCGGACGGCCGACGGAGTGCTGATCGGCGAGGGCGTCGGCCTGCTCATGCTGCGCCGGCTCTCGGATGCGCAGAGCGCCGGCGACCGTGTCTATGCCCTGATCCGCGGCACCGGGATCGCCAGCGACGGCCGTACCTCCTCGCTCATGGCGACCGCCTCGGCCGGCCAGACGCTCGCCGTGCGCCGCGCCTGGGCGGACGCCGGCCTCGACCCGCGCGCCCCGGGCGCCGTCGGGCTGATCGAGGCACACGGCACCGCCACCCCGAACGGCGACGCCGCCGAGCTCGCCACCCTGGGCGAGGTGTTCGGCCCGCTGGACCCGGCCGCGCAGGTGATCGGTGTCGGCTCGGTCAAGTCCATGATCGGGCACACTATGCCGGCCGCCGGCGCCGCCGGCCTGATCAAGGCCGCCCTCGCGCTGCACCACCGCACGCTGCCGCCGACACTGCACTGCGACGACCCGCACCCCGCCTTCGCCGGCACCCGGTTCGCCCCGGTGCTGGCGGCCACCCCCTGGGACGAGCCCGCCGGCGGCGGGCCGCGCCGCGCCGGGGTGAACGCCTTCGGCTTCGGCGGCATCAACGCGCACGCCGTCCTGGAGCAGGCCACCGACCGGCCCGCGCCGTCCCCGGCGGCCACGTTTCCCGTCCCGGCCGCCAGGCCCGCCGCCTCGGCGGTGTCCGCCGCCGCGACGCCCGCGGGCTCGCCGTCGCCGACGGTGGCCGGAGTGGCAATGGCCGGCGCGACGGCGGCCAGGACGGCGACGGTCGCGCCAGCCGGGCTCGCGGCCGACCCCGGAGCCGAAGCGGTCCTGCTGCTCGCGGCGGCGACGCCGGCCGAGCTCGCGGCCCAGCTCGACGTGCCGGACGAGGAGCTGCTCGCCCGCGACGACGCCGCCGCGGCACCGACGGGCGGCCCGTGCCGGCTCGCGCTGGTCGCGCCGACCCCGCGCCGGCTCGCGCTTGCCCGCACGATCGTCGCCCGCGGCACCCCGTGGCGCGGCCGCAACGACCTCTGGTTCACCCCGTCGCCGCTGCTCGCCGGGCCGGGCCCGGCCGCGGCGGCCCAGCCCGCGCAGGCGGGAAAGCTGGCCTTCCTGTTCTGCGGGCTGGAGGACAAGTTCGAGCCGCGCATCGACGACGTCTGCGCGCACTTCGGCCTGCCACTGCCAGACCTGGGCCAGACCGGCGTGCTCGGCGGCCACGGCAGGGCCAGCGTCGAGGTGGGCCGGGTGCTCGACCTGGTGCTGCGCCGGCTCGGGATCGTCCCCGACGTGGTCGGCGGGCACAGTGTCGGCGAGTGGAACGCGATGATCTCGTCGGGCATGGTCCCGAACGACTTCGTCGACGCGTTCATCGGCGGGTTCGACCCGGCGTCGCTCGAAGTGCCTGGCGTGTGCTTCGGCGCGGTCGGCTGCGGCGTCGAGATGGTCGACGAAGCGATCGCGGGTCTGCCCGACGTCGTCGTCTCGCATGACAACTGCCCGCACCAGTCGGTCATCTGCGGGCGCGAGGCGAGCGTCACCGAGGCGCTGGCCCGGCTGCGCGCGCGGGGTGTCCTCGGGCAGGTGCTGCCGTTCCGCTCCGGCTTCCACTCCCCGTTCCTGCGGCCCTACCTCGACATCGAGCGCTCGCCGCTGGCCACGATGCCGCTCGCGGCGGCGGACATGCCGATCTGGTCGGCGACGACCGTCGCGCCCTACCCGGACGAGCCGGCGGCGATCCGCGACCTGACCGTGCGCCACCTGCTCGAGCCGGTGCGGTTCCGCGCGCTCACCGAGCGGCTGCACGATGCCGGTGTCCGCATGTTCCTGCAGGTCGGCGTCGGCACGATCGCCGGCTTCGTCGACGACACGCTGGCCGGCCGGCCGGACCACGTGACCGTCGTGTCCAACTCCCCGAAGCGTTCCGGGCTGGACCAGCTGCGCCGGGTCGCGGCGGCGGTATGGGCCGAGGGCGGTGCGCCGCGCCTCGACCTGCTGCCCTGCCGCCACCGTCCCGCCGCCGCGGAGCCCGCGACCACGCCGGCGGTCGCCACGGCCGCGCCAGCCGTGCCGACGGGCTCGGCTCCGGCGCCGCGTCGTGGCGGACGGCCCATGCTGCTGCGGCTGGGTTCACCGATGGTCCGGCTCGGGGCGGACGCCCCCGCGTTGCTGGCGGACGCCCGGCCCGACGAGCCGGCGGCCGCTGCGCCGGCCGCCCGTCCGGCGGCCGGCGTGGCCGTGCCCACGGCGCGCTCAGGCGCCGCCACGTCTCACCTGCCGCCGGCGGGCGCGGCGGCGGCCCGGTCCGCGGATGCCGATCTCCTCGCCCTGGCCGGTGCCGTGGCCGGCCGCGGCAGTCACCCGGTGCTGGCCGAGTTCGGCCTGGCGATCGCCGAGACCGCGGCGGTGCTCGCGGATGTCCAGGCACGGTGGGACGGCCGGACCGCGGGCTTGCCTGTACCGGCGTCAACCAGGGCACTGACGTCCGTGCCCGGTGCGTTGGCGCGCGCCGCCGCGCCGTCGTCCGCCGCGTCGCCGGCACCCCCGGTGGCGGCGCCCGCGGCTCGAGACCACCGGCCGGCCCTCGCCGGCGGGAATGGCGCCGGCTCTGGCTCCGGACAGGATGCCGCCGGCCGGACGGGCGCCCGGACCAGCCTCGCGGGTGGTGCCGGCGCCGGGGCGGGAGTCGCTGGCGGCGGCACGGGGAGCCTCGGGCCGATCACCACGACGGTTCGCCGGACGCTGTCGCTGGCCGAGCTGCCACACGTCATCGACCACTGCTTCTACCGGCAGCCCCCGGGCTGGACGGACCTGTCCGACCGGTTCCCGGTGATGCCGATGACGGCCGTCCTGCAGATGATGATCGACGAGGCGCGGGCGTTCCAGACCTCCCGGCTCGGGGAATCCCATCCGGGAGGGACCCCCGGGGACATAGTGGTCGCCGCCGTCCGCGACGTCCGGGCGCTGCGCTGGGTGGCGATCGAGCCGCCGGTCGAAGTGACGATCTCCTGTACGACGCTGCCCGACGGCGCGGTCCGGGTGTCGATGGACGGCTACGCCCGGGTGACCGTGGTGTTCGCCGACGCGTACCCGCCGGCTCCGACCCAGACGTCCTCGTCCGCCGACCTGCTCCCGCACACCTCCCGGCCCGGCTTCCGGACCTCCCAGCAGACCTCCCAGATCGCTTACCTCCCCGATCGGCTCCGCCGATCGAGCAGGGACCCTGTCGCCGATCCGGCAGGAACCCCGGGCTTCGCCGATCCGGCAGGAACCCCGGAGCCGACGGGAGTCCCGGGTCCGCTGCCCGGCGAGACGCCGTCACCGCACCAGGCCGCCGAGCTGTACGGCGGGCGGTGGATGTTCCACGGCCCGAGCTACCAGGGCATCACCCACGTCGACGGCATCGCGCCGCTCGGCGCCCGCGGCCAGCTGGTGGTGACGGGCGCGCCCGGCGCGCTGCTCGACACGATCGGCCAGCTCTACGGTTACTGGGCCACCCAGCATCTCGACGTCGACTCGCTGCTGCTGCCGCAGGCCGTCACCGAGATGCGCTTCTATGGTCCGGACCCGGGGCCTGGCGAGCAGATGTCGTGCGTGGTGCGCATCCGCGACATCGCGGCCAAGACCGTCACCGCCGACCTGGAGGTAAGGGCCGCCGACGGCACGGTCTGGGCCGAGGTCACCGGCTGGACCGACCGGCGGTTCACCGCGAACGCGTGGCTGTGGCTGCTCATGCGTGACCCGGAGCGCAACACGGTCGCCGAGCCCCGCCCGGATGGCTGGGTCGTCGTCCCGGACTACTGGCGCGACATCGCCTCCCGCGAGCTGGTCGTCCGCCACTTCCTGGACGCCGAGCGCCGCCGGGTGCTTGCCGGGAAGAACCCCCGCGCGGCCAGGCAGTGGCTGCTCGGCCGGATCGCCGCCCAGGACGCGGTGCGCCGCTGGCTGTGGACGCGCGGGGCCGGCCCGGTGTGGGGCATCGAGGTCGGCATCGACAACGACCCCGCCGGCCGCCCGTTCGTCGCGCGCCTGCCCGAGCGTGCCGGCATTCCCGCCGATCCGCCGCCCAACCTCTCGATCGCGCACAAGGTGGACCTCGCGGTCGCGATGGTCGACACCGAGGGCGACGTCGGCATCGACCTGGAGACGGTGGCGCCGCGGACGCCCGGCGCGCTCGCGGCGGGCCTCACCGCCTCCGAGCGCCGCCTGCTCACCGAGCTGACCAGCGGCGCTGGCGACCCCGCCAGCGCCGGCGGCCTGGCCTCCTACACCGCCGACGCCGATCACGACGCCGACGGCGCGGACGACGGAACCGGCGACGACGCCCACACCGGGACCGGCGCCCGCGCGGAGACCGGCGACCGCACCGTGTCCCTGCAGGCCGGCACCGCCGCCGCCGCCGACGACGCCGATGAGTCCGTCCAGGTGGGGCGGGCGGCCTGGTTCGCCAGGATGTGGGCCGCCAAGGAGGCAGTCGCCAAGGCCGACGGCACCGGCCTGCAGGGACGGCCCCGCCGCTACGTCGTCGACCGGGTCATTCCGGTCGGCGCCGGTTCCACGGACACGGATACCGACCTTGCCGTCGAGACCAGCCTCGACGCCGGCCTGCTGGATCGGACCGTTCTCGGGCCGGAGCAGGCGATGGCCGACGGCATCAAGTCGCCCCCGCCGCGCCCCGTCGAGGCCAGCGCCGCGGAACCGCCGTTGCTGCTGCACGTCACCGTGCTCACAGAATCCGGCCCAGCGCACCAGCGCTGGGTGGCGCTACGTACGGTTGACAGCATGGGCCGCGTACGGCGGGAGACCGGTGGCGCCGACCCTGTGCGTATCGGTGACCACATCGTCGCGTGGACATCACTGTCCGTCGAGCGCGCCGCGCGCGTCCGCCATCCCCGAGACCCGGCGACCCCATCCACGAGTTCGCGGCCTTCCGAGGACGACCCGGTCGTCTCGGACCGGACACCCGAGGTGGGCGTCCGGCCGCGTGAGGTTTCGCCATTGTCGCGCCGGGGCTCCTCGCCGATCAGCGAAGCCGATCAGCGAGGTTCGCTTCGGTCCGAGGCCCCGAGCACCAGTGACGAAGGAGCACACACGACATGACCATTCAGGACACCCTCCGCTCAGCCGACCCGACGCTGGACGCCCTCGAAGCGAGGGTTCTCGGCGAGATCGCCGAGATGCTGCGCGACGTGATCGGCGAGGAGTACGTGGTGGACATGGAGATCACCATGGACACCTCGTTCAACGAGGACCTTGAGCTCGAGAGCATCGAGTTCGTGACGCTGGCGGACCGGATGCGGGTCACCTACGGCGACCAGGTCGACTTCGTCGGCTTCCTGGCCGAGATGGACGTTGACCGAGTGATCAACATGCGGGTCGGTGAGGTCGTCCACTTCATCGCCGACTCGCTGCGGGCTGGCGCCAAGGGTGCTTGACCGGGCCGCTTGTCGGCGGAATCGGCCGAGCTGGTACGAAGTGGTGCAGGGCCGGCGCGGCCCGCGGGGCTGGCTGGCGATGTCGGTGTGCCCGAGCGGGTCGCCGAGGAAGGAGTCCGACCGTGGCTGAGGTCGTTGCTAACGGCGTGCGCCTGCATGTCCAGCGGCTCATGCCGTCTGGCGGGCCACGCCCCGACGCCCCGGTGGTCGTCATGCTGCACGGCATGGTGATCGACAACCTGGCGAGCTTCTACTTCTCGCTTGGCAACGCGCTGGCCGACGCCGGCTGCGAGGTCATCTGCTATGACCTGCGCGGCCACGGCAAGAGCGAGCGCACGCCAAGCGGCTACGGCATCGCGACCGCGATGGCCGATTTGTCCGCCCTGCTCGACGAGCTCGGCGTCGACCGCCCGGTGCACCTCGTCGGCAACAGCTACGGTGCCACCCTCGGGCTGACCTACGGCGCCGACTTCCCCGAGCGGGTCGCGAGCCTCACCCTGATCGAGCCGCCGTTCCGCATCGAGGGCCTCGGCGAGGAGATGGCCCGCTCGCTCACCCAGGTGCTCGCCGCCATCTCCGACGAGGAAGTCGAGGAGTGGCTCACGTACAGCGCCGGGCGGGCGGTCGGCCGGATCATGCGTTCCGCGCAGTCGCTGCTGCGTGACACCACGATCGCCGAGGACATGCTCGCGACCGCGCCGTTCTCGCCCGACCGGCTGCGTGCCCTGCCAGTACCGGTGCTCGCCATCTACGGCGGCAACTCCGAGATCATGGAGCAGGGCGACGGCCTGGCGAGGCTCGTGCCGGACTGCACCCTGGTGGTGCTCGAGCGCCACACCCACATGGTGCTGCGGGAGGCCGTCGACTACCTGCGCGTGCTGCTGCGCTGGTGGCTGCTGCACCGCGACGAGCAGATGCCGCAGTACACCCACCGCGGCGGCCAGACGTTCGAGCTCGCCGACTGGGTGCTTTCCCGCTCGGTCCCGTCGGACCTCAACGCCGAGCGGCGGGCCTCGTCGGCCTCGGGCGACGCTGAGGGGCCGGGCGACGCGTCCCCAGAGGTGCCTGTGGCGGCCGGCGCAACCTCCGCGGCCTCCGCCGCGTCCTCCGGGGTGTCGGGCGAACAGTGACGCAGAGGGTGGCGCGAATGGCGGTCGCGCGGGGCCCGTCCGCTGTGCCGGCCGCGCCGGTCTCCGGCCGCGCGGGGCTCCGCCCGGGTCCCCAGCGAGCCCGCGCCGGCGGACCGCTGGAGAGGTGTTTCGGCCAGATCCTCGGGGAGTGATGTCGACGTGGGTCGCATCCTGTTCGTCGTCCCGCCATTGGCCGGGCATGTGTACCCGGCCGTCGGGATCGCCGGCGAGCTGACCGACCGCGGCCACGAGGTCGCCATCGCCGGCCACGCCAGCGTCGTGCGCCCGCTGGTGCCCGCGCCGCTGCGGCTTGTCGAGCTGCCCGAGGAGATCACCTCGGGGGAGCGCGCCGAGATCGAGGAGAAGTCGCGCCGCCAGCGCGGCACCGGCTCGTTCAAGTTCCTCTGGGAGGACTTTCTCCTGCCGCTGGGCACGGCGATGGCCAGGGATCTGGAACCGGTTGTCGACGACTTCCGCCCCGACATCGTCGTCGTCGACCAGCAGGCGGTCGGCGGCGCGCTGCTCGCCCGCCGCCGCCGGCTGCGGTGGGTCACGCTCGCGACCACGTCCGCCGAGTTCGACAACCCCTATGGGGTGATGGCCGCCGTCGGCCAGTGGGTCGACGACCGGCTGCGCGAGTTCCAGCTCGCGTCCGGGGTGCCGGCCGAGGAGGCCGGCCGCGGCGACCTGCGCTTCTCCGACCTGCTGACACTCGTGTGCTCGGTGACCGAGCTGCTGCGCATGCCGGACGCGGTGGCGGCGCTCCCGCCCGGGACGGTGTTCATCGGCTCGGGCGCCGGGCTTCGCCAGCCGCTGGCCGACTTTCCCTGGTCGTGGCTCGATCCGGCCCGGGCCAAGGTACTGGTCTCGCTCGGCACCGTGACCCGGGAGACGGGCGGGCGGTTCCTGCGCGTCGCGGCCGAGGCGCTGGCCGGGATGACCGGCCAGGTGCAGACCATCATCGTCGCCCCGCCCGGCATCGTCGACGACCTGGCCGCCGCGGCGCCCGCCGACGTGCTGGTCCGTGACAAGGTGCCGCAGCTGGAGCTGATGGGCCATCTGTCGGCCGTCGTCTGCCACGCCGGCAACAACACCGTCTGCGAGGCCCTGTCCCAGGGCGTCCCGCTGGTGGTCGCGCCCGTGCGCGACGACCAGCCGATGATCGCCGAGCAGGTCACCCGGGCGGGCGCGGGGCTTCGGGTCCGCTTCGGCCTGGTCAACGCCGCCGGCGTCGCCGCCGCCGTCGCCTCGGTGCTCGACGACCCCGCGTACCGGTCGGCCGCGCGGCGGCTGCGCGACGACTTCGCCTCGGCCGGAGGTGTCGCCGCCGGCGCCGCGCACATCGAGAAGCTGCTGCCGTGACGGGGGGAACGGCGCGAGCGGCGGCCAGCCAAAGGGTGCGCGAAAATGCTCTTTCTTCGCGCATCCGGCGGCTCTTGCTCTCGGTGTCACTACAGGAGGGCCAAAGGGCGCGCGAAAATGATCTTCCTTCGCGCGCCCGGCGGCTCTTGTTCCCGGTGTCACTACAGGCTGGCGCGCCGGCGGCGGGATAGATCGTGGCGACGCTGCTCTGGTGGGCGCCGATCCTCGTCGTCGTCGGCCTGCTGACGAACGGGGTGCGGCTGCGCGGCCGGCTGCGCAGGCTGGACACGCTGCCCGCCTCCGGGCGGCCCGTCGACCCGGACCACCTTTTCGTCTGTGCCGCCGGCGTCCAGCTCACCGAGGCGGCCAGGCGGGCCGCGAGCTACCACGCCAGTCGGGAACGGCTCGACGTGCTCGACCTGGTGCCCGCCGACCTGACCATCGAACGGGCGCTGGACGTGGCCCGGATGGTCGACACCCGCACCTATCGGAACGACCGGCTCGCGCCGGGGCGGGGGGCGTTCCAGGCGCTGCTGGTGCGTGCCGAGGTCGCCCACCGTGCCGGCGTCGAGGCACGCGAGGACTACACCCCGGTCGAGCTCGTCGAGATCACCGAGCGGCTCAAGCGGCACGCCCCGGCGAGCACCGACCTCGCCGTGCTGCCAGGGCTGGGAGCCGCCCGTGACGACGGCGCCACCCGGGTACGGGTGCAACGGCGGTCGTGGAACGCCATCAAACCGGTCAACATGTACCTGCCGACCGTGCGCGACGTCGCGACCGGCATCGGTGTGCACCTCAACCGGCCGTGGGGTCTCGCCGCGACGGCGCTGTTCTGGTGCCAGCCGTTCTTCGTCTGTGCCGGGCGGGTGCCGGTCGCGCCGCGCGACCTGATCCGCAGCCCGATCGTGCGGATTACCGCCGGGCTGGAGTACACGGTCAGCACGGTGCGGGCCTGGCGGAAGGCCCAGCGCTCCGCCGCGGAGGCGAAGGCGGCCGGCCTGCCGCCCGACCCGGTGAAGGCACAGGCCAAGGCACAGGCCACCGCCCGGCGCGAACGCTATCAACGGGCGTTCGCGGCCGGCCCCGAGCCCTTCTTCGCGGATCGCCGTCCTGACTGCCCGTGGTGCGGTTCGTTCGAGCTGGTGGTCCGGCTGGCCTCTCGCGACCTCGAGCTGCGCAAGCCCGGCCGGTTCCAGCTCGACGAGTGCCTTGTCTGCGCGCATGTCTTCCAGAACCCGCGGCTGACACCGGCCGGGCGGGTGCTCTACGAGCGTGACCGCCAGGACGGCATGAACGAGACGCGCGCCCAGGCCGCCGTCGCGGCGGGCGCGGCCCGGCTGCGCGCCAGAGCCGAGCTGATGCGCCCGTTCGTGCTGCCGCGAGCCTGGCTCGACGTCGGCGCCGGCGTCGGCTCGTTCTGCAACGTGGCCCGCTCGGTGTGGCCGCGCACCGTGTTCGACGGGGTGGGCCCGGCGGACACGATCGGCGAGGCGCGCCGGCGCGGCTGGGTCGACCGGGCCTACCCGGCGAGCTTCGCCGACATCGCCGAGGCGGTCACCGGCCAGTACGACGTCATCAGCATGTTCGGCTACCTGGAACGCAGCAGGGACCCGTCCGAGGATCTCGACGCGGCGGCGAAGGCGCTCGGCCCCGGCGGCTATCTGGTGATGGAGATCGTGAATCCCGCCGCCCTGGGGGCCCGCCTGCTCGGGCGGCTGTGGCGGGGCTGGGGTGTGCCGGGGGTGCGCCAGCTCATCCCGGTCGACAACCTGGTCGCCGCGCTGGCGGACCGCGGGATGCGCACCGTGCTGATCCAGTTCGGCGAGGCGCACGAGCCCGGCGACCTGCTCGCCGCGGTCGGGCTCGCCACCCAGGCGCTGATCCCGAGCCCTACACTGCCCTGGCTGCCCGGATCGCCGTATTCGCCGGTCCGCTGGCTGGCCCGCGGCGTGGTGCTGACGGCCGCCGCCGCGCCGGCGATCCTCGCGGGTCTCGCCGGTGCCGTACTGGTGTCCTTCCTGCGCAAGGGCGAACGCTCCAACACCTACCGCGTCGTCGCTCGCCTCGACGCTTGAGGCGGGGGCTTGGGGGGCGCTGGGCGTCCCGCCAGCCCCCGCCTTCGGTCGTCTGATGGCGTTATCGGAGAACTGTTGCTTTGGGGTTGGTTATCCACAGATGTCATGTTGGGCTTGAATGCGCCATTAGCCGTGTTCATCGTGCTTCTCATGACTACCGACCGGGCCCAGCGCGGCCATGCCGTCCAGAACGAGACGTCCTTCGTCGACATCAGCTCCACGGGCGAGGTGGGTACGCCGGCCGGCGGGCTGCTGCCCGCGCCGCGCGCCGGCGAGGCGGGCGACGAACCGGCGGCGGGGCTCGCCGCCGGGCGCGCCGGTGTGCTGACCGTCAAGGAGGCGCTGGCCGCCGGCCTCACTCGTGCCGAGATCCGCCGCCGCGTCGACAGTGGCTACTGGCAGCTGTACTCCGGCGACGTCGTCGTCACCCAGCCCGGCCCCCTGACACTGATCCAGCGCCTGTGGTGCGCACTCGTGTCGATCGGCCCGGACGCCCTGCTCGGCGGCTCGTCGGCCGCGGCCCTGGGCGGGCTGCGCGGTTGTGAGGAACCGTGGCTGACCGTCCTGCTGGCGTCCGGCCGCCGCGTCACCCCGCGCCCCGGGGTGAGGATCCGGGCGACCGCCCGGCTCGGCGACGAGGATCTCCACCTCGACAGCTGGCCGCCGCGCACGGCGCTCCCACGCTCGGTGGTCGACATGGCCGAGTGGGCGCCCAGCCACGACGAGGCTCGCAGGATCCTGGCGCTCGCGGTGGCCAGCGGGATCGTCGAGTCCGACGAAGTGCGCTCGGCGCTTGCCCGCCGCGGGCCGATCAGCCGGCGGCAGGTGATCAGCGATGCCCTCG
Source organism: Pseudofrankia coriaricola (assembly GCF_001854805.1). Taxonomy (GTDB): domain Bacteria; phylum Actinomycetota; class Actinomycetes; order Frankiales; family Frankiaceae; genus Pseudofrankia. Next base: position 13,405 of record NZ_MBLO01000257.1, read on the forward strand.
ACGATCTCGACGCCGACGCCCCGTGGGTGCCCGACCTGCTCTACCAGCGGATCGAGGACCGCTTTGGGCTGCCGCCCGGCCGGCGGGGCCGGCCCGACTCGCGTGGCGCGGGTCGACTCGACGTCTGCTACGAGCCCTGGCGGGTCCACGTCGAGCTGGGCATGATCGCGGCGACGGGCATCCGCACCGCCGCCGTGCCGCCCGCGCCCCCGCCCCCGCCCGCGACGGCGACGGCGACGGCCCCAGGCTCGCGGGGCGGCCGGGTGGCGCGGTCGGTGCCGGCCGGAATCCAGCTGGTCACCCATCCGGGCCAGACCGGCCGGCGTGCTGGCCAACTGGTGCTGCGCGTGCCCATCCGGATCCTGCGCGAAGAGCCCGATCGCGTCGGCGCCGCGGTGGCGAGTGCGCTGCGCCAGCGCGGCTGGACCGGCGCGCACTCCCGGCTTGCTCGAGGTACCGGCGTTCGCGTACCCGGCTTCGCGTCCGCGCTCACGCCGAAGCTGGACCAGGCGTTCGGCCCGGCGCTGGGCGTGGATTCGGCCGGGTTCGGCCCGCTCGCGGACTCCGCCACCGTGCCGCGTGCGTGGGCGTGACGAGGAAAGCCGTGACGGCGGCCCGTGGGTTGTCGTACCGTCCGGGACGAACGAACCGCGGGAGCTTCCACCTCATGGGGCTGAGAGGGCGGCTGGGCATCGGGCCCGGGGCCGCCGACCGCCGAACCTGTCCGGGTAATGCCGGCGTAGGGAGCTTTCTCATGGCGCAGTCCGCCCGTCCCACCCCTGTGTCCACCGGCACCGCCGTGCCCACCACCCACCCCCCACTGCCGGGCAGCCGGCGGGCCTACCTCATAGGCCCGTCCGGCGCCGGCGGCGCGCTGCGTGTCCCGATGCGGGAGGTGCCGCTGTCCACGGGCGAGTCCGTGGTCCTCTACGACACCTCCGGCCCTTACACCGACCCGGACGTCACCATCGACGTCCGGCATGGCCTCGCCGCGGGCCGCGCACCGTGGATCGAGGCCCGCGGCGACACCGTCGAGGCACCTGGCCGGCCGCTCGCGGCCGACGGCCAGACCGCTGGCCGGCGCGCCGCCGATCCGTTGGCGGGCCGACGGGAGCCCCGGGTCTCGCCGGTCCCGCGGGCCCTCCGGCGGCGGGCGGCGCCCGGCGTCGCGGTCACGCAGCTCGCCTACGCCCGACGTGGCGAGATCACCCGGGAGATGGAGTTCGTCGCCGTCCGGGAGGGGCTCGCGCCGGAGTTCGTCCGCGACGAGATCGCCGCCGGGCGGGCCGTGCTCCCGGCGAACATCAACCACCCCGAGTCCGAGCCGATGGCGATCGGCCGCAACCTGCTCGTGAAGATCAACGCCAACATCGGCAACTCGGCGGTCTCCTCCTCGATCGAGGAGGAGGTCGAGAAGATGGTCTGGGCGACCCGCTGGGGCGCGGACACCGTGATGGACCTGTCCACCGGTCACGACATCCACACCACCCGAGAGTGGATTATCCGCAACTCACCCGTCCCCGTCGGCACGGTGCCGATCTACCAGGCGCTGGAGAAGGCCGGCGGCCGTGCCGAGGATCTCTCCTGGGACCTGTACCGGGACACCGTCATCGAACAGGCCGAGCAGGGCGTCGACTACATGACCGTCCACGCCGGGGTGCTGTTGCGCTACGTACCGATGACCGCGCGCCGGCGCACCGGGATCGTCTCCCGTGGCGGGTCGATCCTTGCCGCCTGGTGTCTGGCGCACCACGAGGAGAACTTCCTCTACACCCACTTCGCCGAGCTGTGCGAGATCCTGCGCGCCTACGACGTGACCTTCTCACTCGGCGACGGGCTGCGCCCCGGCTCGATCGCCGACGCGAACGACGACGCTCAGCTCGCCGAACTCGCGACGCTCGGCGAGCTGACCCGCATCGCCTGGGAGCACGACGTCCAGGTCATGATCGAGGGCCCCGGGCACGTCCCGATGAACAAGATCAAGGAAAATGTGGATCTGCAGCGCGAGCTGTGCCACGACGCGCCCTTCTACACGCTCGGGCCGCTCACCACGGACATCGCGCCCGGGTACGACCACATCACCTCGGCGATCGGCGCCGCGATGATCGGCTGGCACGGCACCGCGATGCTCTGCTACGTCACCCCGAAGGAGCACCTGGGCCTGCCGGACCGCGACGACGTCAAGGCCGGCGTCATCGCCTACAAGATCGCCGCGCATGCGGCGGACGTCGCCAAGGGCCACCCCGGCGCGCAGGCCTGGGACGACGCCCTGTCCGCCGCCCGGTTCGACTTCCGCTGGACCGACCAGTTCAGCCTGGCTCTCGACCCGGAGACCGCGCAGGCCTTTCACGACGAGACCCTGCCGGCCGCTCCGGCCAAGTCGGCCCACTTCTGCTCCATGTGCGGCCCGCACTTCTGTTCCATGAAGATCACCCAGGACGTCCGCCGCTACGCCGAGGAACACGGCCTCGACTCCACCGAGGCAATCGAGGCCGGGCTACGAGAAAAGGCCGCCGAATTCACGGCACACGGCTCGCAGCTCTACCCGCCGACCCCCACCCCGCGGACCCGCTGACGCGGTTCGCATCCCCCGCGAGCCGGCCGGGCACGCTTGTCTTCCCGCCCCACACGGGTGGGGATCAGGGGCGCCGGCCGGCTCGCGTACGGCTCGCGTACGGCTCGCGCTCGGCGTCCGTTCGTGGCCACCCAGGTATTCGAGGGACGAGGGCGTCGACTTCGGGCCGGCCCCCGCCCGAGCCACGCACCGCGTGGCCGAGCCGCAGGTGATGCTCTGTCAGCGAGACGCGGCCCGGGCTTCGGCGAGCGCCGTTCGGCTGAGCTGGTCGGCGGCCCGGGTTGTCTCCGGCAGGCGATATCTAGGGCACAGCTCCAGCACCCACCGACAAGCGGAGTCAAGATTGGTCCGGTGCCCGACCGACACGTACACCTCGCGGGTACCGTCGCGAGTCCGCAGCGCAGCTCCCACCGGCTCGCCGTCGACCATGATTGGCGTCCGTTCGCCCCGACGCCCCCCGGGCGAGGAGTGCTCACCCACGAACTGCGTCTTCGCCACGCCGATCGTCGGCAGGTCCACGGTGACGCCGAGATGGCAGGCCAGCCCGAACCGTCGGGGGTGGGCTATGCCATGCCCGTCGCACACCAGCAGATCGGGCGGCGAGGTCAGCTGTGGGAGGACGGTGTCCCATGCGTCGAGCAGTGGCGGCAGTTCCCGGAATGACAGCAGGCCCGGGATGTAGGGGAAGGCGGCCCGGCCAACCGCCGTGGCCGATGCGACCACATCCCAACCTGGTACGGCGAGGACGACGACCGCGCCCGCGACCAAATCGGAGTCAGTGTCGTATGCGACGTCAAAGCCAGCCACCCTTCTGACCAGGTCCGGGCCGGGCGCGTCAACCTGGACGAGCCGACGTAGCTCGGCCTGCAGCGCCTCAGCATCCTCGATCCGCCTCACCACAACCCCTCGTCCTGCCCCAAGGCCAACTCGCGCGACCGAGCCGAGTGAGGGTCAGCCTAGCTCGGTCCCGTCCTCGGACCAGCGCTTCCTGAGGACGACTTTGGCATGGTCGTACTGTGTCTCGGATTCCAGCTGGCCGTTCGGATACCAGGTCCGACCGATGCCGTCCCGGGCACCGTCGACGTTCCAGTACTCGGATTTGATCGATCCGTCGGGGTGGAACGTACGCTCCGGCCCTCTGAGGCGCCCGTTTCCATAAGTTTCAATCTTACGGAGCTGACCGTTTGCGTGGTAACCGACCGCCTCGCCAGTGAAAAGCTCCCCTTCATAGACGACAAAAAGATCGTCCGTGTAGTCGATGTCGTCGATATCTACCGAACGAACTGGATCTGCTTCGATCACTGTCTTCTCCATTCGTCAATCGGAAGCTTCCCGGGGATGGACTCCACGCCCCCGCCCTCGCCTCCGAGGATAGCTGTACAGTTCGGGCAACAAGGAGCGGCCGTCTTGTCGTCCGGCCGGTAGGGAAAACGATTGTCCACGAGCATTTCACCAAGCGATTCGGGGGTCACTTGATATCCCATCGCCTCCCGGTCGTACAGTGCGCGACTGGCATTGAGTACCTCGGCGTGAGTGCCCGGGACGGAGAAGTGAGGGAATCCGCCCTGCGCGCCATCGCCATACTGATAGGCATCAGGTTTCTCTGCCGCCGCGGCTGTCAGTCCATCGACACGCTCCTGAAGGATCGGGTGAAGATCTGCCGGACCTACCTCCCCCTGGTTGATGGCTTCATATGCGCGACCGGTACGGGTGTCCAAAAGGACGGACGTAACAGGAGCCACCTCATCCTTCCTTATACTTCCGTCCCGACGCGCGTCCCGATATCCATCCGTCCGTTCATCGGCGAGTCCGTGAAGGTAGTCGCGGACGGGCCTCCCATCGACCGATTCGACAAGGCCATTCTCGCCCCGCTGGACGTCCGCCTCGTCCAGTTTCGGAAGTGGGTCTGTCTTACTGAGCGGCGACTCGGGCCACGGTGAACCGTCCGGCTTGGTCGAAACTGCGTCAGGGTCGATGGGTGTGTCGTTCGCATCCTGCCGGTCGCCGGGTGTCTGGACATCACCGGTCTCGTCCCCGTCGATGCCGGTGGCGGGTTTGCCGGGGCTTGCGGGTCCGTCACCGATGGAGCCTCCATCGCCACCGCCTCGGCCAAAATCGCCGTCCCCCGGGCCGCCGCTCTGGGCGCCGTCGTCGGCGCTGCCTATAGACACGCTGTCGTCGGACGCGGTGACGCCAGGGTCTTCGCCCATGTCAGGGGGCGGGTTCTCGGCGGGGGCGACGTCGACCACCTCGGCCTGGTCTATGTCGTCGGCGGACTCGTCGATCTCGTTCGCGGTCTGGGCCTGAGCTTCTGGGGTGATGCCTTCGTGCTCAGGATGCACGGTGGGATCGGCGTCGGCCGGGTCGGCAATTTCTATCGTCTGTGTGAGGCCGTCGGAACTGGTCGCCGTTGCGCTGTCGGCGGCGGCGTTCGGGGTCTCGGCCTGGCTGGTAGGTGGGGTTTCTTCCGTACGGTCCGGTGTATTTTTGCTCTGATCGACAGAGCTGTTCTCGCCGTCGGCTTCGGTCTCGGTCCGGTTATCCGAGTTGGCAGAGTGATCGCCGTTATGGTCGTTTTCGATGGTGGCGGCGTCGGCTGTGTCGTCGGTGGAGCTGTTCCAGTTCGTGGTGTCGGTCGGGCTGTCGCCGTCGAGATTGTCGGTGTTCTGGATTTTCGCGGGGCCCTCGGAGGCGGTGTCGTTCTGGGTGTTCTTATCGTGGTCGACGGTGTTGGTCGGGCTGTCGCCGTCGAAGGCCGTTTCTGGTTGCGGAGTGTGCGGATTTTTGTTCGTGGGGTCCTGTGTATTTGTGGTGTCTTCGACCGAGTTATTATCCCTGTCGATGTCTGTCCTGGATTGGTCGTTTTCGACGGTGGGGGCGTCGGCTGTGTCGCCGGTGGAGCCGTTCCGGTTCGTGGTGTCGTTCTGGCCGTCGCCGTCGAAGGCCGTTTCTGGCTGCGGGGTGTGTGGAGTTTCTTTTGTGCTGTCTTGTGTGTTCGCGTGTTCGGCGGTGCTGTTGTGGCCGTCTGTATTGCCTTGGTCGTTCTCATTGGTGGCGGCGTCGGCTGTATCGTCGGTGGAGCTGTTCTGATCCGTGGTGTCGGTCGGGCTGTCGCCATCGAAGGCTGCTTCTGGGCGTTCACTGGATGTGTCCGGGGGCGGTGGTGGCGGGGGAGGGGGCGGGGCGTCGGTCGTCGTCGACGAGTCGGTTGCCATTCGCGGTCAGCTCCCGCCGCCGGCCACGTGCTTCTCCATCAGGTGGGCGATCTGGAGGTGCAGCTTCTCCAAGTCGTCCGCCGCGCAGGCGAGCCGCAGCGCGGTGCCTAGGTGCTCGGCGGACGTCCCGCCGGCGAGCACCCGCACGGCGGTGGCGAAGCCGCTGGTCGTGAGGTCGCCGAGGGCGACGGCGTTCGTACCGGGGGCGTAGTGCACGCTGCCGCGGAGCTCGTCGAACTGCGCGGGAACGGTCGCCGCGAGCAGCGACAGACCACGGCGACGCCAGCTGGGCGTGTCTGGGTGTGGGCGGTCCGCGCCGGGCTGATGGCGTGCCGCGGCCAGCGTCTGGCGGACGTCCATCCAGCGGTACTGGCCGGCGGTCCAGCGGCGGGTGTCGGCGTCGTCCATCGGGGCGCCGACGAGGAGCCGCCGGAGGGTGTCCGCGAGTCGGGTGGCGAAGTCGTCCGGGTCGACGTAGCCGCGTAGCAGCCTCGCCCGGGCCGCGACCGCCCGGTCGACGGCGTGCGCGAGCAGGCAGTCCCGGGTGCGTTCCGGCAGGGCCAGCAGCTCGTCGCGCAGCGCGGTCACGGGCGCGGGTGGCTGCTGGCCGATCAGGTGCGCGAGGCCGATGACCTGGTGGGCGGCGACCGCCTCGACCCAGACGACGAGGCGCGGATCCTCGGCCACGTGGGACGCGTCGTTGATCTGCCAGAGCGTGCAGGCAGTGCTCTGGCAGTCCTGGCCGCAGAGCTCGCTGCGTCGTCCTCCGAGCGGGGCGTCGTCGTAGCGGGCGCCGGCCGGCGTCTCCCGGCGGGCGCCCGGCGTCATCCGGGTGAGCACCGGGCGGTCCATCCCGTCGACCGCGACCGCGGCCACACCCGGCGGGAGCGACACCACCAGTTCGGACTGCTCCTCGCGCAGGTTCATGGTCGCGCCGACGGCCAGCCGGTCCTCGGCCGACGGCAGCCGGTGCATGACCTTCAACGCGGTGTTCTTCAGGACGTCGGGGAGGATCTTCGACGGGATCTGCTCGACGACGAGCACGCCCTCGCCGTAGGCGCGGATCTCGGCGAGCAGCGATGCGAACAGCTCGACGGCGGCGGCCGCCGGGCCGTCCTCGACGTTCTTGAGCAGCCGGTGCGCCTCCTCGACGACGAGCACGTGACGCAGCTCGTCGGTCCCGGTGTTGCCCCACCTGACCCGCAGGTGCTCGACGATCCGGATCAGGACCGCGCCGATGAGGAACGCCTTGTCCTGGTCGTTGGTGATGTCCTCGAGCTCGAACACGACGTTGCGGGTCAGCAGCTCGGCGATGTCGAGCGGATGGCCGCCCTCGAAGAACCGGCCCGGCCGGCCCTCGCGCAGCGAGCCGATCCGGATGTCGACGAAGCCGCGGACGTTGTCGGTGATCTCCTTGCCGTAGCCGATGTTCTCGACCACGACCGTGGCGGTGCGTTGCAGGTCGCCGAGTGTCGGGTAGCGCCGGCGCGCTGGTTCCAGTGGCTCGTCGTCGCGGAAACGCGGCCGGTGCTGCGGGCGCATCCGGTCGGCGATCAGGTCCCAGCCTGCCTCGGTGTAGCAGACGGTCAGCGCTTTGGAGAGCACCTGCGGGAACGGTTCCTGCGCCTCGAACGCGGCCAGGAACAGCGCGCGGACCAGGTCGATATGGCTCTGCACCGGGAACCCGGGCTCGGGTTCCAGCGGGTTGAGCCCGGCCGGCGGGGCGTCGTACTGGCCCGGCTTGATCACGAGCACCTCGCTGTGGCCGGCCAGCCGGCCGGCCATCCGGGCATACTCGGCCTTCGCCGGCTCCAGCACCAGCCACGGCACCGGGTTCGTCGCCCGGGTGAGGGACTCGAGCAGGGAACGGACGGTCTGCGACTTTCCGGAGCCAGTCGCGCCACACACGAAGGCGTGCCGGTTGAGCGTCGAGCGCGGCACCGGCAGCACCCCGGCAGGCGACCATCCGGCGTCGAGCACCTGGCCGAGCACGAACCCGTCGCCGAGGAAGCCCTTCGCGAAAGGAGAACCGTTCAGGCTCGGCGCCGGCGCCATCGGCGCGGCGGCCGCGAGCGCCCCCTCGGGGGTGACATCGAAAGTATGTGGGGTGACCAGCATGATCCCCGGCAGCTCGCGGCGCGGCGGCCGGGCGAGCGCGGCGACCAGCTCGCCGCCGGCGCGGAACGGGAACGTCGGCGCGACCCCGGCGGTCGCCGGCCCGCCGACGACCGCCGGCCCGCCGGCGGGCGTGCCGGGAGCCCGAGCCGGGCCCGGCTGGCCGGCGCCCATGCCCGGGCCCGTCCGGGCGGCCCCGCCTGAGCCGTCCGGCACGACGGTGACCGGCCTGACCGGGCCGGGATGGCCGGGTGCGCGGGGGAATCCGGCCTGGCCCGTAGGCCCGCTGGCGAAGGGGGGACGCCCGGTGGTACTCGCGGGTGCCCCCGCCCAGGCACCTCCCGGACCGGCACCGCCCGGACCTGCGTCGACGGCCCGCGGCGCGGTGGCCGGTCGCGGCGGCTCGGGCGTGCCGAGCGCCTCGGCCAGCGACGTCGGTCGGCCACCCGCCGGGGTGAGCAGGTAGGGGAGGTCGTCGAGGTCACCGGCGCCGCACAGGAGCGCGCCGGTCAGCCGCGCCTCGGTCCCCGACGGGGCGCCGACGAGCACCCGCACATCCCACATCCCGGTCGCCAGCGAGCGGGTGAGCTCGCGGTAGCGGGCCTCGGCACGTTCCAACTCGAGGCGGGCGTGCTCGTCACGGTCCCGCTGGCGCAGGAACGGGATCATACGCAGCAGGTCACGGCGGTCGGTGTCGACGACACCCGTCGGCACCGGCTGCGCGATCACTAGCCAGGCATAGGCACCGGGCAGGTGAGCAGCGTAGTCGTCGAACGAGCCGTGGCGCGCCGGGCCGTGGTCGTCCCGACCGCTACCGCCCGCGCCGCCCGCCGCCCACAGCGCGTCGGCAGTCCCCTCGCAGCGCAACCAGCTCGGAAAGACCGTCAGCGCCGTAATGACGTCGCCGGTGTCGACCGGTACGCCGGTGCTGCCCGGTGGGTACAGCACCGGCGGCGCCGGACCGTCCGCGGCCGGACCCGCGGTGGACCGCGCCGGCGGGAAGTAGGGGCTGCCGCCGACAAGGACCCGCAGGTGTGGATCGCCCGGGACCCGTACCCAGGCGACCGCGATTGCGGGCGTGCCCGCGCCGCCCGCGTCGGCATGGTCCCCGCCGCCGTCGGCGTCGCCGGTCAGGTCGGCGTGCGCCGCGATGAGCGCGGCGAACAGCTGGGCCGGCGCCGGGTCAGGCCGGGCCGCCGGTTCCGGCGGGCGAGGAGCGGAGAGCAGCCGGTGGAAACGGAACCCTTCCAACATCATTGTCCCCCCGGACTACTGCTGTCCCGGCCAGTTGTAGGGCTGCTGCGGCTGCTGGTAGGGGTAGCCGCTGGTCCCGCCCGCGGGCGGATAGGCCTGCTGGTAGGGGTTGGGGTAGGTCGGGTGCTGCTGCGGGTACCCGGGCGGCTGCTGCTGCTGCTGATAGCCCGACTGCGGCGCCGGGATCTGCTGGGTGGGGGTGGTGCCGCCGACGCTCGAGTTCGGGTCCGCCGGGTTCGGCCCCGCGGCGATCTCCCTGGGCAGCGGCGCGACCTTGGGCAGCAGGACCAGGCCCGGATTGCAGTCACCGGGGCGGACGCGGCCGGGGCCGCTGCCCGTGCCGACCAGGATGAACGCCGTCGCCGCCAGGCTCTGCAGCACGGTCGGCTCGACCGTGTAGTCCTTCTCTCGCTGCACCGTGGCGCCCACGCTCTCGTTCACCGCGTTGGAGACGTTGACGGTGTTCGTCCAGGTCGACGAGTGCGACGTCGTGGTCGAGCTGTTCCAGCTGTCGCCGCTGGACCGCCCGCCAGGCCCCCAGCCGCGGTTACCACCTTTCCCGAAGCTCTGCGAGGTGCCGTCCTGCTCCCCGTAGCTGTTCGCGAAGCCCTCGGTGAAGCCGGTGCCGACCTGGTTGGTCAGCTGGGAGAGCACGAACCGGAAGACCTTGCCGATGTGCTCGGCCGCGGTCGCCGCCTCCCGCGAGTTGCCCAGCCGCATGAAGATCGCCGCACTGTGGCCGGTGCCGATCAGCTTCTCGGCGTCGTCGCTGAGGTTCTTGAACAGCAGGACAAGCCGGACCCTGGAGACCTCCGCCTGGCGGGTCAGCGCGGTCAGGGTGTCACGGCCGAGATGATCAGTGCCCGCGATCATCACGACGGTGCCGGAGCCAGCCTGGCCGTTGTTGCGCAGCTGGTGCAGCAGCATCTGGACGAGCACCCGGTCGGTCAGCAGCTTGCGCCGCCCCGAGCCGCCCCGTCCCGCGCTCGTCGTCGCCAGCACCCGCAGCGTGCCGGCGTCTGGCCACCATTGTGCCGGTGTGCCCACAGGGGCGCCGGGCTGGGCCGCCGGGTCGTGACCGGCGAGCGTCTCCAGCTCGGTGCGCAGGAAGCTGATCTGATCCGCGGTCCGCTCGCGCCCGCCGAGGTCGTGCATCCGCTGCTGAAGGGCCGAGACCTCGTACTCGCTGAACACACCCTCATAGATCGCCGAACTCTGGTTGTCCAGGATGCGCAGTGCGGCGGCGAACCGCGCGAAGGTCAACGGCGCGCTGATCGACGATGCCACCGCCCGCAGGATGTTGAAGTCGATGGCACGAAGGCTGGCGTCGCCACCGCCGCGGCGGTCCGCGTCGAAGGCGTCGGCGAGCAGCTCGGCCGCCTCCCGCGGGTCCAGCCCTTCGAGTAGGCCGATCCGCTCCAGCGAACCGGGCAGCTCCCGGACCCCGACAGGCAGGGACGGTGTGGCATTGTTGGCGAACATGACCAGGCCGGCACCGACGCTGAGCTCGCTGAGGTCGAGCAGCAAGACGCCAGAGCCGCCCGCGAGCAGTGACGCCCCGCCGGTGGCCAGGATGCTGGTCCAGCCGGCGCCGGTGCCCCCGAAGATGTCGACGCGGGGCGGGGCCTCGGGGTCCAGAGGATAGAACTCCATCGTGGAACTGACCCGGTACTGCTCGGACTGGTCGTGGCTATACAGGCGCCGCTGCCATTCGGCGTATACGGCCTGGAACTCCTGCTCGCGGCGGGCGACCTCGCCCTGGTAACGCTCGGTGAGACTCTTCACCTGATTATTGATCATCTGGATCGGCGCAAAATACCAGCCGAGCAGTCCAGCGCCAATGAGGACCGGGAACAGGCCGGCGGCCGACCCGGCCAGCGTCCCCAGGCCGCCCAACAGGATGAGCCCGCCCACGATCAGCTTCCAGATTTTCTGCTTCAGGAGCATCTTTCGGTACTTCAGCCCGCGCAGGTCGGGCGGTGGCACTGGGATGCGGGCCGGCGGCCGGTTCGCCTCGGGGTGTGGGGTGACCGGGTGCGGCGGGGCGAACTCCCAGCCCCAGCGCTCATCTTGGCTGAAAATCCTGGTAACGAGCTCCTTGCCGAGTGCCTCTGCTTGTGGCATGGTCACGCGGTCACCTGCCAGTCCCCCGAATGGGCAGTAGGTATATCCCCAGGCATTCCTTTGCCTCTGCCCAGGGTTGTTGTAGATGGAACGTTACATCGACTGCCTTTGGGTGTGTAAGGGGCCAGTGCGGTCGCGCATGGAGCCAGTCGGCAAGGACGTGGGCAGGAAGACGCGGGCAGGCTGTTCGGCGTGCTCCCGTTAGGCGCGACCGTTGTCGAAGAACACCGACCCGAATGCCGTGGCCGCGGCCGAGTGCGAGACAGCTGCTCGCAGGAGTGCTGGCAGCTTGGCATCGGGTCCGAATACCCGCCGAACCTGCCGCAGTAGTCCCGGTGTGCTGTCTCCGACCCGTAGGCACGTGGCTGGGGCAAGTCGTGCATCCGCACTGTCGTGTGACGGCCCTGAGGATGCTGAGGTCGATCGCGCTCTGGGTGGGTCGCACCCCGCGACGTCCGCGTCGAAGGCGTCGGCGATCAACTCGGCGGCGTCGATCAACTCGGCGGCGTCGATCGGGTCCAGTCCGGCCAGCGGGCCGAGCGTCTCCAGCGATCGGGTAGCTCCCGGACCTCGGCCTTGGCCTACCGCTGCCGGCCGGGCCAGCCGTACGGCGGCTGCTGCTGGTGGGGGCCCGTCGGGTAGGCCTGCTGCGGGTAGCCGGGCTGGCCCGGGTAGGCCTGCTGCCCGTAGGGGTTCTGGTAGCCCTGCTGCGGCGCCGGGATCTGCTGTGCCCCGGCGTTGACGTAGCTCGGCCCGGGGGCGGTCCGGCCGGCGGTGATCTCCCGAGCCTGCCCGGAGACCCGGGGGAGCAGCACCACACCGGGGTTGCAGTCGCCGGGGCGGACGCGGGCTTCACCTTCGCCGGTGCCGACCAGGATGAACGCGGTCGGCGCGAGGCTCTGCAGCACGGTTGGCTCGACGGTGTAGTCCTTCTCGCGCTGCAGGGCCGAGCCGGCGGTGTGCGACATCCCCGCGCTGACGTTCACCGTGTTCGACCACGTCGACGAGTGCGACGTCGTGGTCGAGTCGCTCCAGCCGCTGTTTGTGCCGCTCCCGCCCGGGCCGGAGTGCTTCCCGCCGCTCTTGCCCAGGGTGTGCGACGTGCCATCCTGTTCGCCGTAGGTGTTGCTGAGGCCCTCGTTGAAGTTCCTGCCGATCTGCTCGGTCAGCTGGGAGAGCACGAAGCGGTGGCCCTTGCCGATGTGGTCGGCCGCGAGCGCAGCCTCCCGGGAGTTGCCCAGGCGCATGAAGATCGTCGCGCTGCCGCCGGTGCCGATCAGCTTCTCCGCGTCGTCGCTGAGGTGCTCGAACAGCAGAACGAGGCGGATCCGGGCGAGCTCGGCCTGCTTGATCAGTGCCTTCAGGGACTCCCGGCCCACGTGGTCCGCGCCGGCGATGACCAGGGCGTCCTGCGCGCCGTCCCGGCCGCGGTCCCGCAGCCGGTGCAGCAGTACCTGGATGAGGACGCGGTCGGTGAGGTTCTTGCGCCGGGCGCCGCCGGGGCCCTGGCTTGTCGTCGCGAGGACCCGCAGGCCCGGCGTCCCCCACCAGGAGGTCTGGGCGCCCGCCAGCTCGGCCAACTCCGCCGGCTCCGCGGGCCGTGCCGCGTCCCGCCCGGCGAGCGTTTCCAGCTCCGTGCCCAGGAAGCTGGCCTGGTCGGCGATGCGGTCACGCTGGCCGAGGTCGAACATCGCCTGCTGCAGCGCCTGGACCTCGTAGGCGGCGAACGTGCCTTCGTCGATGGCCGCGCTCTGGTTGTTGATGATGCGCAGCGCCGCGGCGAGCCGGGGAAAGGTCAGCGGCATGCTGATCGACCGGGTGACGGCCCTGAGGATGCTGAGGTCGATCGCGCGCAGGGTGGGGTCGCTACCACCGCGACGGTCCGCGTCGAAGGCGTCGGCGAGCAGCTCGGCGGCGTCGATCGGGTCCAGTCCGGCCAGCGGGCCGAGCGTCTCCAGCGATCGGGGCAGCTCCCGGACCTCGGCGGGCACGCCGGCTCCGTTCGCGACCATCACGAGACCGGCGCCCACGGCCAGCTCGCTGAGGTCGACCAGCAGGACGCCGGCCCCGGTGGCGAGCAGGGAGGCGCCACCGGTGGCGAGCAGGCTCGTCCAGCCGGCGGCGGTGCCGCCGAACACGTCCACCCGCGGCGCCGTCGACGCGTCGAGAGGGTAGAAGTCCAGTCCCGAGGCGATCCGGTCCTGCTCGGCCTCGTCATGGTGGGCGACCCGCCGCTGCCAGTCGCCGTACACGCGTCGGTAGTCGTCGCGCTGCTGGGCGACCTCGGCGGCGTAGGCGTCCATGATGTTCTTGAGCTTGGTGTCCGCCGACCGGTAGGGCAGATACCACCAGGCGAAGAACGCGGCGCCGACGAGCAGGCTGAACAGCCCGGCGCCGACGGAGATCCCCAGCATGGCGAGCCCACCGAGGACGAAGAGACCGCCGGTGATCGGCTTCCAGATCTTGCTGAGGGAGTCCGTCCTCAGGTGCTCCAGGCCGGCGACATACGGCCCCGGTGGGTCCACGTAGACCGGCGGCTGGCCGGCCTCCGGGGACGGGGCCGCGTCGTGCGGCGGGGCGAACTCCCAGCCCCAGCGCTCGGCCGGCTCGAAGAGCCTGGCGAGGAGATCCTCCCTGAGCGCCTCGGCCCGCGGAGTGGTCACCCGGTCACCTGCCTGTTCCCCGGTGGCAGTCGTTCGCCTTTGCCCATGGCGCTTATTTTGCCCGCACGTGGGGTCTTGTTGACCTTACCGGACCGTAGATCGGCCGATGTTGCGGGTGTAGGGGATGCCGGCCGTCGCCGCTTGCCCGGGCGTGGCCGACGGGTTGAGAAAGGGATCATGGTGACCTGGTGAAACGAGGGTGCTCGAGTGGCGCTGGCGCTGTTTGTCGCGATATGTGAAGCCGCCGCGGCTGTTGGTGTGCATGCTCGTCGGCTGATCATCTTCCCGGTGTGTTTCGTCGCGCGGAGCGCCATGGCTGCCGGTCCGTCCGCTGTGATCCCCGTGTGTCATCTTCGGCTTGGTGACGTAGGCGCGGGCGAGTCGGTGCTGTCTCAGCGTGTCTGGTTGCGTATCGTCGGTGACAGATTTTCGTCGAGTTAACGTCGACCGTGTAGGTTTCCGCAGGCAGCGTCGCTGATGCCGTTCGTGTCGATAGCGCCGCCGGTGCCGTGATACATGGCGCGTGACACATGGGCCGGCGCGTTCGTCCGGTATCCGGAGCCGTGCCTGGCTGAAGTCGGGCACCTCAGCGAGCGAATTGCCGAGGTGGGAGGCTGGCGGGGAGGACGAGGCCCCGTCCGGGGCGGAAGGAACGCCGGAAGCGGGACCGGGTGGCTTGCCGGGCCGCCCGTGACTGACGTGAGGGAGTCGCTGGAATGGCCTCGCACCGGAGTGATCGCCAGATCAACCGGCGCTGGCCGCGTTCCCGCCGCGGAATGGTGGTCAGCGTGGCGGCCGTCGGTGCCGCCCTCGTCGTGGGCACCGCGGGCGCGTTCCAACTTGTCGGGCCGGACCACGAGCCGGCCGCCCAGCAGTCCACGGAGCAGCGTTCGCCCGCCGCGGCCGGTTTCGCGCTCGCCGCGCCGGGCGGGGGCGCCTTCGCCAGCGCGGCTTCGGGAGCCGGCACCTCCGGGGGTCTCGACAACGGCGGCGCGGGCGGCACCATGGTGTCTGGTGGGCCGGACGGCTCCGGAGAGGGGGGCGCGGCCACGGGCATCGTCAGCGCCGCCCTCCCAGGTGTCGGCGAATGGGCCGCCTCGCGGCTGCCCGCCGAGACCCGGCAGGTCATCCTCGTCAGCGCCCCTGACCGGGTGTCGACCACCAACACGGTGACGCTGTGGGAGCGGGCCGACGAGACGTCGCCCTGGACGCGCCGGGGGCTCCCGCTCGCTGGCCGCAACGGCGCGAACGGCTGGACCACCAGCCATCACGAGGGCGACCGCCGCTCGCCGATCGGTGTGTTCAGCCTGACGGCGGCCGGCGGCAAGCTGCCCGACCCGGGGACCGCGCTGCCCTACGAGTACCAGCCGAGCTTCTTCGCCGCCGGCAGCGGCGACCTCGACGACCCGCTGACCGCGGCGTTCAACTATGTCGTCGCGATCGACTACAACCGGATCCCCGGCCGGCCTCCGTCCGACCCGGCCCGCCCGCTCGGCGAGCGGGCGGGGGGCGACATCTGGCTGCACGTCGACCACGAGGCCCCGACCAAGGGCTGCGTCAGCCTTCCGCAGGACGGACTGGAGTCGGTCCTTCGCTGGCTCCAGCCCGCCAGCCACCCCATGATCATCATGGGTGACGCCCCTTCCCTGGCCTCGCGGAACCTCACCTAGGGCGTCGCTGGCTCGAAGGTCGCTTGCGCGACCGCTCGCCGCGGCGCCCGGGGTTCCTGCCGGATCGGCGGAGCTTGCGGAGCCGATCTGGGAGGTCCGCGGGCGCCTAGGGCGCCCTCCCGGCCTGGTTTCGGGGTTGAGGTGTATGGCCGGGGCTGGTGTGGGGCGGGGTCGGGATGTGGCTGCGGTGGCGGTGCGCCAATGCGCTGTCGCCTGCGGTGGCTGGGTTTTGT
The DNA here is from genome assembly GCF_001854805.1 of Pseudofrankia coriaricola. Classification (GTDB taxonomy): domain Bacteria; phylum Actinomycetota; class Actinomycetes; order Frankiales; family Frankiaceae; genus Pseudofrankia. The sequence continues at coordinate 29,254 of NZ_MBLO01000257.1, forward strand.
TGAGGCCGCGCGAGGACGAGGCGGGACCGACCTGCTCGCTTGGCAGCTACGTCCGGGAACGGGTCACTAGTTGGCGGAGAGCTTCACATGTGCGCTGTCGCCTGCGGTGGCTGGGTTGTGTTGACGCCTCATAGGGACGAGGCGCGCTCGACCGCCTCGCTTGACAGCTACCTCCGGGGACGGGATCACCAGTTCGCGGAGATCTTCACGCCGCAAGGCGGCTCGGCCAGGTAGACCATGCCTGGCTGGCCGGGGTCGAGCTGGACCGGGCCCGCGCCCTGGTGCGCCGTGACGAAGTCCAGCGTCCGGCCGTCGACCGCGCGCATCGTCAGCTCGCACTCCCCGCCCTCCTCCAGGTCGACGGGGTCGACCAGGATCGGTCCCTCGGCCTGGAAAGCGTCCGTGTCGCCGGAATATCCCTGCTGGGCGAACGGCAGCGCGACGCTGCCGGAACCCGCGGTGGCGGTCACGACGCACGAGTCGTTGCTGACGGTCCAGCGGAACTCGCCGGTGGCGGCGATCTGCATGGTCTTGCGTCCGTAGAGATCGGTGAAACGCCCCGTCTGGCCACTGACGGTGTCGACCAGGTCGATGGTGCAGCCAGGGTCATCCCCTTCGACCTGGTCGTCGACAGTGAGCCGCCAGGGCGCGGTCGCGCTGAACTGGACGCCGTTGTCGGTGCCGCTACTCCCGCCGTCGTCGTCGCCATCCCCGCCGCCACTGGTCAGCAGGAGGCCGATGACGGTTCCCGCCGCCGCGAGCAGGACCACGGCCGTGGTCCCGAGAACGACGGCGAGCCGGCGGCGGCGCCGGGTCGCCGGCGCCGCCGGCGGCTGTCCGTCCGCTCCGCCGACGACGGTCGCGGACCACGGCCGCGTGGGCGGGACCGCGGCCGAGATGGGCACGGGAGTCGACGGTGGGGTGTCGCCGGGACCGCCCGCGAGGACCCTCGTCGCCGGGACGCTCGCGTCCCCGGGTGCCGAGCCGACGAGGGCCGTGTACAGGTCCGCCGCCGTCGGCCGGTCCGACGCCTCGCGGGCCATCGCGTTCACCACGAGCCCGCGCAGCGCCGGCGCGATCAGCTCACGGTCGACGTTGGGCTCGCCCGACGAGACCCGATGCAGGATTACCTCGACCGGGCCGGTGCCGAACGGTGCCCTGCCGCTCGCGGCATAGCAGATCAGCGAGCCCCAGGCGAAGACGTCCGCGGCGCCCGTCGCCTCCTGGCCGGACACCTGCTCCGGCGAGTGCCAACCGGGAGTGCCTACGAAGTGCCCGTTCGTCGTCAGCGCGGCCGCGTCGGCCGCGGCCGCGATCCCGAAGTCGATGACCTTGGGCCCATGCGGCGTCCACAGCACGTTCGACGGCTTGAGGTCGCGGTGGACCATGCCGGTGGAGTGGATCGAGACCAGCGCCTCGGCCAGTCCGGATGCCAACAGGAGCTGGTCATCCGTGCTGAGCCGCCCGTCGGCGCGCACCTGGTCGGCGAGGCTCGGCGCGTCCACGAACTCCGTCGCGAGCCACGGGCGAACGGCGGCGAGATCGAAGTCGACGAGACGCGCCGTGCGCGCGCCGCTGACCCGGAAACAGGCCTGGACCTCACGCTGGAACCGGCGGCGGAACTCCGGGTCGTCGGCCAGGTCCTCACGGACCAGCTTGACCGCGACGCGCCCGAAAGGACCCTCGGCGAGAAAGACGACGCCCATGCCGCCGGCGCCGAGCCGGCCCACCACACGATGACGGCCGAGTTCCTCCGGATCGCCCGGCCGTAGCTCCTGAACCCGAACACCGGTTTCGCTCATCGTCGACGGTGCCCCCACCTGTCCGTTCCGCGAGGTAGCGCGCGGAATGACACCGCGCACGGCTGAATATGCCACTCGCCGGACAGACGCGTGCTTCCGGTCGGGCATCTGACCAGAAGGACGCCTGCGGAATCCCATCATCCGATGGGGCCGAGCTGAAGCGCCCTCGGACTTCCATCGGCATGGTGACGCTGTTTGTGCGGGGTCGACGTCGTTCTGGCGAGCGATGCGCGCAACCGGGCCACAGAAGGTGACTGCGCATCATCGCAGTGCAAACTCAACGACGTCCCCGACCCGGACCAAGTGGGACCACCGGCATACGCCCCAAGCCCGGAACCACATCGCCGGGCGCGGAGCGTCTGGCAGGCGCCGCCCGGTCGCGGGCGCGGAGCGTCTGCGACGGGAGCGCCTCAGGCGAGGGCGGAGGCGAAGAAGAGAGCGACGGTCAGGGCGCCGGGGTCGAGGACGCCGCGGGCGACGTCGCCGACGTAGGCGGCACGGCCGCGGCGGGCGCGCATGGACTCGGTGGCGAGCGCGCCGGCGCGCGCGGCGTCGGCAGCCAGCGCGATGCCTCCCGCCACGTTCAGGCCATCGGCGACGGCCGCGGCGAGCGCGTCGGCCGCGGGGGCCATGGCGTCGACCATGGTCTTGTCGCCGGGACGGGCCTTGCCGAGGCGTTGGACGGTCGCCGTGCCGGCGTCGACACCCTTCGCCAGCGCGGCCAGCGTCATCACCGGTGCGTCGCTGGCCTGGCCGATGCCGCGGAACCACAGGCCGAACAGCGGGCCACTGGTGCCGCCGGTGTTGAGGAAGCCGTGCGCGACGCCGAGGAACAGCTCGCCGGGGGTCGTCGGCGGCACCTCGTCGAGGCGCCGTTCGACCCGGCGCAGCGCCCGGCGGATGTTCGCGCCGAAGTCCCCGTCGCCGGCCCGGCGGTCCAGTTCGCCGAGCTCGGTGGCCTCCGCCTCCAACCGTCGCTGGAAGGACGCGATCCACGCGTATGCCCCATCGAGGTCGAGCCCCAAACCTCCCAGGTTACTGACCTGCCGGCAGACCTCCCGGGCAGGGACCCTGTCGCCGATCTGGTGGGATCCCTGGTCGGCCGGGTGGCCCAGCCCTCGCTCTGCCTCCTCCCGCCAGGCCTGGTCGGGCCCGGCGGGTTCCGCGTGGACGCGTTCGGGCGCGTCGTCCGCCGGCCGGGCACCGTCCTGGCCGGGGACCCACTCGCCCGCGCCCTCACCGATCGCCGTACCGGCCATGTCGACCTGCCTCACCTGAGTCGAGGACCCGCCGGCCCGGCGGGTTTCAGTCGCGCCATGCGGGCTACCAGCTCAGCGCGATCGTGCGGACGGGAGCGTCCCAGAGGGCGAGCAGCTCGTCGTCGGCCCTGGTCAGGGTCACCGAGCAGCCGGCCATGTCCAGCGACGTCACATACGGGCCGACCAGCGCCCGCTCGACCGTGACGCCGGCGGCGTCGAGGATCTTCGCCACCCGGCGGTGGATGACGGCGAGCTCCAGCCCGGTCGTCGCGCCCAGGCCGTTGGTGATCGCGATGACCCGGTCACCCCGGCCGATCGCCAGGTCGGCGACCAGCGGGCGGACCAGCTGGTCGGCGAGGTCGTCGGCGGGCGCGAACGCGCGCCGGCCGACGCCGCGCTCTCCGTGGATGCCGACGCCGAACTCCACCTCGTCGGCGGGCAGGCCGAACGACGGCCGGTTGGAGCCGGGATGCGCGCCGGCGGCGAGCGCCACGGCCATGGACCGCGACGTGGCCGCGACCCGCCGGCCGATCGCGATGATCCGCTCCAGGTCGGCGCCGGCCGCCGCGGCGGCGCCGACGACCTTCTCGACCACGACGGCGGCGGCCGTGCCGCGCCGGCCGGGACCGTCGCCCGTCATCGACGCGGTCGCCAGGTCGTCGTCGACGAGGATCTGGCTGACGGTGATTCCGTCGTCGGTGGCGAACTCGGCCGCGATCTCGAAGTTCAGCACGTCACCGGTGTAGTTCTTGACGACGTGCACCACTCCCGCGCCGCCGGACACGGCCTGGGTGGCGGCCAGGATCTGGCCGGCGGTGGGGCTCGCGAACACCGCGCCGGGGACCGCGGCGTCGAGCATGCCCTCGCCGACCATGCCGACGTGCAACGGCTCGTGGCCGGAGCCGCCGCCGGAGATGACCGCGACCCGCCCGGGCGGCGCCGGCTCGGCGCGAGCGACGAAGCTGGGATCCCGATTCCAGCGGATCAGCCGTGGGTAGGCGGCCTCCAGCCCCTCCAGCGCCTCCTCGACGACGTCGTCCGGATGGTTGACGAACTGCCGGCGCGGTGTGCTGACGATGATCTGGTCCGGTATCGCGTCCTGAGCGGTCATCGTCGACGACACTCCGTCTCACCTAACTCGGGGTCTCACGCAACTCGGGCAACTCGGGCACTGTCCTGGGTCGACGCCCGCGGCGAGGCACCCGCCGCGACGCGGGAGGGCTCTCCCGGGGTCTACACCCGTGCCCGCCACGGGATCAAGAACCGCCCCGGCCAGTCGTCGGCGCCGCCCGAACCGCCACCGCCACCGCCGTGGGTGCCGCCGCCATGCGCGACGCGTCGGACGCTCACCCAGGTGAAGTTCCCGCCGGTCAGGGCGCTGGCGAACCGTGACGCGGTGGGCGGCCAATCCAGTCCATTACGAGCTCCCCAGACGTTCGGGACAAGTGGAGCGCCATCATCCCGATTGCGCGGTGTGGACGCGTGAGCCCCTGGTTCAGGCCCGCTGCCCGAGCCCGCGCCCGGTCGTCTGGGCGGAGGCGAGTGGCGAACCGGTTACGTCGATGGGTCCACTGGCCTAGCCGACCGATGGAGCGGCGGCGGACGGAGTATGAAGAGATCCGAGGCGATCACACCTGGCCGGCCCTGTCCTCCTTGCCGAGGCGAAACCGGTGGCCCCACGCCGCCCCCGCGCCGCGCGGGTCGTGGCGGAGGCAGGCACGGGTGGTGGCGATAGTGAGGGTAGGGCCGGCCGAGCCGGTGGTAGGTCGGTAGGCGACAGGGGCGGCGGACGCGGCGCCCGTCACGGGACGAGCGGAGACGCGACATGCAGCTGGGGATGATCGGCCTGGGCCGGATGGGCGCCAACCTGGTGCGCCGGCTCACGCGAGGCGGCCACGAGTGCGTCGTCTACGACGTCAACGCGGACGCCGTCGCCGCGCTCGCGGCCGAGGGGGCGACGGGGACAAACTCGCTGGAGGAGTTCGCCGCGGCGCTGACCACCCCGCGCGCGGCCTGGGTGATGGTCCCGGCCGGGCTGACCGGCGACACCGTCTTCAAGCTCGCCGACCTGTTCGAGCCGGGCGACACCATCATCGACGGCGGCAACTCGTACTACCGCGACGACATCGAGCGGGCCAAGGAGCTGGCCCCCAAGGGCATCCACTACGTCGACGTCGGCACCTCGGGTGGCGTCTTCGGCCTGGAGCGCGGCTTCTGCCTGATGATCGGCGGCGAGCCGGACGTGGTGAAGCGGCTGGAGCCGCTGTTCGCCACCATCGCCCCGGGCGTCGACGCGGCACCGCGCACCCCTGGCCGCTCGGGCGCGCCCAGCCAGGCCGAGCAGGGCTACCTGCACTGCGGCCCGGTCGGCGGGGGCCACTTCGTCAAGATGATCCACAACGGCATCGAGTACGGCATGATGGCCGCCTTCGCCGAGGGCCTCGGCGTGCTGAACAAGGCCGGCATCGGCAGGACGTCGGCCGCTGGCCACGACGCGGAGACCACGCCGCTCACGCATCCCGAGTACTACCAGTACGACTTCGACATCCCGGAGGTCACCGAGGTGTGGCGGCGCGGCAGCGTCGTCGCCTCCTGGCTGCTGGACCTCACGGCCGTCGCCCTCACCGAGGACCCGGAGCTGGCCACCTTCGGCGGCCGGGTGTCGGACTCCGGTGAAGGGCGCTGGACGGTGCTCGCCGCCGTCGAGGAGGGCGTCCCGGCGCACGTGCTCACCGCGTCCCTCTTCGAGCGCTTCAGCTCCCGCGGCGAGTCCCTCTACGGCGACAAGATCCTGTCCGCGATGCGCAAGCAGTTCGGCGGCCACCACGAGAAGCCCGCCAGCTAGCCCTACCAGACCTGGCCACGACCACCGGCCACGACCCACCGGCGTCGCCGCCGCTCGCCGCCGGATCGGCCACTGGCGCGCCGCGCCCGGGCTCGGCGGGCCGCGGCGTCACGGCCCTGGTCGGCGGCGGCATGTTGGCCGTCCGCGGCCTCGTCTGATCACGAGGCCCCGAACGGTCGACATCATGGCTGGGAGGTCAGCTGGTCCAAAAGACGGTCGAGGAAGGGGAGCTGGCCGCGGACGAGCTTGACGCCGGCGGTCGGGAGGTCGAACCACGCGACCCGGTCCACCTCGGGGAATGCCTGGATACGGCCGGAGCCGCGGGGCCATTCCAGCTCGAAGGTGTTGCTCACCGCCGTGGCCGGGTCGAAGTCGCCGCGCAGCGCGAAGGCGGTGACGACCTTGCCGCCGGACTGGCGCACGTCACCGAGCCCGATCCACGGGCCGTCGGGCGGCGCCGATCCCAGCTCCTCGGCGAACTCGCGCGCGGCGGCGGTCCGTGGGTCCTCGTCCGGCTCGTACTCGCCCTTCGGGATGGACCAGGCGCCTTCGTCCTTGCGCGCCCAGAACGGCCCGCCCATGTGGGCGATGAGCACCTCGAGCCGGTCCGCCGCGTTCCGGTACAGCAACAGGCCCGCGCTGTGCCGTTTCTGCGCAGGAATCGGATCCCTCCCTGTCCACCGGTGACCGTCCGTACCGCGAGGGTATGACGTCTGGCCGCGTCGCCTCGCCTCGCGGCCAGGGGCTCGCGGCGAGGAGATCAGGAAGCGAGGTGACGCTCAGAGGCCGTAGGTCTCCAACAGGCGGAGCCAGACCTCGCTGACGGTGGGGAACGAGGGGACGGCGTGCCGGAGGGTGTCGAGGGGGACCTTCCCGATTAGGGCGATCGTGGCTGAGTGGAGGAGCTCCTGGACGTCCTGGCCGGTGAAGGTGGCGCCGACGATGACCCGGCGGTCCTCGTCGACGACCAGGTGGGACGTGCCGACGAGGCCGACGCCGCGCACGGACGAGCCGGCGACGCCGCTCGTCGGGACGGAGACGGCCCGGGCCCGCAGGCCGGCCTCGCGTGCCGCCGCCTCGGTCAGACCGACGGCCGCGACCTGCGGGTCGGTGAACGTCACCCTGGGGATGGCGTGGCTGCCGGCGACCTCGACCGGCTCGGCGCCGGAGGCGTCGCGGCGGCCGGCGACGATGTCGGCGACCACGCGGCCCTGGTACTTGCCCATGTGGGTGAGCAGCGCCCGCCCGTTCACGTCGCCGATGGCGAACAGCCAACCCTCGTCCTCGGCTCCCGCGTCCTCGGCGCCTGCGCCGTCACCGGATTCGGCCGCCGTCCTGACGCCGATCGCGCGCAGGTGGCTGTCGACCTCGACGGGGCGGCCGGGCGTCAGGCCGACCGTCTCCAGGCCCAGGTCGTCGGTGGCGGGATGCCGGCCGACGGCGACGAGGATCTCGTCGGCCTCGACCTCGTCGCCATTGTCGAGCGTCACGATGACCGGGCCGCGGTGCTCGTCGTGCGCCGCCTGCTGGCGGCGCACGGCGGTGACCTTCTGACTGGTCCGGACGGTGATCCCCTCGGACTCGAACGCCTCGGCGACCTCCTTGCCGGCGAACGGCTCCTCGTGGGCGAGCAGCCGGGGCTGGCCCTCGACGATCGTCACCTCGACGGCGCCGAGCCGGCGGAACCCCTGCGCCAGCTCGGTGCCGACGGCGCCGCCGCCCAGTACGACCATCCGGCGCGGCACGGTCGTGGCACCGGTCGCGGACCGGTTGTCCCATGGCTCCACCTCGGCCAGGCCCGGAATCGGTGGCCTGACCGCCGTCGTCCCGGTCGCCAGCACCACCGCCCGGCGCGCGGCCAGCCGGCGGGGCTTCCCGTCGGACTCCTCCGGGACCACGGTCTCGGTCGTGTCGACGTCGACGAGCCGCCGGCCGGCGAGCCGGCCGCGGCCCCGGATCACCGTCACCCCGCGGTCGCGCAGCCAGGGGACCTGATCCTTGTCGGAGAAGCCGCCGACGATCTCGTCCCGGCGGGCGAACGCCGCGGCGGCGTCGATCTCTCCCGTCACCGCGCCGGCCGCGCCCGGCACGCGGCGCGCCGCGGCGATCACGTCGCCGGGGCGCAGCAGCGTCTTGCTGGGCATGCAGCCCCAGAAGGAGCACTCACCGCCCACCCGCTCGTGCTCGACGGCCGCGACCGACAGCCCCGCCTCGGCGAGCCGGCCGGCCGTCACCTCCCCGGCCGGCCCAGTCCCGACGACGACGACGTCGAACGTCTCCACGCCACCCGCGTCCGCGTTGCTCATCCGACGCCACCTCGTCTCCGGCCCGACCGTGCTCGACCGACGCTCCACCCGTGTTCGTCCGCCACGCTTCGCATCGACGTCTTCCCGCCGCCGGTCGCTCAAAGCGGCGGCTCACGGTCCGTCAGCTCACCCCGGCCATCTTCCGCTGGTCCCTGCCCCTTGTCGATGAGCTTGCCGTCGGGTGGCACAAGACCGACAAAGTTCATACCCCTGCGACCGCGCGGGTATCCGGCCCATCTGCAGGCCCGTGGACCGTGTCGGGAATGGGTCCCATGGCCTTCTTGTCGGAGGCCGTCAAGGCCGCGTCCGCGGACGGTCAGTCCGCGGGACTGAGGTGGTCCTGCGCTACGGGCACAACCAGTGGCAGGAGCGTATCGCGCAGCGAGGTGGCGCTTCGTTCGATTTTGTGGTGGAGAGCGATTTCTCTGTCCAGCGTCCCGAGTAGATCCTCGACTGCGTCCTGCGTGGCCCTGGAAGGTACCCGAATCGGGAGTTCCCGCAAAGTGGATGTCGTCAGCGTGGGTATCGCCGATCCACCTGAGTGCCGGAGTATCCAGTCCCGCGTCGCAGGATGCCCAATATAATAGAGAAGGTAGTGTGCGCTAAGAACGGGCGTCGGGCGGAGCCGGATACACGAGGTGCCGAATAGCCAGCCTGCCTGGTTGTCGGTTATAAGCGCCTGCCGGCCGAGTTCGCCGGTCCTCGTGCAAACGATGTCGTTGGCGAGTAGGCGATAGCGGCTGAGTTGCTCGGCACCGTCGGCGTCGACGTGGTCAACCCCGTCCAGAACAAGTCGGTTTTCTCCAATGTTTTTCGGCTTGATGACCGGTACCCCACCGCGAGGGCCGGTGCGCCGTAGCGCGGCACCCGACGGTCCCGCGAGCACGTCACAAACATCGCCCAGCCGAGCCTGCTGCCCCGGCTCCCTGGGTGCATGTACCAATTCTTTGACCGCCACCATCGTCCGGTTCGCATGATCACGTATTCTGTTTGACTCCGTGATCTGGTCCAGAATATCCCGGTGGAGCCGCTCCGCCGAGTCGATCGTCGACTTGATGTCGACCTTGTTCGTGGTGCGGGTGGCGTATCTTCCGGGGTTCAGATTATAGTTTTTCTCGCGAATCTCCTGGATCGGGACAAGTCGCGAAGCTGTCGACCCAGAACTGGCCGTACTTCGATCGTGAAAAATTTTACTGACAAGCCGTATGTCGTTCTCGTCCAATTTTTTATGCGTGCGGTCGACCATCTTTCCGATGCCGCTGGCGTCGACGAAAAGAATATCTTCTCCGGTATTTTTCTCCGCTCTCCTGAGAATCCATATCATGATTGGTATGGAGGTGGAGAAGAAAAGTTTTCCTGGCAGTGAGATGAGCGCATCGATGGCACCATCCTCTACGAGGGAAGACCGTATCGCCTTTTCTATACCGTGTTCCGACGAGGCGGCGTTGTTGGCCATGATGATCGCCGCTCGCCCGCCCGGAGCGAGACGCGCCACCGCATGTTGGATCCACGCGAAGTTGGCGTTGCTGGAAGGAGGTGGTCCATAGGGCCAGCCCTCGTCTCCAACCAGATCTTCATAGGCCCAGTTCCGCACGTTGAAGGGGGGATTCGTCGTGATGACATCGAACAGGCGCCGATCGTTGCTCTCCGCCGGTGCTCCAGCCAGGCGAAGCTCGCCGATGGGAAGACCGTGCAGGCGAAGGCGCAGCCTGGAGAGCGTGAGAACATCGAGATTCGAGGCAAAGCCGCACAGTGTCGGATGCACCGCCTCGTTGCCGCCGTCCGTCGATCTGATGTACGCGGCCGCTCCCGTGAGGAATTCACCCAGTCTGCAGAATGGATCGTAGATCTTCTCGTCGCGTGTAGGGTCGGTCAACCGCATGACAAGATCGACCAGGAAGTTCGGTGTCAGGGTGTCGCCCGCCCGCCCTTCCGTGGCGGCAAAGCGGGTGATGATCTCATCGGTGAGCAGGCGCACGAAAGCCGCGTTGCCGCTCATGTCCCCTGGATCGATGCGGTCGACCGCCCCTATGACCTGCTGAAGAGCGCGTGCCTCTCCGGCGTCATGTACGGGGTCGAAGAGGCGCCGACTTTCCGACAGGGCTTGCTCGTCGATCCTGAGGCAGCGCTCGAGCGCTCTATTCAAGTCGCCGTTGACAAGGGCGGACAGCCGGACGTCGGCCCATGCCTCCGGCGCGTAGAAGCGTATCCACAGCATCGTGAGAACCAGTGGGAGAGCGCGGCGGACTCCCAGCCCGCGAAGGTGGTCCAAGGGCCGCCAAAGGGATTGGGACTGGCTTGCGACTGTGTCCACGGGAGTAGGGGTCGGTATCCTACGTTGAAACCGGTCGCCGTACGTCATGCCGTGCTTCTCGTTCGGCCGGAGATCGCCAGCTGCGATCTTCCGTCGATCGAGCCACGCCGAGACCTCGATGCCGGCAAACGTCTCGCGCCCGTTCTCGACAATGGCCGAGGGAAAGTCTGGATGCCGCCTTCGCCAGTTGCTGACGGCTGATAGTTTCACCCCGGCGAGCCGCGCAATGTCGGCCGCTGAGACACGCTTCTCTTCCGTCGGCATCCAGGAACCTAAATGTGAGAGGTTCGCCTCCGGGCGAACGAACGGCAACAATTGAGCTAGAAGCTGGATCGGTGGCTGCCGTTGAGGAGCGTGTGCCTCCGCGCCAGTACGTCAGGCACACGGTCGAGGGCCGCTACGGATTGCGCCGCATTCGGCGAGATATAACCAATTAGACGGTATATCTTCGCATGATCTGCTATCAGGTCGCGGTGATGAATGGGCTCGTGATGCATAATCCTGTTACGGAAGAGCTGCATGGAGAGAAAATTGTCGTGAAGCTGGTCGCGCCTGCCGGAGTATCGGGGGAATGCCCTGTTCAGGACGGGGACCCATAGGTGTCGGTCGTAGCTCCTACTCAGCAAGGACACCCAGAAACCGAAGGTGAGCGCGGCAACGACGTCGTCGGCACGTCTGGGCCGCGAGCGTCGTGCGGCGAGACTGGCTCGGACCTCATTTACCTTCCGCATGCTCGCCTCGGAGAGCGGAGCGACTGTCCACCAGTCTGCCACTCCATAGCGAGCGCGTAGGTGGGTGTTCATGGAGTTACGTAGCGCCAGTTCAAGACAGTGCAGCGGCCCGTAGAAAGCCGCGGACACCTCGACGTTCCACCAGTACAGGCGCATCGCCTGCTCGGCGTCCCCGTTGGTTGTCTGAAGGTAGCGGGCGAAGCGCGGGGCCGAGAGCATGTCGTGGATCCAGAGGGGTGGCGCGGTGTTCATGGCGCTCTCCGAGGCATGCGAGGTCGTGACGCGGCTCTTGGCCGCGTGGTATGGTCGCGCTGTACGCCCCGGGCACGCCTCTGCATCGCATGCCGCCCGGGGCACGGCATTTTTTGGGCCCGGTGGAGCGACTGCTCCCGCCCTGGTGCAGGTACCGGCTTTGACCGGACGAGATCATGCGCTACGGATGAAGGTAGCGCATGTCTGTCCATGTTGGCAAGCGCACTGCAGTGCGCGTAAAGTGTGAACCCGGAACCGCTCGTGGCGTTGGCACGGGACGCTGTCTGGCGGCGACATGGGGTGCATGGCGCCGCCAGACAGCGGGACTCCGCTAGGAGGCCAGATCCGTCATCGTGCTGGGACCAGCGTCGTCGGTGCCGCCGGAGCGGTCGGGGCCTGTCCCGTCGGTGGTCGGGCCGATCGGCGGATGTGCGCGGGAGCCGGCGATGCTGCCGACGACGACGCGGCGGGCCGCGCGCAGGCCGGCCGCGGCGCTGGCCGCGGCCGCGTTGATCGAGACCCCGGCGGCGGGGGTCGCCGGCTCGGGCTCAGGGCCCGCCGGCGCGGGGGTGGGTGCCAGCCCGGGGTGCGCGGTGGCGCGGACGGAGGGGAGACGGCGGGCGTCGGGGGCGGCGAGGCGGGCGGCGTCCGCGGACGGGTCGTCGTCCTCCTGCTGGGAGGCGCGCTCGGCGGCGACGCGGGCCTCGTACAGCTCGACCTCGGCGTGCGTCCGCGTCTCGTCCCAGCCGAGCACCGGGGCGATCAGCTCCGCCACCGGGCGGGCGGCCGCCAGGCCCCGGTCCGCCGCCTCGAAGGAGATCCGCGTGCGCCTGGTCAGCACGTCCTCCAGGCGCAGCGCGCCCTCGTGTGAGGCCGCGTACACCGCCTCGACCGCCAGGTAGGCCTCCGCGCCGGGCAGGGGCGCGGCCAGCCGCGGATCGGCGGTGATCATGCCGACGAGCTCCTCGGCGAGCGTCCCGTACCGGCGCAGCAGGTGCTCGACCCGGGCGACGGGCAGGCCGGCGCGCCCGGCCAGCCGCTCACGCCCGTTCCACACCGCGTGGTAGCCGTCGGCGCCGAGCAGCGGGACCTTCTCCGTGCACGACGGCGGGACTGTATTCGCCAGCCCGGCCACCGCCGCGTCGACCGCGTCGGCGGCCATCACCCGGTAGGTCGTGTACTTCCCTCCGGCGACGGTCGTGAGCCCCGGGGCCGCGGCGACGACGGCGTGCTCGCGGGACAGCTGCGCCGGGTCGTCGGACTCGCCGGTGAGCAGCGGGCGCAGGCCGGCGTAGACGCCGACGATGTCGTCGTGGGTGAGCGGGGTGCGCAGCACCCGGTTGACCTGGTCGAGCAGGTAGTCGATGTCGGCGCGCGTCGCGGACGGGTGGGCGAGGTCCAGCTCCCAGTCGGTGTCGGTGGTGCCGATGATCCAGTAGTTGCCCCAGGGGATGACGAACAGGACGCTGCGCTCGGTGCGCAGGATCAGCCCGGTGGCGCCCAGCAGGCGGCCACGCGGGACGACCAGGTGGACCCCCTTGGACGCGCGCACGGACACCGGCCCCGGCCGGCCCATCAGCGCGTGCAGGTCGTCGGTCCACACGCCGGTCGCACTGATCGTCTGCCGCGCCCTGACGCGGATCTCCCGGGTTCCGGGGGAGCCGGCTGCCTCGCCCGCCTCCAGGTCGCGCACGATCGCGCCGGTCACCCGCGGATCTCCCGGACCGTCTTCGCCGATCGGGGACGAGTCCCGGTCCTCCCGCAGCAGGCCGACGACCTCCGCCGACGTCACGACCGCGGCGCCGAACCGGGCGGCGGTGCGGGCGACGAACATCGTGTGCCGGGCGTCGTCGACCTGGCCGTCCCAGTACTGGATCGCGCCCACCAGCGCGTCCGGGCGCAGCGACGGGAACTCGCGCAGCGCCGCCTTGCGGGTCAGGTGCCGGTGCATCGGCAGGCCGCCGGCACGGGGTCCCTCCCCGGTCGACGAGGCAGACCGTGGAACGCGTGGAGCGCCGGCACCGGGGCCGATCCGGGACAGGCCCTGCCCGAGGGTGTCGTACAGCAGCACCCCGCTGCCGATGTAGGCGCGTTCCCAGCCGTGGTGGGTCAGCGGCAGCAGGAACTGCACCGGGCGGACCAGGTGCGGGGCGAGCGTGTCGAGCAGCAGCGTCCGCTCCCGCAGCGCCTCGCGCACCAGCGCGCCGTTGAGCTGTTCGAGGTAGCGCAGGCCGCCGTGGATCAGCTTGCTGGAGCGGCTCGAGGTGCCCGCCGCCAGGTCGCGGGCCTCGACGAGGGCGACGGACAGGCCGCGGGACGCCGCGTCGAGTGCCGTGCCCGCGCCGGTGACACCGCCGCCGATGACGAGGACGTCGAACGTCTCCTCGGCGAGGCGGCGCAGCGCAGCCGCCCGCCCGGCCGGGCCGAGCCGGCCGGGGCTGCCGGCCACCTCGATGGTCGGGGCGCTCGATATGGGGGCGGGGCCGGCCGAACGGGCCGATCCGGTCATCGGGTCTACCTCCTGGCTCCTGCGACCGGGGAGCGGGCGGGCGGGCGGGTGGGCCGCCCGACACCATCGTGCCGGGTGGCGCCGACAGTCGCCGTCGGGGCCGTCCACTCCGGCCCACTCCGGCCGGGATAGTGCGCCGTTGTCGGGCCGCGACCCGGCAGACTGTCATACGTTTCGGTTGCCTAACTCAACCAAATTTCCCGCGTGCACGTGGCCGCGGGCGAAGGCGTGCTGACCTGCCGGATGGCGCGGCCTCGCACCCTTGGAGCCCGTCCAGGCATTGTTCGGGGGAAGGGCGCCACGACGGCGCCGCCTGGCGCGCTTGGAGCCCGTCGCGGGCAGTAGGGGGCAAGGATGGCCATACCAGGGGAGCAGGCATGACGGAACGGGCCGCCGGGTCCGGGCGCGAGGATCTGGCCGCGGCCATCTACAGCGAACTCGCGCAGCTGGTCCGGCGGGTTCGGGGGGAGGCGAGCGAGCTGCATCCGGGGCTGTCGCTGGCGGCGTACTCGCTGCTGCTGTACCTCTCCGAGGTGGGTGAGGCGCGGGCCGCCGACCTGGTCGCCTTCTTCCGGCTTAACAAGTCGACGGTGAGCCGACAGCTGAGCGAGCTGGTCGCCGCGGGCCTGGTGGACCGCGAGCCCGACCGCGCCGACAGCCGCGTCCAGCTCGTCCGGGTCAGCGTCGTCGGCCAGGCGACGCTCGACGCCGTGGACAAGGTGCTGCGCGCCCGGATGCAGACCCGCCTGGACGGCTGGCCCGACGAGGACCTGGCCGTCTTCGGCCGCCTGCTCGCGCGCTACAACGAGCTACCTGACCCGCAGATGCCCCGTCCGGACGGAGCGGCGGCCCGCAGGGGCGCGGCACGGCCGGCGACGGGCCCGTCAGCTGCCACCTGATCCGCCGTCATGTTACTAACGAGTCAACATTGCTAACGAGTCGACGTTACCGACGAGTCGCGGAGCGAGCACCATGGACCTGACGTTCACCCCGCAGGAGGAGAAGTTCCGCTCGGAGCTGCGCGGTTGGCTCGACGCCAACATCCCGGCCGCCTGGCGGGACCCGAGCTTCTGGCGGAGCGTTTCCGACGACGAGGGCTTCGAGCTGCGCCGTGACTGGGAGCGACGCAAGCACGACGCGGGCTTCGCGGGCATCGCCTGGCCGACGGAGTATGGCGGCCGCGGCGGCACCCCGGGGATGAAGGCGATCTACGACGAGGAGATGGCGCTCGCCCACGCCCCGCAGTCGGCCAACGCGCTCGGCCTGACGTTCCTCGCGCCGACGGTGATGGCGATCGGCACCGACCAGCAGAAGCGCGACATCATCGGCCCGATGCTGCGCAACGAGGTGATCTGGTGCCAGGGCTTCTCCGAGCCGGGTGCCGGCTCCGACCTCGCGGCGCTGCGCACGTCCGGTGTGCTCGACGGCGACGAGTACGTCGTCAACGGCCAGAAGATCTGGACGACCAACGCCATGCACGGCGACAAGCTGTTCACCCTGGTGCGTACCGAGCCGGGACCGGGCCCGGGCCGGCAGGCAGAGGGTGGGATCTCGCCAGTCGGCACAAATAATGATCAATCGGGTGCTCTGGAGGCGGGCACAGCGCGACGCGACCCGGAAGCGCGGCGCAGCCATGGGATGCATCGCGGCATCTCGATGCTGCTCGTCGACATGCGTCAGCCGGGCGTCGAGACCCGCCCGCTGCGCCAGCTCAGCGGCGCGAGCGAGTTCGGCGAGGTGTTCTTCACCGACGCCCGGGTGAAGGCGTCCGAATGCCTCGGCGGCGTCGGCAACGGCTGGAAGACCGCGATGCTGCTGCTGTCGTTCGAGCGCGGCGCGTCCGGCATCTCGCAGTACGCCACGTACCGGCGTGGCTACGACGAGATCGTCGCCGCCGCGCGCCGGCTGGGCCGGGACACCGATCCGACGCTGCGCCGCGAGCTCGCGAGCCGCCTCGTCGAGCTGGAATGCCTGCGCTACCACGCGATGCACGTGCTCACCCAGGTCGAGCAGGGCCGCGATCTCGGCTCCGAGTCGTCGATCACCAAGCTGCAGTGGTCGGAGACCTACCAGAAGCTCTTCGAGACGTTCGACCATCTGCTCGGCCTGGATGGCGTCGTCACCAGCCCGGTCGACGGCCTCGACCTCGCCTCGCTGCAGTTCGAGGCGTTCTGGACCAGGTCGGTGACGATCTGGGGCGGCTCGTCGCAGGTGCAGCGCAACATCGTCGCCGAGCGGGTGCTCGGCCTGCCGCGGTAGGGGGAATCGCCGTGTACTTCGCGTTGACCGACGAACAGCGGGCACTTGCCGAGACCGTCCGCGACTTTCTCGCCGACCGGTTCGACCTGACGGCCGTGCGCGCCGTGTTCGAGGACACCGCGGGCGACGGCCACCCGGCCGAGCTGTGGAAGGCGTTCGCCGAGCAGGGCTGGCTCGCCGTGCTCGTGCCCGAGGAGAACGACGGGATGGGCCTCGGCCTGCTCGACGCGCAGGTGCTCGCCCGCGCGTTCGGCGCCGGCGCCGTGCCCGGGCCGTGGCTGCCGACCGTGCTCGTGGGGGAGGCCGTCCGGCTCGCCGGCTCACCCGCCCAGCGGGCGGCCGTGCTCGGCCCGCTCGCGGCCGGCGAGCTGGTCGCCACCGTGGCGCTGCGCGCCCCCGGCGGCTCGTTCGACCAGTCCGGGGTGGGCGTGACGGCTGACATCGATCCGGGAGGTACCCGGCTGACCGGGACGGCGTCTCCGGTCGAGTACGCGGGGGTCGCCCGGACGGCGGTCGTCGCCGCGAAGGAGCCGGATGGCGGGATCGGCCTCTACCTCGTCGACCCGACGTCCGCGTCCGTCACCGTCACGGCGCTCGACACCTATGACGGCACCACCCGCCTCGGCGCGCTCACCCTCGACGGCGCCGCCGGCGAGCGGCTGCCAGAGTCGAACGCGGCCGTCCTCGCCGAGCTGAGCCGACGCGGTGCCGTCCTCGCGGCCGCCGACCTGGTCGGCACCGCCCGGGCCGCGCTGACCAGGACCATCGAGTACGACAAGACCCGAGTCCAGTTCGGCAAGGCGGTCGGCAGCTTCCAGTTCATCAAGCACACGCTCGCCGACCTGCATGTCGGCGTCCTCATGGCCGAGCACGCCGCGCTCTACGCGGCGCACGCCGTCGACGCCGCGCTACCGGACGCCGCGCTCGCCGTCGCGGTCGCCAAGGCCAAGGCCAACGACGCGGCCGAGCGGGCGACCGGGGCCATGATCCAGTATCACGGTGGGATCGGCTACACCTGGGAGCACGAGGCGCACTTCTTCTACAAGCGGGCCAAGCGGCTCGTGGGCACGTTCGGCGACGCCGGCGAGCACCTGGACCGGATCGCGGCGCTGAGCATCGACGCCTGAAACGCGTCGCCTGCTTCGTGCCTTACCTAGCCGATCGGTGGGAGGGCGCGATCGGTGGGGAAGGTGCCGCCGGTCGGGGAGGACAGTGGACGAGGCGGTTCCAGACCAGGCGTGGCGGGGCGCTGGTGTCACTGCCGCCGTATGTGTGCCGCCAGGTGCCGAGAATGTTGGTGAAGGCGGGGCGCACGGCCAGCACCAGCGGCGTGCCAAGCGGGACGCTGATCTCTCCCTTCGCCGTCGGCATGCCAGCGACCCAGCGCAGGTAGAGCTCGGTGACATCCGCACTGACCTCTCGGGGCCCGGCGGGCGGCGCCTGTCTCGTGGCATCGCCGCCGGCGGGCCGATCGGCCGCCGCCAGGTCGTCGGCGGGCTGGTCGGGCGCAGCCAGGTCGCCGGCCGGTTGCGTCCCGTCGTAGCGGGTCCAGTCGAGGCTGCCACGCGGGCGGTTCGCGACCAGGTCGAGCGTGGGGACCCTGGCCGGAACCTTCCCGGCGGCGAGCCCGGTGAGCGCCGACGGGTAGGCGGCCAGCGGGTAGGGCCCCTCGTTGTCCAGGTCGCCCTCGGTCCCGAGCAGCGTGAGCCGCAGCTCCACCCGGCTCACGCAGGCCGCCGGCGCCGGCAGCAGCGGGAAGACGATCTCCGCGGTGGACATGTGGTCGTCACCGCGGCGGGGTAGGTGCCGGTACTGCCGACCGACGGCTAGCTCGCGCGGCGAGGCCTCCACCCGGCTCCGGTAGCCACGGCCGGGCGCGTAGGAGGTCAGCAGGTAGGTCCGCGTGGCGGTGATCGGGATACCCGCCACCTCGTTCACCGGTTGGCGGGGCTCACTCGTCGTCGCGATCGGGGCGGTGGTGGTGGCCGGCGTGAGCGGGCGCAGCGCCGCCGGCCCGCCGCCGATGCCCAGCACCACCGAGCCGAGGGCGATGAGGATGACCGTGCCGCCGGCTATCGTCAGGAAGATCCGGCCGCCTCGACCGGGCGTGCGAAGGGTCACCCCGAGCCGCTCGCGCAGCAGGTGCTCGACCCGGCCGCCCAGCGGTTCCAACGTCGCCCTGGCCGAGCTGGACGCCGTCGCCGCCGCGCGCCGCGCCGCCGTGGCGCCGCCGCGCGCACGGGGCGGCCGACGCGGGTCCGACGCGCTGCCGGCGTCGGGAACGGTGTCCGCGGGCGGCCCGCCCCTCACCCGCGAGGACTCGTCGCGTCTCGGCATCGGCAGGGCGATGGTGATGGTCGGCGCCTCGGCATTGGCGTCGGCGTCGGCGTCGGCGAGAGTCCGGTCGCGCGGTGGCGACGGTACGGGCGCGTCGGTGCCGGTAGCCGCGTCGGTGCCGGCAGTCGCACTGGCGACGTGCCTCGTGGTGGTCGGGCGGTTCATCGTGACCGGTACCGTCGGCGAGCCGGGCGGGGGCGGCCGCTCGCCGCGTGCGGCTGGGATCACCGAGAGGTTGTCCATGCGTGAGCTCCGGCCACCGGCTGTCTGTCGGGTCGGCCGGGATGTCCGTTCGGCACCGGCCCCTCTTCGCGGTGACCTTGTCACCGTGAGCCACGGTCGACCGGCGGGACGCGCCACCGCGGATGTGGCCCGGTAGTGCGCCTTCCGTACCGATAGCCGTTTGTTGGTCGTCCGTACGGCTCGGTGTCGCGTCGGGGACGGCGCCGCACTGCGCCTGGATCGTCGCTGGTACGGTTCCGCCCAGTCCGGGAACACTTGGAGCCCCTATGACGACCCCAGCGCCTGGCCAGATGCCGGACCCGTTCGCGAAGCCCGGGCCCGATCAGCCGCCGCCTGGCGCGGGTTACCCGCAGCCCGGCCAGGGATACCCGCCTGCCCCCGGTTACGGGGATCCGAACGCGGCATATCCGCCCGCCCCGGGCTATGGGGATCCGAACGCGGCATATCCGCCCGCCCCGGGCTATGGGGACCCGAACGCGGGGTACCCGCCCACCGGGGGCTACCCGCCCGGCGCCGACCCCAATGCCGGGTATGCGCAGCCGGGGGGCTATCCGCCAGGCCCCGGATTCGCGCCAGCCCCGGGCTATCCGCCGGCTCCTGGCTACGGGCCCGGCTACCCGTACGGAGCCGACCCGTCCGCGCCGTTCGGCCGGCACCAGATCACCGGTGAGCCGCTCTCGGACAAGGACAAGCTGACGGCCGGTCTGCTGCAGCTTCTTCTCGGCGGAGTGGGTGCCGGCCGCTGGTACATGGGCGACTATGGGATCGCGGTCGCCCAGCTGCTCACCTGTGGCGGCCTCGGTATCTGGTCGCTCATCGACGGCGTGATGATGCTGACCGGCAACGTCCGCGACAAGTTCGGCCGCCCGCTGCGCGGCTAGGGCCGTCCCCGGCGACGTTCGCCCGCCCTCGGCCCGGGGGATCGCCGGGGCTGTATCCGGATCCGGACTCCGAACCCTCGCCGGTTCGGATCCGGACACAGAACCGCTGGTCTAGCCCGCGGCGCGGCGATGCCACCGGCCGAATCTTGGTGGAAGCGGCACCAAGCCGCTTCCGCGAGTCCTCGTTGGCCAGGCGCCGCGTCGATACGCATACCCGGCCAGCGATCTCCGACGGATCCGGGAGCGGCGGGCCGCGCGCCGAACGTGTCAGATGCCTGCGCGGGCCGTGCGGGTGTGACGGGTGGCCGTTCGCCCGTTGGTGACCGACGGCCGGGCGGTCTCGCGCCTCACCGCTCCGGATCACTTGCGCTTGCCGCCGCATGCGGTGATTCTTGTGACCCACGGCACAGCTACTCGGGTGTCGTACTAGTCACTGGTGGTGTCGTGAATGCGTTTCGTGCCGACCTGGGTCGGCTGCTTTCGCACTGATCGGTCTCGCGCGGGCGACAACGGCAACGCGCGGTGCCCGGCTGCTCACTCGCGACAGTCCCCTGGCGGTCTCGGCGCGCGGTCTCCATCAGCTTGCCGATCTTCGCTGGCGGGGTCGCGACGGGTGCGACCACCCGTTTCACGCCCGGCTCCGTTCCGTTGTCGGCGCGGGTTGGGCAGGCCGGACGTTCGGCCTGCCCTGGCTCGGCCGGCGCGAGTCGGGCGGCCGGTTGCCCGGCCTGGCCGGCGCTGTGCGTGTTTGCCCGAGTCGCTTGTGTTGTCGGCCTGATACCGCAATCCTGGTGACCTGCGACACGTTTCATTGTGCAACTGTCTCTCGTTGATCTTTGGATTGACGGGTCCTGGGTGCCGCGGAGGTCCTGCGTGGTTGCTGGAAGCCAGCCGGAGTTGTTAGTCGTCGATTCACTCGAGGTTGTCTATGCGGGCGTGGTCCGGGCGCTGCGCGGCGTGACGATGTCGGTCGGCACAGGGCAGGTCGTCGCGGTGCTGGGAAGCAACGGCGCCGGCAAGTCGACGCTGCTGCGTACCGTGTCCGGCACCCTGGGGATGCACGGCGGGAAGGTCACCGCCGGCGCGCTCCGGTTCGACGGTCAGGACCTCGCCGGCCGGGGCGCCGCGGACATCGTCCGGCTAGGCCTGGTGCACGTGCCCGAGGGACGCCGGATCTTCGGCCGGCTGACCGTCGAGGAGAACCTGCGGGCGGGCGGGATGTCGGTGCGCGGGCGGGCGGCCCGCACCCAGGCCCGCGACCGGGTCTACGAGCTCTTCCCGCTGCTGGCCGAACGGCGCGACTCCCGGGCCGTGCTGCTGTCCGGCGGCGAGCAGCAGATGCTCGCGATCGGGCGCGGCCTGATGTCGGCGCCCCGGATGCTGCTGCTCGACGAGCCGTCGCTGGGGCTCGCCCCCCAGATCATCGGCAAGATCGGCGCGGCGATCAGGGAGATCAACGCCCAGGGCGTCTCGGTCGTCCTCGTCGAGCAGAACGCCGCCATGGCGCTGGCGCTCTCCGAGGTGGCCTACGTCCTGGAGCTCGGGCGTACATCGCTGTCGGGGCCGTCGGCCGAGCTCGCAGCCTCCGACGAGGTCGCGCGGCGCTACCTGGCGGTGGCGGGTGAGGCCGCTCCGGGCGCCGCACCTCCCGCCCCCGGTGATCCCGCGAGCCCCGCATCTCCGGATCCCGAACCCCCGCGGCCGGCGAGCCCGGCGCGGACGCTGTCCCGGTGGCAGCCGTCGCCGGCCCGGCGGCTCCTGCCCCGGCCCCGGGGCCGGGTCGGTGCCGCAGCTGACCAGGGCGGCGTGCCCGCGGGGGAGCCGAAGTGAGCGCAGGAGCAATCGAGCGGAGTGGTCGTCCGAGGGACGAGGACGGCCGCGGAGCGAGTGCGGCGACGGAGCGAACCCGAGGCACAGTGAGCGACGTCGTGGCCACGGAGGTGACCGACTCGCTGGCGGTGGCCGAACCGCTGGCGGTCGAGGGTGTGACGGTTCGCTTCGGGGCGCTCGCCGCGCTCGCCGACGTGTCACTGCGGGCCGAGCCAGGGACCATCCACGCGGTGATCGGGCCGAACGGCGCCGGCAAGTCGACGCTGTTCAACGTCATCTCCGGGGTGTACCGGGCGACGTCCGGCCGGGTGCTGCTCGGGGGCACGGTGCTGACCGGACAGCGGCCGCACCGGGTCACGGCACTCGGGGTCGGCCGCGCGTTCCAGAACCTCGCCGGCTCACCGTACGAGTCGGTGCTCGACAACATCATGATCGGCCGGCATCACCTGATGCGCACGGGCTTTCTCAGCGCGGGCCTGCGGATCCCCTCGGCGCGCCACGAGGAGCGGCTGCACCGGGCCAGGGCGCGCGAGATCGCCGAGTTCCTCGACCTCGGAGAGCGCCTGCACGTGCCGATCGGAATCCTTCCGTACGGCGACCGCAAGCGGGTCGAGGTGGCGCGGGCGCTGGCGACGGAGCCGCGGGTGCTGCTGCTGGACGAGCCGGTCGCCGGCATGAACGCGGTGGAGACCGCCCAGATGACGGCGACGATCCGGGCGATCCGGGCTTCCCTCGGGATCACGGTCCTGCTGGTGGAGCACGACATGACCATGGTCATGTCGCTGGCCGACCAGGTCACGGTGCTCGACTTCGGCCGGGTGGTCGCCGACGGCACCCCGACCGAGGTGAGCCGCGACCCGGCCGTGATCCGCGCCTATCTCGGCACCGGCGACGAGGACGACCCCGCGGCCAGCCCCGCGAGCGCCAGCCCCGCGAGCGCCAGCCCCGAAGGCGCCAGCTCCGCGGGCGACAGAGCCGAGGGCGGCGCCACGGAGGAGAGCGCCGAAAAGGAGAACACCGGCGTGCGCGGTACCGGCACCCAGAGCGCCGGCGCTGGCGCGGAGGCGAAGGACCCGCCCGCGGACGGCGGGGACGTCGGAACCGTCGCGGTCAGCACAGGGAAGGAGCAGCCGTGACGACGTTCGTCTCGCTGTTGGTCAACGGGATCTCGCAGGGCGCGGTGTACGCGCTCATCGCGCTCGGATTTGTGATCATCTTCAAGGCGAGTGAGGTGCTCAACTTCGCGCACGGCTCGATGCTCTTCGTGGGCGCCTATGTGACCGCCCGGCTCGTGCCGTCGATCGGGTTCGCCGCGGCGGTGGCGATCGGCGTCGCCGGGACGGCGCTGCTGGCCGTCGTCCTCGAACGGCTGCTGTTCTCCCGGGTGGGCCGGGGCACGGGGCTGGCCAGCCAGGGGCAGGTCGCCGCCCTGACGATCATGACGCTGGGCCTGGACATCGTGATCGCGACCGACCTGACCCGGCGGATCGGCTCCAGGGTGCTCTCCCTGGACCAGCCCTGGGGGACCGGAGCCTTCTCGGTCGGCGGCGTCGGCCTCTCCTACAACCGGCTGATCGCCATGGGGACGGCGGCCGTCCTGATCCTGGCGTTCCTTGCCGCGTTCCGCTTCACCGGCTGGGGAGTGGCGCTGCGTGCCAGCGCCGAGGACGCGGAGGCGGCCGCGCTGATGGGGATCCGGCACTGGCAGGTCAGCGCCCTGGCCTGGCTGGTCGCCGGCGGGCTCGCGGCCGTGGCCGCCGTCTTCCTGACCGGCAGCCCGACGCCCGGCCTGGATCCGTCGATCCGCACCGTCGCGTTCCTCGCCTTCCCGGCCGCCATCATCGGTGGCCTGGACTCGACCACCGGCGCGCTGGCGGGCGGAGTGCTCGTCGGCGTCGTCCAGTCCCTGATCGCCGGCTATGCCGAACATCTGCAGTTCCTCGGCGGCGACTTCGGCGGGGCCGTGCCCTACGTCCTGATGCTGGCGGTCCTGCTGGCGCGTCCCGCCGGCCTGTTCGGCACGAGGGAGCTGACCCGTGTCTGACGTTCGTGTCTCCCACGGGCCGCGCGCGGCGCTGGCCACCCGGCTCCTCCTGGTGTCGCTGCTGGTGGCCCTGCTGATCCTCGCGGCGCTGCCGTTGTATCTGGAGGAGTTCTGGCTGCGGGTCGGCTTCTCGATCTTCGCGGCGGTGATCGGCGCGATCGGCCTGACGATCCTCGTCGGCACCACGGGCCAGCTCTCGCTCGGGCACGCCTTCTTCCTCGCCGTCGGCGCGATCAGCTACTGCTGGCTGGCGAGCGAGCCGAGCACGCTGGGCAGCCGTCACCTGGGCGGGCTCGGCCTTCCACCGCTTCTCGCGATGGTGCTCGCCGTCCTGATCTCCGGGATAGCAGGCCTGCTGTTCAGCCCGGTCGCCGCGCGGCTGCGCGGGATCTACCTCGGCATCGCCTCGCTGGGGCTGGTGTTCGTCGGCCAGCACGTGCTGAACTCCGCGTCCCCGCTGACCGGCGGCTACAACGGCCGGCGCACCCCGGACTTCTCGTTGTTCGGGTTCGTCTTCGACGATGACAACTCCGGCCTCAAGGTGCTGGGCGTACCGTTCGGGCGCGCGGAGCGGCTGTGGTACCTGGGCCTCGTCCTCGTCGTGCTCGCGGCCTGGTTCGCCTACGGCCTGCTGCGGTCTCGGCCCGGGCGGGCGCTGCGGGCGGTCCGGGACGGCGAGATCGCGGCCGCGGTCACCGGCATCGACGTCACCGGCTACCGGGCCAGGGCGTTCCTCGTGTCCTCGATGTACGCGGGGCTGGCGGGGGTGCTGTACGCCCTGTCGATCGGCAGCGTCGCGCCCGAGTCGTTCACCGTCGAGGTCTCGATCCAGTACCTCGCGATCATCCTGCTTGGCGGTCTTGGCTCGGTCGGCGGCGCCATGGCCGGCGCGGTCTTCGTCATCGGGCTGCCCCTGCTGCTCGAGCAGTACAGCGAAAGCCTGCCGTTCCTGGCAGAGCCCGGCAGCGGCGGCGTCACCTCCGCGGAGGCGGCCAAGTACGCCTACGGCATCGCCGTGATCCTCTTCGTCCTCTTCCAGCCGCGCGGGCTCGCCGGCATCGCCTACGCACTGGTGCGCCGCCGCCGCGCCGCGGCGCTGCGCCGTGGAGACGACGGGCTACCACCTGACGGCGGTGGGACCGCTCCGCCGCGCGGCGAACGCGCCTCGGCGGGCGGCACCGCCGACGTGGACGCGGCCGGCGCCGCCACATCCGTCCCGGTGGGCGCGCCGGCCGACGCGACCTCCGGCGGCTGACGGACCACCGGGTCGGAACCTGCCAGACGCCGTGTGTCGGACTCGCCATTCGGGTGAGCCGGGGGAAGAAGGGAACCTCTATGTCTCCAGTCATGGCTGGGCGGGGCCGCGGGCCGCGATGGCGGTCAGCTGGCCGCGTCTCGCTGGCCTTAGGCCTCTCGGTGGTCACCCTGCTGGCCGCCGCCTGCAGTACCAAGGGCGACGACGACAAACCCGCGGCGCCCGCGGCCAGCGGAAGCGCGAAGGTCGTCAAGACCGGCCAAGGGATCAGCGGAACCGAGCTCACTCTCGGCAACCTCAACGACGTGACCGGATTCTTCGCCGCCAGCGGCAAGGACCTCGCGATCGCCTATGACCTCTTCTGGAAGGACTACAACCAGAAGAACGGCGGGATCTGCGGGACGTACACCGTCAAGCTGGAGAACGCCGACAGCGGCTACAACGTTCAGAAGGCCACCACCGCGTACGCCGCCATGAAGCCCAAGGTGGCGGCGATGCAGATGGTGCTCGGCTCGGCCATCGCCACCGCGCTGTCCGAGGACCTCACCGCCGACGACCTGGTCGGGATCCCACTGGCCTGGTCGCAGTCCCTCTCGGACAACCCGAACTACGCGATCGTCGGCTCGACCTATGACGTCGAGTCCATCAACGGCCTGGACTACCTGCTCGAGAAGGGCGTCATCTCCAAGGGCGTCAAGATCGGCCACATCTACCACGACAGCGAGTACGGCATCAACGCCGACGCCGGCGTGAAGTACTGGGCCGCGCAGAACGGGTCCCAGGTCTTCGAGCAGAAGGTCGGCCCCCTACAGAACGACCTGAGCTCGCAGGTGACTGCCCTCAAGGGGCAGGGAGTCGGGGTCATCGCGATCACCGGCACGCCGACGCAGACCGCCGCGCTCGCGGCCGCGACCAAGACCCAGGGCCTGAACGTGCCGCTCCTCGGCAACGGCCCGACCTACACGCCGGACCTGCTGACCGGCGACGCGAAGGACGTCCTGTTGGACCGGTTCTACTTCGCCGGCGGGAACGGCACCCTCCCGACGGCCGAGGCCGCCACCGTGCTGGCCGCCTACCGGCAGGCGGTGGGCAAGGCCGACGCGATCCCGACCCCCGCGCTCTCCACGGGCTACGCGACCGCGACCGTGATGGCCAAGATCCTGGAAGCGGCCTGCGCCGCCGGCGACCTGACCCCCGCCGGTATCGTCGCCGCCAAGAAGGGCCTGACCACGCTGGACACCGGTGGCCTGACCGGCAAGCTGGACTACTCGAAGCCCGGCATCTCCCCGACCAGGCAGTCCTTCGTCGTCAAGCCAGACGCGACCGCAGACGTCCGCCTCAAGATCGTGGCTCCGCTCTACGAGGGCCCGAACGCGAAGACCTACGTCCGCGCCAAGTAGTCGTTTGACCCGCTGACCATCTGATCGGGTGACCGGATTCCCGCGGTCGCCGTGCGCCCAGGCGGGCGGCGACCGCGGGGACAGATGACCGCGGGGACAACGGTGGCACGTCGTCACCGCTGACCTCGTCCGCCAGACCGGCGGGCGAGGTCAGCGTCGCGTTACGTGGTGCGCAGCTCCTCCGTGGACACGCTCGGGCGGAGGAAGAGCAGGGCGAGGCCGGTCATCGCGACGATCGCGAGGATCGTGCCGCCGGCGAAAAGCCCGAGGTCGGCGAACGGGATCGGGACCCCGCGAGTGAGCTCGGGTGCCACGGCGGTGGGGCCGCCCGGGAGCGTCCCGACCTGGCCTCCGGTACTCGCCTCGATCGTCAGCGACCAGGTCATCGTCACGCCGACCGCCAGCGCTACCAGCACCGCGGGCACGGCGGGTGTAAGGGTTTGCCAGAACATCGAGCGGGCGAGAACGCCGCGAGGCACCCCGGAGGCAACCAGGGCCGCGTAGGTCCGGCGGCGGGTGACGATCCCCTCGGCGAGGCCGACCAGCAGGCCGAGCGTCGCGATCGTCAGACCCACCAGCACCGCCGCGTAGACCAGGTCCATGTCCCGTAGGGAGGAATCATCGCCACCCGGCGTGTATCGGAATCCTTGCTGGACGGTCCACCACTGGTCGTAGGCCCGCCGGGTGTCGGCCTCCGTGGCGAAGTAGGCCCGCATCCCCGCCGCGCCGCCGCCGAACAGGACGCAGGCGAGCACCGCGGCGAAGACCCTGCTGCTGGCCCATGGGTCCGCGATGAGCCGGCGCCCGGCGAGCAGTGCGGCTGGCCGGCGCGCGACCCGGTGCAGAACCCGGCCGGCGACGTGGGAGATCCAGCCGGTGCCCAGCAGGAGCCCGACGAGTGCGGCCAGCGCGCCCGCGAACAGGAGCGCGATGAAGGCGCCCTCTGGCACGTCGAGCCGGTGGCGTTCGGCGTACCGCAGGAGCGGTCGCAACACGGCGAAGCAGGCCACCCCCGGCACGATCAGGAAGGCTGGCCACGGCCGGGGAGCCGGGAGCCGCTGCCGGTGCACGACGCCGAACGGCGTGACCCGGACCCGCCGCAGCACGAGCGCCGCCGTCAGGGCGGCGACGAGCGGTAGCCCCAGGGCGATCGCGAGCAACGCCGGCCAGGGCGGCAGAACATCCGTCGGCAGCGGCAGCCGGCCGTCCTGGTTCGGCCGGTCCAGTACCCGCCGGCCCACCAGATAGGCCGCGAACCCGATACCCACGCCGGGCGTGCTCGCCAGCCCGGTCTCCGCGGCAGTCAGCGAGACGGTCTGACCAGGGGTCGCGCCCGCCAGCCGAACCGCGGCCAGCCTTCTGTCGCGGGCCGGCGCCCCGAGGCGTCCGCACTGGCCCGCGAGCGCCAGCACCGGGATGGTCAGCAGCATCAGGGCGATCACCACGCCGGGCCGCAGGCCGGGCTCGTTCAGCAGGGCGCTCCGGTAGGTCGTGTTGTTGGCCGCCGTGCCAGCGAGCGGGCCGGCGAGCTCGGGGATGGCCAGCACTGTGGCGGCGGTCAGAACGGCGAGCGTCGCCAGCGTCGCGGACAACGCGGTGAGCGCGACGCGCAGGGCATCGGCCCGGCTGCCGACGGACGCCAGCCGCACAAGCGTTCCGGGCCTCATCCCACGCCCTCGGTGTCCACCATGGCCAGCCCGGCGCCGGCGAGGCCGAGCCCGGTCGGGTCGATCTGGCCGTCTCGCAGCGTGATCTCGCGGTGCGCGTAGCCGGCGACCTTCGGATCGTGCGTGACCAGGACGACCGTCGTCCTCTGCTGGGTCGCGAGCCGCACCAGCTGCCCCAGCATCTGCTCGCCCGCCAGGGTGTCCAGCGCGCCGGTGGGTTCGTCGGCGAACAGCACCCGGGGCTCGGTGACCAGCGCGCGTGCCAGCGCGGTGCGCTGCCGCTGCCCGCCGGACATCTCCCCGGGCAGCGCGTCCGCCACCTCGGCGACACCGAGCCGCTCGAGCCAGGACAGGGCGGCGGTGCGGGCGCGGCGGCGGCTGGTGCGGGCCAGCAGAAGTGGGAGGGCCACGTTCTCCGCCGCGGACAGCTCCGAGACCAGCTGCCCGAACTGGAACAGCACACCGAGCTCGGTGCGCCGCAGCCGGGACCGCTCGGCCTCGGACAGGTTGTCGATGCGTCGGCCGCGGTAGACGACCTCGCCGGCGTCCGGGCGCAGGATGCCCGAGAGGCAGTGCAGCAGGGTGGATTTGCCGCAGCCGCTGGGCCCGGTCACCGCGACGATCTCCCCTTCCGCGATCGCGAGATTCACCCCGCGCAGGGCCGCGACGGCCCCGTACGACCGGACGAGGCCGCGGGCCTCCAGCAGGACTGTGGTCATGCAGAGCCTTCCTGGGCTTGAGTCGCGACCCGTTCCAGCGTGGTGCGCAGCCAGCGCAGGTCGGCGTCGAGGTGGGTGATGGCGTAGTCGAGGGCGATCACGTCGGACAGCCCCGTCGCCGGGTCGGCCTTCAGCGCCGTCAGCTCGCGCAGCCTGGCGGCGTGCGTCGCCCGCTGCGCGACGAGGTAGTCCCGCGCCGTGGCAGCGTCCGCCGCGAACAGGGCGACGACGACCTTGGCCAGCAGCGCGCCGGCGACGTGCGGCGCCGGCGGCTCCACCGCGGTGAGCCAGGCGCGCAGGCCCGCGAGGCCCTCGGCGGTGATGGCGTAGCTGGTGCGCTCGGGGCCGCCGGCCTGGTCCTGGCCCACGGGCGTCACCAGGCCGTCGCGCACCAGCCTGGCAAGCGTCGTGTAGACCTGCCCGAACGCCAGCGGCCGCGCGCGCGGCAGCTGCTCGTCGTAGGACCGCTTCAGCTCGTATCCATGCCGGGGCCCGCCGGCCAGCAGGCCCAGCAGCACGTGCGACGTGACGGATCCGGTCGAAGACACTCCGCAACTATGTAGTGAGTGAATAGCTGGCGTCAAGGCCACCCAGAGCGGGCATAGGCCGCCAGGCCCTACCCGGCGCCGAGAAGGCCGGGGAGGGCCTCGACGACCAGGGACCAGTCGGGGGAAGAGGGGTCGGTCAGCGTGTAGTGGTCGCCCTGGGCTTCCAGCAGGCTCGCGGGGGCGCCGGCTCCGGTGGCGGCCTCGACGTAGCGGACGCTCTGGCCGAACGGGACCTCGTCGTCGGCGCGGGCGTGGACGCACAGGACGGGCACGCGCAGCGGGATGGCCGCGGACGGGTCGGCCAGGCGGTACTCCCCGGGCAGGTCGTCCGGGCCGCCGCCCATGAGGTCGAGGGCCGCCGTCCCGCCGACGCCGCCGCGCGCGCAGTCCGCGAGCCACAGCGCGCCCGCCAGGGACACCACCGCCGTCAGCCGCACCCGCGGCCCGGCGCCCGGCGCCGTGGCGGGCAGCTTCGCCCGCCCGGCCGCCCATGTCGCGAGGTGGCCGCCCGCGCTGTGCCCGATCGCGACGACATGTGACGTGTCGACGGGTAGGTCGGCGAGCAGGTCGATTCCGGCCGCGACATCCGCGAACGTCGCCGGCCAGCCGCCGCCCCGGCCGACCCGCCCGTACTCCAGGTTCCACACCGCGTACCCGTGCCGGGCCAGGTCGGCCGCCAGCGGCCATCCCTCCGAGACACCGTAACGCGCCCGCCAGAACCCGCCGTGCAAGAAGATCACTACGCCGGTGGTGGGCGAGGCGCCGGCGTCATCCACGGGCAGCCACAGCTCGCCGAACTGGTCCGGACCGGGGCCATACCTGTGGATCGCGGGCCTCATCCCGCCATTCTCCCCGGCAGATCGGCAATGGCCCGCCTCGGGACGTGGCTGCCGGGCGGCGCAAATGTAACCGGTAAGTTACGGTTCGATTTACATTTCGGTCCGATTGGCGGCCGGCGGCCGCCCTGAGCCGGACAAGCGCGGGGCAGACGGGCCCACGGTGGACGTCGTGGGCGGCTGGCGGTGCCAGGACGCCTGGCTCGACGTAGCCTGATCACGGGGGTGCCCGCCCTCCGGAGGAGGCATGATCATGTTTCTCCCGCACGTGGCGGGCATCATGCCAACGGGGCGGTGCCCTCCGGGCACAATGCCAACAGGCCGTGCCCGGGCGCACGGGGAGGTGGCCGCCGATGAGCCGGTACGCGGTGGACGTCCACGACCGCACGCTGATGGTGTCGTGGGATACCGGGCTGGGTGACGTCGCTGAGAAGGTCGCCCGGTTCCCACGGGCCGTCGACGAGTCGGACGCGCTGCAACTGGCGCGCACGTTGACATTTCTCTCCGCCGCCGCCTGGCGTACCTACACGCACCCGGAGGAGTCGGCGCTGCAGGCGCTGCCGACGGGTGACGACAGCCTGACCGGCCGCGGCAGGGATGTCTTCGGCAAGGCGATAGCGGCGATCGAGCAGCCGCACCTGCCACATGAGGGGCTGATCCAGCAGGCCGTGGTCGTCGTCGAGGAGGCGGCGCACCGGGTCGGCCGGGCATTGCACGCGATCTCCGACACCGAGTTGACCACCGAGGTCGCCGCGGAGGTGCGGGCTGAGCTCGACGCCGTCGAGCGCGCCGAGCTGGGCGAGCTGTCGGGCCGCGCCCGCCAGGCGGTGACGCTCAGCCGCGCGGACGCGTCGCCGCTGCAGGTCGCCGCCGCCGACGCGCTGCTGCGCGGCGACCCGCTCGGCAGCCGCGCGCTGTTCACCGACGTCGAACCGACGGCGGCCGCGATCGCGGCGGCGCACTGGCTGCACGCGGCGGCGATCGTGGCCGCCCGGCACGCCGACCTCGACGTCACCCAGGTCGTGGCCGAGGCCGACACCATCGAGCCGCTCCCGCACCGCACGCCCACGCTGGTGCTTCACCAGGTCGACGGGGGCGACTCGCCCCGCGAGGCGGTGCTCGACCTGATCGCGCACGCGCTGGTCGTCGCCGAGGGCCGCAACCCCGACCTGGACGACATCTTCGAATGGGTCGCGGAGATCGTCGAGGACGGTCCGCCGGCCCCGGACGACGAGGGCGAGGAGCGGCTGCCGCGCCGGCAGACGCGCACGCCGATCCTGCCGACCGAGGGCCTGGCGATCCAGATCCGCGGCGTGGGCGACCGTTCCGCGGACGACGACCTGGACGACGTCCGCGGCCTCGATGACGACGACGATGACGATGACGACGAGGAGTTCGGCGAGACGCTCTTGCTGCCGGACCGGCTGACCCCGCTGGACCCGCGCCGGCCGGCGGTCGACCTTCTCGAGGACCTGCTCGCCGGGATCCACGGCTGCTGGCTGCTCTACCGCGAGTTCGCCGACCCGCCGAGCGTCCCCCGCCCACCGGCACCGGCGCCGCCCGTGGCCGACTCCGAGCCGGTCACCCCGGAGACGGTCTCCGCCGCCCGCCGCAAGCGTCGCGAGCAGCTGCGCCGCGCCTTCGACGACGAGGTCCGGGCAGCGGCCGCCACCCTCCGCGACCAGCTGGTGTAGGACACCCAGGACCCGGCCGCCCACCCCGGGAACGGAGCCCGCAGGGATTGGACGTTCAGCGGCGGGTGACCGCGTCGGCGCGGAGGCCCGGCCACGAGCGAAGCGAAGGGACCCCGTGCGGGCTGGCTGTGGATGGGTGAGGTTTCGGCGGTGGGTGACCGTGCTGGGCGCGGAGGCGCGCCTCGCGGAGGCCCGGCCACGAGCGAAGCGAAGGGACCCCGTGCGGGCTGGCTGTGGATAGGTGAGGTTTCGGCGGTGGGTGACCGTGCTGGGCGCGGAGGCGCGCCTCGCGGAGGCCCGGCCACGAGCGAAGCGAACGTGGTTGGGCCGCAGCGAGGTCGCCGTAGCGCCCGTGAGCGGAGGAGGACACGGCGCGGAGGTCCCTCGGGAGCGAAGCGAGTGAGGGGCCGGAGCGCCGTGCCCGCACGGAGCGAACCAGGAAGAAGGAGGGGCGGATGTCGCGGGCGCTGGTGCTCGGCGGTGGTGGGCTGGCCGGGATCGCATGGGAGATCGGGCTGCTCGCGGAGCTCACCCACGGCGGGTCGGACCTGACCGCGGCGGACACCGTGATCGGAACGTCCGCCGGCTCGGTCGTCGGCGCCCTGCTGCGCACCGGGCAGAGCCTCGACGAGCAGCTCGCCGCCCACCTGGAGGGCGCCGGCGCTGGCGCCGAGCTCACCGTGAAGCTCGACGTCGACCTGCTGGCGAACATGTTCGGCGAGGCCATCAGCGGTGCCCGTGACCTGCCCGGCGCGCTGTCCCGGATCGGCGCGATGGCGCTGGCCACCCCGACCGTCAGCGAGGCCGAGCGGCGCCGCGTCATCGAGGCCCGGCTTCCCCGGCACGAGTGGCCGGCGCGCCGGCTCCTCGTCACCGCGATCGACGCCGAGCGCGGCACGCTGGTGACCTTCGACAAGGACTCGGGCGTGCCGCTGGTGGACGCGGTGGCGGCGAGCTGCGCCGTCCCCGGGGTCTGGCCGCCCGTGAGCATCGACGGCCGCCGCTACCTCGACGGCGGCTCCGGCTCGGCGACCAACGCCACCCTCGCCGCCGGCCACGACACCGTCCTCGTCATGGCCCCGATGACCACCCCGGGCCGCGGCCCGTTCCTCGGCATCGAGGACGAGGTACACGACCTGGAGAAGTCCGGTAGCCGCGTCCTGGTCGTCACCGCCGACGATGCCGCTCGCGCCGCCTTCGGCCTGAACTCGCTCGACCCCGCCGTCCGCCCCGCCTCCGCCCGCGCCGGGCGCCGCCAGGGCTGGTCCCTGTCCCACGCCGTCCGCGAGTTCTGGACCGCCGGAGCGGCCGGAGCGGCCGGAGCGTAGACCGGTGGCTCCGAAACCGCGGGTGCTGTCGCCGGCAGGTGGCGGTGACGCCCCCTAACTATGGCGGCCGGTGACGGCGACGTTGAGGCCCACGCCGATCATGGCCAGGCCGCCGGCGCCGCCGATGGCCGCCAGGCGCCGCGGGTTCCCGGTGAACCACGACCGCACGGCGCTCGCGACCATCGCCCACCCGCTGTCGGAGACCAGCCCGATGCCGATCGCGAGCAGCGACATCAGCAGCATCTGGGCGGGAATGTGCCCCGCCTCGCGGCTGACGAACTGGGGCAGCACCGCGCCGAACATGATCAGTGCCTTGGGGTTGGTGACCCCGACGACGAAGCCCTGCCGGATCGTCCGCCACCTCGACAGCGCCTCGACATGCTCACCGGCCACCGCCGCCAGCTCGCGGCGGTGCCGGATCGCCTGGATGCCCAGCCAGACGAGATAGGTCCCGCCGGCCAGTTTCACGGCCAGGAAGGCGATCGCCGAGCGCTCCACCAGCGTGCCCAGGCCGAAGGCGACCAGCACCGCCACGACGTAGTTGCCCAGCCCGCTGCCGACCGCGCTCACGATCGCGGGCCCCCGCCCCAGCGACAGCGCCCGCCCGACCACGAACAGCACGCTCGGACCCGGAACCACGATCAGGACGAACGCGGCGACGGCGAACCCGGCCAACTGTCCACCAGAGATCATTTGGGGATCTTATCCGCGAACGCGGCGACGGCGGGCCTGGCTGATGCCCGTGCTCGGCGCGCCCTCCCGGCCTGGAGCTGGGCGTCAGGGGCGGGAGCGGACCTGCCAGAGGTCGGGGAAACTCGGATGGAAGAGCGTGGAGCGCAGGTACTCGGCGCCGGGGGAGCCGCCGGTGCCGGTCCTGGCTCCGATGATGCGTTCGACCATCTTGACGTGGCGGTATCGCCACTCCTGGATGCCCTCGTCGATGTCGACGAGGGCCTCGCACACGCCGGCGGGTACGCCGCGCTCGTCGGCGTACGCCTCGGCGAGGGCCGCCTGGACGAGTTCGTCCCCACCGGGCCAGGGCAGGCGGGGGTCGCGGTCGAGGATCTCGTCAGGGAGCTTCCAGCCGGCGGTGGCGAGGTAGCGCAGCAGGGAGTCGAAGATCGAGCGGCGGCGCATGATGGCGTCGAGGGTGGCGTCGTCCGGGCTCCCGGAGCCGGCGAAGTCGCGGCGGCCGAGGGTGGCCTCGATCCAGCGGAACTGGAACGACTGGAAGCCACTCGAGCTGCCGAGCTCCGGGCGGAAGCGCGCGAACTGGCGCGGGGTCATCGTCTCCAGGACGTCCAGCTGGCCCACGACCGTCTTGAGGATCTTCGCGACGCGCCTGGCGGTCTGCAGAGCGCCGACGCCGTCGCCGGACTCCAGGCGGTGCCGCAACAGGTCGAGCTCGCGCAGGATCTGCTTGAACCACAGCTCGTAGACCTGGTGAATGATCACGAACAGCAGCTCGTCGTGCTCGTCGGTGCGCGGGTGCTGGCAGGACAGCAGCTCGTCGAGGTGGAGGTAGCCGCCATAGGTCAGATCACCGTGGCTGGTCGTGGCGTCGGCCCTTTCGGCGCGGCCGCCGGGGCCGCCGGCCGGTGCGGAGGTGCCTGATGCCGTGCTCACCAATGTCCTCCGTTTCCTCGTCCACCGGGCACGTCACCGCGGAGGACCGGGTGGATGCCGGTGATGTCTGGCCGGGATGTCACGGCGCCCAGCGGGGTCTCGGCGGGCGTCGACGGCGTCGGTCCCGCGTTCACCGGTTCCGTCCGCGGACGGTCGCGGCCAGCAGGCCGGCGGCTCCGGCCAGGCCGCCCGCGGCGAGGGCGGTGAGCCGGTTCTGGCGGCGTATCCGGTTCGGGATCTCGGCGTACGGCCTGGTCGTGAAGCTCACCAGTTCGTAGCGGGAGACGTAGCGGCCTGGCAGGCGGCGCTCCAGCCAGTGCTCGGCCGCGACCCTGACCTGGAAGGCGTGCGAGTTCACGCGGTCGCGCATCTCGACGAAGTTGTCCAGGGCCATCTCGGCGATGGCGTCACAGTTGGCCTTGCGGCGCCGTTCGTAACTGGCGAGCGCCGCCGCCCAGTCGCCGCCGGTCTCCGCCAGGCACCGGTCGATCTCAACGCAGTCCTCGAAGGCGCAGTTCGCGCCCTGGCCGAAGAACGGGACGATCGCGTGCGCCGCGTCTCCCACGAGCGCGAGCGTCGCGCCGCCACCCCGGCCGCTCGTGCTGGCGGTGTCGCTCGTGCCGGCCGCGTCGCCTGGGTCGGCCGCGTCGCCTGGGTCGCCTGTGCCAGCCGTGCTGCTCGTGCCGTGGTGAACCCACGGCCAGGCGCGGATCGTCGCCAGCGACCCGAGCGGGTTGCGCTGGTAGTCGTCGACCAGGCTCGGGGCCAGTCTGGCGACGTCGGGATAGTGCTCGCGGAAGTGCCCGACGATCTCGTCCGGCGTCGTCAGCGCCGCGAACTGTTCGGCGGTCCAGAACAGGGTGCAGGTGAAGGACCGGTCCAGGTTCGGCAGGGCGATCATCATCGACTCGCCGCGTGGCCAGATGTGCAACGCGTCCGGGTCCAGGGCGAATTCGCCGCCGCGCGCCGGGATCGTCAGCTCCTTGTACCTGTGGTCCAGGTAGTCCTGGCTGAAGGTGAAACCGGTGCGGAAGGTCACCGCGCGGCGGGCGGCGCTGAAGGCGCCGTCACAGGCCAGCACGACGTCCGCCCGCGCCAGCTGTGTCGATGGGGAAACGCCTCCGCGGCTCGGGGTTCCTGCCGGATCGGCGACAGGGTCCCTGCCGGATCTGCGAAGCAGATCTGGGAGGTCGGCGATCTGGGAGGTCGTCTGTGGCCAGCCTGCCAGCCGCTTTGGCTGAGGCCCGTCGGCCGTCTCGAACCGCAGCTCGCCGGCGGCGAGGTCCACCCCGGTCAGCCGGCAGCCGAAGGACAGCCGGACGCCGGGGGTCTTCGCGGCGACGTCGAGCAGGGCGCGGGTGAGCTCCGCCCGGCTGATCGAGTTGATCGCGCGCGTCCCGTCGGCGCTGTACGGCCGGAAGCTCTGCGCGCCGGACTGGTCGTGCACCATCCGGCCGTGCATCGGCAGCGCCCGTGACAGCACCTGCTCCTCCAGGCCGACCTGGCCGAGCGCCGCGAGCCCGCGGGCCGAGATCGCGAGGTTGATCGAGCGGCCGCGCTCGGCCGCGCTCGCGCGCGGGTCGTCGCGCCGCTCGTAGACGGCGACCTCGATCCCGCGCCGGCCGAGCAGCGTCGCCAGCAGGCAGCCGGCCAGGCCCGCGCCGACGATCACGACGCGCTGACCGCCCGCCGCGCCCGGGTGTTCTGTCACCTGTCCTCCGTCACCTGATCCTGGGCGCTCGCCCTCCGCCGTCTTCCCCGTTCTGACCCGGCGGGCCATGACTCATGCGGACCCCGGCTCATGCGGACCCCGGCTCGTTCAGCCATCGGAAGCCCTGCTCATCCGGGTCTTCCGCCGTCGAGCACGGCCGCGAGCGCGGTGGCGGCGCGCCAACAGTCGTGAAAGGTGCTGTACAGGGGCGCCGGAGCCAGCCGGATGACGTCCGGGCGGCGGGCGTCGGCGAAGACGCCGTGCTCCTGGCGCAGCCGCTCGGTGAGAGGGCCGACGTCGCGGCCGTGGACGCGCACCGAGAGCTGCGCGCCGCGGCGCCTCGGCTCGCGCGGCGTGACGATCTGGGCCGGCCGCCCGACGCACACCTCGTCGAGCAGCGCCTCCAGGTATGCCGTCAGGCGCAGGCTCTTGGCCCGCAGCGCCGGCATGCCTGTCTGGTCGAACATCTCCAGCGAGAGCAGCACGGCCGACATCGACAGGATCGGCGGGTTCGACAGCTGCCAGGCGTCGGCGGAGTCGACCGGGCGCGCGACCGGCGCCATCTGGAAGCGGGTCGCGGGGTCCGTCGACCACCAGCCCGCCAGCTTCGGCAGGGCCCGGTCAGCCAGGTGCCGCTCGTGGACGAAGGCGCCGGCCAGCGAGCCGGGGCCGGCGTTGAGGTACTTGTACGAACACCAGGCCGCCCAGTCGGCGCCCGCGTCGTGCAGCCGGAGCTCGACGTTGCCGGCCGCGTGTGCCAGGTCCCAGCCGACCGCCGCCCCTGCCGCGTGCCCGGCGGCGGTGATCGCGGCTATGTCGAGCAGCTCGCCGCTGTAGTAGTTCACGGCGCCCAGCAGAACGAGCGCGACCTTGTGACCGTGCTCCGCCAGGTAGGACACGACGTCCTCGGAACGCAGCGCCGCCTCGCCCACGCGAGGCGCGAGCCGGATGACCGCCTCGTCCGGGTCGTAGCCGTGAAAGGCGGCCTGGCTGCGCACCGCGTAGCTGTCGGACGGGAACGCGGCGTCCTCGATGAGGATCGCGTGCCGCTCGGGGGCCGGCCGGTAGAAGCTGACCATCAGCAGGTGCAGGTTGACCGTCAGCGAGTTCATGACGACGACCTCGCGGGGGAGGGCGCCCACCAGCCGGGCGGCTGGCCCGCGCAGTAGCTCGTGGTACGAGAACCAGGGCCGTCGGCCCTCCAGATGGCCCTCGACCGCCAGGCTCGCCCAGTCATCGAGCTCCTCGCCGAGGCGGGCACGCAGCGCCTTCGGCTGCAAGCCCAGCGAGTTGCCGGCGAAGTACGCCGCCTCGCCGCCGCCGTGCGGTGGGATGCGGAACTCGGCCCGCCGCGTGGGCAACGGGTCGCCGGCGTCGAGCTTCAGCGCGTGACGCTCCTGCCCGGACTGGGCCGGGCTCATGCTGGCGCCGCTCGACCCGTACCGGCCGGACCGGCCGGACCGGCGGCCGGGGAGGGCGCC
Source organism: Pseudofrankia coriaricola (assembly GCF_001854805.1). Taxonomy (GTDB): domain Bacteria; phylum Actinomycetota; class Actinomycetes; order Frankiales; family Frankiaceae; genus Pseudofrankia. The sequence continues at coordinate 67,131 of NZ_MBLO01000257.1, forward strand.
ACGGCCCGGGCGCCGGCGGTACCCGCTCCTGCGTCGCCGGCCAAGGCCCCGGCCAGGCTGCCGGCGTCGGCCGGGCGTGGAACGGTGTCGTCGGCAGGGTTTGGCATGGCGGTGCCGGCCGGGTCCGGAGCGTCGGCGTCGGCGAGGCCGAGGAACGTGGCCGCGTTGCCGGACAGGAGCCGGGCGCGCGTCGCGTCGTCGAGGAACTCCGCCGTGCGGACGACGGCGCCCGCCGGGCGCTCGCCGAGCGGGTAGGGGTAGTCGCTGCCGACGACGACCCGGTCGGCGCCGACCGTGTCGACGAGCAGCCGCAGCGCGCCCTTGTTGAAGACCACCGAGTCGACGTAGAACCGGCCGAGGTAGCGCTCCGGCGGATGCTCCGACCTCCCGATCACGTCACCCCGCCGGTGCCAGGCGTTGCCGAGCCGGCCGAGCCAGAACGCGAACGACCCGCCGCCGTGGGCGAAGCAGATCCGTAGCCGCTCGTCCACCCGGTCGAACACGCCGCCGAGGATCATCGCGAGGATCGACAGGTGCGTCTCCGCCGGCATGCCGACCAGCCACTGGGCCATCCAGCGGTCCAGCCGGGGCGAGCTCGGCAGGTCCCACGGGTGCACGAAGACCGGGGCGCCGAGTGCCGCCGCGTGCTGCAGGAACGTCACGACGCCTTCGCTGTCGAGGTCGAGGTCGCCGACGTGGTTGCCGATCTCGACGCCCACGTGCCCGGCGGCCAGACAGCGCTCGAGCTCGGTGCAGGCGGCGTCGGGGTCCTGCATCGGCACCTGGCACATCGGGAGCAGCCGGTCGGGCGCCGGCGCGCAGATCTTCAGCGCCAGGTCGTTGAGGATGTGCGCGATCTTCGACGCCTGGGTGACGTCGTGGGCATAGGAGAAGAAGACGGGCGTCGGCGAGACGACCTGCCTGCTCACGCCGTCGGCGTCCATGTCGGCCAGCCGGACCTCGGCGCCCCAGCAGTCCGAGGCGACCCGGCGGAACTCCTCGCCGCGCATCATGATCATGAGTTCGGACTCGGTCTCGAACCGCGGCGTCGGCGTGCCTGGGCCGAGGTCCGGCCAGCCCCTCGGGACGTAGTGGGTGTGGACGTCGATGATCTCGTCTGTAGGGCCCATCTCAGCGTTTGCCCGGGAGCTCGGTCGTTCCCGGCTGCGCCGCCTCTTCAGGCTGCGCCGCCTCTTCAGGCTGCGCTGTCGTTCCCGGCTGCGGCGTCTTCTCGGGCAGCGCAGCCTTTCCCGGGTGCACGGTGCCGCACTTCGGACAGGTGCGGGCCTGCTCGTCGGCGTAGAACGCGTTGAACACCGGTGGCAGGTCCTTCACGATGTCGCGGACCTGCAGTTCCGTCTCGTGTACCAGGGCCGCGCATGCCGGGCAGTACCACTGGAACTTCTCCAGCAGCCCCTCCTCGCGGATCCGCTCGACGACCAGGCCGATCGAGCCGGCCTCGGGCCGCTGCGGCGAGTGTGGGACGTTGCGGGGCAGCAGCCAGGTGTCGCCCGCGTGGATCTCGATGCGTCGAGGGGCGCCGTCGTCGTCGATGACATTGACGTGCATGGTGCCTTTGAGCTGGTAGAACCACTCCTCGTACGGGTCGACGTGGTAGTCGGTCCGGGCGTTCGGGCCGCCGACGACCTGCACGATGTAGTCGTCGCCCACCACCAGGGTCCTGTTGCCCACCGGCGGCTTGAGCAGGTGCTGGTTCTCCTCGATCCACTTCGGGAAGTTGATCGGCTGCGGAAGCGTCATGAGCCGCCCTCTCTCCTTCTCGGAACGTGCGCGACGGCCTGCATCTCGACCAGCAACAGTGGGTGTGGCAGCTGGTGAACGGCGACGGTCGTCCTGGTCGGCCCGGTCTCGTCGAAGAACTCGGCCCACACCTCGTTGTAGCCGCCGAAATCGTTCATGTTGACGAGATAGCCGGTGACGCTGACCAGGTCGGACAGGCCCGCGTCGACCTCGGCCAGCAGCGCGCCGAGGTTCTCGATCACAGCCCTCGTCTGTGCCCGGATGTCGAGCGAGGCCGTCCCCATCGCGTCGACGTCGGCGCCGGCGAACGTGTTGTCCGGCCGCCGCGACGACGTCCCGGAGACGTACACGAAGTCACCGGCCCGCCTCAGGTGCGGAAACCGCCCTCGCGGCTTCGCCTTCCCAGCGACGACCCGCGCGTCGCCCGCCCCGGTGACCGTCGGACGCGGACCGGAATCCGGGGCCAGTGCTGGATCCGGGCCCGGCGAGCGCCGTGGTTCGGGGCCGGCCGCAGGTTCGATGGTCATGCGTACTCCGCGACGGCACTCGCGATGCCGAGACGCGCGACCCGGGCTTGGACCCGGCCGGGGCGCAGCGGCGCCGCCGCGGTCGCCGCGCCGGCCAGCAGGATCTGCCCGGCGGTCAGCGGGAACCCGCGCTCGCGCGCGAGCGGGACCAGCGCCCGCAGCGCGTCCAGCGGATGGCCGAGGATCTCGCCGGTCGACCCTCGCTCGGCGACCTCGCCGTCGATAACCAGCTCGACCGTCAGGTCGCCGAGCGCCTCCCGCGTCGCCTCGTCCAGCGCCCACCACGGCCCGACGACGAAGAACGCCGCCGAGGTGTTGTCGGCGACCACGTCCGGCAGGCTGAACCGGAAGTCCGCGTAGCGCGAGTCGATGATCTCCAGTCCCGGCGCGACGGCGTCGACGCAGGCGAGGATGTCGACCTCCGCGTCGGGACCGGTCAGGTCGATGTCGCGGGCCAGCCGGAACGCGACCTCCGGCTCCACCCTGGGGTGGATCAGCCTGGCGAGGTCCACCGCCCCACCGTCGGGAACCGCCATCGCGTCGGTGATCTGGCCGCAGATGACCTCCGAGATCCCCATCTGCGCCATCTTGGCCCGGCTGGTCATCCCGAGCTTCGTGCCGGCCAGCCGCTCGCCGCGCTCCAGCCGCCGGCCGACGACGGCGTGCTGGATCCGGTACGCGTCCGCCAGCGGCAGCCCCGGCGGCAGCTGCGGCACCGCCTCGGCCCGCAGCCTCGCCCCGTCCAGGTAGTCCGCCGTCTCCTCGATGGACCCCACGGGACTCGCGGCGCTCACAGTTTCTCGGGTTCGCTCCGTCGCCGCACTCATCGCCCCCCCGTTCGTCGCATCCGCGCCGAACGGGGACCCCTGCTCGCGGCCGTCCTCGTTCCTCGGACGACCACTCCGCTCGCTTGCTCCTGCGCTCACAGGGCGACGCACACGTTGGTCAGTTCCGTGTAGAACTCCAGCGAGTGCTCGCCGCCCTCGCGACCGATGCCGGACAGGCCGATGCCCCCGAACGGGGAGCGCAGGTCGCGCAGAAACCAGGTGTTCACCCAGGACAGGCCGACCCGCATCCGCTGGGCGACCGTGTGGCCGCGGGAGAGGTTCGTCGTCCAGACCGCCGCGGCGAGGCCGTAGTCGGTGTCGTTGGCCAGGCGGACCGCCTCGTCCTCGGTGTCGAACGGGACGAGGGCGGCGCACGGGCCGAAGATCTCCTCGCGCATCGGCCGGTCGGCGTGGGTGAGCCCCGTCCACAGCGTGGGCTCGATCCACGACCCGCCGTCGAGCCCGCCGCCGAGCGCCGGCACGCCGCCGCCGACGAGGACCTGGGCGCCTCGCTCCCGCGCGAGCCGGTAGTAGCTCAGCACCTTCTCGCGGTGCTCGGCCGAGATCAGCGGGCCGGTGGTGGTCGCTGGGTCATCCGGATGACCCAGCTTCAGCGCCTTCGCCCGTTCAGCCAGCCCACTCGCCACCTCGTCGAAGACGGGCCGTTCGACGTAGACCCGTTCGGTGCACAGGCAGACCTGGCCGGTGTTGGCGAAGACCGAGCGGGTCAGGCCGGCCAGCGTCGCCTCGAGATCCGCGTCCGCGAACACGACCGCGGCGTTCTTGCCGCCCAGCTCGAACGAGACCTGGCGGACCCGGGGCGCCACCGCCCGCATGATCGCTGAGCCGGTGGCCGACGAGCCGGTGAACGTCACCCCGTCGATCCCGGGGTGCTCGGTGAGGACCTGGCCGGCGGAACCCGGACCGAAGCCGTGCACCACGTTGTAGACGCCGTCCGGCACGCCGGCCTCGGCGAGCACCTCGGCGAGCATCGTCGCCGTCGTCGGGGTGTGCTCGCTGGGCTTGACGACGACGGCGTTGCCGCAGGCCAGCGCCGGCGCGACCTTCCAGGTCAGCAGCAGCAGGGGCAGGTTCCACGGCACGATCACGGCGACGACGCCGAGCGGCCTGCGTACCGCGTAGTTCAGCGCCTGCTTCCCGCCGGCGAGCTCCGTGAGGAAGGACGGCTGGCCGGCGGCGGCGACCGTGTCGGCGAACGCGCGGAAGTTGGCGGCCGCGCGGGCGACGTCCAGCTCCCGGGCCTGCGCCAGTGGCTTGCCGGTGTCGCCGCTCTCGGCGCGGGCGAACTGTTCGGACCGTTCCTCGATCCGGTCCGCGACCCGGCGCATCAGGGCCGCCCGCTCGGCCACCGACGTGCGGCCCCACGCGCCGTCGAGCGCGGCGCGGGCGGCGCGGACGGCCCGGTCCACGAGCGCGGCGTCGGCCTCCTGGACGCGGGACCGGACCGAGCCGTCGACCGGGTCGACGTTGTCCCAGGCGCCGCCGGCGGACTCCGCGTAGCCGCCGTCGACGAAGCCGTGGATCGTGGGCGGCACGGGCGCTCCCTGCCCGGCGATCGTCAGGGTTCCCGGCCGGTCCGTCCGTCGGCTCGCGAGTGCCTCGAGCGGGCGGGTCTGCGCCGGACCGGGACTGGTCGATCGGCTGGGCGACTGCATGGGTTCAGTGTCTGGCCCCCAGATATGTTCCGCAAATACCGAGGGGACGAGGAGCTATGCCTGAATGGGTATAGCTTCGCGGGATGGAACGGCCTCAGCTCCTGGACGGGCGGCTCAAGATCCGGCATCTCGTCCTCGTCGACGCGATCGCCTCCGCCGGCAGCGTCGTGCGGGCCGCCGAGCGGCTGCACGTGACGCAGCCGGTGGCCACCCGGGCGCTGCACGAGGTCGAGTCGATCCTGGGCGTGCGCCTCTACGACCGCGGCCCGCGGGGGCTCGCCCCCACCGCCTTCGGGGAGGCGTTCGTCGACCACGCCAGGGCCGTGCTCGCCCAGCTGCGCTCGGCGTCGGACCACCTCGCGGAGCTTGCCGGGGCCGACGCCGGCACGGTGGCCGTCGGCACCTATCTCGCCGGCTCGAACCTGCTGCTGCCGCTCGCGATCGGGCGGCTCAAGAGTGAGCGGCCGAAGGTCACCGTGATCGTGCGGGAGGCCAACCCCGAGGCGCTCACCGCCGAACTGCTCGCCGGCACGCTCGACCTCGTCGTCGGCCGTCTCACCGTGCTCGACGACGCGGAGCGGCTGCGCCAGGAGACCCTCTACCGTGAGCCGATCCGCCTGGTCGCCCGCACGGGGCACCCGGCGGCCACTCGGACCTCCCAGATCGCCGACCTCCCAGGGTCCCCGCCGGATCGGCTTCCAGACCTGCCCGATCGCTTACCTCCTCGATCGGCGGAGCCGATCGAGGAGGGATCCTGTCGCCAATCGGGCAGGGACCCCGGATCCGGCGGGGACCCTGCCGCCGATCCGGCGGGAACTCCGGGAGCCGCCCGGCTCGCGGACCTGATCCACTACCCGTGGGTGGTGCCCGTGGCCGAGACGGCGCTGCGCCGCGAACTGGAGGCGGCCTTCCTGCGCGAGGCGCTGCCACTGCCAGCCGACCGGGTCGAGTGCATGTCGATCCTGACCACCCGCCACCTGCTGCTGCACACCGACTCGATCGCCGCCCTGCCCGAGCTCGTCATCCGCGACGAGCCCGGCCTGTGCCACCTGCCCGTGGCGCTGCCCTCGCTCGGCTCGTCGGTCGGCGTGACCGAGCCCGCGGGCCGCCCGCCCACGCCGGCCGCCCGCGCGCTGGCCGACTGCCTGCGCGCCGCCGCCGCCGACCTGCGCGCCCCGGCCGGGACGTAACGACGGCCGCCGGCCACCGGCCACCGGCCGCCCGGTGGCCGGGCCGCCCGGTGGTGCGCGCTCATGCGTCGGCGGATCGCTGGTCTCCCGAGCAAGCGCTTGGTAGTGTCTGTGGCCGTGGCGGAGGCTTATATCGTCGAAGCGGTCCGGACCCCGGTAGGGCGGCGCGGGGGCGCGCTGTCGGGCATACACCCCGCCGACCTGGGCGCGGTCGCGATCAACGCGCTGATGGGGCGGTCCGGGGTCGACCCGGCCGCGGTCGACGACGTGATCTTCGGGTGCGTCGACACCGTCGGCCCGCAGGCGGGCGACATCGCGCGCACCTGCTGGCTGGTCGCCGGGCTGCCCGAGCACGTGCCGGGGACGACCGTGGACCGTCAGTGCGGCTCCTCCCAGCAGGCGGTGCACTTCGCCGCCCAGGCGGTCATGTCCGGCACCGCCGACCTGGTGGTCGCGGGTGGCGTGCAGAACATGAGCGCTATCCCGATCTCCGCCGCGATGACCGCGGGACAGGCGCTGGGGTTCCCCGACCCGTTCAGCGGCTCGGAGGGCTGGCGCGCCCGCTACGGGAAGCAGGAGGTCTCCCAGTTCCGCTCCGCGGAGATGATCGCCGAGAAGTGGTCGCTGACCAGGGACACGATGGAGGAGTTCGCGGTCCGCTCGCACGAGCGGGCGATCGCGGCCCGCGCCGAGGGGCGCTTCGACCGGGAGATCGTGTCCACCTTCGGCCTCGCCGCCGACGAGGGGCCGCGCGAGCCGAACTGGCCGAAGATCCGTTCCCTGCCGACGCTGACGCCGGGCGGGCGGGTGACCGCGGCTACGTCGAGCCAGATCTCGGACGCCTCCGCCGCGCTCCTGATCGCCAGCGAGGCGGCGCTGCGCACGCACGGGCTGACTCCGCGCGCCCGCATCGACCACCTGTCGGTGCGCGGCGCGGACCCGGTCTGGATGCTCACCGCGCCGATCCCCGCGACCGCGCACGCCCTGGCGAAGGCCGGTCGCGCGCTCGGCGACATCGACCTGGTCGAGATCAACGAGGCGTTCGCGTCCGTCGTGCTCGCCTGGGCGGCCGAGTGTAGCGCCGACCTGGACAAGGTCAACGTCAACGGCGGCGCGATCGCGCTCGGCCACCCTCTCGGCGCGACCGGCGCCCGGCTGATGACCACCCTGCTGCACGAGCTGGAGCGCACTGGTGGCCGCTTCGGCCTGCAGACCATGTGCGAGGGCGGCGGCCAGGCCAACGTCACCATCATCGAACGCCTCTGACGGGCGAACTGTGTTGGCTCACCCCGTCTATGGACGTGCCCATCCGACACACTTGCGCGGCACGGTTTCGCTCTGTGTCAGATGAGCCCGTCTATAGGCATGCTGATCTGCCACGGTTCGCTGATCGCCGGTGAGCGCGGCGAAGGAGCACCCGCGTCTGGCCGCCTCGGAGCCAGCCCACCTACCCCGGTGGCCCGCGTTCGCCCGTCAGCGGCCCGCTCAGCCGCTTATGAACGGTCACGCATCGTGAAGAATTTCGGGAGGCGAGGTGGGCGGGATGGCGCGAGCCGAGAATGACGTCGCGGCGGCGGTAGCCGTGGCCGCGCACGGGCTGAGCTTCGAGGGCAGGACGGTGGTCGTCACCGGCGGGACCCGGGGGATCGGCCGGTCCATCGCGCTGGCATTCCTCGCGGCCGGAGCCGAGGTCGTCGTGTGCGGGCGTCAGGAGCCACAGGTGCGACCGGCGGTCGACGGGCGCGTGGCCAGCTTCGTCGCCGCCGACGTGCGCGACGCGGCGCAGGCCAGGGCCGTGGTCGACGCGGCGGTCGAGCGGCACGGGCGGCTCGACTTGCTCGTCAACAACGCAGGGGGCGCGCCGGCCGCCGAGGCGGCCACCGTGTCGCCGCGGTTCTTCGAGCGGGTCGTCGCCCTCAACCTGCACGCCGCCTTCTACGTCAGCCAGCCCGCTAACGCCGTCATGCAGGCCCAGGACGGCGGCGGCGCGATCGTCAACATCGGCAGCGTGTCCGGGCGCCGGCCGGCGCCCGGCTCGTCCGCCTACGCGGCGGCCAAGGCCGGCCTGGTCGCGCTGTCCGCGTCGCTCGCGCTGGAGTGGGCGCCGAAGGTGCGGGTCAACCACGTCACGGTCGGGCTCGCGAACACCGCCGTCGACGCCGGCGGTTTCTACGGCGAGGCGACCGCCGCGATCGACGCGGTCGTGCCCATGGGCCGCGCCGCCGCGCCGGCGGACGTCGCCGCCGCCTGCCTCTACCTGGCCTCGCCGCTCGCCGGGTACGTCACCGGCGCCGACCTCGAGGTCCACGGCGGCGGCGAGCTGCCCGGCTTCCACGTCGCCACTCGCAAGATCAGCTGACGCCGCCCGCCCGCGGCACCGCCGATGCGTCGGCCGGCCGGCCGGCCAGTCAGTCGGTCAGTCAGTCAGTCGATCCCCGGAATCGTGGGACGTGGCCGCCCGTCACCGCGGCGGCTGTCCGGCTGGGGCGGAGCCGCCGAGAGCGCCTGGAGGACCTCGCGGGCGACGACGGCGGCGTGCAGACGCCACATCCTGGCCGGCTCGTCCTCCTGGAGGCCGAGCAGGTCGCGGACCCGGTTCATACGGTAGCCGACGGAGTTGCGGTGAACGTGGATGCGCTCGGCAACGGCGGCTCGGCTGCCGTTCGTCTCAAGCCACGCGGCCAGGGTCTCCAGCAGGTCGGGGCGTTCCAGCAGCGGGCCGAGCTCGGCGCGGGCGAACGCCTCCAGCCGGCCGCGGGGCACGGCGAGCAGCAGCCCGACCAGGCCCAGCTGGGAGTGCACCAGGGTGGTCGCGTCGCCGCGGTGGCGCAGCAGGGCGAGCACCGCCTCCGCCTCGGCGAACGAAGCCGCGGTCTCAGCGAGGTCGTGACCGTTGTCGGTGACGACGGGGCCCGCGGCGGCGAGCACGGGGCGGTCCGGCCCGACCATGCCCTGCAGCCGGTCGCGGATCCGGGCCAGCTCGCGTTCGACGTTACCGGTGAGGACCGTCCAGCCCAGCTCGCCGTCCTGCGCGGCCCCGTTCTCGATCCAGGTCAGGCCGGTGGTCCACGTCCGGCCGTGGCGGCCGTCGTAGTAGAACAGCGCGGCGGCGTGCGGGACGGTGAGGTCCAGGCCGAACCGGGCCGCGGAGCGAAGCAGCTCGTCGTGGCCGCGCGGCGAGCCGAAGCGCAGCTCGCTCATCAGCCGGCTCGCGCTCTCGGCGCGGGCCGCGGCCTCGGCGTCCTGGCGGACCGCGACGATCGCGAGCGCCGTGAGCGCGGCGCTCACCCGCGCGTCCAGCCAGCCCAGGTCGGTCTCGCCGGGGTCGACGGCGACCAGCACCAGGCCGACGTAGCGGGAGCCGGCGCGCACCGTGGCTCCCCGCCCGCGCCAGCCATCCTCGCAGGTCACCTCGGTGAACCCGGGGCGGGCCAGCAGCGCCGGGACGCCGCCGACGACACCGCTGACCGCCGGCGCCTCGTCCGGGGCGAGGCCGGCGGCCTCGGCGCCGGTCGGACCGCTGGTGGCGAGCACGCCGCCGTGGACGTCGAGCAGGCGCACCGATCGGCCGGTGGCGGACGCGATCGTGCGGATCATCGGGCGCCAGTCGTTGCCGGACAGGGCGAGCTCGGTCAGCTCTCTGGCCAGTTCCGCCGGGTCGCGCCGCGGCGCCGACGGCCGCGGCGGCGGCGTGGGCCGGCCGGGGCGAGGCGACTGGTGAGGCACGGAGATCACGTTAGGCGGGCTGGCGATCACCTGCCGCTCGGGCCGAGGAAGGGCGAGGAGCTCGTGGTTCGCCACGACGTCAAATCCTCTCGAGGGCAGCATGGCGGAAGATCGATGCCGACCTCGATGTCGACGGTCGGCGACCTCGATGTCGCCCTTGCCACCTCGGTGCCCCGGCGTCCTTGCGCGGCCGGGTATCCCGGTTCGGGCACCTCTGTGAGGATCGCACGCAAACTCAGGTGCTGACGCCGTCATGCCGACGGGACGGCATTCTCACATCGGCCCGCCTGGCCAGGTGCGTCACTCGGCGTCCTGTTCGCCCGGCGTGTGCTTCACCGCGCGCGCCCACTACCTGGGGACGGCGCCGCTGTCCCAGTAGTCGAGTCGGGCCGCCACCCGCCCGTCCCGCAGCGTCAGCAGCCACAGGCCGCGCAGCCGGAGCGGGCCGGCCGGCAGCGCCGCCGTCATCACGTAGGGCATGGCCACCCGGCCGCCGGCGGCGACCGGCGCCTGGTCCGGGTCGGGGGAGTAGCGCAGGCCGGGAAAGGCGGCCAGGAAGCCCGGCAGCCGTTCCCGGTAGGCCGCCCGTCCCACGCAGCCGCGGCCGTGCGTCGAGGCGTGCTCGTTGCGGAAGTCGACGGTCACGCAGGCGGCGATCGCGTCCGGGTCGCAGGCGTTCATCGCGGCGACGTAGGCGGCGGCCGGTGCCGGCAGCCCACTCCAGCCGGCTTCCGGTACCGCGCCGTCCTTCGCGTCACCCGCGCCGTCCGTCCGGTCGACGCCGACGCCGATGCCGATGCCCGTGCCAGCGCTGGCGGCCCGGTCGGGGCGGGGGGCCCGGGTCGTCACGAGGGCTCCGGGCCCCACAACTTGCGGACGGTCGAGAAGACGCGCTGGTTGTGGCTGAACTCGACGACATTGCCGTCCGGGTCGTGGACCGCGCAGATGTAGCCGATCGGGTCGGGCATGTCCCGCGGCTCCCACCACAGACTGCCGTTCTCACGGGCCCTCTCGGCGATCGCGTCGATGTCCTCCCGGTTGGGGACCTCGATGCCGATGTGCGCGAAGGGTTTCATGATGCCCTGCTGGGTGCCGGCGGCCGAGTTGAACGCGGAGAGCACCAGGACGAACGGCGTCTCCCACTGGCCCGGGTTGGACAGCCAGGCGTTGCGGCCGTCGGCGTCCTCGCGGGTGGCGACGACGACGAGCGGCGTCATGGTCGTGTAGAACTCGATCGACTTGTCGAGGTCGCCGCTCGGCAGCGCTATGTGCGTCCAGCGAGGCTGGCTGATCCCGGAGCCGCCCGTCCCCGACGGGGATACCGCGGTGTGCGTCGCGTCGGTGGTCACCGGCGTCACTCCTCTGAAGCGGCCGGTGCTCGTCGTCACCGGTCGGTCGGCTCTGTCAGGCCGCGCCTTGGCGGGCGGGCCTGAATGGTTCGGCGGAGTCGAGTTCGAGAACCCGCGTGCGGACCTGGTCAGTGCTGCTGTACCTGCTGTACCCCGCGCGCGGCGCGGCACGGCAGCTGGGTGCGAGTCCGCGCCGCGGCGGCCGGCCCGGCGCCGCTGGCGGGCCGACTGTCTCGCCGGAATGCTAGGAACGACGGCTCGGTGTGACCGATGTGCTGTCGGCACAAATCCCCCAGCCGCCACGCCTCCCACCCGCTCGGCGGATACGGCTCACGGTGGCCGCTTCTCCCGTCATCGACGGCCGTTGCCCGGCGCCGGTTCTGCTCCGGGGCGGCGGTGACCCGCCTGGCCCGGCTCAGGATGACCGCGTGCGTTGCTATACGTGTTTGGATGATTACTAGACGGCGCGACGTGGAGGAGCCGTTGGCCATGAGGGAGGCGGGCATGAGGACCAGATCGGGGCTCGCGGTGGCGGCGTTGTCGATGGCCGCGGGCGTGCTGGTGGCGCTCATCCTGGTGGTCGGCCGGGCCGACCAGCCCCGAGGGCTGCTGGACGGCGCGCCGGGGGCCACACCGCAGCCGGGCGCCGCCGACGGGGCCACCGTTCCGCCCGACGTCACGGTGATCGCCCAGCTGTCCCACGACGTGCCGCGGTTCACCGCGCCCGACGAGGGCGCCCGCGACGGCGTGGTGCCAGGGTCGTGGCGCGGCGCGCCGTCGGCGCTGCCGTTGATCGACAGCCGGCCCGGCTGGCTGCGGGTCCGCGTCGCGCAGCGGCCGAACTTCTCCACCGCGTGGATCCGCGCCACCGACGCGCGGCTGGTCAGCAGTTCCTACCGGATCGCGATCGACGTCCAGGCGAAGCGGCTGCGCCTCTTCGACCACGGGAAGGTGACGCTCGACGCCCCGGCTGGCGTCGGCACGCCGGACGACCCGACCCCGACGGGCGAGTTCTTCCTGGCCCTGTTCGCCCCGCCGCCGGGGCCCGGTTACGGCGACTTCATCCTGGTGACTTCGGCGCACTCCACGTCGATCACGGACTGGGACTCCTCCGGAGACGCGATCGTCGGCGTCCACGGCCCGCTGGGCGCCGACGCCGAGATCGGCGACAGCGGCGCCCAGGTCTCGCACGGCTGCGTCCGCCTGCACCTGTCCGACCTCGCGCCGCTGCGCGCTGTCCCCGCCGGCTCCCCCATCACGATCTCCGGCAGCCCGGTCTTCTAACGCAACCACATCCCGACCCGGCCTCACACCAGCCCTGGCCATATCCGTCAACCCCGGAGCCGGGCCGGGAGGGCGCCCTGGCGCCCGACACGGCGCCGCGGCCGGCGGCAGCGGCAGCGACCTTGCTGGTGACAGCGCATCTTGGCCACCGCTGGTGACGGCGCATTGGCGCACGACCAGCGCAACCACATCCCGATCCGGCTCCACACCAGCCCCGGCCATATCCGTCAACCCCGGAACCGGGCCGGGAGGGCGCCCCAGCGCCCGACACGGCGTCGTGGCCGGCGGTCGCGCCAGCGACCTTCCGGCCAACGACGCCGACACGCCGGCCGGTTACATGTAGCTAACCGATTACTTTGTGTAACTCTTGTGTGCGGAGAGTATTGCCCGCCGCGTCCCGCCGTACGCCCCGACGAGACATCTCGCCGGCGCGCCGGGCTTGGAGTTCGAGGAGCTGTAGTGCGTATTGCCGGCAGGTCCGGGCCGCGGGCCCGGTTGTCCTTTCTGCCCACGAGGCTGGCGGCGCCCGCCGCGTTCGCGTTCGCCGGTTTCGTCGCCACGACCGGGGCGGTCATCATCCTCGGCCCGGACGCCGCCAGCGCCGATGCCACGACATACCCGCTTGCCCTGGACACGTCGTCCCAGCCCGCGTCCTTCACCGGTCCCGGCCAGACGCTGACCCTGTCCTATCTGATCACGAACAACGGGGACAAGACGCTGTACGGCGTGGCCGTGCAGGATGCGCATGCCGGTCTGTCGCCCATCGTCTGCCCCGACGGGCCGCTCATCAGGGGCGCGTCGAAGACCTGCACCGCCACCTACGTGACGACCCAGGCCGACTTCGACCAGTCATTCATCACCGACGTCGCGACCGCCACCGGAATCGTCGAGTCGGAGGGCACGACGGTCACCTCACCGACGGCGAACCTCACCATCCCCGACGACAAGCCCAGCGCCCCGCTGGCCGCCACCGAGCCCGCCCTCGAGCCCGACACGGCCACGGCCGGCTCCACCCCGACGGGCCCCGACCAGTCACTCCCCGTCGACTCGGTGGCCGAGGGCAAGGCGGCCGAGTCGGGGCCCGTGGCGGAGCCCGACCCGGCGCCGGCCGCTGCCCCGGCCGCCGCACCCGCGCCTGCCCCCGTCGGGGGCGCTGCTCCTGTCGCGGGTGCTGCCCCGGTCGGGGGCGCCGCTCCCGTTGCGGGGGCCGGTCCCGCCGGCGCTGGAGCCGTCCCGGTCGGTGCCGGCGCGGCACCCGCCGGAGTGAGCCCGGTCGGTGCCGCCCCCGTGCAGGTCACCGGCTGAGCCACGGCTGAGACCAGAGCTGTGGCTCGGCTGAACCACAGCCGAGCCGCCGTCCGGCCGCCGCGACCTGGCCCTCCCGGACTGGCCGGTGGGGCTGGCATTCCTGAACCTGGATCCTGAACATGGATATGGCCCGGCGCGTCCCAGTGACGCGCCGGGCCTTGTCGTTGTCGACGGCCGTCGTCGGCGCGTTCCGGCGGGCGCGCTTGTGGCCCGGCGCGTTTCGGGCGTGCTAAGCGATCTCGGCCTCGGCGTTGGCTGGTGCGCGCCCCGCCCAGTGGCCGCCGGGTGCGTTTGTGCGCCGGGCACATCGGTAGGCCGCCGGCGGCGGCCTACGTTCTCCGCAGTCGCCAACGCCTGGCCCCGCCGACGCGAGACGTTCTCCGTCGCGCCTGCGGGCGCCACAACGAAGCGTTGGCGGCGGTTGTCTCACCGGGCCGCGCGACGAGGCGTGACCACGGGCGCCGCGCACCCGCGGCCCGGCCCGGTGCATCACTGCGACAGCGGAGGCGGGCGTGCGGGCGGTCGTGCAGAACGGGTTCGGCGGCGTCGAGGTGCTCGCGGTCGCGTCGCTCCCGGACCCGGCGCCGGGGCCCGGCGAGGTCGTCGTCCAGGTCGCCGCCTGCGGCCTGAACCACCTCGACGTCATGCAGCGGCGCGGCCCCGCCAAGATCCCCGGCTTCACCCTGCCCCACATCGCCGGCATGGACGTCGCCGGCATCGTCACCGCCGTCGGCCGGGACGTCACGACCGTCGCCGCGGGCGACCGGGTCGTCGTCAACCCGGCGATGTCGTGCTGGGAGTGCCCGGCCTGCCTCGCCGGCGACGACGGCTACTGTTCCGCCGCCAGGGTCGTCGGCGCCACCGCCCCCGGTGGCTACGCCGAGTACGTCAAGGTCCCGGCGCGTAACACCTACCCCGTCCCCGACCATGTGCCGCTGGCGGAGGCGGCGCTGGTCCCCACGATCTGGTCCACCGCCTGGCACGCGGTCAGCGCCACCGGCAACCTCACCGCGGGGGAGACGGTGCTCGTCCACGCCGCCGCCAGCGGCGTGAGCCTCGCGGCGATCCAGCTGGCGAAACAGCTCGGCGCGACCGTCATCGCCACCGCCTCCAGCGAGGACAAGCTCGCGTTCGCGGGCTCCATCGGCGCCGACCACCTCGTGCTCGCCGACGCGCACACGCCGAGCGAGAAGGTCATCGCGGCGGTGCGGGAGGCGACCGGCGGCCGGGGCGTCGAGATGGTGCTCGACCATGTCGGTCCCGCGACCTGGCCAGCGTCGATCTTCAGCCTCGCACCGCGCGGCCGGCTGGTCTTCGTCGGCGATACCACGGGGCCCGAGGTGACGATTCCGCTGGAGTACGCCTTCCACTTCGGCCTGCGCTTCCTCGGCTCCGGCCCGTACCCGGCGCGCGAGTTCGCCGAGGTGCTGGAACGTTACTGGCGCGGCGGCCTCGTCACGCCGGTCGACGCGGAGTTCCCGCTCGCCGAGGCCGCCGCCGCGCAGACCCGCCTCGAGGAACGGCGGGCGGTCGGCAAGGTATTGCTACGGCCGTGACGGAATCCTTCTCCACTCCGACGTCCGTGCCCCCTCCGACGCCCTCGTCCGCTCCCGCCCCCCAGAGCGCGGGCTCGGTCGCCCCCAACCCCCCGTCAGGGTGGCGGCCGAGCCCGTCTCCTCCAGCGATGCGGCCGCCGGCGATGCCGCCGGCCCCGCCCACGCCGGCGCCCGTCTGGGAGATCATCCACGGCTTCCGGCGGTACTGGGCGCTCGTCGCCGCGCTGGACCTCGGCCTGTTCGAGGCGCTCGCGTCCGGGCCGCTCGACGCGGCGGCGCTGGCCGAGGCCGTCGGCGTCGACGTCCATCGCGCCGGGCTGCTCGCCGACGCGCTGGTCGCCATGGAACTGCTCACCGCCGCCCCCGACGTTCCGGGGGCGGGGGCAACGGCCGAGTCCCAGCCGCCGCCCGCGCCGCCCGCGCCGTCCGCGTCGTCCGACAACGCCGCCGGCCCGGGCCGGCTCGTCTACAACCTGGGCCTCGTCGCGGCGAACTACCTGCTCGCGGGCGGCCAGCGGTCGATGGCGAGGCTGGTCCGGGAGGCGCCCGGCCCGCACGAGCGGTGGCCGGAGCTCGCCGAGACGCTGCGCCGCGGCGCCCCGAGCACCCGGGTGGAGGACGACCCTGGCGCCTTCTACCCGGACCTCGCGCGCGGCACGGCGCCGATCCAGCGGGTCGCCGCCGCCGCCGTCGCGCGCGAGCTCGCGGCCCCGCGTGGGCGCCAGGCGCTGGTCGTCGACCTGGGCGCCGGCGCGGCCCCATGGGCGCTGGCGTTCCTCGACGCCTGGCCGGACGCCCGCGGGCTCGCCGTCGAGCTGCCCGAGGTCGTCCACGTCACCCGGGAGGCGGCGGCCGCGGACCCCGTCGGCGACCGGCTGGACGTCGTCGCGGGCAGCTTCCACCGGGTGGAGCTGCCGGTGGGGGGCGCGGATGTCGTCATCCTTGGCCACGTGCTGCGGACCGAGCCGCGCAAAGCCGCCCGCCGCCTCGTCGCCCGTGCCGCCGCCGCGCTGCGGCCCGGCGGGACCCTCGTCGTCGCCGACTACCCGCGCCCCGACGTGCCCTCGTCCGCGGCCACCACCGAGACGCTCATGGCGCTGACGATCCTGGCGACCACCGGCGGCCAGGGCGCGTTCCGGGCCGCGGACCTGCACAACTGGGCGCGCGGCGCCGGGCTGACACCCGGGGCGACCTACATGCCGCTGCCCGGCCAGACCGTGCTCACCGCGACCCGGCCCGGCGGCCTCAGCCCCGCCGCCGCGGCTGGGGCGGCCGGCACGGCCGGCGCCCAGCCTGTCCCGCGGCCCGGGCTACGGCCCCTCGGGTCGGTCTTTCCACCGTCTGACAGCCGGGAGTAACGCATGCCGCCCGAAGAGCCCCCGTCCGCCGCCGGAGCCGCTCCCCGCCAGGTCGACACGATCATCTCCGGGGCTCTCGTCGTCACGATGGACGCCGAGCGCCGCGTGATCAGGGACGGCGCGGTGGCGATCGACGGCGACACGATCGCTGCTGTCGGGCGCACCGCCGACGTGCTCGCCGCGTTCAGTGCCCGCGAGCTGGTCGACGGGCGGCGCTTCGTGCTCACCCCCGGTCTGGTCAACACCCACATCCACATCACCGGCGAGCCGCTGACCCGCGGCTACGTCCCGGACGACACGCCGTTCTTCGAGAATGTCTTCGTCTGGCTCACCCCGCTGTACTCCCATCACACCGAGCGGGAGGAACGGATCTCCGGCCAGCTCGCGGCGCTGGAGATGCTGCGCAGCGGCACCACGACGTTTCTCGAGGCCGGCACGATCCGGTTCCTCGACGCCGTCGTCGACGGGCTGGTCGAGACCGGCATCCGCGGCCGGGTCGGCCGCTGGGCGTGGGACCTGCCGCCGGAGCCGGAGGTCTACCGGCAGACGACGGACGAGGCGGTCAAGGGCCTGGTCGACGAGCTGGACCGGTTCGCGAGCGTCGCGGACGGGCGGCTGTCGGCCTGGCCGATCCTCGTCGGCCACACCACCTGCACCGACGACCTGTGGAAGGCCGCGGCCGAGCTCGCCCGCGAGCGCGGCACCGGCCTGTCGTTCCACATGTCCCCGGCGCATCTGGACCCGGAGTACTTCCTCGCGACCTACAACCGCCGCCCAATGGAACATCTGGCCGACCTCGGCGTGCTGGGCGACAACGTGATCCTGACGCATGCCGTCCACGTCGACGACAACGAGATCGACCTGATGGCGCAGACCGGCACGTCCGTCGCGCACTGCCCGACGACGGCGCTGAAGGTCTCCTACGGCGTCACCCAGATCGGCAGGTTCCCGGAGATGGTCGCCAGGGGCGTGAACGTCGCCATCGGAACCGACGGCAACAACGCGTCCAACTACTCCGACCTGATGCGGGCGACCTACCTGGTCGCCGGCCTGTTCAAGGACGCCCGCCGCGACGCGACCATGTTCCCCGCCGAGCAGGCCTTCGAGATGGCGACGCTCGCGGGTGCGCGCGGCCTGAACCTCACCGACCAGATCGGCGTGCTGGAGCCCGGCCGCAAGGCCGACCTGGTCGCGCACGACACCGACCGGCCCGAGTGGCGCCCGCTGCTGAACGTCGCCAACCAGCTGGTCTGGTCCGCCGACGGCCGGGGCGTCCACAGCGTCTGGGTGGATGGCCGCAGGGTCGTCGAGCACTACCACCACACGGCGATCGACGAGGACCGCCTCTACGCCGAGGCGCAGGCCGCCGGCGAGGCCATCACCGCCCGCTCGGGCCTCCCCAACAAGGCCCGCTGGCCCTTGGTCTAACCGTCTCGACACGGAACCCGTAGACGATTTCACGATGCGCGCGTGCACGAAACGCGTGGAGACGAAACGCGAGAAGATGCCATGACGGTGCTCAGCCCGCAGCTGCTGGAGTCCTTCGCCGCCTCCGTCCTGCCCACGTCCCAGGCCAGCACCCTGCCGGCCACCTGTTACACGGACGAGGAGTTCTTCGCCTTCGAGAAGGAGGCCGTCTTCGGCCAGGAGTGGCTCTGCCTGGGCCGCGAGTCCGACGTCCCGAACCCCGGCGACTTCGTCAACGTCGAGATGATCGGCGAGCGGCTCACCCTCGTCCGCGGCCAGGACGGCACTGTCCGGGTGCTCTCCCCGGTCTGCCAGCACCGCGGCATGCTCGTGTCCGAGGGCCGGGGCAACTGCCGGGCGTTCAAGTGCGCCTACCACCACTGGACCTACGGCCTCGACGGCAGCCTCGTCGGCGCCCGCGAGATGGACCGCACCGAGGGCTTCGACCGGTCCCAGTGGGGCCTGCCGTCGCTGCCGGTCGAGACCTGGCAGGGCTTCGTCTTCACCAGTCTCCGGACGAATCCCGAGCCGCTCGCGCCGCGGCTGGCGAAGCTCGACGAGCTGTTCGCCCACTACGAGCTCGGCAGGTGCGTGTCCCGCAAGTCGTTCGAGAGCCCTTCCATGCCGTGGAACTGGAAGGTCATGTTCGAGAACTTCAACGACGGCTACCACGCCAGCCGGCTGCACGCGGGCGTGCACGACTTCTGCCCGTCCAACCGCTCGTCGTTCCTCCCATACGAGCCGGACGACGCCTCGATCGCCCGGACCAACGGGTTCCTCTTCCCCGACGGCGGTTTCAACGCGCTGCAGAAGGCGTTGCTGCCGATCTTCCCGGGGCTGACGGAGGAGGAACGGTCGCGGGCGGCGTTCGCGCTGGTGCCGCCGACGCTGTGCCTCGGCGTCGCGCCCGACCAGGCGTTCTACTTCCTGATCCGGCCGAAGAACGCCGGCCACATCGAGGTCGAGGTGCATTACCTCTTCCACCCCGAGGCACTGCGCGACCGGCTTTTCGAGGAGAAGTTCCAGCTCTCCGAGGCCGGCGTGAACAGCATCGTCGCGCAGGACGTCATGGCGACCACCGGCGTCCAGCGGGGCCTGACCAGCCGGTTCGCCCCGCGCGGCCGGTATTCCTACCTGGAGGAGGCGCAGCAGCAGTTCAACCAGTGGCTGGTGCGCCGCTACACCGAGAACTGGCCCGGCGGCGGCCGAGGCGTCTCGTCCAGCAGCATGGGCACCAGCGCCAGCACCAGCGCCAACACCCCGGCCCTCGCGCCGGTTTCCAACCCGACCGACCGTGAGGTTGCCGCATGACCACCACCGTCAGCAGCAGCAGTACCAGCAGCAGTACCAGCAACCCAGCCACGGGCGCCGCCTTCCTCGCGTCCACGCCGGAAACCGTCCGCTGGGGCTTCCTGCCGAACGCGGCGGCCGAGCCCGTCCTGCGGGTCGCCCCCGGCACCGCGGTCACCGTCGACACGGTCAGCCACGAGGGGGTCATGGAGGACCAGGGCCGCGACCCGGTCGCCTACTTCGGCTCGCACGGCGTGCGGCCCGAGGAGATCCCGGCCGACCAGGTCGCGATCGCCGCGTCCGGCATCGAGCACGGCTTCGACGCCGGCCCGCACATCGTCACCGGCCCGATCCAGGTCGACGGCGCCACGGCCGGTGACGTGCTGCGCGTGCGCGTCGTCGGCCTCGAGCTGCGCGCCACGTTCGGCGTCATCAGCAACCGCCACGGCCTGGGCTGCCTGGCCGGCGAGTTTCCCGAGGGCACCGTCCGCCAGCCCGACGCCGACAAGGACCACCCCGAGCGCTACGGCTCGGTGCTCACCTTCGCCCGCACCCGCAGCGTCGGCGGCGTCGACTACGGCGTCCTGCCCTTCGGCAACCCCGGCCTCCCGAACGCCGAGGCGGTGTTCCCGCTCGCCCCGTTCCTCGGGATCATGGGCGTCGCGCCGAACACCACCGCCGCGGTGGGTTCCGTCCCGCCGGGCGCGCACGGCGGCAACCACGACATCGCCCTGCTCGGCGCCGGCAGCACCTTCTACCTGCCCGTGCAGGTCGACGGCGGCCTGTTCTACGTCGGCGACCCGCACTACGCCCAGGGCGACGGCGAGGTCGCGCTCACCGCGCTCGAGGCCCCGCTGCGGGCGACCGTCGTCCTTGACGTGCTCAGGGGCCTCGATGCCGACCGGGTCATCGGCGCGCTGCGCGAGCCGTTCGGCGAGACCGACCAGTACTGGATCCCCGTCGGCATGGACCGCGACCTCGACGAGGCGATGCGCAAGGCCACCCGCGCGGCGATCGGCTTCCTGTCCACCAAGGTCGGGATGAGCCGCGCGAACGCGATGGCCTACCTGTCCGCCGCCGCCGACTTCGCCGTCAGCCAGGTCGTCGACGACGTCAAGGGAGTCCACTGCAAGATCCGCAAGAGCGACTTCCCGGCGCTTTAGCGACAGCCGCCGGTGCCGCGGGATCGGTGGGGCGAGTACATACGATGCGCGGACGGGAGGTGGCGATGACCGCTGAGGGGACGGCACAGCCGGGTGGGCTGGCGTTTCCGGCTGGGCCGCCGACGCCCGTCTGGGAGGTCATCACCGGCTACACCCGGTACTGGCTGGTGGTCGCGGCGCTTGACCTCGGCGTGTTCGAGGAGCTGGCCGGCGGGCCACGTCGCCTCGACGAGCTGGCCGAGGCGACCGGGGTCGCCGCCGGCCGGCTCGCCGTCGTGCTCGACTACCTCGTCAGCGTCGGGCTGCTGAAGACGACCGGCGACCGGCGCTTCGAGCTGGCCTCGGCGGCGCGCGGCTACCTGCTGCGCGACGCGCCGCTGTCGATGGTCGAGATGGTCCGGCACTCGCCGGGCCCGCGCACGGCCTGGCCGGAGCTGTCGGCGACGTTGCGGCGCGGCCGGCCGACCCGTTCCGTCGAGGACGACGCCGGCCTGTTCTACGGCCGGCTCGCGGCCGCGAGTGCCCCCACCCAGCAGGCGGTCGCCCGGGCCACCGCCACGCTGCTGCCCGACCCCGGCCCCGGCGCGCTCGTCCTCGACCTCGGCGCGGGCGCGGCGCCGTGGGCGATCGGCATGCTGCTCGCCTGGCCGCACGCCCGCGCCCTCGCGGTCGACCTGCCGACGATCACCCCGTTCGCCGAGGCGGCCGCCGCCGAGCACGGCGTCGCCGACCGCCTGGAGGTGCTCCCCGGCAGCTACCTGGACGCGGTGCTCCCCATCGGCGAGGCGGCGGTCGTGATGATCGGCCACGTCATCGGCCTGCAGTCGGCCGACCTCGCCAAGGCGTTGCTGCTGCGCGCCCGCGGTGCCCTGCGCCCCGGCGGGTTCGTCGTCATCTCCGACTACTTCCGCCCCGCCGAGCCGCCCACCGCGCCCGACCTGGAGAGCAGCCTGCCGCAGTCGATGGCGCTCACGATCCTCGCCAACACCTACGAGGCCGAGGTCGTCGAGCTGCCCACGCTGCTGTCCTGGCTCGCCGAGGTCGGCCTGGTCCCGTGGACGACCCGTCAGCTGCTGCCCGGCCAGCTCGTCGTCGTCGCCACCGAGCCCGGCCAGGCGCCACCGTCATGACAGGCCCCGACCTGGCCCGGCTGGAGGCGGATCTCGTCGCGGCCGCCCTCGACGGGGCCGAATGGCCAGAGCTGCTGGCCCAGCTCGCCTGCGCCGTCGGCCGCTCGGTCCGCCTCCTCGACATGACGGGCAACCTCCTCGCGGCCTCGGCACCGACCGCCTCTGACCCCGCCGCCGGCCAGGCGGCCCGCGGCAGCACCGCGGTCGCCATGGCCGCGCTCCTGGTCGGCCCGGCTCTCGGGCCTGTCCTCAGCGACGCGCTGGGGAGGGCGGACGCCCCGGTCGTGTGCCGCGACGGATGGCGCGGTCATGGGGATCCGGTCCGGATGGGTAACCGCTACCTCGGCGCCCTGCTCATAGAGGCGGTCGCGGAGGAGAGCGCGGACGCATGTGCCTGCCATCTGGTCGCGGCGGCCGGAACCGCGCTGGCGATCGTCGCGGTCCGGCGGGAAGCACACGCGGCGGCCCGCGCGCGGAGGGTGGATGTCGTCATCGACGACATCCGGCACGGCGCGATCCGGCCGGCGGCCGAGTTCGTCCGGGTCGCCGAGAGCTTCGGCCTGGACGTCTGCATCCCTCACGCCGGAGTCGTACTGCAGTACATGGGGACGGATCCTGGCGCCTGGGCGGTGGCCTGGGGGCCGATCGGCTTCCCGGTGCTGCGCGAGGGCGAGCGGGCCTGGACGCTGCTGTCCGGTGACGTGCCCGCCGAGCTCGCCCGCCTGTGCAACCACCTCGCCTACCAGCTCGGCTCGCCGCGTGCGGTGCTGGCCGCCGCCGGGCCCGCGGTCCCCGGCGACCCGGTCGACCCGGCGGAGACGGCGGCCTCGTTCCGTTCGGCGGACGCCGTCCTCGCCTTGCTGCGCACCAGCCACGAGCGTGCCCCGGACCAGGAGCGGACCACGCTGCTGTTCGACGAGCTGGGCCTGGAACGCCTCCTGCTGGGTGTCCCGGCCGCCAAGCTGCGGGCGTTCGCGGAACGGGCGCTCGCCGGCCTCGACCCGAGCGGCGTCGACCTCCTGTCGGCCTACCTGGAGACCGACGGCACCCTCGACGCGGTGGCCGACCGGCTGGACACCCAGCCGGCGAAGCTGCGCCGCCGCCTGCCCACGCTCGTCGACGGGCTCACCGGCGCCGACCCGACGACGGGCCGCCTCACCACCTTGCACGCCGCCGCCCTCGCCCATCACCTGACCACGGCGGCAACTCACGACACCTAGGCTGGCACCCGGCGGCGCGGCGGTCACCAACGCCGCTTACTTCCGTTGCCATACCGGCCGCGTCGGCCCCGGGCTTTCCTATTTCAGTGGGTTGCTCCACTTTAGGCGCGGAAATTTCGCGAAATCGGTGTCGTTGGTGAACAGCTCGCCGCGGTACTCGATGGCGTAGGCGGCGATCTGGGCGTCGGTGGTGAGGTTGCCGGCGGAGCCGATGTCCTGGAGCAGTCCGAGCACGGTCTCCAGATGGTTCGGGCCGGGTGGCAAGAGTTCCACGTTGGGCTGTGCGAGCCAGCCGCGCATGTAACCGGCGGCGGCCTCGATGGCCATAGGGGACGCGTGGACACGTGGATTCGTGGCTATGCGCAGAAATCCGAAGAGAACGGGGTGGGACAGGCCGATATGGGCGTGACTATTGATCGACTGTTCCCACCATGCCCGCGCGCGTGCGTGTTGTGGATAGCCGGTGAAGACGGCATACAGTAGCAGGTTGACGTCAGGGATGATCACGAGGCGCGGTGGAGCTTGTCGAGGATCTCTTCCTCTTCGAGCTCGTCGGCCACCCGGCTGAGGCTGGTCATGTCGAACCCAGGCCGGATGGCCGACTCGTGCGGTACTAGGCGATAGGGCTCGTACTGGGCGTCTCGTGGCGCCAAGGCCTGCCGCAGGGCGTCGTTGATGACCTTCTTCATCGAACGCCGCTCGCGGTGGACGGCGTCCTCGACGAGCCGCGCGACGTCGTCGTCGAGGGTCAGGGTGGTACGCATGTCTGTCATCATGATGCCTAACGATCAAGGTGTCAAGATGCGCCGGACCTTGTTCGGTCTGACGTGTCGTGTCCGACAGTGGCAGGTTAGACAGTATCTGGACCGTCGAGGCCCATCTCTACCGGATCTTCCCCAAGCTTAGGGTGACCACCAGGGCGCAGCTCGCATCCAGGCTGGCGGAGGCGGAACCGTACCGGCTCGCGGCCGGAGCCTGAGCGCGCCACCGCGCCGGCCGCGAGCCCCGCTGGTTGTGAGCCCCGCTGGTTGTGAGCATCGCCACCCGATGGTCCGGCTGGTGGTGAGCACGCCGGCGCGGCCTTGTGGCGCGAGCACATAGGGGCTCGCGGGAGTGGTTTCTAGCATCCGGCCTATGACAGCCGAGCCGACCAGCCCGAGTCCGCGGGCGCCGGGCGCTGACCTGCTTGTCATCGGCGGTGACGTCGTGACGATGGACGCGGGGCGGCGGGTCGTCGCCGGCGGGGCGGTCGCGGTGCGCGGGACGACGATCGCGATGGTGGGGCCCGCCGCCGGCGTCAGGGCGGCGTTCCCGGGGACGCCGGAGCTGGACGCCACGGGGTGCGTCGTCACCCCGGGAATGGTGGACGCGCACCAGCACACCACCGGGGACCCACTGGCGCGCAGCGCGATCCCTGATGACATCGACGCGCGGGCGTCGATCTTCGAGTGGGCGGTGCCGCTGCACGCCGCCCACCAGGCCGAGGACGACGAGGTCTCGGCGCTGCTGACCGCGGTCGAGGCGCTGCGGGCCGGGGTGACGACGATCGTCGAGCCGGGCACTGTCGCGCACCCGATGACGGTCGGCGCGGCGCTGCGCCGGGCCGGGATCCGGGCGACGCTCGGCACCTGGGGCTGGGATGTCCCGGACGTGCCGTTCTCGCTGCCGACCGGCGAGGCGCTCGCCCGCCAGGCCGAGGTGATCCGCGCGTTCCCGCCGGCCGGCGCGGGCGGGGATGGGCTGGTCACCGGCTGGGTGACGCTCGTCGGGCACTACCTGGCCAGCGATGAGCTGCTCGTCGGGGCCGCCCAGCTCGCCGAGGAGCTGGACACCGGCTTCACGATGCACCTGGCGCCCAGCGTCGACGACCGGCACGCCTACGCCGAGCGCAGCGGGCGCGGGCCGGCCGAGCACCTCGCCGAGCTCGGCGTCCTCGGGCCGAGGCTGCTGCTCGGCCACGCCGTCTGGATGTCCGAACGCGAGATCGCGACGCTCGCCGAGACGGGCACGGCCGTCGCCTGCTGCCCGTGGGCCTACCTGCGCCTGGGCCAGGGCCTGACCAGGGCCGGGCGGCACGTGCCGTTCCTGCGGTCCGGCGGGCGGCTCGCGCTCGGCTGCGACGCGCACAACGCCGGCGACCGGGTCGACGTGCTGGGCGCCGCCCGGCTGCTCGCGGGCCTGTCCCAGGACGCACCGGTCGATGGCGTGCCGCCGCTGCGCGCGCACGAGGCGTTCGAGGTAGCCACCGTCGGCGGCGCGGAGGCGATCGGGCTCGGCGAGGTGACCGGTGCCCTCGTCGAGGGCAGGCAGGCCGACCTCGTCGTCTTCCGTACCGACGACCCGGCCTGGGTGCCGCTCGGCGAGCATGCCCGCCAGCTCGTCTGGAACGCGCCGACCCACACCGTCCGCGACGTGCTCGTCGCCGGCCGCCCGGTCGTCCGTGACGGCCATGTGACCACCGTCGACGAGGGTGAGCTGTGGGCGTGGGCGCGGGAGCGCTCCGCGTCCCTGCTCTCCCGCGCCGGCATCGAGATCCCCCGTTCCTGGCCGCTCGCCGCCGGCGAGTAGCCCGCCGCATGCCCGCCCGGACGCGTGCCCGGCGCGGACGCATGCGCGGCCTCGCTCAGGTCGGCCGGGCAGCGGCGCCCGCGTACTACTCCTCGGCTACTCGCGATGCGGAGAGTCTCGTGATCGAGAAGCCTCGGTCGGGTATCTCCGCAGGTCTTCGCCCAAACCCTCGCCCGTGGAAGGGAATGACCGACCCATGAGCACCACGACCTCGCCGACGCTGGAACCGGTCCGGGGGCCGTTCGTCTGGCGCGGCGACCAGCTGTCCAGGACCGACGAGTGGATCTTCCGGCTGAGCGGCGACCAGGTCGCCGAGCTGGAGGAGGCCGGCCGCCGGTTCGTCGCCGACGACCCGGACCTGCGGTTCGTCACCGCCGCCGAGTACCCGCTGCCGGTATGCGCCGGCGCGGTCCGCGTCTTCGGCGCCGACCTGGACTCCGGCCGCGGCTTCGTGCTGATCCGCGGCCTGCGGATGGATGACTACGACGACGCCCTGGCCGCCGCGATCTTCTACCTCCTCGCGCTGCACCTCGGCGAGCCGATGCGGCAGAACCTGCTCGGCGACGTCCTCGACCACATCGTCGGGGTCTCGAACAAGAAGTACCTGGAGGGTGGCCTGCCGTCGCGGACCCGCGACAAGCTGCCGTTCCACTCCGACAGCTCCGACGCCGTCGCGCTCATGTGCCTGCGCCCGCCGGCCGCCGGCGGCCTGTCCAGCCTGGTCAGCGGCGCGACCGTCTACAACGAGGTGCTCGCCCGCCGCCCCGACCTCGCGCCGCTGCTGCTTGAGCCCTGGCACTACGACTGGCGCCGCCAGGACCCGAACGCCCCGGCCGACACCTACACCTCGCCGATCGTCAGCTGGACCCAGGGCACGTTCAGCATGTACGCCGGCGGCGACATGATCGAGTCCGCGCACCGCTACCCGGGCGTACCGCCCCTCACCGCGGCGCAGAAGGAGCTGCTGGCACTCGTCGAGGAGATCACCTACGAGCCCGGCGTCGCCCTGGACATGGACTTCCAGCCCGGCGACATCCAGTGGCTGCTGAACTACGCCGCGCTGCACTCGCGGACCGAGTTCGTCAACGGCCCCGACCGGGCGCACCAGCGCCACCTGCTGCGGATCTGGCTGCGCCGCAACGTCGACCGGCCGCTGGTGCCCAGGTTCGGCAAGCACGTCGTCGTCGCCGCGCCGGACGCCCGCCAGGTCGGCCCCGGCGACGACACCGGTCGCTTCCGCATCGCCGACGCCGCCACCATCCGCGAGCGCTGGGGCGATTAGGACCGCGGGCCCACCAGTTCTCGGGCCTACCAGAAAGGAGACGCATGCCCGTCATCGACCTTGCCGATCGGACTCCGGCGCAGCGGCAGGGGATCCTGTCGCAGCTGGTGGTACCGCGGCCGATCGCGGTGATCTCGACGATGTCGGCGGACGGCGCCGTCAACGTCGCGCCGTACAGCTACTACATGCCGGTCTGTGGGCTGCCGCCGACGGTCGCGATCACGATGGGCACCCGCCGGGAGGCGACACCGCAGCCCAAGGACACGTTCGCGAACCTCGCCGCCAGCGGCGAGTTCGTCATCAACGTCGCCACCGCCCCGCTCGCCGAGCACCTTGAGACGATCGCCCGCGAGTACCCGGCCGGGGTGAACGAGGCCGCCCTCGTCGGCTGGAAGCTCAAGCCGTCGCAGCGGGTCGCGCCGCCGTCGCTCGCGGACAGCCCGGCGCAGCTGGAGTGCCGGGTCCGCGAGATCATCGACCGGGGCGACCCGGACGAGCCGTTCGCCGGCATCCACCTCGTGCTCGCAGAGGTGATCTGCGTCGTCGTCGACGACGAGCTGCTCGCGGAGCCGCACCGGATCGACCCGACGAAGATCCCCGCCGTCGGCCGGCTGGGCTTTCCCTGGTTCGTGGTCGCCCAGCCCGAGTCCATGATCGAGCTTGACCGGACCCCCTACGACCCGTCCGAGGTGATCCCGCCCGCGGCGCGGATGCCGACGGCGCGCACGGTGTAGCGGCGGCCAGAGCAGGCCGGCACGGAGCCCGGCCGACGGCCGCGGCGGCGGCCCGCCCGAAGATTGCCGGCATATGGCGATCGGGACAGGTCCATGTAACGAACCGGGGGGCGGCCGGGACCGCCCGGAACGGTTGGTGCCCAAGGCACATGGGAGCGCGACGCGCGCCCGTCTAGCCTTCAGGGCAGTGTGGAGGCCCGCCCGGACCCGCCGGGCTGATCCCGCCGGCAGGCCGGTTTGCCGGTTGGCTGGTTCGCCCGGCGGGCCGGTCACGAGCCCGGCGCCGAGAGCCGGCCGCGGGTGGCGAGCGCCGCGGCTGGATCGTCGGGAAGCGACCAGTGTCACGAACCTGTGCCCGTCGGATCACGGGCCGCAGATGCGAGCATCGGCCATCCCCATGCCACAACCCGGACACACCGCGGAGTTAGAACAACGCTCGACGTCGCCACAGCCACCGTGGGGTGGCGATGATGCCGACACGGGCCGACCCACCGGAACGACAACTGCATCCACCTCCACGGCGCGACGGATCCCGGCGGAGGCGGCCCTACAACGTCGTAGGCCGCGACATAAAGATCTTTCACCAGCTCATTCGCGGAAGGTACGACGTGACTGTTAGGTCTCTGCGCCCACGCACGGCCGCCCTCGCTGCCGGGGCCGCGGCCCTGTCGATGCTCCTGGTCTCCGCCTGTGGCGACAACTCGGCGGACACCACCACGGCCGCGGCCAGCGGTACCCCCGCCGCGGCGAAGCAGCCCGACGTGAACGGCGACGGCAAGGTCGTCATCGGCATCCTCAGCCCCGGCGACACCAACGACAACGGCTACTACGAGAGCTTCGTCGCCTCCGCCAAGACCTTCGCCGACGAGAAGGGCTGGAAGGTCATCACCCAGGACAAGCTCAACCCGGCCGACGCGGCGACCGCGGCCCGCAACATGTGCCGGCAGAACGTCGACCTGGTCGCGGTCGGCGCGAGCGAGCTCAAGGACGCGATCCCGGTCGCCGCCGAGCCCGTCTGCGCCAAGTCCAACTGGTACGTCGCCGCCGGCCAGGGCGTCGAGCAGACCCAGTACATCTCGACCTCGACCGACGACGCGAACGAGAGTCTGATGGCCGCCGGCTACGCCGCCGGTCTGTTGATGAAGGACAAGGGCGCCACCAAGGCCGGCTACGTCACCGGCCCGGAGCTGGACTTCTCCGTCGTCGCCTACAAGGCGTTCAAGGCCGGTATCCGCATGGTCATCCCGAACGCGGACGTCGTCGCCACCTACACCGGCGACTTCGACGACTCCGCCAAGGGACAGGAGGCCGCGCTTGCCCAGATCAACCAGGGCGTGCAGATGCTCTACCCGTATCTCGGCGGCGCGACGGACGCCGCCGCCAAGGTCGCGACCGAGCACGGTGTGCCCTCGCTCACCCCGGGCACCGACCGGTGCGGCGACCCCACGGCCGACTTCGCCGTGTCGGTCATCTTCAGCCCGGGCGACTACTTCACCGCCGCGCTCAAGGCCTTCTCCACGGGCGACCTGAAGATGGGCCAGACCCGCAAGTGGCAGATGGGCAAGGACGCCGTGCCGACCGTGAAGATCTGCAAGGGCACGGACGCGCAGAACAAGGCCGTCGCCGACTTCATCGCCAAGGTCGGCTCGGGTGAGATCGTCCCGGCCGACGAGGTCGCCAAGCTCGCCAGCTGAGGACCGCCGAGCAGCGCTCGCTGGGAACGGAGCGGAAACCGACGATGACACAGCCCCCGCAGCCCCCGCGGTCCGCGCGGCCCAGCCCGACCTCCCGGACCGGAGACAGGGTTCCTGCCGGATCCAGGGTCCCTGCCCGATTGGCGAAGCCGATCGAGCCGATCTGGGAGGCCGCCGATCGGGGAGGAGCCCCGGGTCCGGGAGGAGCTCCGCCGGCCGCGACTGCCCCGGCTATCGAGCTGCGGGGTATCACGAAGCGGTACGGCCAGGTGGTCGCCTGCGACGGCGTCGACCTGGCCGTCCGGCGCGGCGAGATCCACGGGCTGCTCGGCGAGAACGGCGCCGGCAAGTCCACCCTGATGAAGGTGCTGTCCGGGCTGGTCCGCCCGGACAGCGGCGTGATCCTGCGCGACGGCGTCCCGGTCGACGTGGCTGACCCGCACGTCGCCGCCGGGATCGGCGTCGCCATGGTCCACCAGCACTTCAGCCTGGTCGGCGCGCTCACCGTCTGGGAGAACGTCGTCCTCGGCGACGGCCGCGGCGGCGGCCCGGCCCTCGCCGCGGGGCAGGAGACGCGCGGGGGCTGGCTGGCTGGCCCGCACGGGCGCCGCGGCCGGCTGCGCCGCGACGAGGCCTGCGCTGACGTCGTCCGCGTCGGCGAGCGCTACGGCATCACCGTCGACCCGCTCGCCCGGGTCGACTCGCTGTCCGCCGGGCAGCGCCAGCGGGTCGAGATCATCAAGTGCCTGCGCCGGGACCCGGACGTGATCGTGCTCGACGAGCCGACGTCGGTGCTCTCGCTGGCCGAGTCCCGGGACCTGTTCGCCGTCCTGCGCCGCGCCGTCACCGGCGACGGCGCGGCGCGGGACGGTGCTGTCGCCGGTGACGGCACCGGCGACAGCGACGGCGACCCGCCGGCGAAGGCCGTCGTGCTGATCAGCCACAAGCTGGCCGAGATCCTCGGCGCCACCGATCGCGTCACCGTGCTGCGCCGCGGCAGAGTCGTCGCCCGCCGGGCGACCGCCGGCACGGACGCGGCCACCCTGGCCCGCGAGATGGTCGGCCGGGAGGTCTCGCTCGGCGAGGAGGCCGCCGCGCTCGGCCTGGCCCCGGTCATCCTGGGCACGGGCGAGAACGGCGAGACCGGTGCCGAGGTCGTCGGCGGCGAGGACCCTGCCGCCAGCGGGGCCACGGCGGCGGGCGAGGTGACGGCCACCGACGTCGTCACCGAGACGGCCACGGCCCAGGCCGCTGCCGTCGATGCGACGCGCGACGCCGCGCGCGCGGCTCGGGACAGTGCGGCAGTGCTCGAACTGGACGGCGTCACCGTGAGCGCGCTGCGCGGGGCGCCGCTGCTGGAGGGCTTCGCTCTCGGCCTGCGGGCCGGGGAGATCGTCGGGCTGTACGGCGTCGAGGGCAACGGGCAGTCCGCGCTCGGCGACGTGCTCGCGGGCCTGATCGTGCCGGACCGCGGTGAGGTGCGCGTCGGTGGCGAGGCCGTTGACCTGCGCAGGCCCGGCGCGCTGCACGCCGCCGGTGTCGGCGTGATCCCCGAGGACCGGCACCGCTCCGGCGTCGTGCTGGACATGAGCGTCGCCGACAACCTGGTGATGACCGACCTGGGGCCCGTCAGCGGCAAACTGCTGATCAGCCGGCGCCGTCAGCTGCGGCATGCCGCCGAGCTCGCGGAACGGTTCGCGATCTCCTGCTCGTCGCTCGACGCGCCGCTGCGCACCCTGTCCGGCGGCAACCAGCAGCGGGTGGTGCTTGCCCGCGAGCTCGCGGGCAGGCCGGCGGTGCTGGTCGCCGCCCAGCCGACCCGGGGCCTGGATGTCGGCGCGATCGAGGGCATGTACGCCGAGCTGCGGGCCGCCGCCGCCCGCGGGGTCGCGGTCCTGCTCGTGTCGACCGAACTCGAGGAGGTCATGGCCTTGTCGCACCGGATCGTGGTGATCTCGGCCGGCCGGGTGGTCGGTGAGCTCGCCCCCGACGAGGCCGACGCCGAACGGCTCGGCCTGCTCGTCGGCGGCGCCGCCGGCCCCGCCTCGGCGGGTCCCGCCTCGACCGGCACCGGCTCGGTCGACGCCACCGTCCGCACCGGCACCGGCACCGGCGACGGGGAAGGCGCGGCGACCGCGCTGGCCCCGGCCGGCGGGCGGGCATCCACCATCCAGGCCGGCGCGACGGGAAGCAGGCGATGAGCGTCCAGACCCCGTCCCGCCCCAAGGACCCGGCCGCCTCCGCCAGCGCCGCCCGCTCCGGCGGCCCGCTGGGCTCCGTCGACCGCGCGGCCAGGGCGCTGCTCGCGCCGACCCGCTCCGGCAGCTCACCGCTCGCCGTCGCGGTCGTCACCGTCCTCACCGTCGCCGCCGCGCTCGGCATCACCGCCGGCCTGGTCGCGATCGTCGGTGGGACTCCCGGCGAGGTGTTCTCCTCGATGCTCGACGGCAGCGTCGGCACGCCGGGCGCGTTCAGCCAGACCCTGCTCGAGGCCACGCCGCTGCTGCTCGTCGCCATCGGTTCCTGCATCAGCAGCCGCGCCGGCGTGTTCAACATCGGCCAGGAGGGGCAGATGCTGATCGGCGCCTCGGTCGGCGCGTACATCGGCCTGCGCACCCAGGGGCCGCCGGCGCTGGTGCTGACCCTGACGCTCGTCTGTTCGGCGCTTGGCGGTGCGCTGTGGGCCGCGATCCCCGCGGTGATGCGCTACCGGCGCGGTGTCGACGTCGTCGTCAGCACCCTGCTCATGATCTTCATCGCGGAGCAGCTGGTCAGCTTCGTCGTCAGCAAGCCCTGGCTGCTGCAGGAGACCCGCGTTGGCGGGCAGGTCGTCGCGCCGCAGTCCAACGCGCTCGCCCCGTCGTTCCGGCTGCCCACCCTCGGGGACTACCCGGGCCTGACCATCAGCCTCGGCGCCTTCCTCGCGGTCGGCCTCGCGATCGTCGTGGCGGTGCTGCTCGCCCGCAGCCGCTGGGGCTTCAAGCTGCGGATGCTCGGCCACAACCCTCTCGCCGCTCGGCATGCGGGCGTACGCGAGGCCACCTTCGGCGGGCTGGCGCTCGTGCTGTCCGGCGCGTTCTCCGGCCTGGCCGGCGGGGTGGTGCTCACCGGCGAGGTCTACCGGCTGCAGCCGGGGATGTCGGACAACTACGGCTGGGACGGCCTGCTGGTCGCGCTGGTCGCCAGGGACAACCCGATCGCCGCGGTCGTCACCGCGCTGGTGTTCGGCGCGCTGCGCTCCGGCGGCGGCGTGCTCGCCTCCACCGGCGTGCCGGCCTACCTGATCGACATCACCCAGGCGCTGCTCGTGTTCGCCTTCGTACTGCCGCCGGCGCTGCTGGCCCTGTGGCGGTCGGCCACCGACCGCCGCCGCCAGGCCGCCGCCGCCACCTCCGCCCAGGCCGCTCCGTCCGGGGCCGGCGCGTGATCGGCGGGCGCGGCGGGCGCGGTGCTTGCGGCGCATGCTGCGCGCGCAGAGCGTGCCGCGGCGAACGAAGCGACGGGAGAGAGGGGCAGCGGCGATGATCCTGGACGACGGCGCGACGATCCTGTCGAGCGCGATCCGGCTGGCCGCGCCGCTGGGGTTCGCGGCCTGCGGCGAGTACCTGGCCGAGCGGGCCGGGACGATGAACATCTCCATCGAAGGAATGATGATCACCGGCGCGTTCACCGCGGTGGCGACCGCGTCGGCGACCGGCTCGGCGACGCTCGGGCTGCTGGCCGGCGCGATCGCCGGCCTCGTCATCGGCGCGGTCCACGGCAACGCGTCACACCGGCTCGCTGTGAACACCTTCGTCGTCGGGCTCACCCTCAACGTGCTCGCGCTCGGCGCGACCAGCTTCTTCAACGAGAGCATGGACCTCACCGGCCACCAGGTCGCCCAGGTCAGCATCCCGGTCCTGCGGGACATCCCGCTGATCGGCGAGCCGCTGTTCGTCCAGCGCTGGCCGGTCTACCTGCTGCTCGGGCTCATCCCGCTGACCTGGTACCTGGTCGAGCGGACCAGGTGGGGCCTGGAGCTACGCGCCGTCGGCGAGAACCCGCAGGGCGCCGACGTCACCGGCATCCGGGTCAACATCCGGCGCCGGCAGGCGCTGCTGTGGTGCGGCCTGTTCTCCGGGCTCGGCGGGGCGCACCTGGCCGTCGGCGCGGTCGGCTCGTTCAACGACAACATGACGGCTGGCCGCGGCTACCTGGTGATCGCCGCGGTCATCTTCGGCGCCTGGCGGCTGCGCGGCACGATCCTCGGCGTCGCCCTGTTCGGCCTCGCCGACGCGATGCGCCTGGCCCTGCCGGCCGTCGGCGTGAAGCTGAACAGCCAGCTGCTGATCGCCGCGCCCTATCTGCTGGCGCTGGCCGCGATGGTCCTCGTCGTCCGCCGCACCCGCCAGCCCGCCGCCCTCGGCAAGCCCTTCACCCGCGGCATCGTCTAAGCCGCCGCCGGATCCGCGTTCCGGCGGTTTTGGTCACCGGTTCTGCGCCGTCATCCAGCCGGCGACCTGGGTCCGCGAGGTGAAGCCGAGCTTGGTCAGGATGTTGCGGACATGACTTTCCACCGTGCGCTCGGAGATGAACAGCCGGGCGCCGATCTCCTTGTTGCTCAGGCCTTCGGTCACCAGCCGCGCGACATCGGTTTCGCGGTGGCTGAGGATGCCTGAGTTCGGTTCGACGACCGGTGCCGCGGCGGTTTCGCGCAGCGCGAGCCGTACAGCGCCATCCCGGCTCATCTGCCGGCCGGCTTGATAGGCCGAGTCGAACGCGGCCGCGCCGAGCGCCGCGGTGGCCGACCGGGCGGCCTGGGTCAGCGCCGGCGCCAGGCCCGGGTGGTGGACAGTGGCCCCGATCTCGGCGCGTAGGTTCTCCATCGCGCCGAGGAGTTCCGCGGCCAGCCGCGGCTCGCGGTTGGCCGCCGCGCAGCATCCGAGGCTGCCGACGAGGTAGCACTGTGCCACCCGGTCGTCGATCTGGTGGGCGATCCGCAGGCCTTCGGTGAGCCAGTCGTCGGCATCCCGTAGGGCGCCCGATCGCAGCGCGGCGTAGCCCTGGTTCATCAGCATCATGCCGAGGCTGTAGAGGTCGCCCGCCTCGCGGCTGAGCCGGGCGCCTTCGGCGGCCGCCGTCGTGACCGCGCCGAGGTCGCCATCGACGAGGCCGTTGAGTGCCTGGGCCTGGTAGGTCATGAGCGTGGCGCCCAGATCGCCCAGCCCGCCGGCGATGGTCCGGGCTTCGTCGAGACGTCGTTGCGCGGACGCCCGGTCGCCGCTCATGGTCGCCGCGATCGATGCCATGGCGAGGGTCTGCGCCAGCGCGTCCGCCAGTCCGCCCGCGCGGGCCACCATCACACCACGATCGAGCGCGCGCGTCGCCGCGTCCGGATCATTCTGCAGGACGCCCAGGAAGCCGCGCGTGAAGTATGTCCAGGGATTGGCGACCGGCATCGGCCCTGCCAACAGCTCGTCGAGCCAGCGAACACCCTCGGTGGTCGCGCGGGTGATCCAGTACCAGATGAGAGCCGTCGCCATGCCGACCGCGCGCGGGAAGTCGTCGCGGCCGATGCACGTTCGCAGGACGGCCCGGATGTTGTCGATCTCCAGGTCCAGCCACGCCAGCGACGACAGCAGCCGGTACCGGCCGGTCGCGGCGGACTGCTGACACCGGGACAGATAGTAGTCGGCGCAGCGCAGCTCCACGGTGTCCGCGTCGCTGGACTCGCGCAGCCTGAGCCGCGCATACTCCCGCATCGTTTCGTGTAACCGGTAGCAGGCGGCCTCGGCGGCATCCTCCCTGCCCAGCAACGACTTGTCGATCAATGATGACAGCAGGTCCAGCGCATGGGCCGCCGGCAAATCGTCGGAGCAGCAGACGGCTTCGACGTCGTCGAGCGTGAATCGACCGGCGAACACACACAGCCGCATCAGCATCGTGCGCTCGGCCGGCGCCAGCAGGTCGTAGCTCCACTCGATCGCGGTACGCAGCGTCTGGTGGCGCGGGAGCGCGGCCCGGTCGCCGCCGGTGAGCAGACGGAACCGGTCGCTGAGCCGATCCCGGATCTGGTCCGGGCTCAGCGCCCGGGTCCGCACCGCGGCCAGCTCGATGGCGAGCGGCAGCCCGTCCAGCCGTCGACACACATCGACCACAGCGGCCCGGTTTGCCTCGGTCAGCTGGAAGCTACCCGCCGCCGCGGCCCGCTCGACGAACAGCCGGACGGCGTCGTTCTGGCTCGTCTGGGCGAGCGACTCGGCGTGAAGCGACGGCAGATCCAGCGGCGGCACCGGCAGCACATGCTCGCCCGCCACGGACAGCGGTTCCCGGCTGGTCGCGACCACGCGTACCCCGGGCGCCGCTCGCAGTACGTCGTCGATCAGCCGCGCGGTCGCGTCGAGCAGGTGTTCGCAGTTGTCGAGCACCAGCAGCAGTTCCTTTTCCCGCAGGTAGGATCGCAGCAGGGCCACCGGCTCGTTCGCGGCCTGGTCACGCAGGTCGAGTGCGGCCATCACCGCATTGCTGACCAGCGCCGGGTCCCGCACCTCGGCGAGTTCCACCAGCCAGGCGCCCCCGGCAAATGTGCGGCCGAGGTCGGTGGCGATACGGACCGCCAGCCGCGTCTTACCCACCCCGCCCGGGCCGACCAGGCTGACCAGACGCGCGGAGGTCAGCTTCCTCCTCGCCTCGGCCAGCTCGTTTCGGCGGCCGACGAAACTCGCCGTCTCGGCAGGCAGGTTGCCGGATCGCCGGGTGGGCTTGGCCACGCCCCGAACGTACTATGGCTGGCCGCCACTGAATTGATCTTATGGAGTCGGATTCAGTGCTGGCTCGGTACTGCCACGGATGGCCGCGCCCGGCGCCCTGCCTACCGTGGCGGACATGCCAGCGCAGCTTCCGGTCCAGCGGGTCGAGGTCAGCTTTGTCGGTACACCACCGGTGGCGCGGATCGAGCGGGCATCGGGCGTCAGCGGCGTCGAGCGGGACGGTCCGATCGTGCGCTGCCTCGTCGCGGGCAGCTTTCAGCCGCTCCTCGAGGCGCTGCGCGGCCACGAGGTCATCACCCTGCAGTCGGCGCCGGCAGCCACCGCGTCACCACGATTCGACGGAGACATTCGATGACTACTGCGACGACCGACGCGTCGCCGGATCTCAGCTCTCAACCGCGTGCTGAGCTGCCCCTGTGGCGCCTGTACGTGCTGCGGCTCGGGTACCTGATTCTCGGCGGCGGCCTGGTGGTGTACAAATGGCCACTGCTGTTCCACCACGACAAGCCTTGGCCACTGATGACCAGTGTGGTCATCTGCATGCTGGTGGCGATGTCGGTCCTCGCTTTGCTCGGACTGCGGTATCCGATACGGATGCTGCCGATCCTGCTGTTCGAGGTGACCTGGAAAATAATCTGGCTCGCCGTCGTCGCGCTGCCGCTCTGGCTGAACCATCGGATGGACCCGGGCACCCGCGAGTTGACCAACGAGGTCCTCTGGGTCGTCATCATCCTGGCCGTCATTCCGTGGCGATACGTTTACTCGAACTACCTGGCCCGGCGTGCCGACCGGTGGCGCTAGCCCGCGCCGGTGCCCCGTCCCAGTCGGCGAGTCCGCGGCGCAGCCCGCTCCGCTCGGGACCGTGTCCCCGCCCACCTTGATCAGCCGTTCTCCCACGGCTGGCGCGGCCGCGGATGTCGTATGACCGGGCCGCCATCATCCCAAGGCGTCGGCTCAGCTCTCGGCGGGAGGGATGTTGGGGTTGAGTCGGAAGCGGTTTTCCGGGTCATAGCCGCGCTTGACCTGCCGAAGGCGTTCGACGTTGCGTCCCCAGGCTCGTGCCCGGTCAGCGTCGTTGAGATCGGCGTCGCCGCCGAAGTTGAGGTAGGTGCCCGACGCGGCCTGCAGCGTGACTGCCTCCTCGTAGGCGTCACGCACCCAGCGGATGTTCGCATCGTTGTCGGCTGGGTCCAGCCAGTTTCCGTCAAGGCTCAGTATGTACCGGGCACTGCGATCACCGAACGCGGTTTCCGTCGCCCCGACCCGCGACATGGCGCCGCCCATGAGAGGTGTGTGCACCAAGGTCTTCGGGTGCGGGCGGTCCTGACCGAGGCGGATCACGAACGCGGTCGCGTCCTCGTCGAACTGGTCCAGGTAGACGGACTTCCAGTAGCTCTGCAACCCGCCCTTCGGAAAGAGGGGGTCGAGGGCCGACTGCGCCGTCCGGTACGACAGGGCCGTGCTCATGTCGGCGAGCGGCCTGCCGAAATCGGCAAGCTCCCGGCACGCCCGTCGGCCCTCGTTCGGGTCGCCCGCGTACAAGGCGGCCGTGATGAATACATCGCGGTTGTGGACGGCGGGCGGGAATTCCGGCACCGCCGGCAACGACCAGAACAAGGCGCGGCTGGTGACCTCGTCGGGGACGGTGGACGTCCAGTCCCGCCAGCGCGGGAGTACCTCGGCGGCGGCGTCGATCGGGTAGACGACCATGCCGTTCCAGACGACCGGACCGAGCGGATAGGCCTCGAACTCGAAGGACACCACCACGCCGAAGTTCCCCCCGCCGCCGCGCAGCGCCCAGAACAGGTCCTCGTGCTCGGACGCGCTGCATCGCACAATGTCGCCACGGGCTGTCACGACTTCGGCCGCGCGCAGCGCATCGCAGGCCAGCCCGTACTTGCGGTGCAGCCAGCCGATTCCGCCACCGAGCGTAAGTCCAGCCACACCCGTGGTCGACACGACCCCGCCAGGTACCGCGAGCCCATGCAACTGCGTCTCGCGGTCGACGTCGCCCCAGGTCGCACCGCCCGCAACCCGCACACGCCGCTGTTCCGGGTCCACCCAGACACCCCGCATCGCCGACAGGTCGATCATCAAACCGTCGTCGGCCGTGCAGGTTCCAGCGATACTGTGGCCGCCGCCTCGGACGGCAACGAGGAGGTTTCGCTCCGTGGCAAGCTTGACGGCGTCGACGACGTCGGCGGTCCCGGTGCACCGGACGATGAGACCTGGTCTGCGGTCGAGCATGGCGTTCTGGATGACCCGCGCCTCGTCGTACCCGACGTCGTCCGACGTCAGAACCGTTCCCCGGAAGATCGCGCGGATCTCCCCGACCGTCTCGTCCGAGAGTGTCTGCCGCTCGCCTCCCAGCGTGAGCACCTGTGCTGGCATGGAGCGCTCCTCCCCCTCGTGCTCGCCGGTGTCCACCGGTCGGCACCGGTCTGCGCAACTCGCCCTCCAGGGTCGCGCTACAACCGGGTCGTTGCAAAGTGTGCCGGCAGGACAACCATGCGTCGCTGCGCTGCGCTGCGCTGCGCCGGGCAGAGGGTGTGGCGCGGTCTGGTTCACGGCCTTCTGGCGAGAGTCGGACCGAGGCGGTGCATGCGGGCGATGCGCTCGGAGAGGGGCTGTCGGACCCGACAGGGGGACTGTCTGACCCGACAGGTATTGTCGCGGTATGCCCACAAACGAGCACGAGACGCCACTGGACCTGGTCCGTCTCGACCCGTCTCTGCCTGCCTGGGTGCAGACCGAAGTGCTTGGAGACGTCGCGCCCGCCTTCGACCACGCGGAGCTCGTCGACCCGAACGTTCGCCCGAGTACCTACCAGGGCGACGCGATGGTGGTGTGCCGCGACAAGAGCAACAAGGTCGTGCACGCCCTCGTCTACGAGATCCAACGCGGTCGGGACGTCGCCAAACTGGCCACTTGGAAGATCTACGTCGGCCAGTTGGAGGCGAGGTTCAAGGTCCCGGCACCGCTGCTGGTCCTCGTGCCCGACCGGGCCACCGCCGCCTGGTACGGGGACAAGATCGCTGCTCAGGCGAGCAGTGGCGTGCGGCCGGTGCCGCGGTTCTTCACTCCTGCCGACCTGCCGCGTGTGGTGAGAGAGGAGGCTGCCGCGGCGCACCCCGCGCGGGCGCTGTTCGCGGACCTGTGCAACCTCGACGTCGACGCCAAGAACGTTGACGAGATGTTCCCCGCCATGCTGGCGGCGCTCGCCCAACTGGACCCCGCCACCTGGCTTTTCTACGATGATGAGATCAAGGGCCGCCTCTCTGAGGCTGCCCAGAAGCGATGGGAGACCTTCCTCATGACCACCGCCCCCGGTCGGAGGTACCGAACCCGCCTCTACAACGAGCTCGACGCCCGAGCCGAGGCTCGAGGCGTGGCTCGGTCGGTGCTGACGTTGCTCGAGGAGCGCGGTGTCGCGGTTCCTGCGGAGATCCGTGAGCAGATCAACGCGTGTACTGATAGTGACCAGCTCGACCTGTGGTTCCACCGCGCGGTCACTGCGACGACTGCCTCCGACGTCCTACGGGCCGACTGACCGCCTTCATGACCGTGGTCATCGATCTGAGGCAGTTGACCGACGACTACCAGGAGCGCTACGCCCAGGCTGAGGCTTGTGGCTGGGCTGAGGCTCGCCGCCGGGGTGAGGGGTGGTCTGAGAGCTGGGCGGAGCGTTGGGCCCACCGATATATCGAGGGTTGGGTTAGGGGCGTCCTCGAGGGCGCGAAGCATTCGTTGCTGAGGCTGTTGGAGCTGCGCGGCGTAGCCGTTCCCATCGAGGTCCGCGAACGGATCCTGGCATGTACCGACCCTGTGCAGCTTGATCTGTGGTTCGACCGGGCGTTCACGGCGGCGACTGCCGAGGACGTAGTCCAGGTCGACTGATCCGGCGCGTCCCTGCGGATGGGTGGGGAAAGTCAGGTGCTGGATTCGCTGGCGCGGCGGGCGTCGCGCATGGAGCGGGCGTCCTGGCCGGCGAGGGAGTCGCTGCCGACCTCCGCGTTGTGGGCGTGGGCCAGGTGGTGCAGGCCGAAGACGGAGTCCATACCGGTCTGCAGGCCCATCAGGTCCTCGGACTGGTTCACCGCCTTCTTGGTGAGGGCGAGGCCAAGGCGCGGCATGGTGGCGATCCGCTCGGCGATCGACGTCACCTCGGCGGCCAGCTCGGCGCGCGGCACCACCCGGTTGACCATGCCCAGCTGAAGCGCCCGCTGGGCGTCGACCCGCTCGCCGAGGAACAGGAACTCCTTGGCGGCCCGCGGCCCCATCACCCACGGGTGAGCGAAGTACTCGACGCCGGGAATGCCCATCCGCACCACCGGGTCCGCGAAGAACGCGTCGTCCGAGGCGACGATCAGGTCGCAGACCCAGGCGAGCATCAGTCCGCCGGCGATGCAGGCGCCGTGGACCTGGGCGATCGTCGGCTTCGGCAGCTCCCGCCACCGCCGGCACATCCCCAGATAGACCTCCTGCTCCCGGGCGAACCGGCTCTCCGCGCCGAGCTCCCCGACGTGGTCCCACCACAGGCCCGCGCGCCGGTCGAACGACCGGTCGACGTCGCGCCCCGGCGTCCCGATGTCATGACCGGCGCTGAAATGCCTGCCCGCGCCCGCCAGGATGATCACCTTGACGGCCGGGTCGCCCGCCGCCCGGTAGAAGGCGTCGTCCAGTGCGTAGGTCATCTTCGAGTTCTGCGCGTTGCGGAACTCCGGCCGGTTCATCGTGACGCGCGCGATCGCCCCGGCCACCTCGTAGAGCACCACCGGCATCTCGGTGACCGTGACGACGGCGGGCTCCGGTTCAGGCTCGCTCCCTGCCCCGTCACCGGGCCCGGACTCGGACTCGGACGCGGTGGGGCCGGGGGCCGGAGCCGGAGCCGGAGCCGTGGCGTGCTCGGCGCGGGCCGGCTGGGTCTGCGGGCCAATGCCCGCGACCCGGGTCGCGTCGGCGGCCCGCGCCAGCGCCGTCGTGTCGTTGACCGTGGCCACAGGGGGAAGATCCGGCGCCGCCGGCCGGAAGGTCCGCTCGGTCATCGCGATCTCCTTCGCTCGCGCGGCCCGTCATGCTCGGGGCCGCGCCACCTAGTGCTTCTGGGGACGGGGCCGCCGGAGGCGCGAAGGAAGAACATGATCGCGCCTCCTTTGGCCTTCAGGTGACGAGTGTGGTTCACCGCGTCGCCCGCCATCGGGGAAATGGGACAGGTCCTACATCGCCGCGCGCTGTTGCGGCGCCGCGGCTGCTGTGGCGCCCGCGGTCGCGTCCCGCAGGCCGAGGCCGCGGGCAAGG
Source organism: Pseudofrankia coriaricola (assembly GCF_001854805.1). Classification (GTDB taxonomy): domain Bacteria; phylum Actinomycetota; class Actinomycetes; order Frankiales; family Frankiaceae; genus Pseudofrankia. Next base: position 108,288 of record NZ_MBLO01000257.1, read on the forward strand.
TGGGCGCGGTGCCAGGTCGGGTCGCCATAGGCGGGGATGAGTGCCCAGGCGCGCTTGGCGAACAGGTGCAGGTCGTACTCGGTGGTGTAGGCGATCGCGCCGTGGCACTGGATCGACGCCCGGGCCGCCAGCCGGGCGGCGTCCGCGGCCAGCACCTTCGCGACGCTGGTCGCGTCCTGTGCCTCCTGTGCGTCTTGTGTCGCCCGCGGCGGCCCGGCGGCGAGTCCATCGGCGGGGAAGCGGGCCTGTTCCCAGCCGGCGGCGAGCACCGCCGGGCGGGCGAACTCGACCGCGATGTGCGCCGACGCGAGCGCGTGCTTGATCGCCTGGAAGCTGCCGACCGGGACGCCGAACTGCTGGCGCTGCTTCACGTAGGCGATCGTGATCGACAGCATCCGGGCCGCCAGCCCCACCAGTACCGCCGACGTTCCGAGCGCCGCCCGCCACCATGCCGCGTCGGCGGCGGCCCGGGCGGCCTCGGGGCCGCGCACCAGCACGGTGCCGGCGTCGTCGGTCGGCGGACCCGCGAGCCGGGCCAGCGCCCGGGCGCCGTCGACCGTCGTCACCGGTTCCCAGGCCAGCTCTCCGGCGGCGAACACCCGTAAGCCGCCCTCGGGCGGGCTAGCGCGATCTTCGGGAAGGATGACCAGGTCGGCCTGCTGGCCGTGCGGAACCAGCGTCTTGCCGGCCGCCGTGGTGGTGCCGACCGCGACGAGTGCCCGGCCGGCCAGCATGTCGGGTAAGGCGGGATGGCCGGCGGCGGCCAGCAGCGGCGCCGCGTAGACGATCGTCTCGACGGCGGGCACCGGCAGGCCGACGTAGCCGATGCGCTCCAGCAGCGGGACGGTGTGGCCGAGGTCCAGCCCCAGCCCGCCGTCGTCCTCGCCAACCAGCGCGCCGACCACACCCTGGTCGGCGAGCGTCACCCACACCTTGCGAACCTGCTCCAGCCCTGCCGGGCGGAGGCGCTGGCCACCGTCGGGCCAGGCGGCGCGGATCAGGTCGGGCGTCGCCTCGGCGTCGAGAACCGCGCCCGCCGCCGCGAGCAGCGCGACCGCCTCCTGGTCGAGCTCGAAGTCCATCCCGCCCCCCTTCTCCGCCTGGCCGCACTTCTTTCATCGGTCTGGCCGCGCTTCTTCAATCTGGCTGTGCTTCTTCGGTCTGGTCGCGCCTTCCTCGGTCTGGTCGTGTCAGGCGCGGGGCAGGCCGAGGAGTCGTTCCGCGACGACGTTGCGCTGGATCTCGTTCGTCCCGGCGTAGATCGGGCCGGACAGGGAGAACAGGAAACCCCTGCTCCACGCACCGTCCACCTCGCCGCCTTCGCCGAGCAGGTCCAGGGCGGTCTCATGGATGCGGACGTCCATCTCCGACCAGAAGAGCTTGTTCATGCTGGAGGCGGGCCCCGGCTGGCGGCCGCGCAGCATGCCGCTCACCTGGTGGAGCGTGAACAGCTGGTATGCCCGCGCGTCGATGTGGGCCTGCACGACCCGGTCGCGCAGCGCGGGGGAGGCGCCGCCGGGGACGGAGCGGGCGAGCTCGACCAGCCGGTTCGCCGTGGCCAGGAACCGCCCGGGCGGGCGCAGGGTCAGGCCGCGCTCGGAGCCGGTGGTCGCCATCGCGACCTGCCAGCCCTTGCCGACGCCACCGAGCACGTTCTCGTCCGGGACGAACACGTCGTCGAGGAACACCTCGGCGAAGCCCTCGTCGCCGTCGAGCCGGTCGAAGCCGCGGACCGTCACTCCCGGCGCGTCGAGTGGCACCAGGAAATAGGTGAGCCCGCGGTGCCGGCCCGCTGCCGGGTCCGCGCCTGGCCCAGATGTCGCGGTGGTGCGGAACAGGCCGAACAGGTGGGTACAGAACGCGCCGCGGGTCGTCCACGTCTTCTGACCGGACAGCCGCCAGCCGCCTCGCTCGTCGTCACGGACGCCGGCCGAGCGCAGCCCGGCGAGGTCGCTGCCCGCGCCTGGCTCCGACCAGCCCTGTGCCCAGGTGTCCAGCCCGGCCGCCATCCTGGGCAGGATGCGCTCCTGCTGCTCGGGCGTGCCGAACTCGAAGACGGTCGGGGCGAGCAGGAAGATCCCGTTCTGGGTGACCCGCTGCGGCGCGCCCGCGCGGGCGTATTCCTCCTCGAAGACCAGCCATTGCCACAGGCTCGCCTCGCGGCCGCCGTAGCGCTTCGGCCAGGAGACGACCGCCCAGCGGGCGTCGAAGAGCTTCGTCTCCCATTCCAGGTGGGCGGTGAAGCCCTCGCGGGTGTCACCGGACGGCAGCGGCGCCGCCGGCACGTTTGCGCTCAGCCAGGCCCGCGCCTCGGCCCGGAATGCCTCGTCCTCATCCGACCAGGTCAGGTCCATCGGGCGTCACCTCCGCGGATCAGGGCGGCCCGGCTCGGATCCGCTCCGCTGTGCGTGGCTCCCGGCCATGATCCGGTGGGATCGTCGGACCCCTGGCTCCGAAAATTCCACCAGATCATGAAACTCTGGACGGGTCGGGTCGGGAGCATCAGGCCCCGCCTTCGTCGTCCTTGCCGGCACCGGCCGCGTCGGCGCCAGCCTTCGCCGCGGAGCCGTCGGCCTTCGCCGTGGAACCCTCGGCCGGCTCAGTCGCTGTGCCCGCCGAGGCCGCTCCCGCCGAGGCCGCCCCCTTCGGGGACGTGCCCGTCGAGGACGTGCCGTTCGCTGGGCCGAGAGGGGAGCCGAAGTCGGCGCGGACCTCGTTGGCGATGCCGGCGAGGTTGAGCTCGAAGGTGAAGCCCTGCTCGTAGCGGTAGCTGCGCTTGACGTCCCAGGGGTCGATGCCGTTGAACGCCTCCTTCGCCATCCGGATCACCCGCGGGTCCTTCGCGGCGATCTCGGCGGCGAGCCCGTGCGCGGCCTCGCGCAGCCGCGCACGGGGGACGACGGTGTGGACGGAGCCGAAGGCGTGCAACTCGGCCGCCGTCGCGGTGGCAGAGGTGTACATCATCGCCCGGGCCTTGAGCTGCGGGACGAGCCGGGAAAGGTGGGTCGCGGCCCCGAGCGCGCCCCGATCGACCTCGGGTAGGCCGAAGGTCGCGTCCTCGCTCGCGACGATTACGTCCGCGTTGCCCACCAGCCCGATCCCGCCGCCGAGGCAGAAACCGTGCACGGCGGCGACCACCGGCACCGCGCATTCGTAGACCGCGGCGAACGCGGCGAAGCAGCCGCGGTTCGCGCCTATGAGCGCGCCATGGCCCGGGTCGCGCTGGATCTCCTTGATGTCGACGCCCGCGTTGAACCCTCGGCCCTCGGCCCGCAGCACCACCACCCGCACCGCCGGGTTGGCGCCAGCGGCACGGAGGGCGTCCGCGAGCGCATACCACCCGGCCACCGGCAGCGCGTTCACCGGCGGGTAGTCGACGACGATCTCGGCGATCCCCGCGCCGTCCACCACCGTCGTGATCATTCCACCTCCAGGACCCCGCTCGCCGTGCCCGTCGATCATGGGCGCGCCCGGGCTACTGCCGTCCGCGACACGCCCGGAACCCCGGGGGCTCCGCACCGCCAGGACTCTAACAAGCGCTTGGTTGGCAAACCACCGGTCGCGCCCCACGGGCCGCGACCGGATCTGCGGGAGAGATGGACGCCATCTGCGGGAGAGATAGGCGCGGATTGTGTCTGAGTGATTACTTAAAACCGATGTCCGGAATTGGACTGCGCGTCGGCCGACACGCTCTGTCGCCGGACTGACGGCGCGAAGCGTGGTGATCGGACTAAATCGTCCGCACAATTGGTCCGTCACCAACGGGAGGGATCCGGGCCATGGCCATGCACCACGGCGCCGACAGTGGCCGCATCGGCCGTCAGAATTCATCGACCGGCGGCGTGCCGAGGCGGCGCGGCCACCCGCGGGCCTCCGGCCGCACCGGTCAGGGCGCCACCCGGGCCGTCCGCGGGCTCATGGTCAGCGCGCTGGTGGCCGGGCCGCTCGCGGTCCTCACGGCGCTGCCTGCCCGGGCTGACGGCGCGGACAGTTCCTTGTTCGACCGGCCCGTGGACATGCAGATCGACATCGACAGCTCGGCCGATCAGCCGCCGACGTTCGACCTGGACACGCTCGGCCGCGTGGCCGAGGGCATCGTGGGTGACCTGCTGCCCGCGCCAGGGACCGCGTCAGGCTCGGATGCCGCGTCGGGCTCGGGCACCGCGTCGGGCGGCGGCACAGGCGCGGGCACAGGTACGGGTAGCTCTGGGCGTGCCCCCGCGCCGGCCGGCCCGGCGCCGGGCACTCCGGCGGATTCCGACCCCGCCTCCGCCGGCCCCGACGGCGGCCCGGCGGCTCCCCTGGAGGCGAACCTCGACGGCGAGGGCCAGGCCGATCCCGCCGCGTCAACGTCCACCGCGGACGGTGCGTCCGCTCACGCCTCGCCGGTGGACGTCTCGCCGACCGCCGCCAACCAGGCCGTCGCGGCGTCGACGCCCGGCACGGGGACGAGCGCCGCCACCGGGGGGAACGGCGAGCTGGTTGTCAGCCACGGCAGCCTTCTCTCCTCCTCCGACAGCGCCGCGATCGTCGCCCTCGACGTCCTCGCGGTGCTGCTGGCCGGCGCCGGGCTGGTCGGCATTCCCGCGTCCGCCCTGCTCACCCGCCGTCGCGTGTCGCGATAGCGGCGCGGCAGCGAAGGTCTGCCCCTTTCACGACCAGCCATGATCGCCGAGGCCGTGTTGTCGCGGTCGCGATCTGGCCCGATCCACGCCTGCGGCGACACGGTGGTGATCTGCCAGTCGCGTGCTGGCGGCGAGCGTTGGCGGAGGCGCTAGCCGGCGAGCTCGATCCTGGACCTTCCGTGCGCGTCCAGCGCCCCGATGGCCACTTCGCGATCGCGATCGCGATCGCGATCGCGATCGTGAGCGGTGAGCGGTGAGCGGTGCGCGCGTCGTCAGGAGGACGGCGTTTCTCGCCGCGGTGTCGCGTGGGCGTTCTCGCGCGCGACGAAGCGAAGGATCGCCTCACGATCGGGGCCGGGTGCGTGCCGCCCGTGGGCCGCCTCGCTCGATCGCGGCTCGGCCGGCGTCGCCGCGGCTGGCGCGGAGCCGGGGAGCGGGAGGACGCCGTCGATGATGAGCTGGCCGGGCTGGCTGTCGCCCTCCCAGGTTCCGTCAGGGTGGCGGATGAAGAGCTCGCCGGCCAGCACGGCGAAGCGGGGAAGGCCGGCCGCCGCGGACTCCGGCGGGCCCGGCAACGGCGAGCCGCTGGCGAAGGGCTCGAAGGGCGGGTCGTGATCGTGGAAGGCGGCCCAGCTGGCCTGTAGCCGGTCGGACGCGGCGCGGATCCGAGCAATGCTGACACCAGCCCGCCGTAGCGCCGCGATCGTGCGGGCCTGCGCCATCTCCGTGGTCCCGGGCCGCAGCAGCCCAGACCTGCGCCAGTACGCGATCTGGCGTTCGGTCGTGAGGCGTGGCCGCCCCGTCCCCGCCAACTGCCGCCCCTGGCCAGCGGCGCCGGGCTTCTCCGCGGACGTCCAGGTGGCGGCGTCGGTGAGCGGCTCGCCGGAGGGTGGGAGCGCAGGCCCGCCCGTCATGGGATGAACTTACGCCCGCGCGGTGACCGGCCAGGCCGGTTCGGCCGCCGGTGCCGCCGGTGCCGCCGGTGCCGGCGGTGCCGGCGGTGCCGGCGGTGTCAGCGCCAGCCGTGCTGGCCCTGGCGCTGGACGGCGGTATTCCGGCGCGCCGGAATACCGCCGTCCAGCGGGCACCGGCTCAGCGTTCCGAGATCTGTCCACCATGCCCACCGGGATCGGGACAAGCCGGACGAGGCGCTCTAGCCCGCGCCAGGATGCGCCTTTCCGCGCTGAACGGGGAGCTCCCGATGTTTTCCAACACCGGACCCACTCCGCTGGAAAGCGGCCCCCGATCGCGCGGTGAAGACGACCACGGAGGCAACTAGGCCGCGTTCCATCGACATCACCTCGGCAATCGGCCGCCGCGTCATCGCGTCCGGTGGGAAACCCGTCATTCCAGGGCTGACCGTGACAGAATCCTGGTCGTGCCTCGGGGGGTATTTTTTGATCTTGACGACACGCTCGTCGACCAGCGGTCGGCGGCGACCGCGGCTGTCGTCGAATGGGCCGCGGGCCATGGTGTCACCGATGAGCTGGTCGGTGAGCGATGGGCGAGCATCTCCGAGACCCATTACGCCCGCTACCAGCGCCGGGAGATCACCTTTACCGAACAGCGACGGGCCCGGGTGCGAGAATTTCTGTCGCTCGAGGTGGCGGACGACGAGGCCGACACCATCTTCGCCGGATACCTCGTCCGCTACGAAGCCGGCTGGGCGGCCTTCGACGACGCCGTTCCCGCTCTGCGTCGCGCCCGCGCGGCCGGCCTGACCGTGGCCATCTTCACGAACGGGATCGAGGAACAGCAGCGGCTCAAGCTCACCCGCCTCGGCCTGATCGATGAGATCGATCTCCTCATCACGTCGTCCGTGTTGCCCGCGGGAAAACCTGACCCACGCGCCTTCAGGAGCGCTCTCGACATCCTCGGCGCGACGGCCGATGAAACCCTGATGGTCGGCGACTCGCTGGAAAAGGATATATTCGGCGCCGTCGGGGCCGGTATCAGCGCGGTCCTTGTCGACCGCCACGGCGCCCACCCGACAGCCGACGTCCCAAGAGTCAGCACCCTCCACGACCTCCTGTTCTGACCGCCGTCCCACCGGCGGTCGCGACCGCCGATCCGGTCGCCCGCCGCTGGCCGCGACCCCCAATCCCCGGCCGCCGCTCGCGGTCGGCGCGGTGCCGCGCCCGTAGGGTGGGGCAATGGAGAAGCCCGAAATCGACTTCGTGGATCCGACCCCGCCGGCCGACCTGGTCGTCAAGGATGTCGTCGAGGGTGACGGCGCGCCGGCGGTCGCCGGTCGGAACGTGTCGGTTCACTACGTCGGCGTCGCCCACAGCTCGGGCGAGGAGTTCGACGCCTCGTACAACCGCGGCGAGCCGTTCCGGTTCCGCCTCGGCGCCGGGCAGGTCATCGCCGGCTGGGACCAGGGTGTGCAGGGCATGAAGGTCGGTGGCCGGCGTCAGCTCGTCATTCCGCCGCACCTCGGCTATGGCACCCGTGGCGCCGGCGGCCTCATCAAGCCCAACGAAACCCTGATCTTCGTCGTCGACCTGCTCGGCGTCAGCTGACCTCACCTGCCCGAACCAGCTATCCGTCCGAGCCGTCGCCGCGCCGCGGGCGTCCGTTCGCGCGATATGGGACCTGGGAGTCCCCTCTCGCATGCTCGGCCGCGGTGTCCGTGTCGTCCGCCATGGCGCACGAGACGGACACCGCGGCCCCGCGGGCTGACAGGCCTGGGGAGCCGGGCACCGGAGAACCAGCCGACCGGCGGCTCTCCTCCTCGGGCAGCGACCAGGGCTGGGCGCCCCGTCCGGGCTCGCCGTAGCTCATGCATCCCAGCGCGATGACGGACACTTCCAGTCCGGTCGAGCCAAGCCTGGTGAAACGCATACGGTCGATCCTTCTCTGCGTGGTCCGGGCCCCGCCGGGCGTCACAGGGATCCGGACACCATCCGCGCCCTCGCGGCCGGGTCCGATAGCCCCGCGAGCACACCCGCGCGGTCCGCCTCGGACCGGTTCTGGCTCCACTTGGCCTTCGCCTCGACGGACTCGACGTGCAGTGAGACGCCGACGATGGCGCGCAGCATTCCCTCGACATACCGCTCCGGCGCGTCGGTGACCGCCCAGGGATGCTCCCGGCCGGCCTCATGCCGGTCCGTGAGCCCGGTGACGACCTCGCGCAGCCATTCCGGGTCGTCGTGCACGGTGACCGGACCGCGCAGGTGGACGGCGGAGTAGTTCCACGTTGGCACGACGCGGCCGTGCTCGGCTTTCGCCGAGTACCACGACGGCGACACGTACGCCTCCGGACCCTGGACGACGAGCAGCCCCGCGGCGCCGTCCACCATGCGCCGCCAGTGGTCGTTCGCCCGGGCGAGGTGCGCGACGACCCGGTCGGCCTCCCACAGGACCGGCAGCAGCGTCGCGTCCGCGATCCCGTCCGGCCCCACGGTGATGAGCGTTCCCGACCCGCGCTCCGCGACGAATTCGCGGATCAACGCTTCGTCATCGACATGATTGACCACGGGCACGTACACATCGCCACCCTACGGCGCGCCGCCAGCCGACCCGGTCTCCCTGACAACGCGAGCCTTCCGGACTCCACCGGTCTCCCTGACCTCATCACTCTCCTGGCACCGCCGGTCTCGCCGGCGTCGGCCTCGCCTGACGATCGGGCGTCCACGGCGATCCGTGCAGGCAAGCTGGCTGGCAGGCAGGCGGCAGGCGGCCGGCCCTCCGGCGCCCTCGCGGCGCCCCGGCGGAGTGCGGGTGGCGCGGAACGGTGCTGTGGGGCCTTGCGGGCGGGGTCGGATTCGCGCTGCGCGCGTATGGGTAGCAGCGTCCGATGACGATGATTTCGTCCGCCTCCCCGGCGGGCCCGACCGCGTTCGTGCTCGGCGGCGGCGGGGTGCTCGGCGCCGCCGAGGTCGGCATGCTCGACGCCCTGCTGGAGGCCGGTTGCCGGCCGGATCTGGTCGTCGGGACGTCGGTCGGGGCCATCAACGGCGCCGCGGTCGCCGCCAACCCGACGGCCGAGGCCATCGGGCTGCTGACCGAGTTGTGGTCAGACCTTGGCAGATCCGACGTGTTCGCGGGCGGCCCGGCGAAACAACTGGCGACGGTCGTCCAACACGGCTACCTGCACTCAAGCGTCCCGCTGCGGCGGATGCTGCGCGCGCATCTGGCGGCGACGTTCGAGGAGCTGCCGGTGCGGTTCCAGTGCGTGGCCGCCAGCATCGAGCGCGCGGCGGCGCGCTGGTTCGACCAGGGGCCGCTGGTCGACGCGGTGCTCGCGTCCTGCGCCGTGCCCGCGCTGCTCCCGCCGGTGAAGATCGACGACGAGCACTACGTGGACGGCGGCCTCATCGACAGCACCCCGGTCGGCAGGGCGGTGGCCCTCGGCGCGCGGACGGTCTACGTGCTGCACGTCGGCCGGATCGAGCGGCCGCTGCGCCCCGGCCGCTGGCCGTGGGAGGCGGGGCTGGTCGCCTTCGAGATCGCCCGGCGCCGCGGCTTCGCCGACGCGATGGCGAGCCTGCCCGAGGGGGTGACGGTGCACGTCCTGCCGGTAGGCGACGACAGCGGGGCGCCGCTGCTCGGACTGCGCTACCGGTCCGCATCCGGCGTGCGCCGCCGGATCGAGCAGGCCCGCCGCGCGACCACCGAGTACCTCGAACGGGCCGGAACCGGCGTCCCGACCGGCCACCCATACGGCCCGACCGGCCCGCCTGCCGGGGCCAGCGAGGCCGGCGGAGCCAACAGCGCCGGCGGAGCCAACAGTGCCGGCGGAGCCGACAATGCCGCCGGCATCGCCGAGGCCGCGGGCACTACCGAGGCGTCCGGCATTTCCGAGCCTGCCCGATCCGCCGGTTCGAACAGGTCCGCCGGTTCGAACGGGTCCGGCGGTTCGGGTGGCACCAGGTGAGGGTGCCGCCCCGCGCCGTCCGTCGCCTTCTCATCGACCCGCTGTTCGTCCCGGTCGCGGTCGCGGCGGCGGCTCTCTGCGCCGTGGTGACGGTGCTCGGGCTGGCCGGTGCGCCGATCAATCGGCGGCTGCGGCTGAGCCGGGTCACCGCGCTCGGCGCGACCTACCTCGCCGCCGAGGCCGTCGTGATCGTCGCCGGGTTCGGGCTGTGGCTGGTCCGGCCGCTGCTGCGATCGCGGTGGGAGCGGACCCATCTGGCGCTGCTGCGCTGGATGCTGGGGCTACTCGTGGCGGCGGCCGGGCGGCTGACGCGGTTCCGGCTGACCGTGCGGGAGCCGCCCGCGGGGACGTTCGAGTGTGCCGGGCGCCCCGTGCTGGTGGCCAGCCGGCATGCCGGCGCCGGGGACTCGTTCGCGCTCGTCCACCTGGTGCTCAACCGCTATGGGCGCATCCCGCGGGTCGTCCTGCTGGCCAGCCTCCAGCTCGACCCGGGGATCGACATCCTGCTGGGCCGGCTCGGGGCCTGTTTCCTGCGGGCCGACGGCGCCGACCCGACGGCGGTCGCAGGGGTCAACACGCTCGCGTCCCGGCTGACCGGCCGGGACGCCCTGGTCATCTTCCCGGAGGGCGCGAACTTCACCGCCAGGCGCCGCCGCCGCGTCATCGTCGGCCTGCGCCGCCGGGGGCAGAACAGCCGGGCGCGGGTGGCCGAGGACCTCACCCACGTGCTCCCGCCGCGGCCCGCCGGGGTGCTCGCCGCGCTCGACGCGGGCACCGTCGCCGGGACGGTCGTGGTCGCCCACACGGGCCTGGACCGGCTGACCACCCTGAGCCAGATCTGGCGGGCCCTGCCGCTGGCGGTTCCGATGGAGGTGCGCTGGTGGTGGTTCCCGGCCGACGAGCTGCCCGCGGCGGGCGGGGAGCGCGCGGACTGGCTGACCATGCACTGGGCGGTAGTGGACGCCTGGATCGACGCACACAGCCCGATCAGCCCACGACCGGCTCAGGCCTGACACGCCCGTCCGGACGGGACGGCGGGCCGCGGCCCCATTCCGGGCCATCCGGTTCCGCTGAGAAGTGCATGTCTTCTTCTCGCCGGATTTCTGCCGGACCAGGAGGAGCCGCCGCCCTTATGCGGAGAAGCCGGTGTGGCGCTTACTTCGGCGCTTTCAGCCCGGCTACGGACTCGACTACACCGCGCCGCCGGCTGATCTCCTTCTTGAGCGCGGAGTCGGGTAGCTCTGTGACGTTGATGTCTCCGCTCCGGGGGACCAGAGTGTGGAAACCGAGGTCCTTGCTGTACCTGGTCGAGAAGATGTAGGTACGGCCCGACGACAGCGGCAGGTCGCCCGCGAACACGACCAGCCGCTTCTCCGCCGGGTCGTAGCCACCCTGCTGGTTGACGGTCACCTCGGCGGGAAGGGCTCCCTTGATGTTCTCCAGGACCTTGACCTTGAACTGGACCTCGAGCCCGTCCTCCGTCCTGCTGCCAACTCGCCCGATGACCCGGCCGATGAAGACGTTGTCCGCGAAGACGGTCACCTGCTTCTCGTCGTCGATGTCGAACGCGAAGCTGGCGTGCATCTCGTCGACCTGAAGCTCGCCGTCGCGCTCCCGGTCCCAGACGAGGAAAAAGCCCGCGGCCACGGCCGCACCCGACGCAAAGACAGCAGCCCTGACGATCCACTCTTTTGGTATCACGGTGAGGAGCTCTCCTGGAAACCAGTCGGATGCGTCAGATGAGGCTGTCGGCATGGAGGACGCCAGAAGGCTACACGGCGGCCCGGACGAGGCGCGGCGGCCTTTGCGAACGCGGCCCTGCACACCCAACCTGCGCGACCACCCGCGCGGGCTTAGGCGCCGCGCGCCAGTTGCGTGAGGAGTGAGCTCGGTACCCGACCTGGCAGGACCGACCGTGTCAGGCCAGGGGGAACGACTTGATGAGACTCTCCTTGAGGGCGGGGAGGTCGGCCGGTACCCGGTAGCGCTGCCGCACGTGCGCCGCCGTACCGGCCACGCCCAGCCCGAGCACCTCTCCGGCCGACAGCGTGAAATGCCGAGCCGGGTCGGCGAAAACCGAGTAGTAGTCCCGGAACTTGTACATGCCGCCGATGAACTTGTTGTCGCTCAACCTGATGTGCCCGTTGGGCACGCCCACCGAGTCGGCGACGATCAGGCCGTGGAGGCTGGAGGAGATCAGCGTTTCGCAGGCCGCGATCTCCGCGACCACCCTGCGCGGTTCCCAGGTTGCGTCGATGATGTGCACCCCGTCCTGCGCGCGGAGCCAGTCGAGTTCGGCGATCTCCGCGTCGAGAAAGTGCGGAAGCACCCCGAGGCGGTGTTTCCTGACGGGGCTGGAGGTCAGCAGCGCATCGGCGAGCAAGCCAGGATCTCCGAGGGTGACCGCGTCACGGTTGTCCTTGACACGCTCCCGCGATCGCGAGCCGCGGACGGCGACGACCTCGAAGTCATTGCCGGTGATGTGGTTGTCCTCCTCGCGCATGAAACCGGTGCCCCACAGGATGGGCCGGTTGGCCCGCTTCATGCCCAGCACCAGTTCGACGATCGACCCGGCAGCCACAATCTCGCACCTGTCCGGGGCCGAGGGCTGGCACGGCCGGTCGAAGATCTCCGTGATCAGTAATGGGCTGATCTCGTCACCGAAGTTCTTCTTGTGGGGGTAGCCGGGACTCCACCAGTACATACGAATAGGATTCGTCGCCACGCCGTCATTGTGTCCCGGTCGCCGTTGAGAGTCCAGCACAGGCGGTGACAGCGGGCTCCGAGTGCTTTGTGTCGTAGGAGGCGCACGTCCGGGCGTGTCGACTACAGCCGGCGACCGTCACACAGAGTGGTAAGTGGCCGCGTGGGAAAGCTCCGTCCCCACCAGCCAGACAATCGGTCCAGAAGCTTGAGCGGCTTGACGAGCATAAATGCGCCGGTGCCCTCGGGCCAGTCTCACCCGAGGTATACGCACCGTCCTCGCCTATCACGTGATCTTCCGTGCCGACCGTGCGGCGCTCACCGACGCCAGCAGCACCCGCAGGTCCCGGTCATCGTGCCGCATGACGTGGATCAAGCCGTCGTTCCACCCCGACTCCGACCGGCGCGTCTCCGCCGTCCTCGCCTACCTCCGCCGCGCCGCCAACTAGGCCTGCCGCCGTCGCGGCGCCGTCGGGCTCGTCCACCAGCCCTTCCAGTCGATCCTTCGCGAACGGACCCCGCCACCTCACCACCGTCGCCACCGACACGCCGCTGCCATCCGACGAGCAGGCCGCCCGAGCCATCCTCGCCTCCTGCCTGAGCCGACGGTGACGGCTCGGACAGGTGTCGGGTGCTCAAGGCTGGCGGACCTGCTCAAACCGGCAACCCGGTCCGCCGGTCGACACGTCCCAACCAGCACCAGCCTCGATCACTCGACGTGCCCGTTACGCTACCCTCTGATACGTCTATCGGTTCGTGGCCACCAGGCCGCCCGCGCACAAGGCCACGCTCCACCGGGGCAATTCCGGAGCCACGGCGCGAACGCGACCCTGGGGAGGCCGCCCCAGGCCAGCCGGCCGGTGGGCACCCAAGCCACCACGAAAGGAGCGGTGAGGCGATGCCCAACCTGGACACCGCCAAACCGCCACACATCCTTGATGCCGCCACCAATCGAACGCTACGGAAAACGCAGCTTCAACGTCGGCATACACGCCAGACTCGCCGTAACCGGCTACAGCGAGACCTCCACACGCCAGGCATTCTCAGACGCCGCCACCGCCCTCGCCGGCTAGAGGGAAATAGAACGTGACCGATCAGCGCAACGCGGCCCAGGGCGAGGCGACCACGCTGGGACAGGCGCCTTCCGGTGGGCGCCCACGCTGG
>NZ_MBLO01000258.1 GCF_001854805.1 Pseudofrankia coriaricola
GCGTGGTCGCGGCGGATTGCTGCTGGTCAATTCCGGCGCAGCCTACGGCGGCGGCAGCTTCATGGCGACCTACGCGGGAAGCAAAGCCTTCGAACTGTGCTTCGGTGAGTCCCTGTGGGCCGAGCTGCGCCCCTACAACGTCGATGTGCTCAACCTGGTTCTCGGCAAGACCGAGACACCGTCTTTCCGGGCTCTGCTGGCGGAAAAGGGATTGCCGGAGCCGACCGACTGGGCGACACCGCGGGATGTGGCTGACGCCGGAGTGACGCGCCTTCCGCACGGCCCCACCCATAATCAGGGCCAGGCGGTTGACACGGCGGGCGATGAACGGCGCGCCAGGATTCTGATGATTGACGAGATGGCCAAGGACGTCTTTGGCGAGAGGGTCCCTGACTAGCCCAACCGCCACGTAAGCCGGAGTCGAATATTCCGGCCGATCACACAGCTACTTGTGTGGCCATAGATCGGCTACAATCGGAACTGCTATCCATGGCTTGCCGCAGCACTCCGAGCTCCTCGCGCCGGCCGACCAGGTCGGCTGCCCTCCTCGCCGGTACACGCTGGAACTCAAGGCGTTCGCGCTGCAGCCGCGCTTCGGGCAGGAAGTCCGCGCCGAGGTCGACGACGTCCTGATCTGGGACAACTGGTCGGTCGTGCACAGCGCGACGCCCACCCACTACAGCGACCGCGACGGCGAACGCCGAGAGCCCGCGCCAGGCGGTCCTTCGCCAGGGAGGAGCCGCGGTGCGGGCGGTCTTAGCTCTGTGGGGAGCGGTCCTGGGTGGAATCGAGGAAGGCGAGCAGTCGATTGTTGACGTCGCCGCCGTGCTGGAAGCCCGGTCCGTGGCCGACCCCGGGCAGGATCTCGGCGTGGCCGCCCGGCATGAGCGCCACCCGGGCCTGGGCGCGGGCGGGATGGAGCAGGGGACTGCGTTCCCCGATCAGGACGAGGGCCGGAGTCTGGATGGCCCGGAGGTCCTCGTCGGAGAGCGGGAGGGGGGCGGGTCGGCGGGTGCGGAACGCCCACGCGCCGGTCAGCAGGACCTTCTTGAGTTCGGGGATGATCAGGACGGGGTTGTCCAGCCAGACCGCGAGCCGTCGGCGCAGGGGCGCCGGGGTGAGGCCGGCCATCCCATTCAGGTACATCAACCAGATGAACCGGGCGCTGACCTTCTCCAGCCCGCCGGGATCGAGCGCGGTCACGCTCACGAGCCGGTCCGGGGCGTGCAGGGCCTGGTTGAGGGCCAGCCATCCGCCGTAGGAGTGCCCGATCAGATGCGCCCGGTCAATATCGAGGCCAGCGAGGGTCTGATCGAGCCAGACGGCGCTGTCCGGCGGATCGTGGACGGGCCGGCGGGCGACGCTGCGGCCGGGATCACCGACGGTGTCCAGCGCGATGATCGGGCGGCGCGCGCCGAGGGCGGCCAGGAACGGGTACCACTGGACCGCGTTGGAGTTGGCTCCGTGTAGCAGCACGACCGGCACGCCGGTGTCGGGTCCGTAGCGGTGCGCATGGGTGGTGCCGAAGTCGGTCTCCACATCGGTTTCCGTCCACGGCGTGGGCCACAGCGCGGCGAAGGCCGCGTCGTAGGCGGCGAGAAACCTGGCACGCTGCTTGTCACCGCGGAACCGGCCGACCATGGGGTCCTCCGTAGCTTTCATGGTACGTGTGTATCACGAAAGGATGCGATGCCGAAACGGGTTGACCACGAGCAGCGCCGCCGCCACATCGCCGACGCGCTGCTGCGCGTCGCGGCCACACGTGGGTTGCACACAGCTGGGTTCCGGGAGGTGGCAGCCGAAGCCGGGGTCTCGGTGCGGCTGGTCCAGTACTACTTCCAGACCAAGGAGCAGCTGCTGCTGTTCGGGCTGCGCCGGGTGGGTGAGCAGTTCGCCGAGCGGGTGCTGCCGCGCCTCGCCGCCGCCGGGCTGCCCGCCGCCGGCCGGGCACGGATCGAGTTCGTCCTGCTCGCGACGCTGCCCCTGGACGCCGAAAGCCGGTCGCTCCACGTCCTCTACAACCAGTACTTCGCGCTCGCGCTGACCGACCCCACGCTGGCGGCCCAGCCCTACGGCAGCGACCCCGACGCTCTCGAGGCGTGGCTGATCGAGCAGCTGCGCGCCTGCCAGGCCGATGGGCGACTCGACCCTGGACAGGACCTCGCCGACGAGGCGCTTGCCATCCTCGCCTTGGGTGTCGGGCTCGGCAACGCCATCCTCAGCGGCCGACGATCAGCAGACGACGCCCGACGCGTCCTCGCGCGCCACCTCGACCACCGACTTGGCCCACAAAGTTGAACCGAATGCGCCGAGCGAGCGCGAGCAGCCCAGGCCGGCAAACGGCACTCCGAACTCCCACCGTCCGACGCCGCTACTGAACTGATCGATCCCGGACTGAAGCGTCGACTGAAATGTTGGGCACGCTACTGAACTGTTCGGGTTCAGTTGAGAGCTCGTGCCAGCCGCCGCGCTGGCGTGACCGCGAGGCCTACGGCGTCCGTTCCCCGCGCGCGATCGCGAGCGCGTCGGCGAAGATCGCCGGCGCCATCGGGGCGAACCGGGCACCCGAAGGGTCCCCGGTCCGGGCGGCCTGGGCGTGGTGGCCCTCCATGATGCAGCCGAGCTTGAACAGCGCCAGCACCTCATAGAACCGCAGGTCAGCGAGCGAGTGGCCGGTGCGCTCCGCGTAGCACGCGGCCAGCTCGGCGCGGCCGGCCAGCCCCGTCCGGTCGGCGACGTCGCTGGAGCCGAGGAAGGTCGCCACGGCTCCCCTGGATGCTGATCGCATCGACGGGGTCTAGCCTCGCGGGCGATGGGAGGTGGATGCCTGCGATGAATCGTCTTCGGGTGGTCCCGGTGACGCGGACGGCGCAAGCCGGGACCGTGCTGCGAGTTGTCGACGGCCACTCCGGCCGCGTGGCCGAGGTCGAAGAGGTCGGCCGCCCGCACCCGCCCAGGCCCGCACCATGACCGCGCCGTTCTCGCGGCGGTTGGTCGTCCTGCGGCACGCCAAATCCGCCTGGCCCGATGTGGCCGACCACGACCGGCCCCTAGCTCCGCGGGGACGCCGCGACGCCCCGGCCGCGGGTCGGTGGCTGCGCGACGCCGACTACCTGCCGGACCTGGTCGTCTGCTCCACCGCCAGGCGCACCCGCGAGACCTGGGAGCTGGCAGCCCGGGAACTCGCCGACACAGCGCCGGTCGTCTACGAACCCCGCCTCTACGACGCCACCGTCCCCGTCCTGCTCGACGTCGTCCGCGAAACCCCCGCGGCCTGTGGCACCCTGCTGCTGATCGGCCACAACCCCGGCGTGCAGCAGCTCACCCTCCACCTCGCCGCCACCGCGGACGGCAACCTCCTGGAACGGGCGGCGACGAAATTCCCCACCAGCGCGGTCGCGGTGGTCACCTGGGCAGGTCCCTGGGCGGCGCTCGCTCCCGGCACCGCCCGGCTGACCGCGTTCACCGTCCCGCGCGGTGCGAAGCCCTGACCGCCACGAGCGCCCTGATCGGTGACCCGCTCACGGTGATCTGGTGCCGCAGGGTGAGGATCTCGACGCCGTTGTCGCGATCAGTGCGGGGCGGCAGGCGTAGCAGCGCGACCGCGTTGTGGCATTTCCGGCAGGCACAGGGCCGGCGGCTAGGCCGGTCGTGTGTACGCGGGGCGCGTCCGTGCCGCGTGCCGGTATGCCGCGCCTACGAGCGTGAGCGTGATCACGCTGACGGCGACGTCGCTGATCAACGCCGCCGGCGCGGACGTCGGCTCGTAGTTTGGCACGAGGTAGGCGCCGACCGCCGCGAGAATCATCGGAGCCGCCCACGCGGCCAGCACGTGCCGCTGCCCCCAGTCGGCGCGCCGGGACCAGGCCACGACGACGGCCGCGATCGCCGCGACGAGGGCGACCCGCACGCCCACGCCGGGCCAGCCGGAGACGAACCAGCTACCGAGGTTCGCGCCGATTACGACCGCGCCCACCCAGACCGGGCGTGGGGCGGGCCGGGACGCGGGGCTGAGCCCGCGGCGCCGCCACCGTGGCAACAGTGCAATGCCGACGAGCGCGAGCACCACCGACGTCGCGAACGCCACCTGCGACGGGCTGGCCATGAAGTCCTTGCGTCCGGATTCGTCGGAGAAGATCAGTAGGCTGCCGAGCAGATACAGGACGCCGACCACCGCCAGACCGGGCCGGCCCAGCCAGGGCCGGTGGCGCCGGGGCGGGGCCACGAACGACTCGACGAGCGCAATCGGCGCGCACATGCTCAGCGTGACGTGGTTGCCGATGAAGTCGAACGCCTGTCCGGCGCTGAAGCCGAGCGCCGGCACCCACGTCGCCTTCGCGACCACCGCCTCCGCGGCGAACCCGGTGTCGTCCAGGTAGTCCGGATTGAACAGCGACTGGTCGACCAGGCCGGCCTGGAGCATCCCGAACGCGGCGGCGAGAAGGACGATCGCCGGCCACCCGCCTCCGGCTCGGCGGGCTGTCTCGCGGATTAGCACCGCGGCTCCGCCGTACATCGGGGCCAGGATGAGAACGACGGTCAGGAACTCGTCGGCCGGGAAGCCGCCCCAGGAGCATTCGGCGGCCCACGGCGCGATCAGCATCAGGGCGACGACCGGCGCGAGCCGGCGCGACCGCGATGGCGGGTCGGCGGCTTCCGGCGAGGCGACACTGTCGGCGCCTGGTCTGTCGACAGTCACCGGTCCTCCTGCTTGGTTCGGGTGGAGCACCACTCTCCCGGTTCGCCGCGGGGGTCGACCACGGCCATCGTGCGAATCCGTACCGACCAAAGTCGATGATCCGGGCGTCGGGGCCGCGCCCGTCGCGAACGCCACCTTCCCCGTCAGGTCTCCCATCCCCGACCAGACCGGCGGGCGGGCCATGCGGGCGGACGTTCTGTCAGGCCGGGCGACGGTGCCATGCGGACCGACCTCGTGTCCGTCCGCACCGTCGCGCGGCATCGTCCGCGCCTGAGATCCGACGCCTGAGGTGAGATCACTGACCGTCAGGAGGAGAGCGGTGGCTGCGAGGCGCCTCGACGCCAAGCCGCCGCGGTCCGCCAGCTCCGCCCCGAGGCGCCCCGTCCGCACGGGCCAGCGGCGCTCCCCCGTCGTGCGCCGAAAGGCCGCCGCGCGCGACTTGACGATGACTCAGTGCCGGGCCATTCTCGACCTTACGCCGACTTATATAACTAATTAAGCGTTTAGCTTGGGCCGAGCCGGCCCCGTCAGCTGGTTGGCGGGCGCGCGTCCCATGGATCCGCCGCGCGACGAGATCGCTCTGGCAGGCCACCGAAGCCCAGCGACGGCTGCCAACGGCCGAGGAAGGAGGAGAAGCGAGTCGTGCGCGTCCGTGTCGAGGAGGATGTGTGCCAGGGGCACACGCTGTGCGCGATGAACGCGCCTGAGCTGTTCGACCTGCGGGAGGACGACGGCCACGCCGTGGTCCTGCTCGTCGACGTTCCCGCCGAGCTGGAGGCGAAGGCCCGGCTCGCCCATCGAGGCTGCCCGGAACACGCGGTCGTCCTCGAGGAATGACGACGATCGCCAGCTCGATGCGGCCCCGGCGACCCGACCGCGCGGTTGGCCGATGGCATACGCGCCCACGACCTCATCGGGCCTCTACCTGACTTTTACCTGACTTTTATCTGACTTTCGCCATCAGGCCGCCGCCGCTGACGCCGCTCCCGCCGCCTGCGGCACCCTCACGCGCAGAGATCACTGGCCCCGCCCGGGCGTGACCACGCCGGGGCTCCGGCACCATCGAGAGCGGATCCCCGTCATGACCACCCAGCAGGCCCAGACCGCCGAGTCGGTCGACTTCGACCATCATTCCCCCGCATACGCCGAACACTGGCGGGAGACCTACGCCGACCTGCGCGGCCGCTGCCCGGTAGCGCACTCGACCGCCCACGGGGGCTTCACCGTGTTAACGCGCTACGCCGACGTCGAGGCCGTCGTGAAGGACGACGCTTCCTTCTCCTCCCGCCACGACCCTGACCCCGCGTCGCCCTTCAAGGGCATCACGCTGCCAGAGGCACCCGTCATCTCGACCCCGATCGAGATGGACCCACCGTTGCACACCGCCTACCGCAAGTACCTCAACCCGTGGTTCTCCCCCGGCAGGTCGAAGTCGTACGAACCGTTCGTCCGCTCGGTCACCACCGCGATGCTCGACGCCGTCATCGAGACCGGGACGATCGACCTGGTCCACGACCTGGCGAGCCCCGTGCCGGCGCTGCTGACCGCGCAGGTGCTGGGCGTGCCGCTCACCGACTGGCGGCTGTACTCCGACGCCGCGCACAGTATCGTGTTCAATCCACCGGGGACGGCCGAGTTCGAGGCAGCGGTCGCCAAGAACCTGAAGGTGCTCGAGCACTGCTTCCAGACCGTCCTCGCCCGCCGCGCGGAGCCGAAGGACGACCTGATCAGCGTGTTCGTCGACATGGAGATCGACGGGGAGAAGCTGTCCGACCAGCGCATCGTCGAGATGTGCAACCTGGTGATCGCCGGCGGCAACGACACCACGACCAGTCTGCTGGCCAACGCGTTCGCCTGGCTGGTCGAGCACCCGGACCAGCGGGCCTGGCTCGCCGCGGACCCGGCGCGCATTCCGGCCGCCTGCGAGGAGTTCCTGCGCTACTTCACCCCGACCCAGGCGCTCGCGCGGACCGTGACCCGCGACGTCGAGATCGGGGGCTGCCCGCTTAGGGAGGGCGACCGGGTGCTGATCTCGTTCGCGGCCGCGAACCAGGACCCGGAGATGTTCGACCGGCCCGACGAGGTCGTGCTCGGCCGGTGGCCGAACCGGCACCAGGCCTTCGGCCTCGGCGCGCACCGTTGCCTCGGCTCCAACCTCACCCGGGTCGAGTTCCGCGTCGTGCTCGAGGAGGTCCTGCGCCGCATCCCGGACTTCCAGATCGACTTCACGGCCGCCCAGCGCTACCCGACCATCGGCATCGTCAACGGCTGGATCGACATGCCCGCGGTCTTCACGCCCGGCGGCAAGGTCGGCAGCGGCTTCGTCCTCTGATTCCCGGCCCGGTGCCGGTCGCGCGACCGGCACCGGGACCGCCGACGGGCGGCCAGGCGACGCCCGGCCGCCGCGGCCGGTCAGCCAGTGAGCAGCTCCGCGCAGGACATGAGCACCATGCTGGAGGCGACGAACCCCGCGGTCGCCGCCCGGTCGATGGCGATCGTCGAACCGTTGATGAGGGCCGCATCGTCGTCGCACAGCAACGCCAGCGCCTTCCCGACGTCCGTCGGGGACTGCCGCAGCGCCCGCGCCAACTCGTCACCCGCCCCGGTCCGTTCGTAGCCCGGGTGCGGACCAGGCGGTCGCAGTCGTCCGTGCGGCGCACGTCGCCCGCGACGAACGTCAGCTCGCCGCCCGCGTCGCGTACCTCGCGCTCCAACGCCTTGCCCAGCTCCTCCCGGCGGGCCATCCCGACGACGAGCGCGCCCTGCCGGGCGAACTCCGCGGCGACCCCCCGCCCCACCCCGGACGAGATCCCGGTCAGGACCGCGACCTTCCCCGCCATCGACATACCCGCGCTCCCTCGGACTGGCCCGAGCGGTGGTTGAAATAGTCAGTTCATTAATCTAACTTAGGCATGTGTCGTCCGCCACTGCCGCGGGCCCAGGCTGGCGAGGCGAACAGAGCACCGGCCGAGCGGCCAAGACAGGAAGTCGGAGGAACGAATGCCCGTCCTGGAAGCGCCCGTCGAGTTACTCGGCGAGCCTGGCCTGCTGATCGGCGACAAGCTGGTACGCGACACGTCCGCTGGGACCTACCAGCACGTCTACGCCGCGACGGGGAACCCGACGGTGGCGGTGCCCGTCGCCGGGTCCGCCGAGATCGACCAGGCGGTCACGACCGCGCGGGCGGCGCTGGCGGTCTGGAAGGCGATGCCCACAGCCGCGCGGCGCGACGCGCTGCTGCGGCTGGCGGACCTGCTGCGGGCACACGTCGACGAGCTCGGGACACTCGCCGTGATCGACAGCGGCGGCCCCGCCTACGTCCACCACCACGCGCCGCTCGCCGCCGCCGAGCTGTTCACCTACAACGCGGGCTGGGTCGACAAGATCGGCGGCGACGTGGTCACCACCGACACCGTCCCGTCGTTCGACTACACCCGCGACGAGCCCTACGGCGTCGTCGGGGTGATCATCCCCTGGAACGGGCCGGTGCACGCGATCGGCATGACCTGCGCGCCCGCGCTCGCCGCCGGCAACTGCGTGATCGTCAAGCCGCCGGAACTGACCCCGTTCGCCGCGCTGCGCATCGGCCAGCTGGCGCTCGAAGCCGGGCTGCCGCCGGGTGTCCTGCAGGTCGTGCCCGGCGGGGCCGAGGCCGGCGAGGCGCTCGTCGCCCACGAGGGCGTCGACAAGGTCCACTTCACCGGCAGCGGCGCGGTCGGCCAGAAGGTCCTCGCCGGCGCGTCACACACGCTCAAGCCGGTGGCCCTCGAGCTCGGAGGGAAGTCCGCGAACCTCATCTTCGAGGACGCCGACCTGGTCGCGGCCGCGCAGCAGGCCCTCGGGGCCGTCATCAACCTCTCCGGCCAGGGCTGCATCAACGGCACCCGCGTCCTCGTCCAGGCGTCCGTCTACGACCAGGTCGTCGAGATCATCCGCGCCGTGGCCGAGCAGATCCCGCTGGGCGACCCGGCGACCGCACTCGCCCCGCCGACCATGGGCCCGGTCATCAACGCGACGGCGTGCAACCGGATCCTGGGGGTCATCGACCGCGCGAAGGCGGGCGGCGAGGGCCGCCTGCTCGCCGGCGGCGCCCGGGCCGGCGATGACCTCGCCGGCGGCTACTTCATCCAGCCCACTGTCTTCGTGGACGTCGACAACGCCAGCCCGCTCGCCCAGGAGGAGATCTTCGGCCCGGTGCTGACCGTCGCGCCGTTCGCCAACGAGGACGAGGCCATCCGCCTCGCCAACGACACCCGCTACGGACTGGCCGCCTACGTGCAGACGGGCGACGTCCGCCGGGCCCACCGGGTCAGCGCGGCGCTGGAGGCCGGCAACGTGTGGGTCAACGGCTTCGTCGGCATCCACGAGGCCGTCCCGTTCGGCGGGGTCAAGCAGAGCGGCATCGGCCGGCTCGGCGGGATCGCCGGGATCCGGGAGTTCAGCCGGCCCAAGAACGTCTGGATGGCGCTCTAGCCCAGCCGGCGGCGACGGCCCCGGCTCCGACAGGTCGCCACCTGCCACGTCGCGTCGCACGTCGCGCCGCCTACGGACATCGCGCCGACCGGCTACCGGTGAGGAGACAGTCTTGTACACCCTGTTCAGCGTCGACGACCACATCGTCGAGCCCGGGCATGTCTGGTCGGACCGGGTGCCGGCACGCTACCGAGAGGCCGCGCCGCACGTCCAGGAGGCCGACGGCCGCGAGTTCTGGGTCTACGAGGGCCAGCGCCAGCCGACCATGGGCCTCAACGCGGTCGCCGGCAAGCCCCGCGAGCAGTGGGGCATGGAGCCGGTCCGCTTCGACGACATGATCCCCGGCTGCTACGACCCCGTCGCGCGCGCCGCCGACATGCGCGCCGACGGGATCTTCGCGAGCGTGAACTTCCCGACCCTGCCCGGCTTCGGCGGGCGGAAGTTCATCACCTTCGCGGACAAGGATCTCGCGAAGGTCTGCGTCGAGGCATGGAACGACTTCGTGCTCGACGAATGGTGCGCCGCAGCGCCGGAGATGTTCGTCCCGATGACGATCGTGCCGCTGTGGGACGTCCCCCTCGCCGTCGCCGAGATGGAGCGCACCCTGGCGAAGGGCGCCAAGGCGCTGTGCTTCGTCGAGGACCCCGCGGCGCTCGGCGTCGGGTCCTGGCACGACGGCACCTGGGAGCCGCTGATGCGGCTGTGTGAGGAGAGCCAGACGCCAGTGTGCATGCACGTCGGCTCCGCCGGCTCCTCCACGCTCGACCCCGGCACCACCCCGATCGTGGAGATCGCCGCGGCGTTCGCCCACACCGGCCGGGCCGCGGTCAACGTCATGTGCTCCCCGATCCCCCGGAGCTTCCCTGACCTGCGCCTGGTCTGGAGCGAGGGCGGCATCGGCTGGCTGCCCGCCGCCCTGGAGCGCGCCGACCGCCAGTGGGAACGGCACGGCTACTGGAGCCACCTCGACGCGACGAAGCCCTCGGAGGTCGCGAAGCGGAACATGTGGTTCTGCATGATCGAGGAGCCGTGGGGGCTGACGACCCGGCACTACTACGGCGTCGACCGGATCCTGTTCGAGTCGGACTACCCGCACGCCGACACCCCTTGGCCGCACACCCAGAAGGCCTGCGCGGAGCTGTTCGCCGATGTGCCCGCCGACGAGGTCGCCGCGATCACCCACGGCAACGCCGAGGCCCTGTTCCACTTCCCGCTCGCCGTCCCCGCCGGCACGGACACGTCCGCCTGACGGGACGCGGCCGCCCGGGCCAGGCGCGCTCGCGGGACCGCCGTGCCACGGCCCGCCGGGAACGGGCCGTGGCACGGCGGTCGTCCGACCAGCCATACAGCCGGAACGACGGAACAGAAAGAGACTGATGATCAGGCTGCTCGAAGGCGTGCGGGTGCTCGAGTCCGCGCAGCTGCTCAACGGCGACACCCTGGGCATGTTCCTCGGCGACCTCGGCGCCGACGTCGTCAAGATCGAGGCACCGCCGAACGGCGACTACCTGCGCCACTTCCTCGGCCAGATCGCGCCCGCGTACAGCGTGCCCCACCTGCAGGTGAACAAGAACAAGCGCTCGGTCACGCTCGACGTGCGCGCCGAGGCCGGCCGGGAGGTGTTCTGGCGGCTCGTCGAAGGCGCGGAGATCTTCGTCGACGGCAACCGGCCCGGAGTGCTCGACCGGCTCGGGATCGGCTACGAGGCGATGCGCACCCACAACCCGCGGATCGTCTACGTGTCCTGCACGGCGTTCGGCGCGAACGGCCCCTATGCCCGCATCCCGGCACACGGGATGATGATGGGCGCCATCGCGGGCTCCCACCTGCGGGCCCGCGGCGACGACGGTCTGCTGCACCGTCAGGAGCCGACCGGTACCGGCACCGAGCTGGCCGGCGAGGCGACCGTGATCGCCGCGATGCAGGCCGCGCTCTACGCCTGCGCCGCCCTGGTGCGCGCCCGCGCGACCGGCGAAGGGGCGAACATCGATGTCGCCGCCTGCGACGCGGCCGTGCTGTCGGCCTACTTCCCCGTCGACCTGGCGCTCAACGACGCACGGATCACCGACCGCGCCGGCATGCCCGACATGGTCGGCGGCGAGATGACCGGCGCCCGCTACAACTTCTACGAGACCCGCGACGGTCACGTGGTGCTGTTGGCCGCCATCGAGCCGCGGTTCTGGCGGAACTTCTGCCAGGCCGTCGGCCGCGAGGACCTGCTCGCCGAGGCCTCCCCCACCGACGGCGGCGCGGTCGACTTCGGCACCCCCGAGCTGCGCCACCGGCTCGCCGAGGTGTTCCTGACCCGCGACCTGGCCGACTGGGTGGCGCTCGCCGCGGCGCACGACATCACGCTCGGCCCGGCGAATCAGGGCGTCGCCGAGATGGCCGCCGACCCGAACATCCGCGGCCGCCAGATCCTGGTCGACACCGAGCACCCGGTCGCCGGGCCGTTCACCTGTGTCGGCAGCCCGGCCGTCATCGCGGGCCAGCCCTACGAGGTGCGCATCCCGGCGCCGGCCGCCGGCGAGCACACGCGGCAGGTGCTGCGCGAGGCTGGCCTGTCCGACCCCGAGATCGACCAGCTACGGGACCAGGGCCTCGTGACGGAGGCCGGACCGCTGACCGGCGCCACGGCGGCGCGGAGGGGGTGACGTGATGTCCGCGCCATTGGAGGGCGTCCGGGTCGTCGACCTGACCGAGGGCATCGCCGGGGCCTACGCCACCAAGCTGCTCGCGGACGGCGGCGCCGAGGTGGTGAAGGTCGAGCGGCCCGGCGGCGACTGGCTACGGGGCTGGAGCGCGAGCGGCGCCACGATCGCCGCCGGCGACGACGGCGCGCTGTTCCAGTTCCTCGCATCGTCGAAGACCAGCGTGGTGGTCAGCCTTCCAGGCGACGCCGACCTGCTGGACAGCCTGCTGTCCAGCGCGGACATCGTCGTGGTCGGGCCGGGCGGCGCCCACGACCCGCACGCGCTGCGCCGCGACCACCCCCACGCGGTCGTCGTCAGCATCACCCCGTGGGGTCTGGACTCCCCGTGGGCCGACCGGCCGGCGACCGACGCGGTGCTGCAGGCCCTGGCCGGCGCGCCGATGACCCGCGGCAGCCGGGCCCGGCCGCCCGTGGCGCAGGGCGGCCAGCTGGTCGAGTGGACGTCGGGGATGATCGCCGCGATCGGCGCGCTGACGGCCAGGTGGCGGGCGCTGTCCACCGGGGACGGCGACCTGGTCGACGTCTCGCAGCTGGAAGCCGCCATCCTGACCACGACGATGTACTCGGTCACGTGGGCGTCGATCGCGGGTACCCCGATGCGACCGAACAGGAGCCGCAACCTGCCGGCGATCCACCGCACCAAGGACGGCTACGTCGGCTTCATGGTCGTCACCGGCCAGCAGTGGCTCGACTTCTGCGCGCTCGCCGAACAGCCGGACTGGATGGACGACGAGTCGCTGATCCGGTTCCATGTCCGCGCCAGCCGGTCGGCCGAGCTCACGGCCGCGATCGACGCCTGGGCGGCGCGGCACACGACGGAGGAGATCCTCGACCTCGCGGACGCCTTACGGGTTCCCGCCTCGCCGGTCGGCCGGGGCGACACCGTGGTCGGCTTCGACCACTTCGTCGAACGCCACGGCTTCCTGGCAAACCCACGCCGAGGCTTCACCCAGCCGGACGTGTCCTACACCCTGTCGGCCGGCGCCGCCCGCAGGCCGTTCACCCAGGCCCCGCGGCTGGGCGAGCACAACGATCGCTACCGGTCGGCGAAGCCCCGCCTACCCGAGGTGTCGGCGGTGCCGCGCGGCCAGGCGGCCGGGCGGCTGCCGTTCGAGGGGCTGCGGGTCCTGGACTTCACCATGAACTGGGCCGGCCCGATCGTCGGGAACGTGCTGGCGATGTTCGGCGCCGACGTCATCCACGTCGAGTCCATCCAGCGCCCCGACGCCCTCCGGTTCAACACCCTCAGGCAGATCGGCGAGCCGGGCTGGTGGGAATGGGCTCCGCAGTACATCGGCCCCAACGCCGGCAAGCGCGACCTCACCGTGAACATGGGCTCGGAGCGCGGCCGGGAGCTGGCTCTGCGGCTGGTCGCGCACGCCGACGTCGTCATCGAGAACTACAGCCCGCGGGTCATGGACGGCTGGGGCATGACCTACGACAAGCTCCGCGGCGTCAAGGACGACATCATCTACGTTCGCGCGCCCGCCTACGGCCTCACCGGACCCTGGCGCGACCGCGGCGGCTACGCGCAGACGATGGAGATGGCCTCCGGCCTGGCGTGGATGACCGGCTGGCCGGACGAGCCCCCGGAGATCCCGAACGGCCCGATGGACCCGACCGCCGGCGGCCACACCCTGCTGGCCTTGCTGCTCGCTCTCGAACACCGCCGCCGCACCGGCCTTGGCATGCACCTCGAAAGCTCCATGATCTTCAGTGCACTCAACATCGCCGCCGAACAGGTCATCGAATACTCCGCCTACGGCGCCCTGCTGTCCCGCGAGGGCAACAGAAGCCCGTACGCGGCCCCGCAGGGGGCGTACCGCACCTCTGATCGGCCGCCGACCGGCGACCTCGACCGCTGGATGATGATCTCAGTCGCGACCGACGGGCAGTGGGAGGCACTCAAGGGCGCCCTCGGCTGTCCGACCTGGGCGGATGACCCGGCGCTCGACACCAGGGAAGGCCGCCGCGCCGCCCACGACCTCCTCGACAACCATCTGGCGACCTGGGCCGCGGCCCGTACCTCCGACGAAGCGGTCGCGACGCTCGCCGTGGCCGGTGTGCCGGCCGCGCCGGTGCTGCTCCAGCACGAGCCGGCGAGGCTCGAACCGCTGCTGGCCCGCAAGTTCTACGAAAGCGTGGAGCGCCCCATCACCGGCGGCCATCTGCTGCAGGCCTACCCCGCCCGCCTGGCCAGCGGTCCCGCTATGTACAACCGCACCTCCGCGCCCCTGCTCGGCCAGCACAACACCGAGATCCTGCGTGACCTGCTCGGTCTCACCGACGAACAGATCAAAACCCTCGAAGCCGACGGCGTCATCGGCACCGAACCAGACGCTGGCGGCCGCAACCGCGGCATGCAATAGACGACGGGGTCCCAAGGTCCCCTGGGTCGCCGCACATGTCGCCGACCACGCCCCTCATCCGCACCCCACTTCGCTCGCTCGACGGAGGTCACCCATGCAGCTCACGGGAAAGGTCGCCGTCGTCACGGGCGGCGGCAGCGGCTTCGGCGCCGCCCTGTGCCGCGGCCTCGCCGCCGAGGGCGCTCACGTCGTCGCCGTGGACCTGCACGGGGACCGAGCACGCGAGGTGGCCGCCGAGGTCGGCGGGCTCGCCGTCGAGGCGGACGTGAGCGTCGAGGAGGAGGTCCAAAGGGCGGTGGACGAGGCCGGCCGGTGGCGTGGGCCGGTCGAGGTCATGATCTCCAACGCCGGGGTCGTCGGGCCCTCGGACGTGTTCACCGGCGACGACTGCTGGGATCGCGAGTGGCGGGTGCACGTCATGTCGAACCTGTACGCCGCGCGCGCGGTGCTCCCCTCGATGCTGGAACGAGGATGCGGCTGGCTCGTCTCGACGGCCTCGGCGGTCGGGCTGACCAACCAGCCCGGCACCGCCGCCTATGTCGTGACCAAGCACGCGCAGGTCGCGCTCGCCGAGCATCTCGCGCTCACCTACGCCGACCGGGGGATCCAGGTCTCCTGCATCTGCCCGCTCGGCATGCGCACCGGCATGACGGCGTCCGCCGCGGCCGGCGCGGACCCCGCCGACCGGTTCGGGGCCACCACCCTGATCGACGCGGACGAGGCCGCGGCCCGCGCGCTCGCGCAGCTCCACGAGGGCCGGTTCCTCGTCCTCACCCACCCCGAGGTCGCGACCTACGCGGCGCGCCGGGGCGCCGACCACGACAGGTGGCTCGC
Source organism: Pseudofrankia coriaricola (assembly GCF_001854805.1). Classification (GTDB taxonomy): domain Bacteria; phylum Actinomycetota; class Actinomycetes; order Frankiales; family Frankiaceae; genus Pseudofrankia. The sequence goes on from NZ_MBLO01000258.1 coordinate 15,089, forward strand.
CGGTCTTCGCCGGATGTACACCCGCCTGCGGGTCGGGGAACCCACCGCCGGCTGATCAGCCGGACGGCGGTTCATCCAACCGCGGCACAGCAGCCGGAAGGCAGGCAGGGAACAGACATGGGTCGTGTCGAGGGCAAGGTCGCCTTCATCACCGGGGCGGCGCGAGGCCAGGGCAGGTCGCACGCGGTGCGGCTGGCGCAGGAGGGCGCGGACATCATCGCGGTCGACGTCGTCGCGCCGGACGCCTATCCCTGGATGACGTACCGGCAGGCCGAGCCGGGCCAGCTGGACGAGACCGTCGCGCTCGTCGAGAAGACCGGCCGCCGGATCGTGGCCCGCCAGGGCGACGTCCGCGACCGCGGCAGCTTGCGGGCCGCGCTGGACGCCGGTCTCGCCGAGTTCGGCCACGTCGACATCGTCAGCGCCAACGCCGGCATCAGCCCGTTCGGCCCGGAGAGCTGGAAGATCTCCGAGCAGCAGTGGGCCGACGTGCTCAGCACCAACCTCACCGGAGTTTGGAACACGACATCGGTGTGCGTGCCGCCGATGATCGAGGCCGGACGTGGCGGCTCGATCATCCTCACCAGCTCGGGCGCCGGCACCAAGGGCGTGCCGAACCTCGCCGACTACTGCGCGTCCAAGTTCGGCGTCATCGGTCTGATGAAGAGCCTCGCGGGCGAGGTGGCCCCGCACAACATCCGAGTCAACGCGCTGACCCCGGGCACCGTGGCCACCGACATGGTCCTCAACGAAGGGCTGTACCGGCTGTTCCGCCCCGATCTGGAGAACCCCACGAAGGAGGATGCGGCGGCCATCTTCGCGACCATGGTCAACCTGATGCCGACACCGTGGGTGGAGACCGTCGACATTTCCAACGCGCTGCTGTTCCTCGCCTCCGACGAGGCCCGCTACGTGACGGGCCAGGTCTTCGGCGTCGACCTCGGCTCCTCCATCAAGTAGTTGACGGCGTGTCCGCCGCCTCTCGCGCGGCCAGTCCTGCTCGCCGCGGGCCCCTGCTCGCTTTCCGGTCTGCTGTCCCGGCCGCGGCGGCACGCTCGCGGCACGCTCGTGGCGCTGCACGGCGGCGGCATGAACGCGGCCTACTTCCACGGCGAGGCGCTGCCCGAGCTGTTCCTGCTCACGATCGGCGCGGCCGCGGGCTGGAACGTGCTCGCGCTGGACCGGCCAGGCTACGGCGCCTCGGCCGGGCTCCCCGCTGAGCTGTGTCTCCTGCGCGCGCAGGCCGACCTGGTCTTCCGCGCGCTCGACACCTTCGCGCTGTCCCACGACGTCGGCGCGGGTTTCCTGCTGTGCGGCCATTCCTACGGCCTGAAGCTCTCGATTCATCTCGGCGGGCATGCCCGCGGTGGTGAGCTGCTGGGCCTCGACGGCTCCGGCGCCGGCCGTCGCTACCGGCCCGAGCGCACCCGCCGCGTCGCCGAGGGCACCCGGCAGCTGAGCAGGCAGGACGCGATCCGCCTGTTCTGGGGGCCTCCCGAGCTCTACCCGCCGGGGACCTTCCGGCCCGGGCGCGGGCTCATCGAACCTGTGCCGGCCACGGAGAACCGGGAGGCAGCGGCCTGGCCGGACGAGTTCCCGGCGCTCGCCGCGGCGGTCCGGATTCCGGTGCGCCTCACGTTCGCCGAGCACGAGAACTGGTGGGTGTGCGACGACGCCGAACTGGCCGCGATCGCGGGCGCCTTCGCGGCCGCGCCGTCCGTGGAGACGGCCCGCCAGCCCGGCGCCGGTCACAACATCAGCCTGGGCTGGGCCGCCCTCCCCTACCACCTCGCCGCACTCGCCTTCGCCGAGCGCTGCCTGCTACGCGCCCGCGGCGACACACCTCCCAAGGAGACCTGGTGACAACCAACGACAAAGAGCCGGTGCTGGTCAGCGGGCCGCGGCCCGGCGTCCGGCTCATCACCCTGAACCGGCCGCACCGGCTCAACGCGATCACCGTGCCGCTCGTCGAAGGCCTGCACGCGGCCCTCGACCGCGTCGACCATGACCTGGATGCCCGCGTCATCGTCCTCACCGGCGCCAGGCGGGGCTTCTGCGCCGGCTTCGACCTCAAGGACGGCTGGGATGGCGCCGGCACGGACAGCGCCGAGGAGCGCTACAGAGGCCAGCAACGGCTGGCCTCCCTGGTCACCCGCCTGCGCGAGGCACCGGTGCCGGTCGTGGCGGCCGTCAACGGACCGGCCGCCGGGGGTGGTTTCGGGCTCGCGCTGGCCGCGGACATCCGCCTGGCCGCGACCACCGCCAGCTTCCTGGTCGCGAACGCCCGCCTCGGCCTGTCCGCCGGCGAAATGGGAATCAGCTATCTACTTCCCCGCCTCGTCGGCGAGGGCCGCGCGGCCGAGATGATGTACACCGGGCGCGCCGTCGACGCGGCCGAGGCCCTGGGCTGGGGGCTGGCGAACCACGTCGTCGCCCCGCACGCCGTCCTCGACGCCACCCTCGACCTGGCCGCGCAGATCACCGCGAACGCGCCGTTCGGTGTGCGGCTGAGCAAGGAGATGCTCCGGCTCGGCTCCGACGCGCCGAGCCTGGAGCAAGCCCTCGTGCTGGAGAACCGCACCCAGGTCCTCGCCGGCTACAACCACGACCTCACGACCGCCATCCACGCCTTCCGCGCCGGCCAGCCCTCGCGCTTCGGGTAACAGGCTCGATGACGCGGCCCGACCGCCACCCGCGCTATTGGGCCGGGGATGCTGGCAGGCGGCGGGCAAAAAGAGAGATGTGCTCCCACAGGTGTTCCCGCGTACGGGCGAAGTTGTGCATATGACCCATCCGAGGAACGACGACGAGCGAGATGTCGGACGAAGACCGGTAGGCGGACGGTTCCGCCCGGGGGTCTGGGATCACATCGCGCTCACCGCTACCAACGAGCACCGGCACGTCGATCGCCGCCGCCTCAGCACTGACCGCGCCTTCGGTCATCATGGTGACCGCGCACGGAGGCACGGTCGTGCTTCCCCACGGTGTCCTGTCGTCGCCGCGGACGACGCCGGAGAAAGGGCGATAGGTCGACAGGTCCGCCTCCATGAGCTCCGGCTCCTCGTCCGGCCAGTGGAAACAGAACCTGAACTGGTCCTCATCAGGAGCCACGACGCCCAGCACCTTGTCCGCGATGGGGTGCAGATCCGTACCACGGGTCGGCAGGGGATGCGTGGCGCGGCCACCGTCAGGCGTCGGGAAGTTGGTATAGATCCCGCTCCAGCCAAGGAAGGCGACCCCGTCGAAGGTACGGTGGTTCGCCTGCTGCACGGTGAGCAGGCAGCCGCCCATCGACTGTCCCATTCCCACGGTCTTCACGACACGGACGGGCGCGACCTCAGGCACCAATGCGCCTTCCCCGAGGCGCGCGACGATGTGCTCGACTGTGGCATGGTTGGCGGCGGCCAGGTTCTCGTAGGTGAGCGCGAGCGGGTCATGCGGCCGGGCGCTGTCGCCGACGAGCAGGTGGTCACACGCCACGAAGACGAAACCGGCCGCGGTGTGGTACTCGGCCTGGCTGTAGCCGGGAAGGGCCTGGACGTCGAAGTAGCGGCGGCCAAAGCCGCCGCCCGGGAACCCGAATAACACAGTCACCGAGTCGGAGAGGCGGTCGGGCAGATAGACGGTGGCGGCCGTCCACAGCTCCCCCGGCAGATCCGTCCGTCCGGTCACGGTTACGGTCACGTTGTAGGCACGCATCAAGGTCTGCCTTTCATCACGGATAGCCAGGGACAGACGAGAAGGAGGACGAGAAGGCGGGCGGTGGTATTCGCCGTCAGGGCACGGTGGGTTCCGGCGCGCCGAGCGCCCTGTCCGTGGCCTGCCGGTCGCCGCCGACGACGCCACCGGCCAGGTAGCTGCCCTCGACCTCGGCCAGGCGGCCGCGGAGCTCGGCCGCGGTGCCGGACAGTTCGACCCGTCCGCGACGCAGCACATACGCCCGGTCGGCCACCTCGAGAACCTTGGTGACGTGCTGTTCGACCAGCAGCACGCCGACACCGTCCTCGTCGGCGGCCGCACGCACCGCGCGCAGCAGGCGGGCCACCGCCAACGGCGCCAGGCCAAGCGACAGCTCGTCCGCGAGCAGGAGGCGGGGCCGGCGGGCCAGCGCTCTGGCGAGGGTGAGCATCTGCTGCTCCCCGCCGGAGAGCAGCCCGGCGGGGGTTTTCAGCTTTGCCCGCAGCTCGGGGAACAGGGACAGCGCCCGGCCGATGTCGCACCGGCCGACCCGAAGGTTCTCCGCGGTCGACAGGTTCATGAACACCGACCGCTCCTCCGTGACGAGCGCCAGGCCACGGGCCGCGCGCCGATGCAGGGGTGCCCGGGTCGGGGTGCCGTCCGCGAGCACAGTCCCGGACACCGCGCGCAGTCCGCCCGCCAACGTCAGCAGCGTCGTCGTCTTGCCGGCGCCGTTCGGGCCGAGCAGCGCGACGACCTCACCCGGCCGGACGGTGAGGTCGAGGTCACGGACCACCGGGACCCCCTGGTACCCGGCGCACAGGCCACTGGCTTCGAGCAGCGCGGTCTCGCCGTCGGTTCTGGCCGCTGTCATGGCTCGTCCCTCCTCGAGGACCGCCTGCGGCGAGCAGGCGGGCCAGCCCGTCCCGCCATGCCAGGGGCCGGGCAGCGCGGACGCATCCGAGGCGCCCTCCGCAGCCGGCGCAGCGTGCCTCTTAGCGATAGATTAGTAAGATAATTGAACGTTCGCCAGCGAACATCGAGCTACCAGCCACCCATGCGCCACGCGCGTCCGCCTGACGCCGGCATCCCATCGACGCAACCGCTGTCACCCCGCCAGCGCGGGACCGGACAACCAGGGAGCGACTCCACCTTGATCGAGACAAGGCTGCCAGGGGCGTTCGGCGCGACCCTGACGGACATCGACCTCGCGGCTCCACGGTCGGACCAGCAGATACGCGCGATCGTCGACGCGCTGTTCCGCCACCGGGTGCTCCTCATCCCTGGTCAGCGGCTGAGCCGCGCCCAGTACGTGCGCTTCGGGGCCGAGTGGGGCACGCCGATCTCCTTCTTCGTGCCCGGCGCCCGGGATCACGAGTTCCCCGAGATCATCCGGATCACGAATTCGCCGGCGACCCCTGAGGTGTCGCGGGACGGCGCGATGCACTGGCACTCGGACAGCTCCTACGAGGCGGAGCCCGCCGCGGTGACCATGCTCTACCCCCGTGAGATGCCCGCGGCCGGAAACGCCACCCGCTTCGCCGACAGCGCCGCCGCCTACGCCGCTCTGCCCGACCGGCTACGCGCCCACGTCGACCGGCTGGCCGTCATCCACGACCCCCGGGGCGGCAAGGTCACGACCGACGGCGAGGTCCGCGGCCGGGGCGCGACTCGGGAGCTGCCGCGCGTCACGCACCCGCTCGTGGCGACCCACCCGGTCACCGGCCGGCGCTCCCTGTTCGGCTTCTCCGGCACCGCTGCCGGGATCGTCGACATGGCCGAGGACGCGGCGATCGAGCTGCTGCTGGAGCTCAAGGAGTTCGCGTTGCAGCCACGCTTCCGGCAGGAGGCACGCGCCGGCGTCGACGACGTCCTGATCTGGGACAACTGGTCGGTCGTCCACAGCGCGACGCGCACCCACTACAGCGACCGCGACGGCGAGCGCCGGCTGGTCCACCGCATCAGCACCCGCGGAATCCCCCAGGTCTACGCGGACCGCGCGCCGCGACCCGGGCACAGGAACCCGGCGCCGGCTGACCGGCCCGGACCCCAGACGCCCGGGTCCCCACAACCGATGCCACCGACCCCGAACGATCCGGCCAGCGCATCTCCGGCCGTCCGCCCGCATTAAGGGGCGGCTGACCTCGCACTCTCTGGACCGGCCCGGGCAGGCCCGGCCGGACGACCGTCGACAGGAGCACATCATGAGCCTTGACGAGTCACCGAGCACACCGGATGGCCGATCCGAGAGCGTCCGCGAGGAAGTCCCGCTGGCGGGCATCCGGGTCGTGGAGCTGGCGGGGATCGGGCCAATCCAGTTGGGCCTCACCCGCACCCGCGACGAGTGGGCACATGCCTTCGCCGCCGTGGACGGCTGCGTCACGCCGGTGCTGAACCTCGACGAGGCCCCCCACGACCCCCATCTGGCCGCCCGGGGCACCTTCACCGACGCCTTCGGCGTCATCCAGCCCCAGCCCGCCCCACGCTTCTCCCGCACTCCCGGCGGGATCCGCTCCGCGCTGCCGGCGCCCGGCGCCGACAGCCACGCGGCCCTGTCGGCCTGGGGCTTCTCCGCCGCTGAAATCGACGACCTGGTCGCCGCCAGCGCCGTCCATGAGCCGGATTCCGCCCCGGCCTGACCCAGGAGGTAGGTGCCCTGGGAGGGGAAGACGAGCCCAGCCCACCTACCCGAACAACGAACGCTGCTCGACGCCATCTTCAGGGGCGCGCACGACGACGTACGGCGGAGGATCAGGGACGGCAACTTCGGCCGAGCCGTTCCGTTCTGCGTTTCGGAGCCATCGCGAAAGGGTTGGTGCGCATGCGATTCGATGGAACCCGGGGACCCAAAATCGGTGTCTTCGCTGACTGTACCGATATCTCGATGCCGATACTCGACCTCGCCAAGGCCTGCGAGGAACGCGGTTTCACAGGTTTGTTCCTCAACGAGCACACCCACATCCCGGTCGACTCGTCGCGAAGCCAGTATCCGCCGGGCGGGCCAATACCCGAGCGGTATGCCCGATTCTGGGATCCGTATATCGCCCTGTCCTTTGTGGCCGCGCAGACCTCGCTCGAGATCGGTCCCACCGTCTCACTCGTCGGCGAACATGACCCGATTGCGCTCGCCAAGGCCGTCGCGACGTTGGACGTGCTGAGCGAGGGGCGTCTTGTGTTGGGCGTCGGCTGGGGCTGGAACCGCGAGGAGTTCGAGGCGCATGGTTTCCCCGCGAACCGGCGCGCCCAGGTTCTGGGTGAGACGCTGCAGCTGATGACGTCACTGTGGACGGAGGAGATCGCCTCCTACAGCGGAGAATTCCTCGACCTCAAACCGAGCCGCTCCTGGCCGAAGCCCTATCAGAAGCCCAGGCCGCCGATCCTGCTCGGCGTTCCCCCGAGCCCAAGGAACTTCGAGCGGATCGCGGCGTGGGCGGACGGCTGGGTGCCGATGGGCAATGCCCTTTTCGACTCCGACCTGCCGCGTCACCTCGATGCGATCGCCGAACAGTGGGAGGCGCGCGGGCGGACCGAGGCGTTCCGACTCTCGATCCTGCTGACGGGGTTTAGGCGGCCCGGCGACGCCAACGCCATGACGGCGGTGGCGATGGGACCGGCGCAGGCATCCGACGTCCTCGAGCGGGCCGAGAAGGTCCGGGCGGAGCGGCTCATCGTCGGCGGTCTTGGACACGTGGGCGCCGACAAAATCCTCCCGCGGCTCGACCGCCTCGCCGACGCGTTCGGCAAAGCGCTGCGATGACCGGCGACTTGTTGAAAAACGGCTACGGTCGACGCGAGCGCTCGTCCCTCCCATAAGGTCTCCCCTTCGCCTGCCCGTACACAAGCTGTAGCGGTCTGGTCATGCTTGAGGCTCCGCCGTCGCTACCCCCCGCGGCCGGGTCCGGGCCCGGCACGGACCTAGGGCTGGCGGCCCGCGCACTCGGCCGCGGGGAGGACGACCGTCGCGCGGGAGGCTCACTGGACCTCGCGACCACCACCGAGCGGCCCAAGGCCCTGTGGCTCCAGCACGACGCGGACGGCCCGGAAACGTACGACGCGTTCCTCGCCTGCGGCGCCGGCACCGACCCCCAGGTCGAGGTCCCCCGACACCGCACACCCGACAGCTGACGGGTAGATCCGCCCGTACCACGCGGGACGTCCTTGCGCCGGCGTCAAAAGGTTGACAAGGTCGCAGAATCATATGAATTTGTTAGCCACATCACCTCGCGGGGCGCCGAGGCAGGCGACCAGCCTCCGGCGACCGGAAGGAGCATGATCCGTGCCCATTACGCCGCGGGCGCTGTGGACCGCCGGGCGCAGCGCCGACCTCCTCGAGTGCGCCATCGGCGATCTTCTGGCTCAGTACGCGCGCTCCGCCGCCGCGTCCCAGGCCGCGGTGCAGTGGGAGGACGGCGCCGAGCTGCGCCACCTGACCTGGTCCGAACTGCACCAGGCCGCGGCGCGCGGCGCACAGTGGCTGCTGACCCGCGCCCGGCCGGGGGAACGCGTCGCGGCCTGGGGGCCGAACAGCATCGGCTGGGTCCTCCTGGAGTACGCCAGCGCGCTGGCCGGGACCGTGCTGACGCCGCTGAACCCGGCCCTCGTCGACGCCGAGTGCGAGTACCTCCTGAACAGCGCGGACGTCACCCTGCTGTTCACGGTCGCCGACTCCGCCGGCAAACCACTGCTGGAGCGTGCGGCCTGGTTACGGGCCGGCCTGCCCACGATCCGCGCTGTGGTCGAGCTCGACACCTGGGCGACGGAGGTCATCACCGGTGGACCCGCGACGGCAGGCGACGAACCGAGCGTTTTGCCGCCCGTGGGCCCGCACGAGCCGTTCCTGGTGCAGTTCACGTCAGGCACAACCGGCCGCCCCAAGGGGGCGATCCTCAGCCACTTCGCCGCGCTGAACAGCGCCCGCCTGTCTGCGCTGGCGCTCGAGCCGACGGACGCGGAGGTCTGGTGCACCGCGCTGCCGCTGCACCACGTCGGCGGCTCCGTGTCGGCGGTGCTCGGCGCCCTCGCCGTGCGGGGCAGCTACGTCGTGGCGCCGTCCGCCCAGCCGGAGGCGCTGCTGCGGCTGCTCGAACGCAGCCGGGCGACACACACGGGAATCGTCCCGACGGTGCTGCAGCGCATGCTCGCGCACCCCGAGTTCGCGCGGGCCGACCTCGGCACGCTGCGCACGATGATGGGCGGTGGCGCGTCCATCCCGCCGGCGTTGGTGCGTGACCTGGAGACGCGCCTCGGCGCGACCCTGCTCATCGGCTACGGCCAGTCCGAGTCGGTCTCCATCACGCAGACCTCCCCGCGAGACACAGCCGAGGACAAGGCGGCGACCATCGGACGCCCCCTGCCCCACCGCGACGTCTGCGTCCGCCGGCTCGACGCGGCCGTCCCCACGGATCCGGAAGGCATCGCCGCGCACGACGAGGTCGGCGAGGTGTGCACCCGGTCCGCGCTGACGATGATCGGCTACCTCGGCAGCCCCGAGGGCGACGCCGAGGTCTTCGACGCCGAGGGCTGGCTGCACACCGGCGACCTGGCGTCCATGGACTCCCGAGGCGTGCTCACCTTCCGAGGCCGCGTGCGCGAGGTGATCATCAGGGGAGGCGAGAACATCTACCCCCGGGAGGTCGAGGAGGCGCTCCTGAGCCTTCCGGAGATCGCCGAGGTCGCCGTCGTCGGTTTTCCGGACCCGATGTGGGGGGAGCAGGTCGCGGCGTTCGTCCGCGCTGTCCCGGGAGCCACCCTGACCGAGGAGGTGCTGCGGGCCTACGCCCGCCGCGTGCTCGCCCCGTTCAAGGTGCCGGTGCTGTGGCGTCAGACCACCAACTTCCCGATGACGGCGTCACAGAAGATCCGCAAGAACGTCCTGCGGGCCGAGCTGGTCGCCGAACTCGCCGGCCAGAAGTTAGCGGGCTGAGCCGTGGACCCGGTTCGGTTCGCCCTGCTGGGCATGGGAGTCGGCGCCGTCTACGCGCTGCTCGCGCAGGGCCTCGTCGTCGTCTACCGCGGCTGCGGCGTCGTGAACTTCGCCCACGGCGCGCTCGCCATGCTCGGCGCCTTCACCTACGACGAGCTGGTCCGTGGCCAGGGCTGGGCTCAGGCACCCGCCGTCGTCACCGCGGTGGCCTCGGTCGCCGCGCTCGGCGCCCTCATCCACCTGGCGGTCATGCGGCCGCTGCGGACCGCGTCGCCGCTCGCCCGGGTCATCGCGACCCTCGGCATCATGATCATAATTCAGTCGGCGGCCACCCTGGTGTGGGGTGCCAGCCCCCGTACGGTGCGCGGCTTCCTGCCACGCTCCCCCCTGCGGCTGGGCTCCCTCACCGTCGCGTCCGACCGCCTGTGGCTGCTCGGCATCGCCGTGGTGCTCACCGCGGTGCTCACTCTGGTGTTCCGCCGCACCCAGCTGGGCCTCGCGACCCGGGCGCTCGCCGAGAACCAGACGGCGCTGGCGAGCCTCGGCTGGTCGCCGGACCTGATCGCCGTGTTGAACTGGGCACTCGGCGGCGGGCTCGCCGCACTCGCGGGCATCCTTATCGTTCCCCTTACCGGCCTGCAGATCGGCACCCTGACCTCCCTGGTCATCGTGGCGATGGCGGTGGCCCTGTTCGGCTCGTTCAGCTCTTTCTGGCTGGTCACCGCCGGCGGCCTCGGACTGGGGATCATCCAGAGCGAGCTGAACCGCTACGTCACCCAGCAGGGCGTCTCCCAGGCGGTACCGTTCTTGCTGATCCTCGCCGTCATGGTCGCGCGCGGACGCGGCCTGCCGCTGCGGGGCTCCCTAGTGGAGCACCGGCCGACCGTGGGCACCGGAAAGGTCCGCTGGCGCGTCGTGCTGCCGCTCGCGGCAGCGCTCGCCGCGCTTGCCCTCTGGGTACTGCCGGCGGCCTGGAACGCGGTGATGACCTACAGCTGCGTCATCGCCATCCTGCTGCTGTCCGTCGTCGTGCTGACCGGCTACTGCGGGCAGCTCTCCCTCGCGCAGTTCACCTTCGCGGGGATCGGCGCGTACTTCTCGGGCAGGCTGGTGGCCGCGGCGCACTGGCCGTTCGAGCTCGCCCTGCTCGCCGGCATCGCGGGAGCGGCAGCCGTGGGCACCCTGTTCGCCCTGCCGGCGCTGCGCACCCGTGGGGTCAACCTCGCCGTCATCACCCTCGGGCTCGGCTCGGCCGTCCAGGCGGTCCTGTTCAACAACGCGAGCTTCACCGGCGGCGCGGCGGGCACGACGGTCGGCCCGCCGACGTTTCTCGGCATCGGCGTCGACGCCATCGCCTCACCGGGCCGCTACGCCGTGTTCACCCTGTGCTGGCTGCTGCTGGCGACCGCGGTCGTGGCGGGCGTCCGGCGCGGCCCGTCGGGCCGGCGGATGCTGGCCGTCCGGACCAACGAGCGAGCGGCCGCCTCCCTCGGCATCGACCTCGTCCGGACCAAGCTCTCCGCGTTCGCGCTCTCGGCCGCGCTGGCCGGGCTCGGCGGGACCCTGCTGGCGTTCACCGCCAGCACCATCACCTACGACGTCACGTTCGACCCCACGAACTCCATCACCACAGTGACTCTCGCGGTACTCGGCGGCGTCGGCTACCTCACCGGCCCGCTACTCGGGTCGACCCTGTCGACCGGCGGCGTCGGCAGCCTCCTGACGAACTACCTCGGCGCGATCGAGGCCTGGCTCACGCTCGCCGGCGGCCTGATCTTCATTCTCCTGCTCCTACAGGATGCCAACGGGATGGCGTCCCACAATCAGCACGCCGTCGCCCGCCTGGCGGCCAAGGCGCGCAGGAGGCCACCAGCCGGGGACGCCCGCGCGGATGCCGCCCAGGCCGCGGACGAGCCGGCACCGGGCGCGCCCCGCCAGCCGGACACGCCCGCCGCGGACGACGAACCAGCGGGGGCCGACCTCGTCGTAGAAGGGCTCACCGTCCGGTATGGCGCCGTCGTCGCCGTCGACACGCTCGACCTGGTCGTGCGGCCTGGTGAGGTCCTGGGACTCATCGGGCCCAACGGCGCGGGCAAGACCTCGGTCATCGACGCCGTCAGCGGATTCACCGGGGCCGTCGCCGGGTCGGTGCGGATCGGCCACACCCCACTGGAGAACCTGCCCGCCCACCGACGGGCTCGGGCCGGCCTCACTAGAACCTTCCAGTCGCTGGAGCTGTTCGGCGATCTCACCGTCCGGGAGAACCTGCTCGCCGCCGACGGCGGGCAGGGGCGGCTCGCCGGCCTGCGCGACCTGGTCCGGCCGGCCCACCAGCGGGTACCCGCGCCGGCCATGGCGGCGCTACGCGAGTTCGGCCTGCTCGAACACCTGGACGAGGTCGCCGACCGGCTGTCGTTCGGCCAGCGCCGGCTGGTCGCGATCGCCCGCGCACTGGCCACCGGACCGGCCGTACTCCTGCTCGACGAGCCGGCCGCCGGGCTGGACGACACCGCCAGCGCGCACCTGGGCCGGCTGGTGCGTCAGCTGGCGGACAACTGGCGCCTTGCGGTCCTGCTCGTCGAGCACGACATGGCCGTGGTCATGTCGATATGCGACCGCGTCACCGTGGTCGACTTCGGCCGGCGCATCGCCCACGGCACACCGGCGCAGGTGAGCCAGGACCCCGCGGTACGCGCCGCCTATCTCGGCGAGCCGGAACCGGTCACCGTTCCCGACGAGGCCAACCCGCCCGGCCCAGGCGTGCCTGCCGACCCGAACGTAGCCCCGTCCCGGGCCTGAGTCCGTCTGGACGGCGCCGGCGGGCACAGGCCCTGGCCGTTCTCGCCCCCGGCCGCCGGTCAGGTCCACCCACCCGCCACACCTCGCGTCCCGGCGCGCCCGCGCCGGACCGTCCATGTCCGTCCACGCCTCGATCCAAGGAGAGTCCATGCGCATCCGAGCATCCGGCACGGCGGTCGCCGCGCTGTTAGCGACGGCCGTCCTTCTCACCGCCTGCGGCGGTGGCTCGTCGTCCTCGAGCTCGCCGACGGGCAGCGCCGCCCCAACGGCGAAGCTCACCGGCGCGCCGATCAAGATCGGCCAGATCGCCCCGACGGACAACTCGTTCTACAACACGCCCGACTACGTCGCCGTCGCCCGGGCGGCGGTCCGGGGCGTGAACGCCCGCGGCGGGATCAACGGCCGGCCGCTGGAACTCGTGTACTGCAATGATCAGTTCGACCCGAACAAGGCCGCGGCCTGTGCCCGGAAGCTCGTCGACGAGCACGTCGTGGCCACGGTCAAGTCCATCGTCGCCCAGGGCGGCGCGCAGGTCTCCGACATCCTCGCGAAGGCCGGCATCCCGCAGGTCGGGCTCGGCGCCCTGACCCCGACCGAGTACAAGGCCAGCAACTCGTACCTGATGGACGGCGGTCTGAACTACCCGTACGCCGCCGCGATGATGGGCGCGGCCCAGGAAGGCCGCAAGAAGGTCTTCATCGCAACGACGGACAACGCGCCCGCCGGCCCGTTCATCGCGGCGATGCAGCAGGTCGCGGCGAAGCTCAGCATGCAGGTTGTCGGCACCCAGAAACTCCCCGTCACCACGGCGGACTATGCGCCGTTCGTCACGGCCATCCAGCGCAGCGGCGCGGACAGCGCCGTCATCGCGCTCACCCAGCAGGGGGTTGTCCAGACGCTGCAGGCCGCGGACCAGAACGGCGTGCGGGTGAGCTGGCTGCTGAACTCGGGCACGCTCAGGCCGCAGGACTATGGGCAGCTCAGCGGCGACGTCACCGACACCATCATCCACGGGACGAGTGTGCCGCCGCTGTCCGCCGCCGACGACAACCCCGCCGTCCGGCGGATGAGCGAGGATCTCCAGGCCGAGCTGGCCTCCGGTGACAAGGATGCCGACCCCAAGGCGCTATTCGGCACCTCGCTGCTCGCCTGGCCGGCGGTGGTCGCCGTGGCCGAACTGCTGGCGAAGGCCCCGACGAAGGACGCCCCCGGCCTCGTCGCGCAGCTCGACGCCGCCAAGGACCTCGACCTCGGCGTCCTTCCCCCGTGGACGCCGACAGAGTCCGTGTCCACGACCTACCCACGGATCTCCAACCCGTTCGCCTACCTCGTGAAGGTCACGGACGGGGAGCCCGTCCTGGCGTCCCCCGACCCGGTGGACGTCCGCAAGGTCCTGTCCTGAGCCTGTGGCGGGCCGGCCATCCGCGGACGGCCGGCCCGCCACCAGGTCCAGCCATGCCCACAGGGGCAACGCCTGGAGGGAGTCCTTCCTCATGAGCACGATGTCGTTCGGCCGGGCGATGAGCACATTGGCCGACGAGGATCCCGACCGGCCGGCGGTCACCGTCGGCGCTAAGACCATGACGAGGTCCGAGCTGGAGGCGTCCTCCAACCGGCTCGCCCGGATGCTCGCGGACCTGGGGGTCCACGAGAGCGACCTGGTCACCCTCGCCCTCCCCAACGGGCCCACCATCGTCGAGGCGACCCTCGCGATCCTCAAGCTCGGCGCCACGCCGCAGCCGGTGTCGCCACGGCTGCCCGGCCGGGAGCTCGCCGCCATCGTCGAGCTGGCCGACTCACGGTTGGTGATCGGCGTGGACCAGGCCGTCCTGCCTGACCGCCAGGTGCTGCCCGCCGACCTGAGCGCGGACGAGTCCCACGACTCCTCACCGCTGCCGGACCGGGTCTCGGCCTGCTGGAAGGCGCCCACCTCCGGTGGCAGCACCGGGCGGCCGAAGCTGATCCTGGACGGCCAGCCCGCGCTCATCGACCCGACGACGCCCTTCGGGTTCGGCGACCGGGTGGGCGGCACCCAGCTGGTGACCTGTCCGATGTACCACAACGCGCCGTTCGGCTATGCGATCCGCGGCCTGCTCACGGGAAACCACCTCGTCGTCATGCCCCGGTTCGACGCCGAGGAGGTGCTCCGGCTCGTCGAACGTCACCGCGCAGACTGGATGATGCTGGTGCCGACGATGATGAACCGGATCTGGCGGCTGCCCGAATCCGTGCGCACCCGGTACGACCTCGGCTCCCTGCGCCGCGTCTGGCACATGGCCGGGCCGTGCGCCCCCTGGCTGAAGCAGGCGTGGATCGACTGGCTGGGCCCGGAGCGGCTCTGGGAGCTGTACGGTTCCACCGAGCAGATCGCGGCCACGGTGATCTCTGGGACCGACTGGCTCACGCACCGGGGATCGGTCGGCCGGCCGCTGTTCGGCGAGGTGCGCGTCCGCGACCGAGGTGTCGACTGCCCGCCGGACGTCGTGGGCGAGATCTGGCTGCGCTCCCCGGGCGGCGTCACCACCTTCCGGTACCTGGGCGCCGAGGCGTCCGTGGACGACGACGGCTGGCAGACGGTCGGCGACCTCGGCTGGCTCGACGAGGACGGCTTTCTCTACCTGTCCGACCGCCGCGTCGACATGATTGTCACCGGTGGACAGAACGTGTACCCGGCCGAGGTCGAGGCCGCCCTCGACGAGCACCCGGCCGTCGTCGGCAGCGCGGTGGTCGGCCTGCCCGACACCGACCTCGGGCACCGCGTCCACGCGGTCGTCCAGGTCGGCGCGGCGCAGGCTGGCCCGGCGCAGGCCGGCGACGAGCCCGCCGCGGTCGACGAGGCAGCCCTGCGCACGTTCGTCGCGGACCGGGTCGCGCCGTACAAGGTGCCGCGCAGCGTCGAGTTCGTCACACAACCGCTACGCGACGAGGCCGGCAAGATCCGGCGAAGCGCCATCAGGGAAGCCCGGATCGCGGCGACGGCGCCGCCCCTCGCGGCCAGCGATCCGGTCGCTGGCGAGGCGTGACCCGGGGTGCGCCAGCCGGACGCGCCGGGCACCGTCGGGCGGTTCTCCCCCGGGTACTCTGACCACACCATGATCGAGGAGTCCGGCGCGTCGCCGCCAGGATCTGGTCGCCCGCGACCAAACACATCCCGGCGGCAGCTCGTCGAGGAGAAGATCTACGATGCCGCGGCTCGGCGCTTCGCGACCCGGGGGTTCGCCGGCACCAACCTCACGGACATCGCCGAGGACGTCGGCGTCACCCGGCAGGCCCTTTACCACTACGTGGCGAACAAGGAGGCCCTGTTGGCCCGGCTCGCGGACGCGGCCATCCACGCCACCGCCGCGGCGCTCGACACGGCGGCGGCCACACCGACCGGACCCGCCGCGGGTCTGCGCCGGCTCGCCCATCTGCTGGTGCTTGCCTCCATCGAGCACGCCTATCTCTACCGCGCGGTCGCACTGAGCGCGCACCATCTGGCCGCGGACGAGGCCGCGGCCTACGCCGACGCCCGCCGCGCCGTGCACGACCGGATCGGCGCCCTCCTCGCCGAAGGTGTGCGCGACGGGGTGTTCCTCCCGCTGGACGAGCAGGTCGCGGCGCACGGCATCGAGCACCTGGTCACGGCGCCGGCCTGGTGGTCCGAACCGGGCTGTGGGGTGCAGCCCCATCTCGCCGCCGAGCAGATCGCCGCCATGGCGCTGCGCGGCGTGGCGCGGGGCGGTGGCGACGCGACGGCGAGAGGCGGGCCGTCCTGGGCGATCGCGCGGCTGCGGACCGATCTCGACTATCTCGAACGGTCGCTGCGACTGCCCTCGGCCGCGCCTCCCGACGGGGAGTAGGCCCTTCCCGCCGATTGACCAGGTCGGGTGGAACAGGCCGATCCGCGGCTCGGTCTCGAGACCAACATGTGCGAGACCGATGACGGCGACTGGTGTAGGGCAGCCGCCGCCCGGGTGACACTGCCGTAGTCGGCCACGGCAACGACGACCCGTAGCGCCCGCAGCTCCATTCGCCCACTCACCTCTCGTCGGCGCGACCCGGCCGGTGTTTCGTGGTCATCGCGAGCCGGCGGTAGCGGCGGGACCCGTGAGGTAGGAGTGAGTGATGTCCTCGATCCGGCCGCGCAGCTGTTCGCTGCTGCCGCGCAGTTGGACCGTCCCGCGGGCCAGTACGTAGCCGCGGTCGGCGTATTGCAGCGCCTTGGCGATGTGCTGCTCGACCAGCAGCACGCCGACGCCGTCGTCGGCACAGCGGCGCACTGCCTCCAGCAGCCGCTCGACGACCAGCGGCGCCAGCCCGAGGGACAGCTCGTCGGCGAGCAGCAGAGCTGGCCGGCGGCCCAGTGCCCGGCCCAGGGCGAGCATCTGCTGCTGGCCGCCGGACAGCAGCCCGACCCGGGTCCGCCGCATCGCGGCGAGTTCCGGGAAGAGATCCAGGGACACGTCCGGGTCGCTGCCGGAGACCCGGAGGTTCTCGTCGACCGTCAGGCTCATGAAGACCGACCGTTCCTCGGTGACGAGGCCCAGGCCGGCGCGTGCCCGGAGGTGCAGGGGAGCGTTGGTCGCCGCACCCCGCCAGCGCACCTCGCCGGCCAGGGCGGGCAGCTCGCCGGCCAGGGTGAGCAAGGTCGTCGTCTTGCCCGCACCGTTCGGGCCGAGCAGCACGACGACCTCACCGGCGCGCACCTCGAGGTCGAGGTCCCGGACGACCGCGAGCGCGCCGTAGCCGGCCGACAGGCTCCTGGCTTCGATCAACGTTGTCATCCCCGCTCCCGTCCTCTCCGTGCCCGACTCGCTCGTCGATGTCGTTCTCATGCCGGGCGTCCGGCCGTTGGCTGCCCCGAGCGGACAGACGTCGACTCCTCCGGGCGGCTCACCCCGTCAGGGCCGGCACCGCCCGGGCTGGCCCCGGCCGGGCACGGATCCGACGAGTCCGCGCTCTGCTCACCCAGGTAGGCCCGCAGGACGGCCGGATCGCTGGAGATCTCGTCCGGGGTCCCGCCGGCGATGCGCCGACCGAAGTCCAGCACGACGATGCGGTCGCAGACTCCAAGGACGAGGGGTACGTCGTGCTCGATCAGTAACACGGCGGTTCCGCGCCGATCCGCGATGCCGCGGATGACCGACCCGATCTCCGCGCTCTCCTGCGAGTCGAGGCCGGCGGCGGGCTCGTCCAGGAAAAGCACCGATGGCTCGGTGAGTAGCGCGCGGGCGACGCCGACCAGCCGGGCACGGCCGTGTGGCAGCTGCGCCGGCAGCCGGTCGAGCAGGGCGTGCAGGTCGAACTCGGCGACGACCTCGTCGACGAGCGCGCTCGGTCGCTCCCGGCCGGGGCGTACCAGGTCGGTGAAATAGGCCCAGCGGCTCTGGCGGTCCGCCGCCGCAAGCAGGTTCTCGCGGACGGTCATGTCCGGGAAGAGCTCGACGGCCTGGAACGAGCGGCCCAGCCCGGCCCGCGCGCGCTGTACGGGGGAAAGGCGCGCGATCGAGCGCCCGTCGAGGACTACCTCGCCGGAGTCGGGTCGGGTGAAGCCGGTGACAACGTCCAGCAGGGTGGTCTTGCCGGCGCCGTTCGGGCCGATCAGGCCCATTACCTGTCCGCGCTCGAGCCGCAGGCTCACCGAATCCAACGCCTGCACCCCGCCGAATCGGACCGAGACATCGCGGACATCGAGGATCGCCGGAGCCTGGTGCGGCGATGCGGCGTACCCCACGTCCATCGCGGCGGCAGTCGTCGTGGTGGTCTCCGCATCGCTGGCATCGACCTCCGCGACACCGACAGCAACCTCACCCGTCCTCGCCGAGCGCTCACTCTCAGAGGCGTTCCGCCGCCCCGGCGGCGTTCTCCGGCTCGATGACGCCCCCGGCTCGGCGGCGCGCTCCAGATCGGACGCCGGCCGCGGATCCCCGCCGTCCGGTTCTTCCGTTGGGCCGGCTCGGCCGCCGGCGGCCCGCCGCAGCATGCCCAAGACCTTCCGATACCGCTCGGCGTTGAGTTTCGCCACCCCGTCCGGTGCCTGGATGAGGGTGGCGATGACGCCGAATCCGGCGATGAGCGGCAGCCAGCCGTTGATGTCGCCGGCCTCGGATATGATCTTCGCCATCAGCCCGCTGGCGGCCAGGGACGTGCCGGCCACGCTGCCCGATGCCCAGCCGATGCCACCGATGACCGCGAACATCACGACGTTGATCGAGCCGAACACGTCGAACTGGGCGAAGACCACGGTCGGGCTGCGGAAGGCGGTCAGGATGCCCCCGACGGCGGCGATGGCGGCGGCGACCGCGAAGGCGTAGAGCTTGGCGGTGTACACACCGACCCCGATCGAGGCGGCGGCGCGCTCGTTGCTACGGATAGCCAGCAACCGGCGCCCGGTGCGGCCGCGGCGGATGTTGGCGACCATCAGGCCCACCAGCACCAGAGTGATCAGTGCCAGCGTGGCATAGCGCCGCGGGTAGAGCGTCGGGTCCAGGTCGATGCCGAACAGGGACGGCGAGCTGACGTTCGTGCCGTCGAGGCCGCCGGTGAGGTCCCCGTTGTTGAGGATCATGCTTTGGATCACCAGGGCAAGACCGAGTGTGGCCACCGCCAGATTCACTCCACGGGTACGCAGCGCGGGCAGCGCCACGACCAGGCCCGCCGGGATCGCGGCCAGGATACCCAGCAGCGCGGACAGCCAGAAAGGCCAGTGAAGCGTGGCGACCAGCCCGGCCGCCACCCACGCTCCGAAGCCGGCGAGCGCCCACTGACCGAGTGACAGCTGGCCCGCGTAGCCGGTCGCGACCACCACCGACAGCACGACGAGGGCCGCGATGAGAGTGGTGCTGATCGCGTCAACCCAGTCTGAGCTGAGCGTCCAGACAAGGAGCAGGCCGAGCCCGGAAGCAATGACCAGGATCGGGAGGTTGACTCGGCCGGGGCCGGGCGTCGGCAGCCGGGTGGGCAGGTCGCCGCGAGCCGGTCGTGCTCTCCCACCGGTCATGATGATGAGCGTGATCAGCATCAGCGGCAGGGAGTCGGCAAGGCCGGTGACATGCGCGTACCGGCCGACCTCGGACTGGGCGACGCCCAGCGTCATCCCGCCGGCGATGGTGAGCAGGAACGAGGAGAAGCCGCCGAGCAGCGCGGCGGCGAGGGCCGGCACGATGAGCAGCGTCAGGGAGCTCGCCGACAGTCCGGCGATCGGTGCGAGGAAGATGGCGACGGTCGCGTAGAGGGCACCGCCGACGGTCCAGTTCGCCAGCTCAATGGTGGACGCCGACCAGCCGGCGGCGGAGGCGGCCCGCCGGTTCTCTGCGACCGCGGCGGTGGCAAGGCCGAACCGGGTGCGACCGTAGATCAGCTTCAGCGCGCTGGCGAGCACCACCAGCATGCCGATGAGGGCGATGCGGTCCTTGCCGATGGTGAGCGACCCGGAGAGGTGCGCCGGCTCGGTCGGCAGGATCGACTCCACCAAACGGCCCGACGACCCCCAGATGAGCACCACGGCGCCCTGCAGGAACATCAGCAGGCCGAGCGTCGAGATCAGTTTGACCAGCGCGGACGCCTTGCGCAGCGGAGTCATCACCAGCAGGTGGGTGGCCGCGCCGAGCGCGGCCCCGAAGGCGATCGAGAGCGCCAGCGCGAGGATCCAGTTGACGTCGTGCATGTCCCGCAGGTCGTAGAAAACGAACGCGGCGAACCCGCCGGTGATGCCGCTGGCAAAGTTCAGCACCCCGGAGGCGCGGAAAACCAGGACGATCCCGAGTGCGGCCAGCGAGTACAGGCTTCCGGCGCCCAGTCCGAGCAGGGCGAAACGGATGACTTCCACGTCCGGACCTTTCTAGCCAGGCCGACGAGAACCAGGAGCGAAGGACGAGAACGAAAAGAACGAAGAGAGGGAATAGCCACCACCGGCCGGCCACCCGCCTGGCGGGCCGGCCAGCGGCGCCAGTTCAGGACGAGCCGAGGACGCTGAACTGCTGGTTCCCATACAGCGGCACGCGCTTCCCACCCCTGATCTCCGACAGGAAGACGGAGGTGTTGAAGACGCGGTTGCCGGGGAACACCATCGTGATCGGCTTACTGAAGTCGACCTTGGGCAGCGGGTCGTAGTTGATCGTGCCTGCCTTGTTGAGCGCGACCGCGAGGCTCGCGCCGTCGATGGACGGCAGGCTCTTGGCCAGTTCGGCGACGTAGTGCGTGGCCGCCCAGGCAATCATGCTGTCGTCGGTGAGGGTCCTGTCGTCGACGCCCGCCGCCCTGGCCTCGTCGTGGAAGCGCTTGACGCTGGGCACGGATGTGTCGCTCACCGGTACCTGCTGAGCGACCAGGACGACGTGGTCCCCGGCGGAGCCGAGCGAGTCGATCGTCTGCTGGCTGACGTCCGCCGATCCGTAGGCGATGACCGCGCCGTTGTCCGCCTGCCGCATCGCCTGGGTCAGCCGGTCGAACTGGGCGGAGCCCACCACAACCTCGACGCAGTCGGCACCGGAAAGGTTGGCCGCATAGGTCGACAGGTCGGTGGCGGTCGGCGCGATGGTCACGTTCTTCGTCACCGTGAGGTCGAACGGCTTGAGGCCAAGCGCGAAGATCCCCGCGAGCGCCTTGGCGGCGGCCAGGTCGAGGACGGCGGAGGCGGGCTTGGTCTTGCCCTGCTTGCCGCATGCGGTCCCGCCACCGGCGATCTGGACCAGAGTGGAGGTGAACGGGAACGAGTAGGGACTCTTCAGCTCACTCGCGCTGTTCGGCTGGGCGCCGACGACCGGGATCTTCGCCTGCTCAAGGATGGGCATGAAACGGTCACCGAAGCCGCTGCTGCCCGTGACGAACAGGTACTTGCCGGCAACGGCCTGGGTCGCGCAGGCGGCCGCCTTGTTCGGATCGAACTGGTCGTCGCAGACAGTAACCTCGATGGGCCGGCCGTTCACCCCGCCGGCATCATTGATGGCCTTGGCCGCCGCCTTGGTGGCGGCCGGGATCCACGTGTTGCCAACCGACGGGCCGGACAACGCGGTAATAGTCATGATCCTGATGGGCTCGCCGGTCGGCTTGCTGCTACTCGCCGCCCCGCTACCCGATGACCCGCTACTCCCGCACGCGGCGAGTGTGAGTGCGAGGGCGCCCGCCAACCCGGCGCCCAGTCCTAACTTCTTGCGCACCTTTCAGTACCTCCATGAGTGAAACGATCAAAAGAACAAGGCGACCGGGCGCGGACGCGGCGCGGGTCGGTGGTCGAGGCGCCGGCGTCAAGACCTGATGGGTCGGCTCGGATCCTCGCCACGAGACCGCGGCTCGCGGCCGGGTCCCTCAATCTGCCGCTCGCCCGCCAGCTCCTTGGAAATAGGCAGATAGCTCAGTGTTCTGGATAACGTCGACATGTTCAGATCACGCCGACCCGAAGCGGGTAGGAGGCTCACGAACGACGTGGCGTAGGACGGATGCATGACGAGCGCTCATGATCGCTCCGTGACCGAACCGCGGTTCGGCGAACCTCGGCCACCGGGTCTACGGCGCGCAGGTTCTCATTCTGGACGGCGTCAACGGCGGGTGGCCGTAGCCGAGGTCATCGCGGCGCCGACCCCCGGCCGGAACTATGAGTGTCCGGCTATATCGTGGCGGGCACGGGCGGCTCGCCTTCGATTTCGATGCGGTGGATCTTGCGTGGTGCCGGGTGGTAGTCACCGACTGCGTAATGCTGCACGAATTGGTTGTCCCAGATGGCCAGATCGCCCTTGCTCCACGTCCAGCGGCAGACCAGCTCCGGTCGCGTGCTGTGGGCGAACAGGTAGGCGAGCAGCCCGTCGCTTTCGTCCTCGCGGAGCTCGATGATGCGTTTCGTGAAGATGGAGTTGACGAACAGGGCCTTGCGCCCCGTACGGGGGTGGCTGATGACGACTGGGTGGCGCGAAGAGAACTTGGCGTCACCGGTGGGGAGTGCGTGCTCGGCGGTGAGCCCGATCAGGAGGGACTGGAGGCTCGGGCTCAACCAGTCGAAGGCCTCGAACTGGCTCGACCACATCGTGTCGCCGCCACTCGGTGGCGGCTGCTCCATGTGCAGGATCGAGTACTTCGGTGGCGCCGCCGCCCACGTCACGTCGGAGTGCCACCGGTCGGTGGCGTACCCGAGACCGTTCTCCGTAGAGATCACAGCGAGCTGGTCGAACCCCGGCAACGTTTCGATGTAGTCCGGCGGTTGCTTGATCCGCCCGAGCGCCTCGCCGATGCGGATGTGGTCAGTGGGCGTCACGTGCTGATCGGGGATCACCACCACGCCGTGATCTGCGAGCAGCGACTGGAGCCCTTCAACGGCGGTGTCATCGGCTGCCCGCAGGTCCAGTCCTCGAACCGCGACCCCAACTCTCCCCGCGAGCGGGGTGACCTGCCACGCGGCGGTCATCCCGGCCTGGTCTGTGGTGGACGTCATCGACGCTCCTCAGCGGCAAACATGTGTTGGTTTTTCAAACGCCTGATGTAGACATGCAACACATGACGAGTCCGCTGTCAACGCTGTCCGTCCGTGATCGATCAAGGACGCACCTACTGGAGACAGCGGAGCGCCTCTTCGCTGAACACGGCATCGACGCCGTCTCACTTCGTCAGGTCACGGCGGCCGCCGGGCACCGCAACCCCGCCGCCGTCCAGTACCACTTCGGTTCCAAGGACGGCCTGTTGCGGGCGATCTTCGAGCATCGCGTCCCGCTGCTGAACCGGCGGCGGCTGGAACTGCTGGAGCAGCTGACCGACGCACCCGCGGAGCAACACCTCAGGATCATCGTGGAGGCGATCATCCGACCCCTGGCGGAGATCGATCCGGCGCAGAGAAGCTACGTCAAGTTCCTCGCCCAGCTGGTGACCATCCCCTCGCGACCCGAGCAGATCTACGCGTCGCTACCAGGCGAGCTCGGACTGAGCGGCCAACGGACGAGGGAGGCGCTCAAGCGAGCCCTTCGTCACGTACCCGAAGCCGTCGCCGAAAACCGCCGCGTACTCCTCGTCGCCTTCGTGCTCACCGCGTTGGCGGGCCGGTTGCACTCGTCGCACGACGAGCAGCAGGGCGGGCTATCCGACGACGCGTTCCTGGACGACGTGATCGACGCGGGGGTGGGCATCCTGAGCGCACCCCACACGGTTCGCACCAAGGAAGGTTGATGTTCAGGCGGCCGGCAGCGCCAAACGGGGCAAGGCCCTCGCGCCCGAGTCAGTTCTCATGGAGCAGGTCAGCGTGTCGCGACCGACGCTAGGTGAGGCGTTCTGGCTTCTCGAAGCCGTCGGCGGTCAGCGGGGCCTGCGTTCGCCGTTGGCGGGGACCGTCTCGCCCCAGGCCATCCACACATCTGGGGCGCGCCGCTCCCCCACCCCCGCACAAGGCCTTCCTGCTGCGGGTTCGGGATGGGGCCCAGCCGCATCCGGCCCCGCGGGTCCGGGACGAGCTCCCAGGCCTCGCCGTCGAGGGTCAACTCGAGGCCGTCGTGCCAGTAGCCGTCCTCGGCGCGCCGGACGACGACATCCATCTCCCGCACCACGCGGACCGAGCCGTCACCATTCACGACGAGCCCGACGTGGAACCGGCCCTGGCCGAACAGGAAATGGCCGAACTCCACCTCGCCGTCCTCCCAGCGCGTCGCCCAGCTGTACCAGGTCAGATAGTCGACGTCGTGCAGTGGGTCCTTCGCGACGTAGAGCCGGGCGCCGGGGCTCATGTAGGCCTCCTCGACGAACAGGAAGCCACGCGCCTCCCAGCCCAGCGCCGTTCCCTCGACCAGCCAGGTCTGGGTCGGGTAATAGAGCGCCCCGGAGGTTCCCGGCAGGTACCACTGCAGGCCCGGGCCGACCCGGGAGCCCGACAGCTCCAGCACACCCTCCTCCAGGTAGTCGATCGACACGCCGTCCGTCCGCAGGCACATCCGGCCGCGGCCCGCGCTCTCGCCCGCGAGCGTCGCGACGCCGTCCGCCATCGAACGGGTCACCTGGTCACTGGACACCGCGTTACGCGGCTCCCGGCGGGTCACCAGCATGTCCGCGTCGGCGCTCGACAGCACGACCAGGCGGTCACCGAGGGAGTTGGCGTCGACCGTTCCGGTGACGGCCCCGGTCGGCGGCACCCGCCGCATAAGGCTGAAGAGATCGCCGTTGCCATCACGCAGGGCTCCCCAGATGTAGGTGCCCTCACGGCGCAGCCCAAGGATCTCCCGGTCAACGACGAACTCGTCCGCCACGACTTGGCGGTGGCCGGCGAGCGCGGCCCCGCCGAAGTCCCCTCGCGACGGCACGGCCGCGACGGCCAGGTTTTCGGCGCGCATCGGCACCTGTCCTTTCAGACGGGAGGTCAGCATGAAGGTCACGAGGTCGGCCACCCGAAGGCCGCGATCAAGGTCGCGAGCTCCTGTGGCCGGTCGCCCTGCACCGAGTGGCCAGCCCCAGGCACCACCTCGATGCGCGTGCCGGGCTTGCGCGACCAGGGGATGCCCGCCTCGGGCTATTTATATAGACAAGTTAGCTAATTAGCAACCTGTCTGGTCACGTGGAAGGTCTGTGCGTGCGGCCGACGTGATCGTGAGTGGCCGCCATCGCCGCCCGGCTGGCCGCCCTGCCTCGTCAGACCTTCGGCTATCCCGACGCGGGGTGCGGGTGTGCTACTTCGACGCGGTTACGTCCGGCGCGCTTGGCTCGGTAGAGCTCGACGTCCGCGAGGTCGATGAGGCTTTGTGGCTGATTGTCGGAGGTGGGGATGGTGGCGGCGACGCCGATGCTGAGGGTGACGATGTGGTCGATGCCGAGGGGGTGTGGTTCGGCGAGCGCGGCGACGGCAGCGCGTAGGTGCCGGGCGACGCGGGCGGCGGTGTCGGTGTCGGTGTGTGGCATGACGATGGCGAATTCCTCGCCGCCGTAGCGGGCGGCGAGGTGGGTGTCGTCGATGTTGGTGGCCAGGCAGGTGGCGACGAGTTGGAGGCAGCGGTCGCCGGTGGTGTGGCCGTAGTGGTCGTTGTAGCGCTTGAAGTAGTCGATGTCGGTCATGGCGACGGCGAGGGGGGTGTGCTGATGGCAGGCCTGGTGCCATTCGGCGTGGAGGATTTGTTCGAGGCGTCGTCGGTTGGCCAGTCCGGTGAGGGGGTCGGTGATGGACAGTTGTTCCAGGCGTTGGTTGGCGGCGGCGAGTTGGCCGGTGCGTTCGGCGACCTTGCGTTCCAGGGATGTGTAGACCTGCGCGTGGTCGAGGGAGACGGCGAGCTGCCCGGCGATCAGCATGATCGGCTCGAGGCGGTTGGTGGCGAACGCGCCGCGGATCATTCGGTTCTCGAGGAGGAGCATGGCTTTGAGTTCGCCGCGGATCGTGACGGGGATGGCGAGTAGGGAGCAGCGGTCGAGGCTGGTGAGGTAGGGGTCGCGGGCGAACCGGTCGTCGCGGGTGGCGTCGGCGATGACGGTGGGTTCGTGGGTGCGTTCGGTGTACCAGACGACCGAGGGTGGCAGCAGACGGCGCAGGCCGGCCTCGCGCAGCGGGATGGTGCCGTCGTCGGTGGGTACCAGCCAGCCGCCCTCGTGGTCGGCCTGGTCGCGAAGGAGGAGGTGGACGCCGGTGGCGCCGGTCATCTCGGACAGGATTCCCACGACTTTGGCGCGCAGGCCCTCGATGCTGGTCTCGGAGCTCAGTGCCTGGGAGGCGGCGACGACGCCGAGCAGGTCGATGGTGCCGGTGCTGACGGCGGTGCTGCCGGACGTGGGTTGGGCTGGTGCTCGCGCCGCCAGCGTCGGGTAGGCCCAGTCGAGCTGGCTGACCTTGGCGGTGGCGCCCCAGTCGGCGTACTGGTGGCGGGCGGCGGCCAGCAGCATGCGGCCGGTTTCCTCCATCCCCTGGGCAAGGTGGAACCGTGCGGCGCGTTCCAGGATCAGTGCCCGGTGCCAGGGGCGCGACCGAGTGGCGGCCTCGCGCTGCGCCAGGTCGAAGGCGTAGGCGGCCTCGCGGAACTCACCGGTGGCCCAGGCCCGTTCGGCCTCGACCAGGCGTAACAGGTGCAGGAAGTTGACCGGCGCGTCGGCCGCGCGGGCCGCCAGCCAGTCGACCACCTCGTCCAGCTCGGCCAGCACGGCCCCGCGCCGGCCCGCTTCCGTCATCCGGGCCTGCCCGGCCAGGGCCAGAGCCCGTAGCACGCGCGCGACCGCGATCAGGTAGGTCGCATCGAGGGCCGGCAACAACCGCATCACCGCCACTGTGTGCCGGGCCAGCCCGGCCGGATGATCGAAGATGGCGGCGGCGATCGCCCGGGTGAGGTGCAGGTTGGCGGCGGCGAGCGGGTTGGCGGCCAGCAGGCCCTGCTCGGCCGCCTCGTCGGCCGCCTGGCCGACGGCCTCGCCACGCAGCACCCTCGCCAGCTGGCGCCAGCTCCGGAACACCTCTTCGGCGTGTCCGTTGCCGGTTCGTGTGGCGATAGCCATCGCCTCGTCGGCATCGGCGACGGAGACGTCCAGCGACGGCGCGCAGTCAAGCAGGTCCGGGAGCAGCACGCAATGGGTCCAGCAGGCGTACTGCAGGTCGCCACCCTGGAGCAGGCCCTCCAGTGCACGACGCGCGGCGGACAGATTGTCCTCGAGCGGGTCGAACCAGTGGCCCGTAAACACCGCATAGAGCGACTGCATCTGCCATATGTCCGGTTCGTAGCCGCGTGCGTGACCGACCTCGAGGAGGCGCCGCATTATGCGGTACCCGGTGCGGTAGTCCTGCCTGAGTGCCATGGTCACGACGGAGGCGTGGCTGATCGGGCCAATCAGGGCGGGATCCGGTCCGTCCCGCGCCCACATCTCCAGCGCCGTCGCGGTCAGCCAGGCCATCATCGGCCGGTCGCAGAGGAACGCCGCGGGGATGAGCCGGTTGACGAGCTTGATGGCGCCACGTCGCGAACGGTCGATGGCCTCCGGCCGGCGCAGGTCGTCGGCTGCGCTGGTCTGGTCGACCCACCGGTAGACCACGTCGAGCTTGCGGTCGATCTCCGCATCGAGATGCTCCCGGTCCGGCACGGCGAAACCGACCTCGCGCAGCTGGTCCAAGCCGAGCCGGACCGCCTCGTCGGGGCGGCCCCGGTTGGTCAGGCTGATCACCTGCAGCACGGTGGCCGCCGTGCGCTGCGCCGGGCGGGTGCACAGCCGGCTGACGTTCCCGTACTCCTCGTCCGCCTCCTCCAACCGGCCCAGGCTGTACAGGGCGGCGTGCCGGCCGGTGCGGACCTCGATCAGCTGGTCGGCGTCGGTCGGGTCGACCAGCGGCACCGCCGCGGTCAGGAACCGCTCCACCAGCGGATGGTTGCTCAGCAGCCGCGCCTGCTCGGCGGCCTGCTGGAACAGCCCGGCCACCAGCCGCCGCTCGGCGTCGTCCCGCACGGCCTCGACCACGTGCAGGTACTGCTCGGCCGCGACCGCGAAGTACTTCGATCGCCTCGCAAGCCGCCGGGCCAGCCGCCGTCGCAGGGCACGCTGCCGCCGCGGGCTGAGGGCGCCCAGCACGGACTCCCACGTGCGGTCGTGGTGGAACCGCACCCCCTGCCCGCCACCGGGCTCGAGCACCAGCAGGCCGACGGCGAACGCCGGGGCCAGCCGGTGCTCGACCTCCTCCGCGGCCAGCCCCGTCGCGATCTCCAACAGGTCCAGCTCCACCCGGCCCGCCAGACACGCCATCACCGCCAACATCTGCCTGGTCGCCGACGGTAGCCCGGCCACCCGAGCGGCCAGCATCCCGGCCACATCCACCCGCCCGAGCCGGCGACCCAGCACCGCCCGATCCCATCGCCACCCGCCGTCGCGAGGGACGAGCAGACCGTCGTGGCGCAGGGAGTTCAGCAGCTCCTGCGTGTCATACGGATTACCCCCGGTCGACGGCGCGATCATCCGCGTCAGCTCCACGGCGGCCTCAGGCGCGCCGCGTAGCAGGTCGGCCACCATGGCCGCCTGGCCGTCCGGGGCCAGGTTGCCGAGCCGCAAGACGCGCGGACCGACCGGCTGGCGCTGCCAGCGGGCGAGCATCGGCGTCATCGGATGGGCCGGGTCGACCTCGTCCTCCCGGTAGGCGCCGACCAGCAGCAGTCCCTCGACCTGTTCGGCGCCGCTGAGGATCAGATCGAAGAAGCCCAGCGGTGTCCGCCCGGCCCACTGCAGGTCGTCAACGAAGAACACCACCGGTCGTTTCCGGGAGGCGACGGCGCGCAGGACCTCGACGCCGTTGCGCTGCGCTCGCACCTGCAGGGTCATCGGATCGCCCGGATCTGGGGGGACCTTCAGCAGAGTCGCCAGCTCCGGCACGACGGCGGTCGCCAGCCCGGCGCTCGGTCCCAACGCCCGCAGTATCCGCTCCCGCACCTCGGCCAGGTAGTCCTCGGGCTCGGCCAGCAACAGCCGGCCAAGCGCCCGAAACGCCTGCCAGCCGCCGTCATACTCCTGGTCACGGCGATACTGGTCGTACTTGCCCGCCACGAACCAGCCGTCGACACCGGCCACTATCGGCCGCAGTTCGTTGACCAGTGCCGTCTTGCCCACCCCCGGTGCACCGCAGACGAGCAGCCCGCGGCAGCGGCCCTCCATCGCCTCGGCGAACGCCGCGCCCAGCTCGCCGATCTCCCGGCCACGCCCGGCCAACCGGGATGGTGTCAGCGGTCGTGCGGGGAAATCGTGCTCGCCGGGATGCACCAAGACGACGCCACGACGTACCAGGGTAAGATCGTGTACCAGCCCGTCGGCGCTCTGGTAGCGATCGTCCGGCTCCTTCTCCAGCAGATGCATGATGATCGCCGACAGGCCGGCCGGCACCGCCGGGTTTACGGCCGACGGCGGCGCCGGCACCCGCGTCAGATGGTCATGAATGACCTGAACAGGATCACCGGCACCGAACGGCGGCGCCCCGGTGGCCAGCTCGTACAACGTCGCCCCGAGCGCGTACAGATCGGCCCGCTGGTCGACTTGACGACCAGTCCGGCCAGTCTGCTCCGGCGCCAAATACGGCACCGTTCCGACGATCTCGCTGTAATTTACGAATTCCGGCTGAACCACCGCGAACGTCGTGGCCAGCGAGAAATCGACCAGACATGGCGCATCTCCGCCACCAGTCATCACGATGTTCGCCGGATTGACGTCCCGATGCACCACCCCCCGCCGGTGCATCTCCGCCATCGCCCGCCCCAGCAACCCGGCCAGTCCGACCAGCTCGCCCGCATCCAGCGGAGTAGTCCGCTCGGACAGCGCCGCACCGCCGACATCGGCCAGCAGGATCGAGTCCGAAGACGACGGCAGCCCGGTCGCCAGCTGCGTGACTCCCTCGTCACCGGACAGCTGACCGAGGATCTCCACCTCATGCCGCAGCCGCCGCCGCGCGCCGGGCCCCAGCGGCTCCTTCCGGATCACACTTCCACCCGGGAACGTCAGCCGAACGACCCGGGTCCGCTCCGTCTCATGGAGCACCGTCACCCGCGCAGCCAGCAACGGATCCCGGACCGACGCCGTTGCCTGCTCGTCCATCTATCAGCCCCACACCACGCCACGCCGAGCTCGTCTCGCGTGCCCGCACTCTCCCGGGTTCTGCCCAGACCACGCCCCGGCAATTGGACGGACCGGACACACCTGCTGCTGCTGGCCGGTGTCCCGGAGCGGTTCCCGAACATCCGCTTCGGCTGGATCGAGACCGGCTGCCAGTGGATTCCGCGGATCCTCGACTCCTGCGACATGTTCTTCCACGGCACCGTCGACCACCCGTCGCACCGGCTGACCATGACGCCGACCGAACAGTGGAAGGCCAGCTGCTTCGCGGCGGGCCCGTTGTCGAAGGCCGACGTCGCGCTCCGCGAGCGGATCGGTGTCGAGACGATCGCCTTCGGCAGCGACTTCATCCACGTCGAGGGCACCTACCCGCACTCGCGCACGCGGCTGGCGCGGGCCTTGGAGGGCACGACGCCGGCGGAGAGCCTGGCGATCTCTGCCAGGAACGCCGCGCGCCTGTTCGACTTCGACCTGACGACGCTGGCGACGACGCCCGCGGCCCAGCACGGCCCGGTTGCTACCGCCGTGAGCTGACGAACTCCGCGGAACGCCCGGCCATGGGGAGAGCGCCCCCTGGCCGGGCGGCGTCCGCGCCGCGGTCAGTAGCGCATGAACTGGCCGGCGGCCACGTTCAGGGTCTCCCCGGTGATGAAGCGGGCCCGGTCGCTGGCCAGGAAGGCGACCGCCTCGGCGATGTCGACCGCGTGCGGGAGCGCGTTCATCGGCGACGCGGCGATCGCCTCAGCCACGAGGTCCGGGTGGTGGACATCCGCGTACCGGGTGCCCAGCACCAGGCCCATGGTGACGTTGTTGGCCCGGATCCCGTATGGACCGCCCTCGTGTGCGCAGGACCGGGTCAGCGCGTTCAGGCCGCCCTTGCTGACGGCGTAGGGACCCTCCAGCCCCATTCCGCCGCAGTCCGGCGCGACCGTCGAGATGTTGACGATCACCCCGCCGCCGGCCGCGCGCATCTGCGTCATGGCGACCTTGGACAGATACCAGGGCCCAGTGACGTTGGTGTCCATGACCCGGGCCCAGTCCTGCGGACGGTAGTCCCAGATCGGCGCCATGATGTTGTAGGCGGCGTTGTTGACGAGGACGCGGATCGGGCCCAGCTCCTCGGCGATCTCCTTCGCCACCGTGTCGATGGCCGCCAGGTCCGCGACGTCCAGCAGCTTGCCCAGCACCCGGATCCCCTCGGGCGCCTGGGCGGACAGCTCCGCGACGACGCGCTCGATGCGTGCCGGGTGCACGTCCGCGACGACCGTGTGCGCCCCGCCCGAGACCAGCCGGGCCGCGACGGCGCGTCCGATGCCCTGACCGGCCGCGCCCGTGACGAGCGCTACCCGGTGACCGAACTCGGCTGTGGCCGGCATGTTCTCTCCCCCAATCGGACACATCCCGGCCGCCCGCGGCGACGAGGGCGTAGGGCGCGGTTGCCCTACCGGTCCCACTACCATATACGCTGTAAGAGGTTTCTGCCGGCCGCCCGCGAGTATGCGAACTCCCCCGTTCAGGACCGGCGCACTAGCCTCGTCCGTGCCCGGCGGGGCCGCGGGGCCGATGGTCGACAGGAGGCCGATGGTCGACAGGAGGGAGTCGGGCGTGCCAGGACGTCGAGGGCCGGCACCCTCGTTGACCCAGGTGGAGATCGTCTCGGCGGCGTTGCGCGTTCTAGACCGCGCCGGGGCGCAGGACTTCAGCATGCGGGCGCTCGCCACCGAACTCGGTGTCTCGGCGATGACCGTCTACAACTACCTGCCAACCAAGGCGCTGCTGCTCGAGAAGACGGTCGACAGCGTGATCGACCCGATCCGCCCGCCGGACCCGGACGCGCACCCCTGGGACGCCGAGCTGCGCCGTTACGCCCTCGACGCCTGGCGCGCTCAGCTTCCGCATCCGTGGATCCCCGCGCTGCTCTCGGCGCACGGCCTCGACGAGCGCCCGGCCCAGGCGCGGGCGCGGGAGGCGCTGCTGGGCCTGTTCCAGGCCGCGGGAGCTGGCGAGGCAGCCGCCCGCGACGGCGTGACCTTCTTCTTCACCTTCATGATCGGCAGTTTTGCCCAGCTCACGCCGGCGGTGACCCGCCACTCGGCCGCGCACAGGGACGCCCTGTTCGAGCGTGGCCTGCAGATCATGACGGCGGGGCTGCGCAGCCACCTGGGCCTGCGCGATTGACATCTCCCCAAAACTACTTACACTGTAAATTATTGATCTCCCGTTCCTCGGGACCGCCGCCACTCGAGAGGGTCGCGAGGTCCACGCCTGATGCCGGAGGCATTCGAGATGGCGTCGATCGACGCATGGGCGGCCCGCTACGAGCACCTGCTGTTCGATCAGCACCCCCACGGCGTCCTGCTGATCACCATCAACCGCCCGGAGACCGGTAACGCCGTCAATCCACGGCTGCACGTCGAGCTCGCCCAGATCTGGCGGGAGGTGGACGCCGACCCGACCGTCACGGTCGCCGTGATCACTGGTGCCGGCGCCACGTTCTGCTCAGGCGGCGAACTCGGCACGTTCGGCCAGGACGACAATCCCGCCAGCGCGAGCGTTGACGAGTCCATGTTCGAGATGTCGGCCCTCGTCGACAACATGATCAGCTGCCGCAAACCGATCGTCTCGGCGGTGAATGGACTGGCGATGGCGTCCGGGTTGGCGGTGGCACTGTCCGCCGACATCAGCGTCGTCGGGGCCAGCGCCAAGCTCAACGACGGGCATCTACGCGGCGGCATGGCCGCGGGCGACCACGCGGCCCTGTTGTGGCCCCTGTACATGAGTCTTGCCAAGGTGCGCTACTACCTGCTCACCGGCGAGACACTGACCGGCCATGAGGCCGAGCGGCTCGGGCTGGTAAGCGTCTGCGTTCCGGATGACCAGGTCCTGGCCCGGGCCCTGGGCGTGGCCGCTCGGATCGCCACCAATGCCCAGTACGCCACCCGCTGGACCAAAAAGGCGCTCAATACCTGGGTACGCCAGCAGGCTCCCATCTTTGAGCTCTCCACCGCACTGCAGATGCTCACTCTTCACGGCACCGACATGCGGTCCGCGATGAGCGCGCTGGCCGACGGCCGCAAGGTTCAGTTCCCGTCGGTCCAGCCCTGACGCTGCCACGGTCGGCTGCCGGGCATGGCCGGCTGGGCCGTGACCGCGCCACGGACAGACAAGGGCGGACGCGAGATCCGCGCCGCTCGGTCAGTTCGCTGAGACTGCGGCCTTGATATCGCCTCGGAGGACGCCGTGACCAACGACTCGGACGACGAGATACGCATCGTGGACGATGCTGTCGGCAGGCTCCTCGCCGAACATCCGCCAGAGGCCGCGACACGGACCGGCTTTCTCGGCGCCCAGTTCGACGCCGGGCTCGCCTGGGTCTCGTTCCCGGTCCAGCTCGGCGGGCTCGGTGTCTCACCCGGTCTGCAGCCGCGGGTCAACGCCCGGCTGTCGGCGGCCGGCGCACCCATCGGCTTCGACAGCAATCCGCTTGGCTACGGCATGGGCGGCCCGACCCTGCTCCAGCACGGCTCGCCTGAGCAGCACGCACGCTACCTGCGGCCGCTGTTCTCCGGCGAGGAGGTCTGGTGCCAGCTCTTCAGCGAGCCAGGCGCCGGCTCCGACCTCGCCGGGCTCGCCACGCGGGCCGAGCGAGACGGCGACGGCTGGGTGGTGAACGGGCAGAAGGTGTGGACGTCCTGGGGGCACGTCGCCCGCTGGGGCATGCTCGTCGCCCGCACCGACCCACGGGCCGTCAAGCACCGCGGCCTGACGTACTTCCTGTGCGACATGACCGCGCATGGAGTCGACGTCCGGCCGCTGCGGCAGCTGACCGGCGACGCCGAATTCAACGAGGTGTACCTGACCGACGTGCACCTGCCCGACCGGCTGCGGGTCGGCCCGGTCGGCGGTGGCTGGGCGGTCGCCCTCACCACGCTGAACAACGAGCGGTACATGCTGTCCGAGGGGCTCTCCGCCGAGCCGGCGCTGCGCTCGGCGCTGGCGGCCTGGCGGGATCGGGCCGACCGCACCTCGCCGACGGCCAGCGCGCTACGGGACGCGCTTCTGGCCCTCCGGGTCGACGTCGAGGTGAACCGCCTGACGACGCTGCGCGCGACCGAAGGCATGACTCGTGGCGCTACCGGCCCGGAAGGGGCGGTAGCCAAGCTGATGACCGCCCGGCTGAACAAACGCGCCACCGACCTGACCGTCGACCTGCTCGGCGCCGCAGGCATGCTCCACGAGTCCTACCAGCCACGCGAGGTCGATCTCGCCCAGTCAGGCGACCAGGGCAGTCCGACGCGGGCCTTCCTGCGTGCCCGGGCGAACACCATCGAGGGCGGCACGTCCGAGATCCTGCACAACATCCTGGGCGAGCAGATGCTCGGGCTTCCCGGCGAGATCCGGGTCGACAAGGGCATCCCCTGGACCGACGTCCGCCGTTCCTGACGTCGGCTGGCCGCGGCTTCGTCGCGACCGGCGCCGCGAGTCGGCGGGTATCCCGCGACGTCGTGGCTCGGCGGCGTGGTCAGGAAAGGCCGA
This sequence comes from Pseudofrankia coriaricola, assembly GCF_001854805.1. GTDB lineage: Bacteria > Actinomycetota > Actinomycetes > Frankiales > Frankiaceae > Pseudofrankia. The sequence goes on from NZ_MBLO01000258.1 coordinate 49,521, forward strand.
CACGAAGATCCCGAGGGAGAGGAAGATGGGCCAACTCGAGGGCACCGTCGCGCTGGTCACCGGCGCCAGCCGGGGAATAGGCGCGGCCATAGCCCGACGCATCGCCGCCGAGGGAGCGGCCGTGGCCGTGATGGCCCGCACGACCACCGCGACCCCTGGTCAGCCTGGCTCCCTGGCGGACACGGTGCGGGCCGTCAGCCTGTCGGGGGGTATCGCGGTAGCGGTGCCCGGGGACGTGACCCGGCCCGAGGACCGCCGCCGAGCCGTCGCGGAGGCCGAGCGGACGCTGGGACCGATCGACATCCTCGTCAACAATGCGGCCATCACCTACATCGCGCCCGTCGACGCCTTCTCCGAGAAGCGCTACCGGCTGATGTTCGAGATGCAGGTCCGAGCGCCGTTCGAGCTGGCCCAGCTCGTGCTGCCCGGAATGTATGAAAGGGGCCGGGGCCGGATTCTGAACATCTCGTCACGGGCCGCCGTCCATCCCGCCGGGCCGCCCTTCGAGGAGATCCAGCGACGGGGCTTCACCGTCTACGGCATGTGCAAGGCGGCGCTCGAGCGCTTCACGACCGGGCTGGCCGCCGAGGCGCACCCGTATGGGGTGCGGGTGAACGCGCTGGCCCCGCTTGAGAACGTCGCGACCGCGGGGACCGGCGCGCACGGCCTCGTCGCGGGCTTCCCGCTCGAGGACGAATCCGTGATCGCCGAGGCCGCCGCCGCGCTGCTCGCGAGCGACCTCACCGGCCGGATCGCATACTCGTCGCCCCTGCTCACCGAGCTGGGCCTCCCGGTTCCGGCAACCGCGCCGACCGCGCATGCCTGACGCGGCGTCGCGGCGCGGCAGCTGCCACAAGGGCCCGTGACAGCCGCCGCGCCGACGTGACCGGAGGCCTAGGGCGTCCGGTCCCCGCGCGCGATCGCGAGCGCGTCGGCGAAGATCGCCGGCGCCATCGGGGCGAACCGGGCACCCGACGGGTCCCCGGTACGGGCGGCCTGGGCGTGGTGGCCCTCCATGATGCAGCCGAGCTTGAACAGCGCCAGCACCTCATAGAACCGCAGGTCAGCGACTGAGTGGCCGGTGCGCTCCGCGTAGCGCGCGGCCAGCTCGGCGCGGCCGGCCAGCCCCGTCCGGTCGGCGACGTCGCTGGAGCCGAGGAAGGTCGCCGGCTCGCCGGGCTCGTCCCAGCGGGCGAGCAGGTGGCCCAGGTCCATGAGCGGGTCGCCGATCGTCGCGGTGTCCCAGTCGACGATCGCGGCGAGCCGGGCCGGGGCGCCCGGCGCGAACATCACGTTGAACAGGCTGTAGTCCCCGTGCATGATCGCGATCGGCCCGGTCGCCGGCTGGTGGGCACGCAGCCAGGCGGCGAGGTTGTCGGTGGATTCCGGCAGCGGCCGGGCCTGGTAGGTCCCGAGCTGCCACAGCCACCGGTCGACCTGCCGGTCGAGGAACCCGTCGGGCTTCCCGAACCCCTCGAGGCCCACCGCCCGCCAGTTGACGAGCGCGAGCTCCGCGAGCGCGTCGACGGCCTCCAGGCCGAAGGCGCGGCGGGAGGCGGGGTCGGCGTCGAACGGTGCGGGGAGGCCCCCGGCCGGGGTGAACCCGTCCACACGCTCCATAAGGATGAACGGTGCGCCGATCACCGCCGGGTCGGGGCAGGCTGCGACCAGCCGCGGATGACGGACCGGGGTGTCGGCGAGCGCGGCGAGCAGCCAGGCCTCGCGCACGGTGTTGCCGGCGCTGCTCGTGATCCGGGCCGCGGGCGCCCTGCGCAGCACCAGCGTCCGTCCGCCCCAGTCGACGGTGAACAGCGCGTTGGCGATGCCGGTCGCCTCGCCGAGGCGGGCCCGCCGCGCCGGGCCGCCGCCCGGCAGCACCGTCTCGAGCCAGCCCTCCAACGCGGGCAGGTCGACGAGCGCGCCGCCGGCAGCCGCGGCGCCGGTGCCCGTGCCGGTGCCCATCAGACGAGGTCCCCACCGGTCGCGGCGGCCGTCGTGCCGTCGTGCCGGAAGGCCTTGAGCACGTGGCGCCCGATCACCCAGCGGTGCACCTCGTCGGGGCCGTCGACGAGCCGCTGCTGGCGGGCCTCGACGTACCACTCGGCCAGCGGGGTGTCGAGCGTGTAGCCGAGGGAGCCGTGGATCTGCAGCGCGGTGTCGACGACGTTGTGCAGCATGTGCGCGATGTAGTTCTTGGCGATCGAGTTCTCCTGGCGCAGGTCCAGGCCGCGCTCCATCTTGTAGGCGAGGTGCAGGACCATCAGCCGGGTGACGTACAGCTGCTCGGCGCAGTCCGCGAGCATCCACTGGACACCCTGGCGGTCGGCGAGCGGCTCGCCGAACGTCTCCCGCTCCAGCGCCCGGCCGGCTGCCAGGTCGAGCGCGGCCTGCGCCTTCGCGATGCTCCACATGCCGTGGCGCAGCCGCCCGTAGCCCAGACGGTGCTGGCCCATCGCGAACCCCTGGCCGACACCGCCGAGCACGTTCTCGTGCCCGACCACGAGGTTGTCGATGACCACCTCGGCATGGCCGCTGCGCACCTCGTCGCCGAAGCGGGCCCGCAACGGCTCGTCCATGGTCGGGATGTTCCGGATGATCCGGTAGCCCGGGTTCGGCAGCTCGACGAGGAAGGTCGTGAACCGCTGCTGGCGGGGCCCCTCGTCGCTGGTACGCGCCATCACCAGCGCGAGGTCGGAGATGGTCGCGTTGCTGGAGAACCACTTCTCGCCGTCCAGGACCCAGGTGTCGCCGTCGCGGACGGCGGTGGTGCGCATCCCGGTCGCGTCCGAGCCGGCGGCGCGCTCGGTCATCGAGAAGCAGATCCGCAGGTCGCCGGCCACGAGCGGACGCAGGTACTTCTCCTTCTGCTCCGGCGTGCCGTGCTCGATCAAGGTCATCATGGTCGCGTCCTGCGGGCCCATGCAGTTCAGCGCCCACGCGGCGAGGTAGCTGAAGGACCGGCCCACCTCGATCTGGACCACGGCGTTCGCCAGCGGCCCGAGCCCCATCCCGCCCCATTCCCGGGGGACGAACGGGCACCACAGCCCCTCGGCGCGGGCCCTGGCCTGCAGCTCGGCGACGATGTCGAAATAGGGCTCCTGGCCGACCCGCTGCTCGGCCGGCAGGACGTGGCTGTCGATGAAGCCCGCGACCCGGGCGCGCACGGCCCGGGCCTCCTCGGGAATGGCGAAGTCGACCATGGTCTGCTCTCCCTTCGCCGGCCCGGCCCGCGCCGGTCGCCGGCGGTGCGGGACCGCCCGTCGGGGCGGTCCGGTCAGCTGGTCTGCCGGTACGCGCCGCCGTCGACGCGGATGAGGGTGCCGCTGACCCAGGCAGAGGCGGGGCTGGCGAGCCACAGGGCGGTGCCGACGAAGTCGTCGGCCGTGCCGGCGCGGCCGAGAGTGGTGGCGTGCGCGGCCTGCTCGCGCCGCTCGGGTGTCCAGGCGTCGGCGATGTCCGTGAGCACACCGCCGGGCAGGATGCCGTTCGAGCGCACCGCCGGCCCGTAGGCCTCCGCCAGCCCGATGGTCAGCGCGTTGAGGCCGGCCTTCGCGCAGGCGTAGACGAGCTCGCCGGCGCCGGGGCGCAGCGAGCCGATCGTCGAGACGTTGATGATGCTGCCGCCGCCGGCCGCGGCCATCCGGTCGCCCGCGAGCGCACCGAGCCGGAACGGCCCTTTGAGGTTGACCCCGACGACCTTGTCGAAGTAGTCCTCCGTGACGCTTGGAAGGTCCGGGTAGAGCGGGGACATCCCGGCGTTGTTGACCAGGACGTCGCAGCGGCCGAACGCGGCGTAGACCTCGTCGACGAGACGGTCGCAGTCCGCCCAGCGCCCGACGTGGCAGCCGATGGGAACCGCCCGGCGGCCACTCTCCCTCGCGATCCGCCCGGCGGCCTCCTGGCAGGCCTCCAGTTTGCGGCTCGCGATGACCACGTCGGCCCCGGCCGCCGCGAAGCCGCGGGCAACGGCGTAACCGATCCCGCGGCTGCCGCCGGTCACCACCGCGACCCGGCCTTCCAGGTCGAACAGTTCCGCGAGACCCACCGTCGCCTCCCCTCGCGGCGCACCAGTGGCGTCGCACATGGCGGAGTCTGCCATGCTGTCATTCTCTGCCACAACCTGCGACGATTGTCCGGACGGGTCCCACAGCTGTACGGAGACGGCCATGAAAATCGAAAGCAGCCGGATCGTGGTGACGGGCGCGGCGCACGGCATCGGCCGCGGGCTCGTCGAAGCGTTCCTCGCGCACGGCGCACAGTCGGTGGTCGTCAGCGACCTGGACGCCGACGCCGTCTCGGCGATGTCCGAGACGCTCGGCGTCCCCGGGCGTCCCTGCGACGTCGGTGACCAGGCGGCGCTGGCGGCGTTCATCGATTGGGCCGAGGAGACCGCCGGACCGACGGACCTGTTCTGCGGCAACCCGGCGGTGTTCGGCGGGCCGGAGGGCGGCAACCTGCAGACCAGCGCGGCGACCTGGGACCGGTCGTGGCGGGTCAACGTGCTAGCCCACGTCTGGGCCGCCCAGTGCCTGGTGCCCCGGATGCTGCGCCGCGGCGGCGGCCACTTCCTCCAGACGCTCTCCGCCGCGGCACTGATCACCGGGCCGTCGGAGCTGACCTACACCGTCACCAAGCACGCCGCGCTGGGGTTCGCGGAGTGGCTGGCGCTGAACTACTCGGACAAGGGCATCCGGGTGTCATGCCTGTGCCCGACGGCGGTCGAGACGAGGACCGTCCAGGGCGCCGACCATCCGGGGATCGGCCTGGTGCAGACACCGGCGGAGGTCGCCGAGATCACCGTCGCGGGCCTGGCGGCCGAGAACTTCCTTATCCTGCCGAACCCGCGGGTGGGGTCGTCGTTCCGGAACAAGGCCGACGACTACGACCGTTGGCTCGCCTACACGACCAACCGCCTCGGCGACCTGCGACCACCGTCGCCGTTCACCTTCTGACGGCATACCGGGGCGCGGGCGACGGTAGTCCCGCTCCTGGCCGCCGCCCGGCGGCGACGAACGGCCAGGCGCCCCACGGCACGGCGGGCCACGCCCCGACCTGGGCCGACCCGGGTGGCCGGGAGCGACCGATCGCGACTGATCACCGCGACTAGGGTGAGGACGTGGCAAGGACGCGGCGAGACGAAGGACCGGCCTCCTGGGAGCGGCCGGGGCTGCTGCGCGACGGCCGGTCGGTGCTCGTCCGGCCGATCCGCGCGGACGACGCCGACGCTCTGATCGCCTTCAGCGGCCGGCTGTCCCGCCGGACGATCTCCTACCGGCTGCTCGGCCCCGTGGTGCGGATCAGCCCCGAGACCCTCCGGGCGTGGGCCGACGTCGACCAGGTCGACCACATCGCGCTCGTCGCCACGCTGGGCACCCGGCTCATCGCGGTGGCGCGCTGCGTCCGCGCGCCAGACGAGCCCCACCGGGGCGAGGCCACCTTCACCGTCGAGGACGACTACCAGGAGCACGGTCTCGGCACGCTGCTGCTGGAACGGCTCGCCCAGGCAGCCCGCGCCCGCGGCGTCGTGACCCTGACCGCGGACGTCCTCGCGGACAACACGCGGATGCTGCGGACCTTCGCGGGCTCCGGATACCGGACCGAGACCGTCTGGGGCGGCTCGGTCGTCCAGGTGACGATGACGACGGACCCCGCCGGCCAGGTGATGGCCCGGTCCGACCGCCGCGAGCACGTCGCGGTTCGCTCCTCGCTGCGGCCGCTGCTGCGGCCGCGGTCCGTCGCCGTGGTCGGCGCCGGGCGGCGGGCCAAGACCATCGGCCACGAGATCCTGCGCAACCTGCTGGCCCACGGCTTCGACGGGCCCGTCCACCCGGTCAACCCGCATGCCGACCAGATCGCGGGCGTCAACGCCTACCCGAGCCTGCGCGACCTGCCGGGCGAGGTGGACCTCGTCGTCATCGCCGTCCCCGCCGAGAATGCCGAGCAGGTCGTCCTGGACGCAGCGGCCGTCGGCGCGGGAGCCGTCGTCGTCGTGTCGACCGGGTTCGGCGAGTCCGGGCTCGACGGCCTGGACCGTGAACGGCGCCTGGTCCACGCGGCGCGGACCGGCGGGATGCGCCTGATCGGGCCGAACTGCATGGGAATAGTCAGCCGGTTCGACGACCAGACCCTGTTCGCCACGTTCGCGCCCCGCATCCCCCCGCCGGGGCCGGTGTCGATGTCGAGCCAGTCCGGGCCGCTGGGCCTCGCCGTGCTCAGCCACGCCGAGCAGCTCGGCCTGGGCTTCGCCAGCTTCGTGTCGATCGGCAACGCCGCGGACGTGTCCACCAGCGACCTGCTTCAGTGGTGGGAGGAGGACGCCGCAACCTCGGTGGTCCTGCTGCATCTCGGCCGGTTCGGCAACCCGCGAAAGTTCGCGCGGATCGCGCGGCGCATCGCCGCCCGCAAGCCGATCGTCGCCGTGCACGCGGGCTCGCCGACGCTCTGGGAGGAGGTCCCCGGCGGGCCAGCCGACGACGAGCCCGTCACCGGCTCGGACGCGGCGCTGGACGCGTTGTTCCAGCAGTCGGGGATCATCCGGACGCGGTCCCTGGGCGCCATGTTCGACGTCGCGCTCCTGCTCGCGAACCAGCCCGTGCCCGGCGGCAACCGGGTCGCGATCGTCACGAACGCCGACGGGCCCGGCGCCCTGACCGCCGACGCGTGCCAGGCGAGCGGGCTGGTCGTCACCGGCCATGCCGGGGCGAACCTGGGACCGGGCGCGACGCCCTCCGACTACCGGGCGAGCGTCGACGCCGCGCTCACCGACCCCGCGGTCGACGCGCTGGTTGTGCTGTACGTGCCGCCGCTGGTCCGCCACGTCGCCGACGTCGCCGCGGCGATCGCCACCGCGGCCGCGGCGGTGCCGCACAAGACGGTCGTGACGAGTTTCCTGTCCGCGCCGGGGCTTCCCACCCTGCTGCGCCGCGAAGGGCGGGCGATCCCCAGCTACGTGTTCCCCGAAGCGGCCGCCTCCGCTCTTGGCGCGGCCGCAGCCTACGGCGCGTGGCGGCGCAGCCCAGCGGGCGTGGTCGTCGAGTCGGGGGACGCGGACGCGGCAGCGGCCCGGGCGTTGCTCGACAGCCTGCCAGCGGGCCCGGTGGACCCCGACGCCGCCCGGGCGCTCCTGCGCCACTACGGCATCCCGGTCGCCGAGCAGCCAGCCGCCGGCGGGGAGCCGGACGCGGTCGACATGGCGGTCGGCGTGGCGACCGACCCGGTCTTCGGCCCGGTGGTGACCCTCGCCCTCGCCGACGACTACGCGGACCTGGTCGGGGACGTGGCCGTGCGCGTCACCCCGTTGTCGGACCGGGACGCGCCGGAGATGGTCCGGTCGCTGCGAGCATTCCCGCTGCTGGACGGGTGGCGGGAGGCGCCGCGCTGTGACGTCGGCGCGCTGGAGGAAATGCTGCTGAGGGTGTCCGCGATGGTCGAGGACCTGCCGCGGGTCACAGGCCTCGCGATCCGGCCGCTGCGGGTGTTCCCGGACAGAGGCGGCGTGGCCGCGCTCGGCGCCCGGCTCACCCTCGCCACGCCCGACGAGGCCGCGGGCTGACCGACGATGCCAGGTCCCGATGCACGGTCCAGTGCCTCGCCGAGCCCGCCGACCGGCCCGCCGGGCGCACGGCCCGGGTGCGGCGCGGCCGGCGGGCCGGTTCACTGGACCTCGCGGCCACCGCCGAGCATGAGCGTCGCGCCGGTCAGGTAGGACATGTCATCGCTGACGAGCGCGGCCACCGCCCGGCCGATGTCGGTCTCCGGGTCACCGAACCGGCCCAGCGGGATCTCCCGCATCACCATCGCGAAGCGCTCGGGGTTGGCCTCGCGGTACTCCTCGGCGGCGGGCGACATCGCGGTCGGGCAGATGACGTTCACGCGGATGCCGTAGCGGCCCCACTCGCGCGCGGCGACCCGCGACAGGCCTCGGATGGCCTCCTTGGCCATCGCGTAGGAGCCGAACGTGGTGTCGCCGCGGACCCCCGTCGATGACCCGAAGTTGACGATGCTGCCTCCGCGCTCCTTCAGGTGGGGCAGGCATGCCTGCATGCAGTACAGGGTGCCCAGCGCGCCGCTGCGCCAGGCGAGCTCCACGTCGGCGTCCGTCGTGTCCTCGAGGCGGACCTGGACCGATGACTGCGCGTTGTTCACGAGAATGTCGAGGGCGCCGAACTCCGCGACGGTCTGCGCGACCATCCGGTCCGCGTCGGCGCGCACGCCGACGTCGCCCGGTACCGCGAGCGCGCTGGCACCCAGCGCGGTCAGTTCCTTCACCACCGTGTCGAGCGGATCGACGCGTCGGCCCGACACGGCCACACCCGCGCCTTCCCGGGCCAGCGCGTGGGCGATGCCCCGCCCGATGCCCTGACCTGCACCGGTCACCAGCGCCACCCGGCCAGCCAGCCGTCCCAAGCCCGTCACCCGACCTCCACTGAAATAGCTAACTTCTAACTATAATTGTATGGTGTGACGCGACTTGCAACGTCCGCGAGGAGGCGCGCATGAGCACCGGCACCGGCACCGGATCGGTCAGCGACGAGGAAGTGCTCCTGGCCTACCCCGAGACGCGTCTAGATCACCTCAACGTCCGGTTCTACGCCGGCCTGCTGCGTCACGAGCTGCTGGCGAACCGCTGCGCGGACTGCGGGACCTGGGCGGCGCAGCCGCGCCCGCTCTGCCCGGCCTGCTGGTCGACGAACGTCGCCCTGACGCCGGTGGCCGGGCGCGGGACCGTATACATGCTCACCCGCCTGTTCCAGGGCCCGCCGGCGACGGACGTCGACTATGCGACCCCGTGGCCGCTGGCGGCCGTCGAGCTCGCCGAGCAGCCCGGTCTGCGTTTCGCGGCCTCGATCGTCGACTGCCCGCCCGAACGGCTCGCCGTCGGCCTGCCCGTCGAGCTCATCTGGATCACCCGCGCGGGCGCGCCCTGGTACGCCTTCCGCCCGGCGGACCCGATCACGGAGGTGTCTGCGTGAGCGCGCGTAACCGGGCCAAGGACAAGGTCGCCATCGTCGGCGTCGGGCTGTCGCCCTACGCCCGCGACCGCGGCGCCACGACAGAGCTGTCGATGGTGCTGGAGGCGACCACCGCGGCGATCCGCGACGCTGGCCTGTCGGGCGCCAACATCGACGGCGTCGTCGGCGGCGGCCTGCACACGGGCGGGATCGACCCCACGGCGGTCGTGTCGGCGCTGGGCCTGGACGACGTGACCTACTGGTCGCACGTCCGCCCACCCATCATGAACCATCTGCTCGCGGCGGTCGGCGCGGTCTGCTCCGGGGCCGCCGAGACCGTCCTCGTCTACCACTCGGTGTACCGGCTGGGCGGAACCTCCCGGGGGGCGGGCGCCGACCCGTTCCGCCGACGCGCCGGCTTCGGCGTGGCCGACGGCCGGGCAGCGAGCGGCGAGGGCCACACCGACGGCGAGCCCTTCGGGATGTTCGGGCCGGTCGGCTACGCGGCCTGGGCCAGCCGCTACCTCGCCGAGTTCGGCCGCACCCGGGAGGACTTCGGCCTGGTCGTGCTCAACGACCGGGCGAACGCCGCTCGCAACCCCCACGCCGTGATGCGGGCGCCGCTGACCATGGACGACTACCTCGCCGGCCGGATGGTCCGCGAGCCGCTGGGCCTGTACGACATGGACCTGCCGGTCGACGGCGCGGACGCGTTCGTCGTCACCGGCACGGAACGCGCCCGCGACCTGGCAAGGCCGCCGGTACTCGTCCACGCGGCGAGCATGGGGATGACCCGCCACCCTGAGGAGCACCTCACCGAGGACCTGGCCACCACCGGGCAGGCGGTCGTCGCGCGCGACCTACGGGCCAAGAGCGATCTGTGGATCGAGGACACGGATGTGTTCCTCCCCTACGACGGCTTCTCCTTCCTCACGCTGCGCTGCCTCGAGTCCTACGGCTGGTGCAAGCCGGGAGAGGCCGGCGACTTCCTGCGCGCCCACCGCGCCGACGACGCCGGCCGGGTCCTCATCGACGGCCGGGTACCGATCAACCCGCACGGCGGCAGCCTGTCCGAGGGCGGCTCGCAGGGTGCGGGCCACGTCCGAGAGGCCGTCACCCAGCTACGTGGCGTGGCCGGGGAGCGTCAGGTGCCGGCAGCGCGGGTGGCGTTCCTCACGCCCGGCGGCATGTTCTTCAACGCCCAAGGGCTCATCCTGCGCGCCGACGACTGACGACGACTGACCCCGCGGCGGCCCGGGCCACCGGCTGGCGCCGCCGCCTGAGCGACGGAACTCATCACACGACGCCGACCTCCGCCTCCAGTTGTGCCTCCCCACGCCGGCTCCCTCCTCCAGGAGAAGATCGACATGCCTGTGTACCGCCAGACGTTCGGCGACGTCCTGCGCGACCATGCACGCGCCTACCCGGACCGGCTCGCCTTGGTCGACGGCGAAGCGCGGCTGACCTGGCCGGAGCTGAACACGCGGGTCAACCGGCTCGCCGACGCGCTGCGCGCCACCGGGACCGGCGAGGGCGACCGGATCCTGTGGCTCGGCCAGAACTCGGCGCGCGTCTACGAGCTGCTGGCGGCCGCGGCGAAGATCGGCGCGATGGTCTGCCCCGGCTACTGGCGCTGGTCCGTCGACGAGACGGCCTTCGCGATCGAGGACTTCTCCCCCGCCGTCGTGGTCTGGCAGGAAGCCGAGATCGGCGAGACGGTGCGCGCCGCGCGGGCCCAGGTCGGCGACCGGCACAAGGCACTGTGGCTCCAGCACGACGCCGACGGGCCGGACACCTACGAGGCGTTCCTCGCCGGCGGCGCCGACCTCGATCCGGAGACCGAGGTCTCCCCCGACACCCCCCTGCTGGTCATCTACACGGCCGCCGTCTCCGGCCGCCAGTGCGGATCCCTGCTCTCGCACACCAACCTGATCGGCATGGGGATGACGACCGCCTGGGCCGGCGACATCGGCGCCGAGACGGTGTTCCTCAACTCGGGTCCGATGTTCCACATCGGCAACTTCCAGTACTTCGGCATCTCGACGTTCCTGTTCGGCGGCACGAACGTCGTCCTGACCCGCGTCACCGCCTCCGAGGTGCTGCGCCTGCTCGCCGACGAGCGCTGCACCCACGCCTACCTGATGCCGGCCACGATCGCCGAGGTGGTCGCGCTCCAGTCGACCGAGCAGCGCGACCTGTCCCCCCTGCGGGCCACCTTCGCCGCGCCCCTGTGGAACGGGGTCGTCGAGTCCGACCAGAGCCGGTTCGCCCGCATGGGCGGCGGCCTCGGGCAGGGCTATGGCCAGACCGAGCTGGCCGGCATGAACGTGCTGCGCTGCTACGGCAACGGCGGGGCGAACGCCGGGCGGCCCTCGCCGCTGCTGCAGGTCCGCCTGCTCGACCCGGAGGGCCGCGAGGTGCCGGCCGGGGAGGTCGGCGAGATCTGCGCCCGCGGCGACCTGGTCAACCTCGGCTACTGGAACCGCCCTGAGGAGAACGACCGCCGGTGGGCGCACGGCTGGTGGCACACCCGTGACGCCGGCCGCCGCGAGGCCGACGGCAGCATCACGTTCGTCGGCACGCTGACCCGGATGATCAAATCGGGCGCGGAGAACATCTTCCCCGCCGAGGTCGAGCGCGCGCTCGAGGCTCACCCGTCGGTCCGGGAGGCGGCGGTCATCGGCATTCCGAACGAGCGCTGGCTGCAGGACGTCAAGGCGGTCGTCGCGCTCGCCGACGGCGCGACCGTGGACGCCGCCGAGCTGATCGAGCACTGCCGGACGCTGATCGCGACCTACAAGAAGCCCAAGACGATCGAGTTCGTCGACGCCCTCCCCCGCGTCGGCGGCTCCGTCGACTACGACGCCCTCGACGAGCGCTTCGGCGGCGGTGGCTACCCAGGTGGCAGCCACCTCGGCGCCGGACGCTGACTTTCTCCTGGGCCGCGCGACCTGGTGGGGTGTGCCCGGCGCGGCTGCGCCGGGCACACCCGTGGTCACAGCAGTTGGTTGCCGAAGTCGATCGGGATCTGCGCGCCGGTGAGGAACCGCGCGTCGGCGGAGACGAGCCAGGACACCACCGCGGCGATCTCCTCCGGTTCGGCGATCCGGCCCACCGGCAGCAGCTGCCCGAGCACCCCGAAGACCGCCGGGTCCAGGCCACCAGTCCGGGCGGCCCGCCCGTGGTCGCGCCCGGCCTCCCCCGGCGCGAGGTCTTCGCGCACGTTCGCCATCGGGGTGTTGACGCCGTGCGGGTGGATCGTGTTGACCCGGATGTCGTGCCCGGCAAGCTCCAGGGCGAGCACGCGGCACAGCCCGACGAGGCCGTGCTTGGACGCCGAATAGGCGGCGGCCAGCGGGAGGCCGCGCAGCCCGGCGATCGAGCTCGTTAGCACGATCGACCCTCCGCGACCGGTCTCGACCATGGCGGGGACGGCGGCGGCGCAGGTACGCCAGGCCCCGGACAGGTTGACGTCCACGGTCGTGAGCCAGGCGTCCTCCGTGAGATCCACCGTCGGGCCGCCGGTGGCGATGCCGGCGTTGGCCACGACGATGTCCAGGCCGCCAAACCGTTCGACGCCCTCCGCCACCACGCGACGTAACGCCGCGAGGTCACGGACGTCCGCGACCCGCGCGACGACACCTCGGCCGGTCTCGCGGACCAGCCGGGCGGTCTCCTCCAGGTCGGCGAGCGTGGCCGGCGGGATCCGCGACGGCGGCACGGGTGCGCACACGTCCACCGCGATGACGTCCGCGCCGTCCCGCGCGAGCCGTACCGCGTGGGCCCTGCCCTGGCCGCGGGCCGCACCGGTCACGAACGCGGCTTTCCCCGTCAGGTCACCCATCAGCACCTCCCCTTTGGCATCAATTAGTTGTATCTTTTAGCTTATGCGATACCGGGACTCCGTCGATCGTCTCGCGCGCCGGTCCGCCGGCCGTTACCGGCACGCGGTGGTGCACCATGGCTGATCTGCTGGTCAAGGGAGGGCTGCTCGTAGACGGAACCGGCGCGCCGCCGCGCGCGGCCGATGTCCGTGTCAGGGGCGGCCGGGTCGCCGAGGTCGGGCCGGGCCTGGCCGTGGCGGGCGAGCGCGTGCTGGACGCGGCCGGCGCCGTGGTCGCGCCGGGGTTCATCGACAACCACACCCACGTGGACCCGTCCCTGTGGTGGGACGCCTCGTGTGACCCGATGCCGCAGCACGGCGTCACGACGGTGATGATGGGCAACTGCTCGCTCTCGCTGGCGCCGGTGCGCGCCGCGGACCGGGCTGGCGTCACCAGTCTGTTCTGCTACATCGAGGACCTGCCCGAATCCGCCTTCGACGCCGCGATCCCCTGGACCTGGGAGACGTGGCCCGACTATCGGGCCGCCGCGGCGGCCCACGGCCTAGGCGTGAACGCGGTCGGGTTCGTCGGCCACACCCCGCTGCGGTTGTTCGTCATCGGCGCGGAGGCGTGGGAGCGGCCGGCGACGGAGGCCGAGCGGGCCGAGATGGCGCGTGTCCTCGACGAGAGCCTGGCCGCGGGCGCGCTGGGCCTGTCGTCGTCGCTGGGCTTCGACGAGGACCGCGAGAAGCGCCCGGTGCCGAGCCGGCTCGCGGACGAAGCCGAGCTCGCCGCGCTCCTGGACGTGGTGGCGGCCCATGGCCGCGCGGTGCAGTTCATCCCCGACCAGACCGGCGGGCGGGCGATGCGGGCCGACGTCGAGCGGATGGCCGCCCTGTGCGGCCCACGCGGGATCATCCACACCTGGATCGGCGTCTTCCACGACGCCGACCGCCCACACGCGGCCACGCGGATGCTCGACCACGCGCTCACCCTCCAGCAGCGCGGCGTGCGGACCCTGCCGCAGGTCTCGCCGCGCACGCTGGACATCCGGGTGAACTGGTTCGGCGGCATGTCATGGTTCGCGCTGGCCGAGAGCTGGCACCGGATGGTCCAGGCGGACGCCGTCAGCAAGTGCGCGCTGCTGGTCGACCCAGCCTGGCGGGCGCTTGCCCGCGAGGAGTGGGACCGAGTCCCGCGCACGATGATCCCGCACAAGTTCCCCGAACGGATGCGCCTCGTCGAGGTCCGCCGCCCGGAGCTGAACCGATGGGTGGGCGCGACCCTGGCCGACCTGGTCGCCGAACGCGGCGGCCACCCCTCCGACGTGCTCGCCGACTGGGTGCTGGCCAACGACCTGGATCCGGGCCTCGTCGGTGTCGGTGTCTCCAACTCCGATCCCGACGGGGTCGCGGAGACGCTCACGCACCCGGCGGCGCTGATCGGCAACAGCGACGCGGGCGCGCACCTGCAGATGATGTGCGCCACGGGCGACAGCACACTGTTGCTCACCCGCCACGTCCGTGACCGCGGCGACCTGTCTCTCGAGCAGGCGGTCCACGCGCTGACCGGACGGCAGGCGGAGGCCTTCGGGCTGCGTGGGCGCGGCGCCGTGCGCGCGGGCGGGGTCGCGGACCTGGTCGTGTTCGCCCTCGACGAGCTGGCCTGGCAGCCCGACGTCTTCGTCGACGACCTTCCGGCGGGCGGCTCCCGGCTGCGCCGCCCGCCGGGCGGTTACCGCTACACCGTCGTCGCCGGCAAGGTCACCCAGGAGGCAGGCGGGCTGACGGGTGCCCGTCCGGGCCGGTTCCTGGCGGCCGGCTGAGAGCCCCGCGACGTGGGCCCGCCGGGCCCGACAGGGACGTTGAATGTCCAGACGTACCGCGCGGTGTTCGCGCGATCGTGTCAGACAACCTTGCTGGCTGCTGGAGTTCCTCGAAGCGACGTGCCCAGCGCAGGAGCACGTCTTCGACCCCGCGAAGCTCGGACTCGCTGACCTCGGCGAGGAACTGCCGCTCGATGGCGTCGATGTGCGGATCGCAGCGTTCCAACAACGCCGTCCCCGCGGGGGTCAGGCGCGTGAGGACGGCCCGGCCGCCGGACGGGTCCTTCGCGCGGGCAAGGAGACCTCGGTTGTCGAGATTGGCCAACAGCGCCGACATCGTCGCGGCAGTCACTCCACAGCGGCGAGCGAGTTCAGCGCCAGACAGGGGCGTGTCCTGCGACAACGCGGTGAGGACGGCATACTGCGCCAAGGTCGCGCCCTCCTCGGCCAGCAGCTCGTCGGCCACCGCTGTCCAGGCTCGGCCAAGACGCCGCAGCGCCGCCATGGCGCGCGTCCGCGGTGCCGGTTGTCCGACATCCTCCGAGGCGCCCCGCGGCCGGCGACGTTCATCGGCGCGCGCCACATCGCCCTCCCCTCGCCAGCCGTGACCCGAATCTTGTCACGTGGCCGCCGCCTTCACTGTCACGTTCCCGCCAGGACGGAGCTCGGCTCTGCCATCGTCCACCCGAAGAGACGCTCGGCGTTTCCATGAGCGACCAGTTGAGCCTTCTCGTCAGGCATGCCCTGCAGAAGTTCTCCCATAACCGTCTGTGTGTCGGGATAGCTGGTGTCGACGTGCGGGTAGTCGAGCTCGGCGAGGATGTTCTCGATGCCGATCAGATCATGCAACCCGATGCCCGTCGGCTCATCGATCATGCAGACGGACATGTTGCGTCGAAAGACTTCGGAGGGCCACGGGTGCGGACGGTTCTTCTCGAACCCGTGGCGCGCCCAGGCGCGGTCAGCGCGCTCCAACGCCGCCGGGATCCAGCCGATGCCGCCCTCGGCGAACACCAGCCTGACGTCCGGGAACTTGCGCGGCACCGGGCTCAGCATGAAGTTGACGGAGTCGATCCAGGAACCGATCGTCAAAGCCTGCGGGAGCGGAGCGTCCACTCCCGGTGATGGGTTGAAGGTGCTCCCGTCGGAGCCGATGTGCATGCAGATCGGCAGGCCCTCCGCCGCACAGATCGCCCAGACCGGGTCCCAGCACTCATCCCAGATGTTCGGTAGCCCGAGGGGCGCCGGGTTGCTCACCCAGCACAGCGCCTTCGCGCCCTTGGCCACGCAACGGCGCACCTCGGCCGCTGTTGCCTGGGGGTCCCAGAGCAGGCCGAGCGTCATGGGGACGAACTGGCCAGGCGGGCCTCCGGGGCACCACTCGTCGAGGATGAAGTCGTTCCATGCGCGCACGCAGACTGCGGCGAGTTCCTTGTCCTCGAAATCAAGGAATCGCGCTCCCCCGAAGCGCGGGAATGATGGGAACGAGATACTGGCGTAGACGCCGTTGGACTGAAGATCTTTCGCCCGCTCCGCCGGGCGGTAGCATGCGGCTTTCATGTCCTCGAAGCGGGCGAGCCCCCATCGAGCCATCTGGTCAAGCGTGTCGAGCGGCATGGCGGCCTGCTCCCCGCCACCCAGTCGGAACCGGGCCGCGTCGACGCCGTACGCGATGGTCGGGAAGACCTGGTTCTCGTAGACCCAGACCTCGCGGCCTTCCCGTTCGACCACGCGAGGCGCGTCATCCCGAAACCTCGCCGGGACGCGGCTGGACCAGACGTCCGGCGGCTCGATCACATGGTCGTCGACACTGAACAGTCGATACACCGGCAGCCCCCTGAGCGCAGGTTGTCGTGCCCTATCTTAGGGGCCTACCATACCTCCATGGCGCGGCAGGCGCCGTCGCGGCCAGATGCCGCACGTTTCGAAGACCCTCGACGGGTGGTGATCAGCAAGTGCACGTTCATCCGGTTCGGCCAGAGCCCCGGGTCGGTCCCCTTGCGGAGAGCGAGTGGACCGAGGAGATGCGTGAGCTCCTCTCCTGGGGGACGCCTGACGGGCAGCCGCGCCGAGCGGAGTACCTCACCACCCTGGTGCGGCACCCGAGGCTGTACCGGCAGTACGCGCGATACGCCACCTTCCTCCTCACCAGAGGGACGCTGCCCGGGCGGGACCGCGAGCTGGCTGTCCTGCGAAACGCCTGGCTGTGCCGAGGCCAACTCGAGTGGGGCGAGCACGTCGAGATCGCGAGGGAGGTCGGCCTCACCACCGCCGAGATCGAACAGGTGATCGCTGGACCCGATCACGAAGCCTGGGCGCCGGACGATGCGGCGATCATCCGGGCCGTCGACGAACTTCACGCGGACAGCGTGATCAGCGACGAGACCTGGGCGATACTCGCGCAGCGGCTGGACGCGCCGCAACTCATCGAGCTGATCCAGCTGGTGGGCACCTACGCGATGACCGCGTGGCTGCAGAACTCGTTGCGAGTCCTGCTCCGTCCTGGCAACGCGGGGCTGGCCGCGCGCTGACGCCAGTGAGGCGGACAGGGCTCAGATCGCGCCGACCGCACGCAGCCGCGCCACATCCGCCGGGCCGTATCCGAGTTCCCGCAGGAGCTCGTCGGTGTGCTCCCCGAACGCGGGCGCCGGCCGCCGCACGCGGTACGCCGGCTCGCCGACGACGACCCCAGCCCGGCCGGTGTAAGTGAAGGGCCCCGCGACCGGGTGCACGTCGTCCGTGAAAACCCCACGGGCGGCAAGGTGCTCGTCGGCGAGCAGGTCGGACGTGCTGGAATAGTTGGGGCCGATCGGCAACTCGTGCTCGCTCGCCACGCGTATCCAGTCGCGCAGGTCACGGGTCCAGAAGATGCGCTGGAGCGTGCCGCGAAGCTCGACGTCGCCATACGCGAAGTCAACGGGTCCAGCGGTGTCTTTGCGCGACGTGAGGTCCGCACGATCGACGAGCTCGCAGAACCGGTCCCAGAACTTGTGCTCGATGCAGCAGAACAACACAAATTTCCGGTCCGCCGTCTCGTAGTACTGGTATTTCGCGGCGTCGGACTCCTCGCGCTCCGGAATGACGCCTCGCCGGTCACTGATCCTTTCGTCGTTCAGGTACTGGCACAGCGCCCGCCAGCCCGACACGACGACGGCGTCCGCGGCCGAAACGTCGATGTGCGCACCGTTGCCGGTGCGGTTCCTGCGTAACAGGGCGGAGGTAATGCTGTACGCGGCGTGCAGGGCGGCCACATCGGGGCCGATGCCCACGCCGAAGACGCCGTGGGTCATCTTGGCATTCGCGGCATGCGTCAGGCCGTCCTCACCCATCGCGACGGGGGTGCTCGCGGCAAGAGCATTCATCATCTGACCGTGGGTGGGGATCGCGGCGTAGGGCCCGATGCTCCCAAAGCCGCTCACCTGGCAGTAGATGATCTCTGGCCGCCGTTGTTGCTGCTCCTCGTAGCCGATCCCGAGCCTGGAGCAGGCGTCCCCGGCGAACCCGTCGACGAAGACGTCCGCCGTCTCAAGCAGCTTCCAGAACACCTCGCGACCCTCATCGGTGCGAAGGTTGAGAGCGACGGACCGCTTGTTCTTGTTGCACTGAAGGTGGGTCACGCTGTACCGCGGCACCACCTGACCGTGCATGTCCCGCACATAGTCGCCGCGCGGGGGAGCTTCGATCTTGATGACGTCCGCCCCTTGGTCGCCGAGGTACATGCCCAACGCGTCTCCGTTGAGCAGGACGGCCGCCTCAAGTACGCGGATCCCCTGAAGGAAGTCAGTCACGAGACCGTCTCCTCAACCACTCTCCCGGCGCCTCGACGCGGGGCTTCGAGGCCATTCGGCGCTCCTCAGCTTAGGCTATGTTCGCCCTCTAATATAGCAGCCATAGTAGCACCAGGCGAGCGATGCGCCGAATGAGGCACGGACGTCGACGACCGGCGTCCCGCTGGTGTTCGCCGAAGCCCTCGCGCGGGTTCGCCGCACCCGGCCCTTGACCCGTAAGCCTAATCGCTTACAATGTACGTGGTTGGGCCCGCGGGTCGGATGAGCCGTTCCAGCATTCCCGCCGAGACGCCCACCACTCTCCATGATCAATGAAGGGGGCCGCGATGAGCGTGAGCGCTGCCGACAAGGCGACTGGCGCGTTCGATCATCATTCCGCCGACTATGCGTGCCGATGGCGAGAGATCAACTTAGAGTTGCGAGCGCGGTGTCCCGTCGCGCACAGCGATCAGCACGGTGGATTCTATGTGCTGACCCGGTATGCCGATGTCGCCCGCGCCATCAAGGACGACGCGACGTTTGCTTCGCGACACGAACCGGAGCCGGAGAGCATCTACCTGGGAATCGTCCAGCCCCCCACCCCTGTCGTTTCGGTGCCGATCGAGATGGATCCGCCCGAGTTCTTCGACTACCGCAGGATTCTCAATCCGCACTTCTCGCCCGCGGCGTCCGAACGCTGGCGCCCCTTCGTCGTCGACGTCACGACGGCGATGCTCGATCGCGTTGTCGAGACCGGGCAGATGGATGTCGTCGCCGACCTGGCGAGCCCCATACCCGCTCTGCTGACCGCCGCGACCCTCGGCCTGCCGCTGAACGACTGGCCCCTCTATTCCGAGGCCTACCACGCGATCGTCTACAGCGTCCCGGGCACCCCTCGCTTCGACGAGGCCGCCGCAAAGGTGATGCACAGCCTTCAGGTCTGCGCCGAAACGGTCGCGCACCGCCGCGCCGAGCCTACTGACGATCTTCTCAGCGTCCTGGCGACAGCTCGCGTCAACGACGAGTCGCTGTCCGACCAGAGGATCATGGAAATCTGCAACCTGGTCCTCGCCGGCGGCAACGACACGACAACGGCGCTCGTCGCCAACGCGATGCACTGGTTGTCCGCCCATCCGCGGCAGCGCGCCTGGCTGGCCGAGAGCCCGGAGCGGCTGGCGCCGGCATGCGAGGAGTTCCTGCGCTACTTCACGCCGACACAGACGCTTGCCCGAACCGTCACGACGGACGTCGAGATCGGCGGCACGCTACTGCACCGCGGCGACCGTGTCCTGCTCAATCTGGGAGCCGCGAATTTCGACCCCGAGGTCTTCGAGCGTCCCGACGAGGTCGTCCTCGACCGCTTCCCCAACCGTCACCAGGCCTTCGGCCTCGGCATCCACCGTTGCCTCGGCTCCAATTTCACCCGCATCGAGTTCGAGGTGATCATCGGCGAGGTTCTCCGCCGCATCCCGGACTTCGTCGTCGACGAAGAGCACGGCGAGCGCTATGAGACCATCGGCCAGGTAAACGGCTGGTCCCGCATGCCCATGGCCTTCACCCCCACCAACCGAATCGGGGGCACGGCTTTCACGCCGTGAAGATGCCGGTGCAGTCGCGAAGATCTTACTGAGGGTCCCCGTGACGAAGACACGGGGACCCTCAGCACGCGAAGTGGTCGCAACGACGCTGACTGCTTCAATCCAGTGCCCTCGACCGCTGCGCGAGGGATGTCGGCTCGGTCAGCGAAGCACACATAGGCACGACTCGCGCGGAGCCGTGCGCCGCGGTGGTGCCGTCGTCACTCCTCGATGACGACGGCGCGCTCGGGGCATCCCCGCGCAGCCAGCCTCGCCGCCGCATCGAGTTCGCCTGGCACCTCCTCGACAAGCGTGACAGCGTGGCCGTCGTCGGCCCGGAGATCGAACAGCGCCGGCGCGTTCATCGCGCACAGCGTGTGGCCCTGACACACGTCCTCGTCCACCCGGATACGCACCGACTGAGTTCCTTCCCATCCTCGGATCAGCGTGTCGATCAATCCCGGACCGTCCCAGGTGAAGGCCCGCGGCATAAGACCTTGCGGGGGCGCGACGATCGGCGACGCCGGCGCCCGTTGTGCCCGCGGCTACTTGATGTTGGAACCGAGGTCGATGCCGAAGACCTGACCGGTGACGTAGCGAGCCTCGTCCGAGGCGAGGAACAGCAGGGCGTTGGAGATATCGATCGGCTCGACCCACGGCTGCGGCATGAGGTTGACCGTGTTCGTGAAGATCGGCACCGCGTCCTCCTTCGTCGGGTGCTCCAGATCCGGCCGAAACAGCCGGTACAGCCCTTCGTTGAGGACCATGTCGGTGGCCACCGTGCCGGGGGTCAGCGCGTTGACGCGGATGTTGTAGCGACCGACCTCGTTGGCGAGGCTCTTCATGAAACCGATCACGCCGAACTTCGATGCGCAGTAGTCGGCGAGATTCGGTACACCCTTGGTGCCCGCGCCCGAACTGGTGAGGATGACGGAGCCGCCGCGCCCTGCCTCGATCATCCGGGGGATGCAGACGGAGGTGGTGTTCCACACCCCGGTGAGATTGGTATTGAGGACGTCGGCCCACTGCTGAGCGGAGATGTTCCAGCTTTCCGGCCCGAAGGGGCTGATGCCGGCGTTGGCGCTGACGATGTCGATCTGGCCGAACTCCTCGAGGCCGGCGTCGAGCGCGGCTTGGAGGCTCGCGCGGTCCCGGACGTCGCCTCGGCGGGCGACGATTCGGCGGCCCGTCTTCTCGACGAGCGCCACGGTCTCGTCGAGCTGATCCTGCTCGGCCTGCCGATATGTCATCCACGGGTATGCGTCCGGGGTGACCAGGTCGACCGCGATGATGTCCGCGCCCTCCGCCGCGAGCCGGACCGCGTGCGACCGGCCCTGGCCCCGCGCGGCACCCGTGATGAAGGCGACCTTGCCGTCGACACGACCCATCTCCGCCACCTCCTCCCTCAATGTTTCAACGGTTCTCGAAATCCGAATCTACGGTGTAAATAGATAGATGTGTAGCCAATTTTGTCGGCAGCTGGCGGCAGGCGGAGCCGATCAGGTGGGTGGTCGGCCGGGGATGAAGGCGCGCGCTGGGTATCAGGCAACGGTGACCCGCTGACGAATGCCCGGGAACTGTTCCCGGCATGGCTCTGGAATCTGAGCACTCGTGATCGGCACCTGTCGCCGAGCCGAGACAACCAGGTCAGTCCGTGCGATGAAGGCGCCGGCCCACGTCGTCGGTCAGGCAGGCAGGTGGAGCTCGACCAGGCCGTCGCCGGCCGCCCGACCGGCCACACCCGTGCGGGCACGCTCGAACCGGGTGGCCCTGGGGCCGACGGTGGTGACGAGCAGCTCGCCGGCGCCGTCGTCCTCGAAACGCCACTCGGCGGTGTCGTAGGCGAGCGGCGCGCCGGGCGACGTGCTCGTGGTCAGGGCAACCGCGGGACCGATCAGCGCGAACACGCCGCACGCGGCGCCGGCCGCCCGCAGCGGGCTGACGGCGTCGGGCCGGGCGAGCAGGACGGGGACGGCGGCCACGTTCGCGAGCAGGTCGCGCTGCACCAGAGCCGAGGCCACCTCTCCGGGCAGCCCCAGTAGCACCCGCACGGGCAGCCGGCGGGTGAACATCTCGACCCGGCCCGCGTCCCAGGCGAACCTGTCGGCATGGGCGACGGTCGCGCGCAGCGCGCCGGCGGCACGGGAGAAGGGCTGAATCCAGCCGCCCTCGAAGGGCCCGGCCACCGGGATCAGCACGTCGCCGTAGCCGAGGCCGG
Source organism: Pseudofrankia coriaricola (assembly GCF_001854805.1). Classification (GTDB taxonomy): domain Bacteria; phylum Actinomycetota; class Actinomycetes; order Frankiales; family Frankiaceae; genus Pseudofrankia. The sequence continues at coordinate 71,683 of NZ_MBLO01000258.1, forward strand.
TGGCACCGAGCTGGCTCGTCGCCCACTCCGTGTCGCGCGCGACGTCCTCATGGCTGATCGCGAACTCGACGGCCTCGCCGGTGTACCACCACGAGATGCCGAACAGCGGCTGACGTGGCAACCGCAGCGCGGCCTCGTTGACGGACTGGAGCGTCATGATTTCGCCACCCTGGGCACCTTGGCCGCCGATCCTCGTCGCAACAGCGCCTCCTCCGTCTCCAGTGCGATGTCCACCAGTTCGACTGGCAGCCGCACGACGTCGGCGACGGACGCGGCGAGGCGGCCAGCGAGCCCGTCCAGATCGACCTCGCGGGAGGCGTCGTAGCCCACCCGCAGCCGTAGCCGTTCGACCTCCCGGGTCGGGCGGATGATCTGGAACAGGCCCGTCTGCGTCTCGTCGACGCGCTCGACCGCCGTCCAGACCTCCTGCGGCAGGACCGCGCGCCCAGCGACGACGGTCTCGTCTCCGCCCCGGCCGAGTACCCACACGCGGGGCGATGTTCGGCCGCACGGGCACGTGGCGGTGCTGTGCCGGACCAGGTCACCCGTGCGGTAGCGGATCAGCGGCGCGACGTCGTTGTCGAGCGCGGTCACCACCATCTCCCCGACCTCGCCCTCGGCGACCCGCTGTCCGGTGGCCGGGTCGACCACCTCAAGGAGGACCTCGTCCCACCACAGGTGGTAGCCGTCGTGCTCGGAGCATTCCCAGGCCAGGCCGGTGTCGCCCGCGCTGGTGTAGACGAAGACGTCCAGGCCCCACTCGGTGGACAGCCGCGCACGCATCCGCGCTCCCAACGGCTCGCCGGCGAACGAGACCGCCTTGAACGAGTCGAACAGCTTGCGCAGGTCGTGGCGGGCGGCGAGGTGTTCCAGCTCGACCAGGTTGGGGCTCATCAGCTGGGCGTAGACCGGCCGGTGCTGTTCGACGACGCGGAGCACCTCGCCCCAGTTGCCCATCCAGGTGTCGACGAGAAGTGGGACCAGTCCCAGCGCGCGGAACGCGTCCTCGATCCAGCCTCGGAAGATCGCGGCGTTGCACAGCACACGGTCGCCGGGTCGCGCCCCCATCATCCATAAGGCGCGCAGGTAGCCGGCGGGTAAGGGTGCGCAGGCGAGGCCCGGCCACACCTCGCTGAAGAACGTCGGGTCCCCGGTGGTTCCCGAGCTCGACGTCACGGTGGTCAGGTCCGCCGGGCCGACGCACAGCAGGCCGCCGAAGCCGTCGCCAGTCCGGTCACGGAACGCGCGGACCGCGTCCTTGTCCATGAAGGGGACCAGGCGGCGGAAGTCCGCCGTCGACGTCACGTCGTCCGGCCGCAGACCGGCTGAGTCCCACGCCTCGCGGTAGAACGCCGAGCGTTCGTGCGCCAGCTGGACGACCTCCAGCAGGCGCTTGGTCTGTTCGCTTTCGATCCTGTCCGCCGGGGCGGTCTCCAGGTCCGGTTCGAGGTAGGTCACCCTCGCTCCTCCTCTCTCCCGTCCGGCGCCGACTGGTCCCCGGACGCTCGCGCGGACTGGTCCTGCTCGGCGAGCCACGCCTCGTGGCGCGCGAAGTGGTCGACGTCCCGGGCCACCAGCACCGCCTGAGCGGCGGCCAGCAATGCCCCGGTCGAGGCGAGCGTCAGTTCGGCTTCGACGTGCCAGCGGCGCCCTTCCCGCCCGGTCAGCCGGGCGGTGGCCCGCAGCGGCCAGCCCACCGGCACCGGTTTGACGAAGCGAACCGCCAGCTGGCCCGTCACCGCCAGCTGGCCATGAAGCAGCGGCACATGCCCGACTACCTCGTCGAGCACCCCTGCCGTCCACCCGCCGTGCGCCACCCGCGGGCCGCCCTCGGACTCCCAGGGGCAGGTCAGGGTGTAGACGACGCCGCCGTCCACCAGCTGTTCGGTCTCGATCCCGAGCCGGCAGCGTTCCGCCGTCTGGCAGCCGCCGCACAGCGCGACACCGCTGGCAGACCGTCCGGGACGCTGCCAGTCACCACCAGCCCACGCCTCGTCTGTTGTGTCAGGGACCACAGCGCGAACATACATCTTAGTTAGACGATTAGCCACCAGGCTCCCGCTCCCGGAGGCGCCGCCATGCCATGGCGCGCGCCGCGGCCGCCCCGGGACACGGCCCATCACTAGGTACTATTAGAGAAATAATTTCAACGAGAGGCGGCGCGGCATGGCAGTCGGCGGCACAGCGGTCGGCGGCAGCTCGGCGGTCCGCGGCACAGCAACGGCCGAGAGCGCCCACCCCATGGTCCGGCCGGTCGGCCAGCAGATCCGCGTGCCGAAGACCGCCGAGCTGGTGGCCGCGCAGCTGCGCCGGCAGATCATCAAGGGTGAGCTGCGCGAGGGTGAGGCCCTCGCGCCCGAGTCGGTCCTCATGGAGCAGTTCGGCGTGTCGCGGCCGACACTCCGCGAGGCGTTCCGGGTCCTCGAGGCCGAGGCGCTCATCAGCGTCCGACGCGGTGCCCACGGCGGGGCTCGGGTGCACGCGCCCAACGGGGAGATCGCCGCCCGCTACGCCGGCCTGGTGCTCGAGTTCCGGGAGACCACGGTCGGCGACGTGTTCCAGGCCAGCTCCATCATCGAGCCGCCGTGCGCCGCGCTGCTCGCCGGCACCTGGTCCGAGGGCGACACCGACCGCCTGCAGGAGCTGTACGAGGAGGCCGAGCGGGTCAAGAACGACCCGCTCGCGCTTCTCGACGCCCAGGACCGCTTCCACCTTCTCCTGGTCGAGCTGACCGGTAACCAGACCCTCACCGTTCTGACCGGCATGCTCCGCACCATCGTCGACCGGGCGAACCGGGCCTACGTCACCGCGGAGGCCGCGCTGCCCGCCCAGCGTCGGGCGGCGCTGAAGGGTCAGCGCGCGCACGCCAAACTCCTCGAGCACCTGCGCGACCGGGACGCCGACAACGCCCAGAGCCTCTGGCGGCGCCACCTCGAGGAGCAGGGCGACCACTTCCGCACCGGCCCGGGCGCCCGCACCGTCCTCGACCTGCTCGGCTGACCGCGCCCCGCCCACCGCGGCCGGCGGGGCGCGAAGCGCGGCGGGCGGCGCCCGTCCCGACCGCCTCAGACGGGCCCCGTCAAGCCGAACGCCGCCGACGCAACCCCGGATACCGGCCACAACCCGCTACAGACCCCAGACATCCAGGCCACACCCCCGACGAGGGTAGAACGGCGCGCCAGCTCCTTCCCGGGGTCCCTGCCGGATCGGTGAAGCCGATCCGGCAGGTCCGGGGCGCGCAGCGCCCGCCCTACTCGGCGGTGGCCGTCGTCTCCGGGTCGCTGATCTCGGCGTAGAAGGCGGTCCAGGTAGGCCAGATTTCGGGAAGCTCGGCGGTTGGGGCAAGCCCAACGTCTTCGAGGGCCCACTTGAGGCGGTCGCCTGTGGCGGGCTGCTCAAGGACGTCGGCGTTGTACCAGGAACGGGGGCGGCGGCTCCGGAAGTACCAGCGCCCGTCTCGGCGCGCGTACCGGTCGCTGTACTGCATCGCCTGCACCACCCAGTGCCCGCCGACCTTGTGCTCGGCCCGACAGTGCACGGTGCCCCGCGCGGCGTCCGGGTCGGCGGGGTCGAGGTCGATGACATGGCCGGCTACCAGGTGCACCGTCGTCGTGAACGGCGCTCGGCGGCCGACGAGGTCGACGAAATACTCCCGCAGCGCCGCGCGCCCGACACCGTTCGCGCACCGCACGTCGTCGACGAACAACCCTGTCAGCGTGTCGAGGTCACGGGCATCGACAGCGGCGGCGTAGCGCGCCGCCAGGTCCCGGATCGCCTCCCGTGCCTCCAGCACCGCCAGCTGGGCGCGAACGGCCGCCAACTCCTGGTCACCCAAGGCGTCTCTCCCCTCACGGGCTCGGTCGAGCCACGTGGGCCGAGGGGACCCTGCCGCGGCGACGCCGACGCTGACACGATATTTATATCCCAAGTCAAATCATTTAACGATAGGAGATGCCGTGGCCCACAGGCAGGTCTGGCGGCACGCCGCGGCGGTCGCGTCCGTCGCGCTCACGTCGGCGATCGTCGGGTGCTCCGCGCCCGCCGGATCGACCGGTTCGACCGGCACAACCAGCTGCCCCAGCCCAGGGGTCAGCAAGGACGCGATCAAGGTCGGCCTCGTCTACCCCGACAGCGGGCCGTTATCCGGACCGTTCAAGACGGTCCGAGCCGGCGTCGAGGCACGCATCGCCAAGCAGAACGCGGCCGGCGGCGTGGGCGGCCGCCGCATCGAGGTCACCTGGCGCGACGACGAGTCGGACCCGTCGGCGAACCTCACCGCCGCACGCGATCTGGTCGAGAACGTGGGGGTCTTCGGTCTCCTCGAGGAGACGGCCGTGGCCTCCGGGTCCGCCTCCTATCTCGCCGACAAAGGCATCCCCGTCGCGGGGATCGTGGCCGAGTCGGTATGGGGCCAGTACCGCAACATGTTCGCGTTCGCCTACCCGTACACGACCGGCCCCTCGGTCACGACGCTCGGTACCTACGTGGCCAAGGCGGGCGGAACCCGAGCCATCATGGTGGTGAGCGCGGTCAACCCGTCCTCGCACGGCGTCGCCGAGAAGGACGCCGCCAGCCTCCGGTCGGCGGGGGTCTCCGTGGTCGGGCAGGTCAGCTACGCCGAGCAGGTGACAGGCTCCCAGGTCGTCGTGGACGCTGCCCGTGACCAGCAGGCCAATGTTGTCGTCGCCGAGCTCTCGGGCGACGCGCTCGCCACGATCGTCCAGGCGCTTCGCGCGGCTGGAATCTCCCTCAAGGCCGCCGTCGGGCCGGACGGCTACGACCGGAGCCTGCTCGGGAGGTACGGAGCCGACATCGCCGGGATGTCCGTCTACCTCACCACACCCTCCTTCCAGGCACAGTCCGCGGCCCTCGACGCCTATCGGGCGGCCATAGCGACCTACGCACCGGAGCAGGCCGACGCCCAGCAGGAGACCACGTTGCAGGGCTACATCACCGCCGATCTGTTCGTCCGCGGTCTTGAGGCGGCGGGACCGTGCCCCACCCGCGCGGCGTTCCTCAGCGGGCTACGCGCCGTGCGCGACTATGACGCGGGGGGCCTGCTCGCCCAGCCGCTCGACATGACGGCCGGGTTCGGACAGCTCAACACCTGCTACAACTTCGTCCGGGTGAACCCGGCCGGCAGCGACTTCGACGTCGTCCCCGGAGGGGCCGGCCCAGGCGGCCAGGCCTGGTGCGGCCACCGCATCGAGGGCTGAGGACCGAAGGAGAAATGCCACGCAGGGCCGGGTGGCCGACGAGGGATCGCCGTCCGCCCGGGCTCGCCGGACCTCCCCGGGGTCACCCGGCCAGCGTCTTCTCCAGGGCTGCCGCGAGCCTGTCGAGAACCGGCAGGACGACGTCGGCCTTCCCATCATCGATCTTGACCAGTACCCGCTCGACGCCGAGCGCCGCCGCGCGCTCGACCGCGGCGGGCAGCTGGCCGACGCGCATGCCCGCGCACAGGGCGGTGACCCGGACCGTCGCCGGGTCGCGCCCGACGGCCTCGCAGTGCCGGCGCAGGGAGGCGAGCCAGTCGTCGAACACCGGCTCCAGCAGGCGCGAGCCCATCGGGATCCAGCCGTCGGCCCACGCCGCGATCCGCCGGAAGTTCCGCTCGCTCGCCGGCACCCCCAGCAACACCGGCGGGTGCGGGCGCTGGGCTGGCTTCGGCCAGGCGTGGCTCGGCGCGAGAACGCGCTCGGTTACGCAAGGCTCGCGGTGGCGTAGCCGGTGACGACCTCGGCGCCGTCGCCGTTGACCGTCACGACGTCGAGGTCCACGACCGGGACGCCGTCCTCGTCGCGGACCTCGCGGACGCTCAGCCGGGCGGTCAGGCGGTCACCGGGCCAGACCTGGGCACGGAAACGGACGCCGTAGCGCAGCAGCCGGCCGTCGCCGACCCAGTCGGTGACGGCGCGGGCGGTCAGGCCCATGGTGAGCATGCCGTGGGCGAAGACCCCCGGGTATCCGGCCGCCTCCCGGGCGTACCTCTCGTCGGTGTGCAGGGGGTTGTAGTCACCGGACACGCCGGCGTACATGACCATCTGCGTCCGGGTGAGGTCGTCGGTGAGGACGACCTCCCGGGCCGCGCCGACGGCCAGGCCGCTCCCACTCATGCGTCCTCCCCTGTCTCGACCGGCCGTTCCGGCCGGACCGACACGCCCCGCGCGGTCACCACCAGCTCGCCCGCGCCGTCCCGGTACTCGATGACCGTCTCGACGAAGACCATCCGGCCGCCGCGACGGCCCGTCTTCTCCCAGGTCTTGCCCGGTCGGCTGGTCACGGCGAGGACATCGCCGGCCCGCAGCGGGCGGTGGTACTCGAAGTGCTGCTCGGCGTGCAGTCCACCGCCGCCGGCCGGCCGCGCATCCACGCCGGTGGCCGCGCGGCCCGAGCCGAACCAGGGCTCGCCCGGTCGGGGCCGCAGCGGGTAGTCCGGGTCGTACTGCGCGCCGGCCTGAACGAACGTCGGCGGGGCGATGATCGCGCCGGCGTCGCTGTCCTTGGCCGCCTCGGGGTCGGCATACACCGGGTTCGGGTCACCGACAGCCCGCGCGAACAACATGATCTGCCCCGCCTCGACGGGGAAGCGGTAGTCCGCCATCTGCCCTCCTCGACCTCTCGCGCCAATATAACTATCTCATTAATATGATTTCATCAGATCGAGTGTGATCACGTGGAGGTGGCCATGGGCGACGAGGTGCTGTTGCTGGACCGGTCGGGACCGGTCTGGACCGTCACGCTCAACCGGCCCGCGGAGCTGAACTCCTTCGACGCGGCGCTGCACCGAGCCTTCAACGACGTGTGGCGCGAGGTGGAGGACAGCCGCGACGTCCGCGCGGTCGTGCTGACCGGCGCCGGCCGGGCGTTCTGCGCCGGCGGCAACCTCGACGACTTCCCCGTGCTGCACGCCGACTTCGCGCGCCGCCGGCGCACCATGCGCGACGCCCGCCGCGTCGTCACCGAGATGCTGGACGTCCACGTCCCGGTGGTCGCGGCCGTCAACGGCCCGGCGGTAGGCCTCGGCTGCACGCTGAGCACGCTGTGCGACATCGTCTTCATCGCCGACGACACCTACCTGGCGGACCCGCACGTCGCCGTCGCGCTCGTCGCGGGCGACGGCGGCGCCGTCACCTGGCCGCACCACACCGGGCTGCTGACCGCCAAGCGCTACCTGCTCACCGGCGACCGCATCCCGGCCGCCGAGGCGGTCCGTCTCGGCCTCGCGACGTTCGCCGTCCCCCGCGAGCGCCTCCTCGACGAGGCGCGGGCCTTCGCCGAACGGCTGGCCGCGCTGCCCCACCAGGCCGTGCAGGAGACGAAGGCGCTCCTCAACCAGCAGCTGCGCGCCTCCGCGGTCGCGGCGCTCGGCTACGGCCTGGCGGCCGAGAGCCAGTCACACGACACCGCCGAATACCTCGCGGTGCCCGACCAGTTCGCCCGTCAGAAGGCCCGCCGGAAGGGCTGACGCGCCCGTCCCGAACACGACCGAGAGGACCTCATGAAGATCGACGCCAGCCTCGGCAAGGACATCTCGGCCACGAAGGCGGGCGCCCGCGCGATCGAGGACGCCGGCTACGACGGAATGTGGATCGGCGAGACGAAGCACGACCCGTTCCTGCAGGCCCTGCACGCCGTCGACGCGACCGACACAAGCACCGTCGGCACGGCCATCGCGATCGCGTTCGCGCGCACCCCGATGACGCTCGCGAACAGCGCGTACGACCTCGCCCGCTACTCCCGCGGTCGCTTCGTCCTCGGCCTGGGCTCCCAGGTCAGGCCACACATCGAGCGCAGGTTCTCGATGCCGTGGTCGCACCCGGCGCCGCGGATGCGCGAGTTCGTGCTGGCGCTGAAGGCGATCTGGGCGGCCTGGCAGGACGGCACCCCGCTGGACTTCCGCGGCGACTTCTACACGCACACGCTGATGACGCCGTTCTTCGCGCCGCCGGCGCACGAGTTCGGGCCCCCGCCCGTATTCGTCGCCGGTGTCGGGGAGGTCATGACCGAGGTGGCCGGCGAGGTCGCCGACGGGTTCTTCGTGCATCCGTTCACCACCCGGCGCTACCTCGACGAGGTCACGCTTCCCGCGCTCGAACGCGGGCGCGCCAAGACGGGCAAGACGCCAGAGGGCTTCGCCGTCTGCGGGCCGTCCTTCGTCACCGTCGGGCGCGACGAGCGGGAGCTGGCGACGGCGGTAAAGGGCACGAAGGACCAGATCGCGTTCTACGCCTCGACGCCCGCCTACCGCCCGGTGCTGGACGTGCACGGGTGGGGCGACCTGCAGCCGGAGCTGACGCGGCTGTCCAAGCAGGGACGCTGGTCGGAGATGGGCAAGCTGATCACCGACGAGATGCTGCACGAGTTCAGCGTCGTCGGGACGCCCGCCGACGTCGCCAAGAGCCTGAGCGCGAAGCTGGCCGCAGTGTCGACCCGCGTCTCGTTCTACGCGACCTACGAGTCGGACCCGGCCGTCTGGCCCGAGGTGCTGGCCGCGCTGCGCTGATACCTGAAGCGGCCTCCGGGCGCGCGAGGCTTCGCCATCGTCGCGCGCCCTTCGGCCTGACACAGTTCCCCAGCCTCCGAGCCCGGCCGGCAAACCCGGGCCCAGGTCCCACCTTGACCGACAAGGATCACCCCGCTGCTTGAAACCCAAGCGCAGCGCACTCAACCGAACAGCGGAACGTAACCATAGCCGGCACATCGCGTGGCCGGCGGACGGAGGACCCGCCGGCCCCTCGTCCAACCGGCGTGTGTCCGAGGGGCCGGCGGGTGCCGGACGGGCGGGGCGGGCGCGCTAGCGGAGGGCCTCCGGCAGCACGCCGGCCTCACCGCCCAGGTCACCGGGGAAGATGATCGAGGTGCGGGCCAGGTTCCCGCCGTCGGTGGCAGGCAGGCACACCCCGGACATGTAGGCGGACTCGTCGCTGACCAGGAACAGCGCCGCGTTCGCGTTGTCGCGCAGCGACGGGGGCCGGTCGAGCTTGAGCGGGATCGAGGTCGCCCCCGGGTCCCAGGGCTGCATCTCCTCGTAGCTCTTGCCGAGCACCTCCGCGTCCGGCGGCATCGCGAAGTTGATGCTCATGCCGTGGGCCGGGCAGAGCGCGTTCGCGCGGATGCCGTAGGCGCCGAGCGACAGCGACATGCCCTTGACCAGCCCGTTTACGCCATGCTTGGCGGCGGCGTAGCCGGGGAAGCCCGGGTAGGCGACGAAGCCGGCCATCGACGAGACCGCCAGGATCGTGCCGCGGCGCTGCCGCTTCATCGCCGGTACCGCCGCGCGCGCCGCGAGGAACACCCCGGTGAGGTTCGTGGCGAGCATCGAGGTGAAGCCCTCGACGGAGATGTCCTCGAAGGCCTTCGTACCGAAGCCCTCCTCAGGCACCCCGGCCGAGCACATCAGGATGTCCAGCTGCCCGTAGGTGTCGACCGCCAGCGCGACCGCGTCGACGCACTCCTGCGCCTCGCGGACGTCGGTCTTCCCGCCGACGGCGACGCCGCCGGCCGCCACGACCTCGGCGACGACGCGGTCGGCCCGCGCCGGCACGAGATCGGTGACGATGACGTTCGCGCCCTCGGCGGCGAACAGCAGCGCGGACTCCCGCCCGAGGCCCGACCCGGCGCCGGTGATGAGCGCCGTCTTCCCCGCGAGCCGGCCGCTCACGCCCCAGCCCCCATCGGGAAGGCCGGGCTGGCGATGGTCTTGGCCTGCAGGTACTCGCGGAACCCGTCCTCGCCGTGCTCGCGGCCGACGCCGCTGATGCCGTAGCCCCCGAACGGGGTGTCCGGCGACAGGTAGAACGACGGCCCGATGTTGACCGTGCCGGCGGCCATCCGGTTCGCCAGCCACCAGGCCCGCTCCGGGTCGGAGGTCTGGATGTAGGACGACAGGCCATAGCGGGAGTTGTTCGCGACGCGGACGGCCTCCTCGTCGTCGCCGTCGTAGCGGACGATCGTGAGCACGGGTCCGAAGACCTCGTACTGTGCGATCTCGGAGTCCTCGTGGGCGTCCGCGACGACGGTCGGCTCATACCAGAAGCCCCGGCCACCCGTTGGGGACGCGCCGCGCCGCCCGCCGACAGTCACCCGCGCGCCGGCGGCGACGGCCCGGTCGACCAGGCCCTCCATGCGGGCGAGCTGCGCGGCGTTGATGATCGGGCCGACGAGGTTGCCCGGGTCGGCGGGGTCGCCCCAGGGCAGCGCCGCGACGGCCGCGGTCACCGCGTCGACGACCTCGTCGTAGCGCGAGGCGTGGACCACCATCCGGGTGGCCAGCGCGCAGCCCTGGCCGCTGTTGGCCATGCACATCCCGACCGAGACCGGGATCGCCACGGCCAGGTCGGCGTCGTCGAGGACGATGTTCGCCGATTTCCCGCCGAGTTCCAGGCACACCTTGCGGATGCCCACCGCGGCCCGCTCGTAGATCCGCTGCCCCACCTGGGGCGAGCCGGTGAAGTGGTACATGTCCACCCGCGGGTCTCCGGTGAGCGCCTCGCCGGCCGCCGCCTTGTCGCGCGAGCTGACGACGTTGAGCACGCCGGGCGGGAGCTCGGTGTGCTCGTGTGCCACCCGGGCGATGAAGGCGCCGGCGAGCGGCGTGTCCGGCGCGGTCTTGAGCACGATCGTGTTGCCGGTCGCGAGCGCGTGCTGGATCTTCCAGATGTTTGTCATGAACGGCGCGTTCCACGGCGTGATCGCGCCGACGACGCCGTAGGGCTCGTAGCGGACCCGGCGGTTGCTCGGCAGCCCCACACCCTGGTGCACACCGACGTCGGCCTCCCAGGGGAACCGGTCGATGAGGTCGTTGAAGAACGTCATGTCCTCGGTCATGACGTCGATGTGGTTGCCGATGTTGGAGACCGGGGTGCCGGCCTCGGCGACCTGCAGCCGCCTGGCCGCCGCGGCCTCCTTGCGCAGCCCTTCCTGCAGTTGGCGTAACACCCGCTGGCGGAAGGTGTGGTCCGCGCCCCAGGACGTCTCATCCGCGGCGCGACGGGCCGCGGTGACGGCGGCGGCGACGTCCTCGGCCTGGGCGTCGGCGGCGGTGCCGGCCAGCGTCTCGTCCGCCGGGTTGAGCACGTCGAACCGCCCGCCGGCCGCGGCTTCGCGGAACTGCCCGCCGACGTAGAGCCGACCCTCGGGCTCTGTGTCCAGCGCCATCGTCTTCTCCTCGGTCACATGCCGACAGGCCGTGGGGCTCCGAGCTGGCCAGCATCCGCCCCACTATCACTCAATTAGTTCTATGATTTAGCTGACTGCGCGGCAGTATGCCCCCCGCCGCGCGACACCGTCAAGGCGCCGGCAACCAAAGACCGGGACCACCCGGGATCTTGCGGCACATCACTTTACGATCTTGCGGCCCGTAAGCTCCGCGCTGTGAAGTCGTGCCGCCAGAAGGGAGATCACCATGGCGAAGATCTGGGCGAACTCGGGCGACTCACACGCGCTGGAGCCGCTTGACCTGTGGGAGCGGGCGCTGCCGGCGCGGTTGGCTGAGCGGGCGCCTCGGGTGGAGCGCAAGGACAACCGCGAGACGGTCTACGTGGACGGCCAGATCATGCGCCGCGACCCGCTGTCCTTCGCCGAGGCGATCCGCCCGCCGGGCGCCGAGGACGTCACGATCCGGCTCGTCGATCTGGACGACCAGGGGATCTGGGGCGAGGTCGTGTTCCCCTCGCGCGGCTTCTGGATCCACAACATGACCGACCCGGAGCTGGCCCGGGCGAGCGCGGCGGCCTACAACGACTGGGCCGCGGGCACGCTCATCGCCGCCAGTCCCCGGCTGCTGCCCGCCGCGATCACGTCCGTGCTGGACACCGGCGACGCGGTGGCCGAACTGGCCCGCGCCCGGGAGCTTGGCTTCCAGGCGGTGTACATGCCGGCCACTCCCCCGCCGGACCGGCCCTACAACTCCGAGGTCTGGGAGCCGCTCTGGGCCCTGGCCGACGAGTCGCGCACGCCGCTGTGCTTCCACATCGGCACCGGCATGATGCCCCAGGTCATCTCCCGCGGGCCCGGCGGCAGCGTCATCAACTACGTCGAGACCTTCTTCCCCGGGCAGCGGGTGGTGGCGCACCTGGTCGCCTCGGGCGCGCTCGACCGCCACCCGGGCCTGCGCATCTTCGTCGCCGAGGCCGGCGCCGCCTGGATTCCCGCGCTCGCCGACCGGATGGAGGAGGGCTACCGCCAGCACGACATGTTCGTCCGGCCCAAGCTCGCCCGGTCACCCCGCGAGATCGTCTACTCGCAGGTCTACACCTCGTTCCAGCACGACCCGAGCGCGCTGCTCGCCGTGAGCGCCCTCGGCTACGACAAGGTCATGTGGGGCAGCGACTACCCGCACCTCGAGGGCACGTTCCCCAACACCCAGAAGGTGCTGCACGAGCTGTTCGACGACGTCGACCCGGCGGTGCGCGACCGGGTGCTCGGCGGCGCGTTCGCCGAGCTGTTCGACGTCCCGCCGATGCCGGCCCAAGCCGCCTGAGACCCCGGTCGAGCGTCCCCCGACAACGGGGGGCCGCGTCCGGACGCGGTGGGCCAGGCCGCCAGCCCCGCGGCCTGGCCCATCCGCGACTCCACGGAGGCCGGGCAGTCGCCCGCCGCTGGGCTCGCCCCGGGCCACCACGAAACTCCCAATAGGCATATTATCTAACTAATAAACTGTTTGATCCTCCCGCCGCGCGCGCCAACCGGCGCCCGGGCCGGATGCCTCGAAGGGAGCACACATGACGACGACGGCGCCGACCGACGCCCCGCCGCTGGTGGTCGGGCAGACCTACGAGCAGATGACCGTCGGCACCACGTTCCGCACGCCGGCGCGCACGATCACCGAGACCGACCTGGTGCTGTTCCGCCAGCTCGTCGGCGTCACGGAGCCGCTGTTCATGGACTCCGAGCACGCCGCGTCCGCCGGGTACACCGGCCGGTTGTGTCCCGGGATGATGGTGTTCTCCTACGCTGAGGGCCTGGTCATCGGAACAAACGTGCTGCATGGCACCGGCATGGCCTTCATGCGGACCGACCTGTCGATCAGCGCGCCGGTCTACGTCGGCGACACCTTGACCGTCGTGGTCGAGGTGACCGAGTCCCGCCCCGCCAGCCGCGGGAACCGGGGCGTCGTCACGACCCGCAACACCGTGCTCAACCAGCGCGGCGAGACCGTCATGACCTACACCCCGGTCCGCCTCATCAAGGGCGGCGACGTCGGCTGACTGCCCGGGCCGGCGGCGCGACCGAGCGCCGCCGCCCCGCGCCCGTACCCGTACCCGTACGCGAGTAGTCCGCCTTCGACAGACCCGGCCGTGGCCACAGGCGTCTACGACGCGCCGGCCGCCTCCCGGCGGCGCAATAGGCCCTCCTGCGCGACGGTGGCGACCAACGCGCCGTCGCGGTCGAACACCCGGCCCTGTGTCATCGCCCTGCCGTGCCCCGTCCACGGGCTGACCTGCTCGAAGTAGAGCCAGTCGTCGGCCCGGCAGGGCTCGTGGAACCAGAGCGCGTGCCCCAGCGTCGTGCCGAAGAACGCGCCCACGCCGGCGAGCGCCTCCCCATGGGGCAGCAGGGCCGAACTCAGCAGGAACAGGTCGGAGGCGTAGGCCAGCGCGGCGGCGTGCAGCAGCTGGTCGTCGCCTAGCGGCCCGCGGCAACGCAGCCATACCGCCAGGCACGGCGGCTGCGGGCCGCGGCGCACTGACAGCGGCGGCGGCTCCGACAGGAAACGGACGTCGACCGGGTGGCTGCCCAGGAACGCGTGCGCCCAGCGCGCCGGGTCCTGGCCGGCGCCGTCGAACCAGCTCTCTGACGGGGCGAGCGCGTCCGGCGCCGGCACGTCGGGCGCGGGCAGCTGGTGGGCTAGCGCGCTCTCCCCGGCGTGGAACGAGGCCTCCATCCGCAACAGCACGGCCCCGTTCTGGGTCGCCCGCGCCGCGCGGGAGCTGAAGCTGCGCCCATCCTTGACCCGGTCCACCTCGTACTCGAGCGGCGACAAGGCCTGTCCTGGGCGTAGGAAGCCCGCGTACAGGCTGTTGACGGCCAGGCCCGGTTCGACGGTGCGGCCGGCGGCCACCAGCGCCTGCGCGAGGAGCAGGCCGCCGAAGACCCGGGTGCCCGACTGCGGCGGGCCTTCCGGGCCGGCGAACAGGTCGCCACCCGCGGGCCGCACGTCCAGCAGCGGGCCCAGGCGGCCAGAATGCTGGGCGGTCAGGGCGCACCTCTTCCACCGAGATAGCTGATCGATTCTTCGTGCCCCGGGCGCGGGCGGAGCCGGTGCGCGGGTCAGGCCACCGGCCGCGGGAACGGGGCCGGTGCGGCGTCGAGAACCGCGGCCGCGTCGAAATCCGCCGGCAGCGGCGGGAAGTCCGGCGGGCGCCGCTCGCGGAAGCTCGCGACCCCCTCGGCGAGCTCCGGGCGGGCGTTCATGTGGGCCATCGCCGCGAACGAGCGCCGCAGGCCCTCGTTGAAGTCGACGTCCAGGTCGGCGTACACCTGGCGGCGGATCACCGCGAGCGCGGTCGGCGCGCAGTTGACGGCAAGGTCCCGGGCGTAGACGCGCGCGTCGGCGAGCGCCTCGCCAGGCTCGGACAGCCGGCTGACCAGGCCGATCCGGTGGGCCTCCTCGGCGTCGAACGTGCGGGCCGACAGCAGCAGGTCCAGCGCGCGCTCGACGCCCACGAGGCGCGGCAGCACCCACGCCAGGTTGTACTCGGCGGACAGGCCGCGGCGGGCGAACGCGGTCGAGAACCGGGCGCCGCGGGCGGCGAACCGGACGTCGCACTGCAGGGCCTGGACGAGGCCGATCCCGGCACAGGCACCGTTGATCGCGCCGATCAGCGGCTTCGGGAACAGCCGGGGCGTGTACTGCGGCCGCCTGTCGGCCAGCCGCAGGCCGCCAGTGGCGACCGCGCCGAGCCTGCTCATCGCCAGCCCGGGGCAGAACGTACGCCCGGCCCCGGTGAGCACGACAACGCGCACGGCGGGGTCGACCGCGGCGGCGTCGAGGACGGCGAAGTAGGCGTTCTCCATGTCCGGCGACCAGCCGTTGCGGTTCTCGGGGTCGTCCAGGGTCACGACCGCCACCCCGGCGTCGTCGACCTCGTACCCCACGAGGCCCCGCGGCTCTCCCGCCTCAGCCGGCGCCTCCGCGGCCACCGCGGAGCCGGCCACGGGCACGGGCGGGGCGGAGCCGTCCGCGCTCATCGGCCCAGCCCAGCAAGCTCGACCGCCGGGTGGTCGGCGGGCAGTCCCTCGAAACGGGGCGCCCGGCGCTCCCGGAAGGAGGCGACGCCCTCGGCGTAGTCGACCCGGTCGCGGGCCTGCGTCAACAGTTCGTTCGAACGCAGCCGCGCCTCCTCGAGCGTCGCGGTCATGTCGAGCGACAGCTGGTTCTTGACCTGGGCCAGCGCCCAGGGCGCACAGTTGCGCGCCACGTCGCCTGCCCACGCGAGCGCGGCGGACAGCAGGTCGTCGGGCTCGACGCAGCGGTTGGCCAGGCCGAGGCGCGCCGCTTCCTCACCCCGCACCACCCGGCAGGACAGCAGCAGGTCCGCGGCGTGGCCGGCGCCGACGAGGCGGGGCAGCAGCCAGCTGACCGCGTCCTCGGAGCTCAGCGCGAGCCGGGTGAACGACGGCGTCCACTTCGCCCGCGCGGTGGTGAACCGCAGGTCCGCCATCAGCGCCTGCACGAACCCGATGCCGGCGCAGGCGCCGTCGACGGCCGCGACGACGGGCTTGGGCACGGTGCGGGCGTGGGTCTGCGGCCGGCGGGCCGGCCGCTGGTAGGTCGGGTCGGTCGACGCGCGGCGCAGGATGTCCATGTCCATGCCCGGACAGAACGTGCCGCCAGCGCCGGTGACCACGATGACCCGGACGGCCGGGTCCGCCGCGGCCTCGTCGAGCAGCGCGTAGTAGCGGGCCTCCATGTCGTATCCCCAGGCGTTGCGCCGGCCTGGGCGGTTCAACGTCAGGACGGCCACCCCGTCCGCCTGGACGTCGTAGAGGACGGTGTCCTCGGGCGCCACGGTCAGTTGGTCGAGCGTGCTCATGCCCTTCCGTTCCCGCCGGCCGGCGCGCCGATGGCGCCCGGCCGGCCCCCTGGGGCGCGGGCGCCGGCCGGGCGCGAAGCGGGCCGGAGCCGCGCCGATGGCGGACGTGCCCGTCCTCGGTGCGTGCGTTCAGCGGGACAGGATCGACACCGCTGACGCCCCCGGGGCGCCGTAGAGGTGGGTGTAGCCGACGCGCGGCGTGCCGCCGATCTGACGGTCGCCGGCGCGGCCCTGCAACTGCAGGACGATCTCGTACACCTGGCGCAGGCCGGAGGCGCCAATCGGCTCCCCGTTGGCGATCAGGCCGCCGTCGGTGTTGACCGGCAGCCGGCCCGTCAGCTCGGTGGCGCCCTCGGCGACCCATTTCTCCTGCTCGCCGTCCGCGCAGAAGCCGTTCTCGGCCATGTGGATGACCTCGGAGCCGGCGTCGGTGTCCTGCAGCTGCGCGACGTCGACGTCTCCCGGACCGATGCCCGCCGCCTCGTAGGCGGCGCGGGACGCGTCGACCGTCGGGCTCGGCGCCGCGTCCAGCGGCAGGGACGGGCTCTGCACCTCGAAGGCGCCCGCGCGGCGGCTGCGCAACTCCGCGGCCCGTACGTACACCGGCGCGGAGGTGTACCGGTGGGCGAGGTCCGCCCGGCACAGCACGAGCGCGGCCGCCCCCTCGTCCGGGCCGCAGTACATGTACCGGGTGAGCGGGTAGTTCACGATCTCGGAGTCGAGGATCTGCTCGGCCGTCATCGGGGTGCGCCGCCAGGCGTGCGGGGTGCGGGTGCCGTTGGCGAAGTTCTTCGCCGCGACCCGGGCCAGCGTCTCCCGCGTCACGCCGTACTGGTGCATGTAGCGGTTGATCTTCGTGCCGAAGAAGTGCGTCGTGAGGAACATCCCGGTCTGGCCGTACCAGGCCGGCAGGCCCATGGCCTCGGGGTCGCCGGCGAACGCGCCGCGGGGGTGCTTGTCCATCCCGATCGCCATCGCGACGTCGGCCTCGCCGTAGCGGATGGCCCGCGTCGCCATCTGCAGCGACGTCCCGCCGGTGGCGCAGCCGTTGAACACGCCGCGCACGGGGATGCCGGTCAGGCCCAGCAGGCCGACGACGGCGTCCGGGTTGGACACCTCGTAGCTGCCGACGAACGCGGTCTGGACGTCGGCCCAGTCGGCGCCCGCGTCGGCCAGCGCCGCGCGGGCCGCCTCCGCACCCATCTCCATGCACGGCTTCGCGCCGTACCGGCCGAACGGGAACAGCCCTACCCCGACGATCGCGACGTCCGCCGTGCTCATGCGTCACCATCCTGTTCCTGCTCGTCCGCGCCGCCGACCGGCATGAACGCGAAGGTCAGCACCTCGGTCCCGTCGGGGCGAGTCGTGTAGGGCACGACCGTCAGCTCCATCTCCTGGCCGATCGCGAGCTTCGCCGGGTCGGCCTCGGTGAGGCGGCCCTGGACGAGCAGCTCGCCTGGCAACTCGACATAGCCCAGCGCATACGGCGCGAACGTCTCCGCCGTGTCCTGACCGTCGTAGGGCGGGGACGGTGGTCGGAACTGCTGCGTGGTGAAGCTCCAGAGCGTGCCGCGGCGGCCGAGCAGGTGTTCCTGCTCGCCGGGTCGGGCGGGGAAGGAGATCACCCCGTCCCGCTCCGAGCCGATCAGCCGGGGTTCGTCGGACGGCCAGGTGAACAAGCCCCCGGCCACCGGTACCTGCGCAACCATAGGTTTGATAATAGCAAGAAGTTAACTAATTAGCAGCACTCAGGCGCTGGGCTCGGAGCCGACGACGCTGACGAACGAGACGCACTCACCCGGCCGGCCGCCGAGGTTGTGTGTGAGCGCCAGCGTCCGGCCAGCGTCCACCGAGGCGATCCGCCGCTCCGGCGGCGCCTCATGACGCAGCTGCAGCCAGCACTCGAACATCATCCGCAGGCCGCTGGCGCCGATCGGGTGGCCGAAGGCCTTCAGCCCGCCGTCCGGGTTGACCGGCAGGTCCCCGCCGAGCTCGTAGGTCCCGGCGAGGACCTCCTTCCAGCCGAAGCCGCGGTCGGCGAAGCCGAGGTCCTCCATCAGGACCAGCTCGGTGGGCGTGAAGCAGTCATGGACCTCGGCCAGCGCCAGTTCGCGGCGCGGGTCCGTCACCCCGGCCTGCCGGTAGGCGTCCCGCGCGCTCGCGACGACCTCGGGGAAGGTCGTGTAGTCGTAGGCCGGGTCGGACGTGCCGGTCGCCGGGCCCGCGACGAACGACAGGCCCTTCACGTAGATCGGCTTGTCGGTGTACCGGTGCGCGTCCTCGGCGCGGACCACGATCGCGGCGGCGCTGCCGTCGGAGACGCCGCTGCAGTCGAACACGCCCAGCGCCCCGGCGACCAGCGGCGCGGCGCACACCGTCTCGCGGCTGACCTCCTTGCGGAACTGCGCCCGCGGGTTGCGGGCGCCGTTGTGGTGGTTCTTCGACGCGATCCTGGCCAGCACATCCTTCAGCTCGGCGTCGTCGACGCCGTAGCGCCTGGCGTAGGCCGGCGCGAGCAGGCTGAACGCGGCCGGCGCCGTCAGGTCACTGCCCGTGCCGTCCCCGGGCACCGGGGTGGGCACGAGGCCGGAGAAACCCGAGTCCTTGAGCTTCTCGACGCCGATCGCCATCGCCATGTCATAGGCGCCGGACGCTACGGCGTAGCAGGCGTTGCGCAGCGCCTCCGAACCGGTCGCGCAGAAGTTCTCCAGGCGGGTGACCGGCTTGTTGTCCAGCCGCAGCGCCCGGGAGAGCGTCAGCCCGCTGGTGCCGGAGCCCATCGTGCCCAGCCAGTAGGCGTCGATGTCCTCGCGGGTCACCCCGGCGGACGTCATGGCGGCCGTGGACGACTCGATCAGCAGGTCGGAGACGCCCTTGTCCCAGTGCTCGCCGAAGGCCGTACAGCCCATCCCGACGATCGCGACGCGGTCGCGGATACCCGTTGACGCCATTGCTCAACGCTCCTTGGTGAAACGAACCGGCCGGGCCTTCCAGAAATAGTTGTGAATCCCGTTCCCGGCGGTGACCACGCGCCGGAAGGTCATCTCGACCCGCTGGCCGATGGCGACGTCGCCCGCGCTGTCGGTCAGCTCGCAGTCGGTGCGCCCACCGCCGTCGAAGTCGACGACCACGCCGACCAGCGGCGGGCTCGGGGTGTAGGCGAGGCGGTCGACGGTGAAGGTGGCGATCTTTGCGGGGGTGTCCGCCAGCGCGACCGGTGTCGCCTCGTCCACCGCCGCGCACTTCTTGCACACCCTGCCCGGGGGCAGCTGGACGTCGCCGCACGCGGTGCACTTCGACGCGACGAACCCGAACTTCCACGCGGCGCTCCGTAGCGACGGCGGCGCCGCCGGGGCGGCCGGGTCGGGGCGGCGCGGCGGCTCCCGGTCCAGGAAGCCCTTCCAGGTCAGGAACGAGGCGTACGGCAGCGTGTCGTTGCCGGCGGCCACCTGGTCGGCGACGCCGACGGCCGGCCGGCCCGCGGGCAGGGCGTCGGTCGCCCGCCAGACGGTCGCGGTCGCGCCGTCGGCGAGCACGACCAGGGCGATCGTCTGGCCGGGCTCGGCCCGGTCGAGCGCATCGGCGAGCAGCAGCCCGGCCTGCGCGGTCCCGGGGTTGCCGAGCGCATCGGTGAGGTCGGGCGCGAGCGCGTCGCGGCGGGCGCCGCAGCGGGCGGCGAACGCGCGGACCGCTCGGGCATGGGTGCCGGCGACGATCACGCGGTCGAGCTGGTCGGGCGTGAGGTCGGCGTCCTTGAGCGCGGCGGCGAACGCCTCGTGCGCGAGCGGCAGGTAGGCCTGCTCGCCGAAGCGCTCCTCCCACACGCGGGACGCGGACGCGCCGGGAACCCGCCACCGGTCGAGGAACTCCGCGGTGGCGCTGGCCTGGGCGAGCAGCTCGGCCAGCACCGGGGCGCCCGGCGTGTCCCGCCCGAGGAGCAGGGCCGACGCCGCGTCGCCGCCAGCCGTCTCGTCCTGCCCGCCGGGCAGGCCTGTGCGGGTGTCCGCCAGCACGACCAGCCCTGCCGCGCCGCCCGCCGCGGCGCCGGCGGCGGCGAGCAGGGCGCCGATGCCGCTGCGCACGGCGCCGCCGAAGTCCACCGCGAGCACGTCACGGCCGAGGCGGAGCGCCGCATGGACGACAGTGGCGTTGGACTTGTCGGCATAGGCGGGGTCAGTGGTGCTGAAGTACAGCGTCCCCGGCTCGTCGGCCCGCCCGCGCAGCGCGACACGCGCCGCCTCGACGCCGAGCGTGGTCGTGTCCTCGTCGTAGCTGGCCACCGCCCGGGTGCCCTTGCCGCCCCCGGTCCCCAGCGCCGCGGCGACCGCCGCGCGCGTCAGACGCCAGTACGGCACGTACGCGCCGTAGCCCGTAATTCCGACGGAGCTCGCCATGCGGCCTCCCACAAACGATCAGAACTGTCAGGTGGTCAGCTGGGCGGGGACGGCCAGCGCCGTCCCGGGCCCGGGGTCAGTACGAGCGCAGGCCCATGCTGCGGGCGATCGCGTTGCGCTGGATCTGGCTGGTGCCGCCGGAGATCGTCGCCACGATCGACTCCCGCCAGCGGAAGCTCATGACGCTCTCCGTCGAGAAACCGTGGCCAGCCAGGATCTGCATCCCCCAGCGGGCCGCCGACACATAGGTCTCGGAGCCCTTCAGCTTCGCCATCGCGCCCTCGCGGGTGCACGGCTCGCCGGCCGCGAGCAGGCACGCCGCGCGGTAGGACAGCAGCCGCGCCGCGTCGATCTCGGTCTGCAGGTCGGCCAGCGCGTGCGCGAGCGACTGGAACTCCCCGATCGGGCGGCCGAACGCCTGCCGCTCGCGCGCGTAGGCCAGCGCCTCGTCGAGCGTCGCCTGCGCGGTGCCGACATAGGCGGCGCTCATGAGGATCTTCTCGACGTCCAGGCCGGAGAGCATGACCCGCCAGCCGCCGTGGAGGGGGCCGACGAGGTTCTCCTTGGGGACTCGCACGTCGGTGAGGAACAGCTCGTTCGTGCCCAGGATGTGGCGGGCCAGCGTCGGCGTCCGGCGGATCTCCACACCGGGCGAGGCCGGGTCGACGAGCAGGAGGGACAGCCCGCGGTGGCGCGGTGCGTCCGGGTCGGTCCGCACGTACATCGCGATCACCGCGCCCGGCACGCCGGCGCCGGTGCACCAGGCCTTCTGCCCGTTGACGACGAAGTGGTCGCCGGCGTCCACCGCGGACGTGCGCAGCGCCGCCACGTCGGAGCCGACGTCGGGCTCGCTCATCGCCACGGCGAAGCGGGTTCGGCCGGCCATCATGTCGGCCAGGTAGCGCTCGTGCTGGGCAGCGCTGCCCCAGCGCAGCAGCGTCAGCCCCGGGATGAAGGTGCCCGCGTAGCACATCGCGATGTCGAGGCTGGCACGGCCGAGCTCCTCGGCCAGCAGACACAGCTCGACGATCCCGCCGTCGTCCCCGCCGAGCGCGGCGGGGAACGGCAGCGAGAGCCAGCCCAGCTCGGCCATCGCGGTGAACAGCTCGGCGGGGTACGTCCCCGCCTCGTCCCACGCCTTCGCCCGCTCAGGCGGGCACACCTTGGCCACGAACTCGCGTGCCGTCTCGCGCAGCAGGCGCTGCTCGTCAGTCAGTCCGAAGTCCATGTCCCCATCCCGGGTCACCATCCAGGGCTCGCGGTCCGTCGCCTCGCGGGCGTCGCGCAGGGGCGCGGCCCCGACATCCACGACTGGAGCTCGCACCCATCGAGATATTCGTTAGATAATTACACGATTTCAGATGTACAGCAAGGCGTGACCAGGCCGGACCCGAGGCCGCGAGCGCCGTCAACAGCCGGTGAAGACCGCCTTACCCGGGCCGCGCTGGAGAAACGAGGCCATGCCCTCGGCGCGGTCCTCCGTCGCGAACAGGCCGATGAAGTGGGCGCGTTCGATGGCCAGGCCGGTGTCCAGCGGAACCTCGAGGCCCTCGTCGACCGCGAGCTTGAGTGCCCGCAGGGCCAGCGCCGGGCCGGTTGCGAACGCCGCCGCCCTGGCGAGCGCCGCCTGGTAGACCTCCCCCACCGGGAGCACCGCGTCGACGAGACCGGTCGCGAGCGCCTCGTCGGCTCGCACCTGCCGGCCGGTGTACAGCAGGTCCTTGGCCACCGCCGGGCCGACGAGCCGGGCCAGCCGCTGGGTGCCGCCGCCGCACGGGATCGTGCCGAGGAGGACCTCGGGCAGTCCGAGCCGGACGTCCTGCGCCGCCATCCGGAAGTCGCAGGCGAGCGCGATCTCCAGGCCGCCGCCGAGCGCGAAGCCGGTCAGGGCGGCGATGGTCGGCTTGCCGATGCCGGCGACCGCGCCGAGCGTGGCCTGCAACTCCCCGACGTCCGCGACCATGCCAGCGAGGTCGGCCGCCGCGAGCTCCCGCACGTCGGCCCCGGCGGCGAAGCTCCTCTCCCCGCCGTACACGACCACCGCTCGAACGTCGCCGCGCCGGCCGGCCTCGGCCGCCGCCGCCGCGAGGCGCGTGCGCATCTCGGCATCCAGCGCGTTGACGGGCGGCCGGTCCAGCCGGATCGTGCCGACACCGCCGGCGACGTGCAGGCGGACGGAGGGCTGCGTCATCTCGGCTCCCATCAGGCGGCCGGGCCCTCGAGGCGCAGCGCGCGGCCGACGATCTCCTTCATGACCTCGTTACTGCCGGCATAGATGCGCTGGACCCGGCTGTCGCGCCACAGCCGCGCGATCTCGTACTCGTTCATGTAGCCGTAGCCGCCGAACAGCTGCAGGCAGCGGTCGACGACCTGGTTCTGGGTATCGGTCGTCCACTGCTTGAGCCCGGCGGCGTCCTCGGGCGAGAGGTCGCCGGCGAGGTGCTCCACCACGGCCTTGTCGACGTAGGCCTGGGCGACCTCGCACAGCGTCTTGACCTCGGCCAGCTCGAACCGGGTGTTCTGGAAGCCGCCCAGGGTCTGACCGAAGGCCTGGCGGGAGCGGACGTAGTCGACGGTCAGCCCGAGGGCGCGCCACATCACGCCGGTGGCGGCAACGCCCGCGCCGAGGCGCTCCTGCGGCAGGTTGCGCATCAGGTAGCCGAAGCCCCTGCCCTCCTCGCCGAGCAGGTTCGTCACCGGCACCCGCACGTCGCGGAAGAACAGCTCCGCGGTGTCCTGCGAGCGCTGGCCGACCTTGTCGAGGTGCCGGCCGCGCTCGAAGCCGGGCATGCCGTCCTCGACGACGAGCAGGCTCACGCCCTTGTGCCGCTGCGCCGGGTCGGTCTTGACCGCGACGACGGCCTTGTCGAGCAGCAGCCCGTTGGTGATGAACGCCTTCGTGCCGTTGACGACGTAGACGTCACCGTCGCGCAGCGCGGTGGCGCGGATCGAGGCGACGTCGCTGCCCGCGCCCGGCTCGCTGATGGCCAGGCCCCAGATGGTGTCGCCGGTGACCGAGCCTGGCAGCCAGCGGGCCTTCTGATCCTGGTTGGTCAGGTCGATCAGGTAGGGCGGCATGACGTCGTTCTGCAGGCCGAACCCGAGGCCGGCGCTGCCGGTCGCGTAGATCTCCTCGGCAAGCACCTGGGAGTAGCGGTAGTCCCGCACACCCTGGCCGCCGAACTCCTCGGGCGCCTCCCAGAGCAGCATCCCGGCGGCGCCGGCCCGCCGCCAGACGTCGCGGTCGACCTGGCCTGCCCGTTCCCACTCCTCGACCCGAGGTGCGCACTCCTTGACGAAGAACGACCGGCACAGGTCGCGGAACGCCTCGTGCTCCACCTCGAAGTGCCTGCGCTGCACGGTGTCCGCCTCCTGGGGATACACGGGGCCCCGACGGGGGCGGGTGGCGCGGGACACCATGAGCACCCCGGCGTCGGCCCTTCTGGCCGCACCCCGCGAGGTTCGATAAGATGCACTTGTAGTAATTAACTATCTCATTGCGGCTTCACTGGCACCAGTCCACCAGTCGGGCCGGAGTCGTACGGGCGTGAGCCCGGTCACCACCGCCCCACCTGTGACACGCGACCTGGAAGGACGGCCCGATGTCCGACCTGTACACGGACTTCCCCAGTCTTCGGCTTGAGCGGCCCGAGCCCGGCGTCCTCGAGCTCGTCTTCGACGGCCCCGGCCTGAACTCGGTGAGCCCCCGGATGCACCGCGACCTAGCCGAGGTCTGGCGGGTGATCGACCGGGATCCCGACACACAGGTGGTCGTGGTCCGCGGCGAGGGCCGCGGGTTCTCCGCCGGCGGCAGCTTCGACCTGCTCGCCGAGATGACCGGCGACTACTCCACCCGCACCCGGGTCATGCGCGAGGCCCGCGACCTCGTCTACAACGTCATCAACTGCTCGAAACCGATCGTGTCGGCCATCCACGGCCCGGCCGTCGGCGCGGGCCTGGTCGTCGGCGTCCTCGCCGACGTCTCGATCGCGGCCAAGACCGCCCGGATACTCGACGGCCACACCCGCCTGGGCGTGGCGGCGGGTGACCACGCGGTCATCAGCTGGCCGATCCTCGCCGGGATGGCCAAGGCGAAGTACTACCTGCTCACCAACGACACCCTCACCGGCGCCGAGGCCGAGCGGATCGGGCTCGTGTCGCTGGCCGTCGACGAGGCCGACCTGCGCGAGACCGCGCTCGGCGTCGCGCGCAAGCTGATGGCCGTCTCCCCCAGCGCGGTCCGCTGGACGAAGTACGCGCTGAACAACTGGTACCGCGCGATGGGCCCGAGCTTCGACGCGTCGTTGGCGCTGGAGTTCTACGGCTTCGGTGGGCCCGATCCGGTCGAGGGCATGGCGGCGATCCAGGAGAAGCGCCCCGCGCGGTTCACCGGCGCGACCGGCGACGACGACACCCCGCCGGCCAGCTGAGCCGGCCATGACGACCACGTCCGAAGGGCGCCCCGGCCCGTCCGGCGCCGGCCAGGGTGGCGCCGGGCCAGGTCGCCAGGTCCGCGTGCCCAAGGCCGGGGAGCTGGTCGCGAGCCAGGTACGCGGGAGGATCGTGCGAGGCGAGCTCGCCGAGGGCACCATGCTCCCGTCGGAGTCGGTCCTGATGACGCAGTTCGGCGTCTCCCGGCCGACGCTGCGCGAAGGATTTCGCATGCTCGAGGCCGAGGGCCTCATCACCGTGCTGCGCGGGTCCCGTGGTGGCGCCCGGGTCCAGGTGCCCAGCCCCGCGGCGCTCGCCCGTCAGGCGGGCGCCGTGCTGCAGCACCGCCGAGCCCGGCTGAAGGACGTCTTCGAGATCCGCACGCTGCTGGAGGGCCAGGCCGCGGCCCGGCTCGCGGCGGCCCGTACCGCGGCGAAGGTGGCCCGGATCGAGGAGCTGCTCGCCGCGGAGGCACACGCGCACGACGCCGGCCGCCACAACGACTTCCTCACCGCCGACCAGGACCTACACCTGGGCCTGGTGGAGCTCGCGGACAGCCCCACCCTCAGCCTGCTGGTGCGGATGCTCTACGCCGTCGTCGAGACGGCCAATGTCTCGTCGACGTCCGTCGCGCCGCCGGACACCCATGCCGCCCTGCGCGAGCGCACCCACCGGAGCCACCGGAGGCTGGTCACGCTGTTGCGGGACGGGACGGCCGGCGAGGTCGAGGCCTACTGGACCCGCCACCTGGAGTCGGTGAGCACGTTCCTGCTCACGGGCATCCCGGCCGAGACCGCCGTCGACCTGATGAGCTGAGCGACCGCACCCCCTAGCAAGACCGCCAAGCAAGCACGATGATTTAGCGCTATCGGAGGCGGTCGCCGGCCGGGTGGGCAGCCAGCTGGCACCCGGCCCGGACACGGCGGCCGCATTCCGACGCAGACGACGCGGGAGGACCCAGGATGAGGTTCATCGTCGCCGACGAGCAGCCGCCACGGCTCTTACTGGAGGCGGCCGCCGCCTACTCGACCCACTGCTGCGCGGGAGTGCTCGACCTGCGGCGCGACCGGGCCGGCTACTGGCAGGCGACGCTCATCCACGAGCTCGACTGCCTGGACCCCGATGTGGCGCCGCGGACCGGGGAGCCCGCACGCGACGGCGAGCCGGTGGCCGCCCACCGGGCCGACCGGGCCGCGCGCCCCCCGTCGCGGCGGCCCGCCGCCCGGCCCGCCCGGATCGGACGCCGTCGCGGCCGCGCCACCGGGCCGGGCTGACAGTCAGGACGGGGGCCACATCACCCACCCAAATTAGATAAATAATCTATCTTTATCTCATGGACCTGCGCTATCCGCCCGACGTCGAGGCCTTCCGCGCCGAGGTGCGCGCCATCCTCGCCGAGGAACTCCCGGCGGACTTCGCCGGCCTCGGCGCGATCGAGGACCGGACCGCCGCGGAGGATTTCGTCGAGAGCTGGCGGGCGACGCTGTACCGACGCGGGCTGCTCGGGGTCACCTGGCCCGTCGAGTACGGCGGCCGAGGCCTTTCCCGACTGCACCAGGTCGCCCTCGTCGAGGAGCTGGCCCGCGCCGGCGTCCCCTATGGGGCGCCGTACGACACCTATGCGATCAAGATGCTGGGCTCGACCCTGCTGCGCTTCGGCACACCCGCGCAGAAGGAGCGGTTCCTGCCCCGGATCCTGTCCGGCGAGGAGCACTGGTGCCAGGGCTACTCCGAGCCCGAGGCCGGCTCCGACCTCGCCGCGCTGCGCACCCGGGCCCATCTCGAGGGCGACGAGTGGGTCGTCACCGGGCAGAAGATCTGGACGTCGCACGCCTTCCACGCCGGCTGGATCTTCATGCTCGCCCGCACCGACCCCGATGCCGCGCGCAACCGCGGGATCAGCTTCCTGCTCGTCCCGATCCACCAGCCCGGCATCGAGATCCGGCGCATCCGCCAGATGACCGGCGAGAGCGAGTTCTGCGAGGTCTTCGTCACCGAGGCGCGCACGGCCGCCGAGAACGTCGTCGGCGCGCCCGGTGAAGGCTGGAAGGTGGCGACCGCGCTGCTGGGCCACGAGCGCGGCGAGGAGGCCGCCACCAACCCGATCCTGTTCCGCTCCGAGCTCGACCGGCTGATCCGGCTGGCCCAGCAGGACGGCAAGGCCGGCGACCCGGTGGTCCGCCAGCGGCTCGCCGACGCCGTCGCCCGGGTCGAGGTCATGCGCCACCTGGGCTACCGGATCCTCACCGGCCTGGCCCGGGGCGGCGAGCTGGCCGCGACGGCGTCGGTCGCCAAGCTGTACTGGAGCGAGTACCACCAGCGGGTGACGGACCTGGCCGAGGACATCCTCGGCCTCCGGGGGCAGGTGCTCCAGGGCCGCCCGCCGCTGCGGGCCTACCGGGCCGACGACCCGGGCGTGCCGTCCAGCTCGACCGCCTCGTGGGCGGGTGCCTGGATGGCGGCGCGCTCCGGCACCATCTACGCCGGCGCCTCCGAGATCCAGCGCAACATCATCGCCGAGACGATCCTAGGCCTGCCCCGCGAGCCCCGCCCGACCTGAGCGGAAAGACGAGGTGGGGCGACCCTGGGGACCGCAAGAGCGGGCACGCCACCGCGGGTGAGTCCAACCAGGAGTTCGGTTCCCGTAACGGGGCGGACACCGGATCGTCGCGGCAGTCACCGCCAGGGCGGACGAACGGAGGCGAACGCTTATCGCCATCTTCCCCAGTTGGCGGTTGTTGGGCGCCACTTTCCGTGCCGACGAGCGAGGCGGTTGCGTCACCGTCTGATCATCAAGCCGCCGACGCTCGGTGCGCCCGACTCCTCACAATGCAAGGGCGCCTTCCGCGGCACCCACAGGAACCCCTTAAGTGCGGCCTGGTCGTCCACCGGCAGCCGGTCCGGATAGAGGAACCGGCGCCCCCACGCGGGGGCCAGCGGCGCCAGATGTCTGCACAACTCCTCGCCAAGCACCTCGTCGCGCTCGGCACCAACCTAACCACGGCGACATGCCCGTTCTGGGGTAACACACCGCAGCTGACCGGTCTCTGTGGACGAGGTCAAAGTTACGTTCCGATGTCGCCGAAGTATCCCGGATGGGGTCCGCTCAGCGGACCACGGGCATTGCTGCGACGGTGAGGGCGCGGCTATACCTCTGTGAACTCCGGCAAACAGCCAGGTTGACCGGCGGCACCCTAGCGGACGGGGTAATGGTGAGTGACCTCAACAACGTGGTGAGAGCGGACGACGCGGCGCGGTCCGGCGGGCTTCGCATCGTGTTCCGGGACCTCGGCATCGGCTTTGGCGGCTATCAGGCGGTCAGCGGCATCAACCTCGAGATCGAAGACAGCGAATTTGTCTGCCTGCTAGGCCCCAGCGGCTGCGGAAAGTCGACTTTGCTCATGGCGCTCGCCGGGTTTGTCGCACCCAACCGCGGCTCTATCCGACTGGGCGACAGCGAGGTGACCGGCCCCAACCCGGAGTGCGGCGTGGTGTTCCAGGGCACTGAGGCGCTGTTCGACTGGCTGACGGTCCGGCGGAACGTGGCGTTCGGCCCGCGGATGCGCGGCGTGCCGCGTGCCCGGCAACGGGAGATCGTCGACGAGTTTCTCGGACTGGTGGGCCTACGGCACACCGCCGACCACTTCCCGAACCAGCTGTCGGGTGGCATGCGGCAACGGGTCCAGCTCGCGCGGGTACTGGCCAACCAGCCCCGGGTGGTGTTGATGGATGAGCCGTTTGGGGCCCTGGACGCGCAGACCCGGGAGGTCATGCAGGGGGAACTGGACCGGATCTGGCAGACCCACCGCAGCACCGTCGTGTTCGTCACCCACGACATCGACGAGGCGATCCTGCTGGCCGACCGGGTGGTCGTGATGTCGGCCGGCCCGGAAGCCCGGATCAAGAGCAGCTACCGAGTGGAGCTGCCCCGTCCCCGCCAGGAGGACAGTGCCGCCTTCACGGACCTGCGCCGCCGCCTGCGCCAGGACATCGGCGACGAGGTGCGCGCCTCGCTGCGGGTGCAGGGCGCGGATATTGAAGGAGCGGCGGCATGACCGACATGGCACGCAGCACGGTCAGCCTGGCGCCATCGAGAACCCGTCCGCGCGGCGGTGGCCACGTCATATTGCGGGCGGCGGCGCCCACCGTCCTGACCGTGTTGCTCGGGCTGGGTGTCTGGGAACTGGTCGCCTGGTGGTACGGCCCGGCCCTGGCCGCCACCCCGGCGCAGACCCTGCGGGCGGGCGTGGATCTTGCACGGGACGGAACCCTCGGCGACGCCGTACTCGCCTCGGTCCGCCGCATCCTGCTGGGCTGGGGGCTCGGGGTGGTCGTTGGCGCCCCGATCGGCATCCTGATGGCGCGGGTCGCGACGATCCGGCGGCTGCTCGACCCTTACATCGAGTTCTTTCGCTTCGTCCCGCCGATCGCCTTCGTCACGCTGACCATCGTGTGGTTCGGCATCGGCGAGACGTCGAAGATCGTGCTGATCTTCTATACGTCGGTCTTCATCGTCACCATCAACACGATCGCCGGCGTGCTGGCGATCGACGAGTCAAAACTTCGGGCCGCCGTGAGCCTCGGGGCCAACCGCTGGCAGGTGTTGCACGCCGTCGTGTTGCCCGCGACAGTGCCGCACATTGTCACCGGCGCGCGGCTGGCCATGGGCAACAGCTTCCTGACCATCGTGTCCGCTGAAATCGTGGCCGCGGACAACGGCATCGGCGCTCTGATCTGGCAGTCCCGCAACTACGGCCGGGTGGACTGGATCTTCCTTGGCATTATCGTCCTCGGCGTGCTCGGATTTACCTGCGACCGTTTGATCCGCATCGTGGCCGGCCGCCTGTTGCGGCGTTACGGCGTGAAGGTGTGACTTCGCCGCCACACGCCGGCGGCCTACCTGTTGTCCCCACTGCGGCGTCGCGGTGAGCCATCCCCACTGAAGGGCAGTTTGTCATGTTTCGCGAGAATTTCGAGCCGCGGAGCCGCCCGCCGCGGGCGGCCCGGTCCGGTCGACTCTACCTGACGGCGGTTATCGGATTGGCGGCCACGCTCGTGCTGGCGCTGAGCGGTTGTGGTCGCCCAGCCTCCGGATCCAGCGACGCGCAGCCCCTGGTCCGGATCGCGGTCGGGGTGGACGCCGCCTTTGCGCCCTTCTACGTCGCCAAGCAGGAGGGCCTGTTCACCAAGGCCGGCCTCAATGTCGAGCTCACCCAGACCGAGGGTGGGCCGGCGCCCACCCAGACCGTGATCGCCGGCGCCGCCCAGCTCGCCGGCAACTCCGACGCCACGATCCTTCCGCTGATGGCCAAGGCGCCCGACCTCCGGGCGGTGGCGGTGTTCCAGGAGTCGTCGAAGTACCTCAAAGTAGTGCTCGGCAAGGGGATCACCGACCCGCATCAGATCAAGAAGATGGCGGTCGCGCCCGGGCTGTTGACCCTGTCCACCGTGCGTTACCTGGAGAGCAAGGGGATCGACCGTGCCTCGGTTCAGTTCGTCAAGGCCGGGCCGCCGGACTTCCCGACGCTGCTCAGCAAGGGCGAGGTGGACGGCTACGTGGCCTTCGATCCCTGGGTGACCCGAGGAGTCGAGGCCGGTGGCCATGTCACCGAGACGATTGGCGACTTCGGCGTGAAGTACGTCCAGTGGATCGTGGCCGATCGGACGTGGCTGGACGCGCACACGGACCTCGCCACAAAGATCATCAAGGTGATCGGGGAGGCGAGCGAGATTGTCACCACGCAGCCACAGCGCGCCGCTGACGCCACCGAGAAGGAAGTGAAGATCCCAGCCGACCAGACAGTCAAGGTGCTGCCAGAGATTACCTTCGCGGTCCGCGACTTTACCAACGAGGACCTGGTGAGCTCCCGCGAGATCGTGACCTTCTTCCAGCAGGAGAAGCTGATGGACTCGTCGCCTGACATCGACCGGGCAATCCTCAAGGGCTGGTTCACCAAGAATTCGACCTGATCTGATCTGGGCGGTACCGGCCCGGTCGCCCGCGCCCGGAGCGAACCGGGCCGGTTGTCCCCGACAAGACAGGATCCGGAGAAACAGTGACCTCGCTATCCACGTCCACTCTGCGCGTGCTGGATCTGACCGACGACCTCGCGTTCCAGGCTGCTCGGCTCCTCGTCGGGCTGGGGGCCGACGTCATCCGCGTCACCGACCGTCCGGCGGTGCCCCTCGGAACAGCGGACCACCTGCACTGGCACGCCGGAAAGCGCGTCTGCCGGTCCGCCGATCTGGAGACGGTCCTGGTCAGGCTGCTGCCCGACGCCGACATCGTCCTCGAGTCCGGTCCGGTCACCACGTTGCGGACACTGGGCCTACGAGACGCCGACCCGGATGCGTGGAGCCGGGTGTCACACGTCGTCGTCACGCCGTTTGGCCTCACCGGGCCGAGAAGCACCTGGCTGGCCGATGACCTCGTCGCGACCGCAGCCGGGGGCATGGCCTGGCTCGGCGGCGACCCAGGTCAGGCACCGCAGCCACCACCCCGACAGCAGGCCACCCAGCTGGCCGGGACCCACGCCGCCATCGCGGCGCTGCTCGGGCTCGTCGCCCGCCGGCGCACCGGCCGGGGGCAGCTGGCCGACCTCTCGGTACAGGAGGCCGTGGCCGCCACGCTGGAGACCGGCGCCATCTCGTGGATCCACGCCGGCACGGTCCCCGGCCGTACCTCCGGCGTGTACGGGCACGTCGCCCATCGGGTCTTCGCGGCGTCGGACGGCTATCTCGCCGGCGGCTACTCCGGAAGCAACCGGATGTGGGACGACCTGCTCGCCTGGATGGACGAACAGCGCGCGGCCGAGGACCTCACGGAGCCGCGGTGGCAGGATCCCGTGCTGCGCTGGGAGCGGCGTCCGCACGTCGACGACGTTGTCGGCCGATTCGTGGCGCGGCACACCGCTGAAGACTTCAGCCAGGAGGCGCGCCGCCGTTCGCTTCCCTGGGCTGAGATCGTCTCACCCGCTCGTCTCCTGGAGAACCCGCAGCTTCGCGACCGCGAGTTCCTCGTCGACATCGAGACGTCCGTGGGACGGGTGGCCGACGTCGGGTTCCCGTTTGCCTCCCGGGCGCTCCCGCGCCCGGTCCGACTCGATGAGCCCCAGCACGTCGGCGCCGACGTTCGATGGCTCGACGGTCCCGAGGCAAGTCCGCACGGCCCGCCGCGGATCAGGCGGCGGCTGGTCAGCAACCGGCCCGGCGACGACAAGGCCGGCGGCGCGCCCGGGCAGGCCCTGGACGGAGTGCGGGTACTGGACCTCACCTGGGTGCTCGCCGGGCCATACATGACAAAGATCCTCGGTGAGCACGGAGCGGACATCATCAAGGTCGAGTCGGCCCATCGCCAGGACCCGACCCGATTCGCTCCCTCCATGCGCCTGCGCCCCGGCGCCTCCCACGACGAAAGCGGCTACTTCATCAACTTCAACCGCGACAAACGGAGTCTCGCCCTCAACCTCCGCAAGCCGCGCGCGCAGGAGATCCTGCGACGGCTCGCCGCAGAGGTCGACGTCGTGGTCGAGAACTTCAGTCCTGGCGTCCTCGCCCGCTGGGGCCTTGCCTATCCAGAACTAAGCAAGATCAACCCGGACGTCATCCTGGTGTCCATGGCGGGCGTCGGACAGACCGGGCCCTGGCGTCCGGCAGTCACGTTCGCCGACACCCTGGCGGCCATGTCGGGGCTGACCTACGAGACCGGCGGCGAGGGCCGGGCTCCCCAGGGACTCACCTTCGGCCTCGGGGACATGGTGGCCGCGAACGCCGCCGCGCTGGCGGCGCTGGAGCTGCTGTATGCCGGCCACGGCGGGCACGTTGACCTCTCCCAGCTCGAGGCCATGGCCGCACAGCTCGGACCGGCCCTCGTCGAGAGCAGGCTGGGAGGCACTCGGCGTCACGCCGTCCTGCCCGACGTCCTCCGAACTCGCGGCGACGACCGCTGGATCGCGATCGGTTCGGCGGCGCCGGAACTTCTCACCACCGCCCTGAAGATCGAACGCGAGGCCGACGAGCATACCGATTTCGCCCGCATGATCAGTACCGCGGTGGCGGAGCGCGACGCCGACGAACTCGCCGCGCAGCTACAACAGCTGGGAGTCCCGGCCTACCCGGTGCGAGACGGGCGCGACCTGGTGGAGGCCGACGAGCAGCTGGCGGCTCGGGGCTTCTACGTCGACCTCGAACACCCACTCGTCGGGAAGGTGGCACACGAGGGGGTCGTCGCCCATCTGAGCGAGACACCCGGCGCCATCCGGCGGCCAGCCCCCCTGCTCGGCCAGCACACCGACGAACTGCTGGTCGAGCTGCTCGGCCTCGGCCCGGACGAGCTGCGAACTTTGCACGACGAAGGGGCGCTGGAATGACACCGTCGAGCACCGAGACCGAGACCGGTACCAGTCCAGTCCGGCAGGAGGCGGGATTCCGGATCGAGCGCCGCGGGCCCGTGGCCACCCTGGTGATCGACCACGGGCCGGTGAACATCGTCGATCCGGGCCTCATCGCGCGACTGATCGAACACCTGCCCGCCATCACCCAGGACCCAGCAGTGCGCTGCATCATCGTTCGCGGCAAGGGAAAGATCTTCGTCGGCGGGGCCGACATCTCCGTCATGCGGCGCCTGGACCCCGACATCTACCAGGCGATGCGCCGCTGGGTTGACGTCCAGCGCATGCTGGAGCTGGCCGCCAAGCCGGTCATCGCCGCGCTCAATGGTCATGCCCTCGGCGGCGGCGCGGAGCTGGCCCTCGCCTGCGACCTGCGCATCCTGAAGGCGGGTGCGACATTCGGGTTTCCGGAGTCCAACCTGGGGATCTTCCCGGGCGCCGGCGGATCGCAGCGGCTGCCCCGGCTGATCGGCCCGCACCGGGCGAAGCGCCTGATCATCGACGGCACCCGGCTCGCCGCCGAGGAGGCGCTCGCCTGGGGCCTGGTCGACATGGTGGCGGGAGACGACTTCGACGCCGTGGTCGACCGCGAGGCCGACCGCCTCGCCTCGCGGCCCACGGCAACCATCGGTCTGATCAAGCAGGTCATCGACCAGGGGTGGGGACTGCCCATGGACGAGGCGATGGCGGTCGAGGAACAGCACGTCCTGCGGAACCTTGAGCTGGCGGACGCCGCCGAGGGCCTCCAGGCCTTCCTGGACAAACGGCCCGCCCGCTTCACCGGCCGCTGACCGCGAGCATCAGTTGATCAAACCGGTGGCCGCGACGTTGCGGGTTACCGCGGTCAGCGCGGCGGCGAACTTGTTGACGTCGGCCCGGAAAGCCGGGGCGGTGATGGAAAGGGCGGCGAGAAGCAGGCCGCTGCCGCCGAAAAGCGGCACGGCGACCGAGCAGTAGCCCGTCCTCGTCTCCTCGTGCTCGGTGGCATGGCCATTCGCGCGCACCCTGCGTAGCTGCTCGGCGAGAACTCCGGGAAGGACGATCGTCGAGGGTGTCATCCGCCGCAGGCCCGTGGCAACGACGTCGTCGAGCAGCGTCGGTGGGTTGTAGGCGAGGAGCACCTTGCCGGTCGCGGTGCAGTGCAGCGGCATCCGGCCGGCGATCCGTGACGGCCGCGTGGTCTGCCGCACACCGGTGATCTTCTCGAGGTACAGCACCTCCAGGCCGTCGAGAACGGCCAGGTGGATGGTCTCCCTGGTCGCGAAGTGCAGACTCTCCATGAACGGACGAACCGCGTCCCGCAGGACCCGGAAACGCGGGACCCGGCTGCCGAGCTCGAACGCCCGCATCCCCAGCCGGTACTCCTGTCCGGACCGCTCCAGCATCCCCCAGCTGAGCAGCTCCTGGGCAAGGCGATGGACCGACGCCTTGGAGATGCCGGTGCGGCGCGAGAGTTCTGACAGCGACAGGTCGACATCCTCGATCTGGAACGCCTCGAGGATCAGGCGCGCCTTGCCCAGCACGCTGTTGGCCCCATCGCCGAGGCCCTCGCCGTACCCGCTCGAGCGCATCTCTGTCACGTCAGTCGATCTCCTGCCGCGGCGGCACGTCCCCGTCAACCAGCCCTAGAACGGTGCGCACCAGGACCTCGGTCAGTCGGCGCATCTCGCGTAGGTCAACGAGGTTCATGCCCCGGGTGAAGTCGACCGGTCCGCCGTCCGGGGCGACCACGACCTTGGGCATCCCCACGCGAGCCGTCGGAACGCCCCGCATACGCAGGATGTTGGCGTCGGTGGCCCCGCTGTTCGCCAGGACCCGCTCGTGCCGCGCACCGGCGACCGCTTCCCAGGCCGCGACGGCGGCCCGGACCACGGGGGCGTCCGGCGGGGTCCGGCTCGCCGGGATGGCCGCCACCTGCTCGACCCGAAGGTCCGCGCCGAGCTCGCGCCCGATCCGGGCCAGTTCGCGAGCCACTTCCCGCACCACCCCCGGCGGTGTCTGCTGCGTCGTGATGCGCAGGTCCAGCCGTATCCGCACCATTGCCGGGGTCGAGGCCGCCAGTCGTTCGAAGCCGCCCTGGATGGACGAGACGACCCCCTGCGGCTTCATTGTGGCGTGCTCGTGCCGGCCTGCGTAGCCCTCCAACCAGGACTCGAGCCGGCTGGCGACCTCACCGGCGACGGCCACCGCGTTGCGGTACGGCAGCCGGTGGCGGCTGCCGACATAGGTGTGGATGCCGGGGACGAGGACGTCCAGCCACACCAGGCCGACCTCCTCGTGGGACACATGCCAGCCCGGCTTGGCGATCACGGCATGGTCCGTGGTGAATCCCCGCTCGAGCAGGAAGCCGGCACCCACGCCGTGGCCGGTGTTGGCCCGGCCGCTGGCGCCGGCCCCGTCGACGGCGAAGCTGGGCATCCCGCCGGCCCCGAACCCCGCGACCACGTCACCCGGCAGCGCGACACCGGCGGCCGCCAGGGCCTCGCATGCGACCATGACGCACGCCGCGTGCCCCTTCGGGTTCCCGGCGCCCAGACCTTCCACCAGGTGACCGTGCACGGTTGCCCGCGCCAGCATGTCCGTGCGCATGACGGGCCCGGCCCAGGGCAGGTCCCGCTCGGGGTCACCGGTCGTGAACGTGTCCAGCGGCGCGTACAGGAGAACGGAGGGCCCGTCCCCTCGACCCGGGAGGACGCCGACCGCGTTCGCCTGCCACGGGTCGAGGCGCTGTATCCGCGTCGTCAGCCCACGGCCCGCCAGTTGCGACGAGATCCACTCGGCCAGCGGAGCTTCGTGACCGGTCGGGCTCGCGATGCCGACGACACCGCGGACGGCTTCCTCGAGGAGGTCACGGGTGGCGAACTGCATGACCCGGGCGACGAGCTTGTCGTCCGGTCCGGTCCGCGCCGTCATGGGACGCTCTCTCCACGCTCAACGCCCCTGGCCAACAGCTCGGCCGAGGCCAGGAACCGGACCGACACGGGCCGGAGGTCGCCGATGGTTCCCGTGAAGGTGTCGCCCTCGGCGATCGGCACCATGGGGCCGAGGGCGCCAGTGAGGACGGTCTCGCCCGCCCGCAGCGGCACTCCCTGGGCCTGGGCCGTCGCTGCCAGCCAGGCGAGAGCGTGCAGCGGGTCGCCCAGGCATGCCGCACCGGTGCCGGCGGAGACGACCGTGCCGTTCCGCCGCAGCTCCATCTCCATGGTCCGCAGGTCACGGTCCCCCAGCTGCTGGTAGTCCGAGGAAATCACGTACACGCCGGACGACGCGTTGTCCGCGATCGTGTCGACGATCGTGATGTCCCAGCCTTCGATGCGGCTGTCCACGATCTCGAGCGCGGCATGGACGGTCCCGACCGCCGACCTGACGTCCTCGAGGGTCAGGTCGTCGCCGTCCAGGTCGGCGCGCAGGACCACGGCCAGTTCGGCCTCGATCAACGGCTGCAGCAGGCGGCTGGTCGCGACCGCCGCACCATCGTTGACGTGCATGGTGTCCAGCAGGACCCCGGAGTTGGGCTGGCTCACGCCAAGCTGGCGCTGCACGGCGGGTGAGGTCATCCCGATCTTGCGCCCCACCGGCCGGGCACCGCTGATGAGCTGGAGCTCGGTGACGTGACGCTGGACCGCGTACGCCGTGTCCAGGTCCATCTCGTCGATCAGGTCACGGACGGGAGGGCACGATCGCCGCAGCGACCCGGCCAGGCGTAGCCGCTCCGAGGCCTGCTGGACCACGGCAGGGACCGTGCTGGGAGCTGCCATTTTCCACCTCGTTCATCGGACTGGCTCATCGGACTCGTTCGTCGACGTCACTCAAGGGCAGGTGGGACGATCACGGCGCGACCTCCGACCCGGCCGGCGGCGAGCAGATCGATCGCCCGGCCCGCTTCCTCCATCGGGAAGCTCTCCACGCCCAGGGTCAGGTCGCCGCTCACGAGCATCTCCGCGAGCGCGTGAGCGTGTTCGCGGGCCGCGACTTCGCGCCGAATCATGTTGACGGGCAGCAACGCGACATCGTCGAGCAGCCAGTTCGGAAGATGGATGTCGATGTCGGTACCGGCCACGTACCCGACGAGTACGGCCCGGCCACCGGGGCGGACCCACGTGCAGCGGCCCGGCAGGTCGGCGCCCCCCACCGTGTCGACGAGAAGTGTCGCGGTGCGGTCCTTCGCCAGGGCTGCCAGCCGATCGGCTTGATCAGCCGCGATCGCCTCGGCGCCCGGGGCCACAAGCCCGCGCTGCTCCTCCCGGGCGACCAGGCCGATCACCGAGCACCCGGCTCGCAACGCGAGCTGCACCACCATCGACCCGACCGCACCGGCCGCACCCGCGACGACCACCACCTCGTCGCTGGTCTTCTCGACCCCCTCGACACCCCAGGCGCCGATCCGGCCCACCTCGTGCAGGGCGACGTGGGCCGTCGTGGTCGGAACGAAGAAGCAGGCCCCGAGTTCGGGCGACAGGCCCTCCACCGCCGGAACGAGCGTCTTCGACCTGGTGACGACATACTCGGCCCAGGTGCCGCCGCGGATCAGGCCGAGGCCGCCACCGCGCAGGAGGACGCGGGTGCCGGGCTCGAGCGCATCGGACTCGACCACGACGCCGCAGCCTTCGACCCCGCCGACGTAGGGCAGCTCGGGCTTGATGGTGAAGTTTCCGCTGGCCACGGTGAGATCGAGGTGGGCGACGGCCGCCGCCTCGACCCTCACCAGGGTTTCGCCCTCGCCTCGTCGCGGTACCGGTACGTCGTCCACACGCAGGGGACCTCCCCACCCGTGGACGCGCACGGCGCGCATCGTCTGCCCGGTCATGACACCGCGGGATGCTTGGCGAGGAACTGGAGGCTGAGGTCGTTGTAGCGGTCGGCCTGTTCGTGCTGCGGCCAGTGCCCGCACTCGTCGAAGAGCACGAGTTCCGAGCCGGCGATCGCCTCATGCATCGCGTTCGCCTCCGGCACCTCGCCGAACGGGTTGTTGCGGCCCCACACGACCAGCGTCGGCACGGTGATCTGGGCCAGGTCCTCGGGTTGCAGAAGGTTGCGCAGCCGGGTCTGGAGGTCCTGCAGGCACAGCAGGTTGTCGAGGTTGGCGACGAAGTCGGGCTGGTGGTAGATCGCGTGTCGAACCGCGACAAGCTCCTCGGTCGCATCCGCGGGATCGTTCATCAGCAGGCGCAGCCGACTACGGGTGATGTCGACATCGTCCGATTCGACCGCTCTACGCGTGCTGGTGCGGATGCGTGCCATCACCTCCGGATTGGCCACCGTCCCGCCGGCGCAGAGCAGTTGCAGCGAGGCGACCCGGTCGGGATTGTCCATCGCCGTGCGGGCACCGACCCAGCCGCCCAGAGATTCACCGACAATGTGCGCCTTCTCCACCCCGACGGCGTCCAGATAGGCCAACAGGTGGTCGCGGTAACGCGGGATCTCATGGGGATAGTCGGGCTTTCCTGAATATCCGTGGCCGAGCATGTCGATGGCGTGGCAGGCGTAGCTGGCGGCGTGCGCACGGATGTTGCGCATGAACGCCTCCAGGTGACCGCTCGTGCCATGAAGGAAGATCACGGCCTCGCCGGAGCCGGCGCGCAGCGCGCGGGTCGGGATCCCGCCCGCACGCACCGTGGTCAGGCCGAAGTCGAAGCCGGCCAACTCTGTCCAGATGGTCCGGGCAACATCGTCAGTGGTCACGTTTTGCTCCATCATCCATGGGTGGACGCTCCAGGTGCCGCGCGATTCTGGTTGATGCGGTGCACCTGCGTGTTGCTGCGGGCCAGCAGCCTGGGCAGCGCGTAGGCAGCGGCGGCGCCGACGACGAGCAGGGCGAGGAGCTTCTTCATCGGTGTCCTGAACTGGCGGGAGGGATTCATGGGTGGTCGACGGAGCGGAGGAAGCCGTCCACCACGGCGTGGTATGCGGCGGGGCGCTCCTCCTGGAGATGGTGTGAGACGTGGTCCATGACGTGGAGACTCCCGCGCTTGACCATCCGCGCGAGCATCATCGGATAGTCGGGGGTGAGGAATGCGTCCTCGCGGCCCCACATGAACAGTGTCGGAGCCTCGATGAGAGCGAGTTCGTCGGTGAGGTCCTGCCAGTCGCCGCGCGGGGAGTCCGACCTGGCGGCGAGTTCGCGTTCGCCCTCGTCGAGGCTCTGTCGCCAGCGCATCTCGACGGTTTCCCCGGGGAGCCGGTCCGGGTCGTGCCACTCGAGCCTGCTGATGAGGTCACGCATCTTCTCCCGCGTCGGGCCCGTGCCGCCGTAGTAGACATCGCGCGCGTTCCGGCCGCGCCGGCCACCCTCAGGAAGCGGCGCCAGTGGCCCGTAGAACACCGGCATGCTGCCCGTGATCACGAGCGAGCGAACTCGTGCGGGGTGGCGGGCAGCCAGGCAGAGGGCGATGGTCCCGCCCCATGAGTTACAGATGAAGTCCGCGGTCCCGATTCCGAGAGCGTCCATCAGGGCGACGGTCTTCGCGGCATGGAAGTCCCACATGGGCCCGGAGATATGGCACTTCTCGGACTGTCCGTACTGCAGAATATCCACGATGACGCAGCGGCGGTCGACCGCGAAGTAGGGAGCGACCGGCCCGAAGTCGCTCCAGCCCGTGCAGCCCGGGCCTCCGCCGTGGAGGAAGATCGTGTCCGGCCCCGAGCCGAGCTCAAGATAGTGGTACTGGACTCCGCTGGCCGCGGCGAACCGGCTGGCGGGCATCGGGCCCGCGGCGGGCGAGGCGAGTCGGTCAGCGGCGTCGGTGGCAGTCTTCACAGGGATCCCCCTCCGCAGAGACGTTCGGACGGCTCGATGAGAGCGACGCCCATACCCGTCAGCCATTCGGGCATCGGCGAGTAGACCAGCGCCCGGCCGGGCTGGAAGCCCAGGGCGGACGCCATCACCAGCCAGGTCCGCAGCTCCTGGCCGCCGTTGCCGGCAACGGCCTCGATCTCGCCGCTGCTCATAGATGCGTAGCGGCGCAGCTGTCCTCGTTCCAGGTCGGCGAGGAACTGCTTGTCGAACTCGGCGCGGATAGCGGGTTGGGCCGCGACGATGATCTCGCGCCGCCGCTTGTCATAACGCTCCCACTGACCTCGGCCGTTGAGCCATGCCTCGACCAGGAACGCCTCGTCAGCGCCCGCTGGGGCACTCCAGTCACTCGGCCAGGGCAGCCGGTGCGACAGGCCGCCGGAGGCAATGACCACCACCCGCCTGTCGCCGCCGACGCGACCAGCCGCATTCGCGATGTTGCCACCCAGCTCGACGCACCGAGAAAGCTTCGGCAGCGGTGCCGCGAACACGTTCACCACCAGCGGCACTACCGGTATGTCGATGCCGTCCAGGAGGTACTGGATGGCATGCGACTGCCCGTGGTCGATCTGCAGCCGAGCGGAGACGGCGACCTCCGTGCCGGCTTCGACGAGCTCCGCCGCAAGGGATCTCGCGAACTCCGGGTCGGTCTTCTGCGGGCCTGCCGGCGTGCCGGCCTCACCCGACGCGATGACCTCACCGACGCCCATCGTGAAGGCCGGGATGAGGTCCAGCCAGAAACCGCGGAAGTGATTTGATCCGACGATGACAGCCACATCCGGTCGGACCCGCGCGATGTTGTCCCGGGCCGCCATGAGCGCCACCCGGAAAGCCTCGGCGCGATCAGTGTGCACGGCCTCGTCCCAATGCGTGTTCATCAGGGTGGAGTGGGAGGCGCCCACACCCAGCACGATCGACGACATCGAGGCCGTCAGCTCTCGCCCACGGTCCGCGCGCCGGATCGGTCCGCCGTCGCGACAACAGGGTCCAGGCCCTTCTCGCGCAGCGCCGCGAGGCGGTCCCTGGCGGTGTTGTCAGCGAGCTTGCGCCACTGCAGCAGCGAGTCGTCCGGACGGTAGAGCTTCTCCGGGGGCGCATCGGTCATCTCGACCATCCACTTGTCCTGCGCGGAGAACTGCCCGTGGAAGAGCCAGCGAACGGCGCCGAGATACTTGGCGTAGAACGGGAGCGTCCGGAGGCCCTTTTTGAAGTCAGCCAGGACGCCGACGTACAGGTGGTGGTCGCGATCCACCGACACATAGAACTCGTAGTGGATGAAGGTCGGGTAGACGATCCGCAGCATACCCGGCATACTCACGGACGCGAACCCGGGAAAGTCCTGCGCGGCGATCACCGGGTTCACCGCGCGGTGCGAGGTGGTGTTTCCGACGTTCTTCGTCTCCCTGGGTGGCTTGAGCTTGTACCAGGCCTGGCCCGACCAGCGACCCAGACCAGGAAACTCCGCTTCCCAGAACTGCTCCTGCTGGACGCGGTAGATCCAGCGGCCGCGCCGTACAATTTTGGTCGTGTTCCACACCGGCATTGGCTTGAACAGCCGCCACAGGGAAGTCCGGTGCAGGTACTTGGCATGGCCCTCGTCATAGCCGTTCTCGCACGCAAACCGCCAGTTACCCGGGCGAGGCTGGATACGAGCACCCACTACCGCCGCCTTCCCGACGAGCTCTTCCGGCAGTTGGTCGTCGATCGAGTGCGGTTCCTCGCCGTCACCGACGAAGACCCAGACCATGCCGAGGCGCTCCTCGACGTCGTATGTCGGCTGGGTGACCTTGCCGCAGATCGGCGACTGCGGGCCGTCGGTGATGGCGGCTTTGAGCTCGCCCGTCTCCAGATCGAACGTCCAACCGTGGTACACGCACGAGACGGTGCCCGGGAACTGCTTGTTGCCGAGACTCAGGGGCACCCCGCGGTGCGGGCAGCGATCCTTCATCCCGAAGACCTTGCCCTTGTCGCGGATCACGAACAGGTCCTCGCCGAGCAGGGTCACCTTGCGCGGCTTCTCGCCAACCTGGGAGGAGAAGCAGACGGGGTACCAGTAGCCGCGGAAGCCGGCCTCGGCAGCCTGGTAGTGCGGCCAGGTCGACCAGTCCTGACGTCCCGGGAGCTCGCCCGCCCGGTGTCCCGCGCCCCTCGTTCTGGGCGACCTGGCGGTGCGGGCCTCGGGCGCCTCGACCCTCGGGTGCACGGACTCGTTCATGTCTGCTCCACGTCTGGCTCACGGCAACGGACGCATGCGTCGAGTACACGACGTGCTGGATTCAGCGAGCAGACCACCGAGCGCGGAGCGAGGACAAGATCACTGGTTCGCCTGACGGAACCGAGGCCGACTCTCCGCCGCCCAGCCGAGTCACCCGTCTCAGGTTTCGTTCAGCGGTCCGGCTGAGGCGACCCGTTCCGAGCGGCGACCTACGTTCGGTCGCGAACGGCTCCATCCCATTCCGTCGTGCCGCCGCGGACGAGAGGTTCACCAGGCGGGTTCCGCTCGGCCAATGGGGAACCCCGGGTGACATCGCGCACGCGGCGCTCTTCCTGCTGGCGGCGGAGTCCGCCTGGACGACGGGCGCCGCCATCCACGTAGACGGCGGCTACAYGGCCCATTGACCCAGCCCTCCGAACCGCGAACAGGAGCATGCGATGACCATCACGGCTTCCGCCGTCCCCCCCGCCGACTCACCTCGATCCTCGGGGCTACGGCGCGCGTATGCCGACACCCGGTTCGGTCAACTCCACTACGCCGAACAGGGCACAGGGGCCACGATGCTCCTGCTCCATCAGACACCGCGCTCACACGACGAGTTCCGGGAGGTACAGCCGCTCCTGGCGACCGGCCACAGAGTGATCGCGATGGACATGCTGGGGTTCGGAATGAGTGCTCCCCTGCCGCGGCCGCAGACTATTGAGCAGCTGGCGCAGGGAGCGTTTGCCCTGCTCGACGCCCTCGGCATCGCTTCTGCCGTCCTGATCGGGCACCATACGGGGGCGGTCGTAGCGGTCGAGATGGCGGCGAGCGCACCGGGGCGGGTCGATGCGCTGGTGCTGTCCTCCAGCCCGTGGACGAACGCGGACTACCGCGCGTCCCACGCCGACGGGCCGGGGGTCGACGCGGCCACGGTGGCGGAAGACGGCGCTCACCTCCTGGAACTCTGGTCGTTGCGACGGCCCTACTATCCCGCCGGCCGGCCGGACCTGCTCGACCGTTTCATCCGCGATGCCCTGGCCCCAGGGGTCGACCCCATGGAGGGGCACCGTGCCTGTGCCCGCTACCTCATGGAAGACCGGATCCCCCTCGTCACGGCGCCGGTCCTGCTGATCGGGGCCGAGGCGGACCCCTTCGCGCTCCCTGCTGTCGCCAAGCTGCAGGCGAATCTCGTCAACGCCCGCTCGGTCGACGTCACGGTCATTGAGGACGGCACCATCCCCCTGATGGAGCAGCAGCCCGAGCGGGTGGCTCAGCTTGTGACCGACTTCCTCGGCCGCTTGGGCTTCCTCGGCCGCTAGGGCTGTGACCACGGCGTCCACGCCATCGATCGGGCTACGTGGGCCGCGACCCACCCTCAGTCGTAGGCGCCCCGGCGAAGCGGGATGCTACCCGGCGAGCAGCTCGCGGACGGCCGCGGCGCCGGCGACCGCCTCCAGCGGGTCGTCGGCGACGGCGATCAGGCACACGTCGCGCGCGCCGGCGGCCGCATAGGGCGCGAGGAACTCCGCGACGTCCTCGGGCTGCCCGGCCGGGCACCAACGGGCGAACCGTTCGAAGGGCAGGGCGTACAGCCCCTCCATCTCGGCGGCCAGCGTCGCCGCGGCGCGTCGCGGGTCGTCGCCGAACCCGCACCAGACCTGTAGCCCGTGGCGCCAGGCGGGCGTCGCCCGCCCCGCGTCGGCGGCGATCGCCTCGACCTGCCGTACTGCCTCGGCGAACCGGGCGGCCGAGACCCAGACTCCGAGCCAGCCGTCGCCGTGCAGCGCGGCCCGGCGCAGCGCCGCGTCCGACCGTCCGCCGACGATGATCGGCACAGGTCGAACCGGCGCGGGGCGGACAGCCACTCCGGACAGCGTGAAGAACCGGCCGTCGTGGTTGACCGGCTCGCCGGTGAGGAGCCGACGCAGCACCGTCAGCGCCTCGTCGAGCCGGCGGCCCCGGGTGGCCGGGTCGACACCGAGCGCCTCCACCTCCCGTCGGTCCTCGCCGCCCACCCCCACGCCGAGGGTGAGGCCGCCAGGGGCAAGGGCGGCGACGTCGACGACCTGGCGGGCTACGGCGACGGGATGGCGCAGCGCCAGCTGGTAGACCGACACCGCCACCCGCGCCCGGCGGGCGAGCACGGCCAGGGCGGCGGCCTGGACGAGGCCGTCCCCGCCCTGCCCGCCGTGGA
This sequence comes from Pseudofrankia coriaricola, assembly GCF_001854805.1. GTDB lineage: Bacteria > Actinomycetota > Actinomycetes > Frankiales > Frankiaceae > Pseudofrankia. Next base: position 116,122 of record NZ_MBLO01000258.1, read on the forward strand.
AGGTCACGTGGTCCCCCACGGCGAGCAGGTCCAGGCCGGCGGCCTCGGCACTGTCCACGGCCGCCCGCAGGCGGCCAGCGGCGAACAGGCCGCGCGGGACCCGCAGGCCCACGCGAAGGCCGCCCGGTGCCGCGCCGGCTGCGGCCGGCCTGGTCGACGTGGCCACCGGGTCAGGCCATCGTCAGGCCGCCGCTGACGGACAGAGTCTGGCCGGTCGTGTAGCCGGCGCCGTCCGACGCGAGGAAGACGACGGCTGGCGCGATGTCCTCGGGGGTGGCGATCCGGCGCATCGGGACCGCCTTCGCCAGGCCGTCATAGAGCTTCTGGCTGACGGCGGCGACCTGGTCGAGCAGCGCGGTGTCCGTCGGCCCGGGGCAGACGCTGTTCACCGTCACGCCGTGCCGGGCGACCTCGCGGGCCAGGGCCTTGCCGAAGGCGATCACTCCGCCCTTGGAGCCGCTGTAGACGACCTCGCCCGACGAGCCGACCCGGCCTGCGTCCGAGGCGATCATCACGACGCGACCCCAGCCGCGTTCCACCATCGCGTCGAGCACGGCCCGGGTCACCCGGATCGTGCCGAGCAGGTTCACCGAGACGATGCGGGCCCACTCTTCCTCGGTGGACTCGAGGAACGGCTTGATCACATCGACGCCGGCGTTGTTGACGAGGACCTCGACGGGGCCGAGAGCCCCCGTCACCCGTGCGACGGCGGCGCTGACGCCCGCCGCGTCGGTGATGTCGACGCCCACGCCGACCGCCCGGACGCCGTGGCGCTCGGCGAGCCCGGCCGCCACCTTCCCGGCCGCGTCGGCGTCGAGGTCGAGCACCGCCACGTCGTGGCCCGCCGCCGCGAGACCGTCCGCGATAGCCGTGCCGATCCCGCGCGCCGCGCCGGTCACCGCCGCCGTTCGACCCATCGTCGTTCCCCTCTCGTCTCGCCACCGCCTGGCTGGCCCGCCCGCTCAGCGCGGGCGGGCCAGCCAGGCGGCCAGACTTCCAACGAATTCGAATTAGTATGTTAATTTACCTGTTAGCGAGCGACGAGGACAGCGGTCGGATCGCACCGGCTCGCATCGGCCCGAGCCGCGCATGGACGGAGGAGGTCACCGTTGGTGCCTGAGCCCCAGCTCCCGCCGGTCGTCGACCCGAAGGAGTTCGCCGGCCGGGTCGTGCTGGTCACCGCGGCGGCGGGCGGCGGCATCGGCGAGGCGACCGCGCGGCGGTTCGCCGCCGCGGGCGCGACCGTGGTCGTCACCGACGCGCACGCGCGGCGCACCGAGGCCGTCGCCGCGCGGCTGGCGCAGGAACACCGCCACGCCACCGTCGTCGGCCACCCGCTCGACGTCGGCAATCGTGCCGCGATCGACACGGTCGTCGAGGCCGTGCTCGCCGACCACGGCACGGTCGACGTACTGGTGAACAACGCGGCCTTCAACCGGATGGGCGGGCACTTCGACTACGACCCGGCCGACTGGGACCGAGCTCTCGAGATCAACCTCAGCGGGCCGTGGTACCTGTGCCGGCGGCTGCTGCCGGCGATGCGCGACCACCAGCGCGGGGTCGTCGTCAACGTCTCCTCCTACGCCCCCGACGTGGGCGGCAACGGCTTGGAGAGCCCATACGCGATCACCAAGGGCGGCCTGAACGTGCTGACCCGGTCGGTGGCCCACGAGGGCGGGCCCTTCGGGATCCGGGCCGTGACGGTGGCGATGGGGGTGGTCCGCGGCACCCGGTTCATCGACCAGCATCCGGAGATCCTCGAGGACCCGGGCAACCGTGGGCCGCTGCCGTGGATGCCGACAGTGGACGACATCGCCGAGACCATCGCCTTCCTCGCCAGCGACCGCGCCCGCTGCGTCACCGGCGAGTCGGTCAACGTGGCCAGCGGCGCCTACATGCGGGCCTGACCTCGGCGAGCCGGCCGGGGAGCCCGGCCTACGACAGCCGTGCACGGCAACGACGAGGGAGGCAGCGTGAAGGGACGGGTCGCGATCGTCACCGGCGGTACCCGCGGCCTCGGGGCCGCGGTCACCGAGCTGCTGCTGGCGGGCGGGGCGCACGTGGCGGCCGTGTACGCCGGCGACCATGACAGGGCGCGGGCGCTGCGGGATCGGCTGGCGGACACGGGCGGCTCGGTGAGCCTGCACCCGGGCGACGTCGGCGACCGCGGGTTCGCCCGTGCGCTCGTCGCCGAGGTGGTCGCCACCCACGGCCGCCTCGACCACCTGGTCAACAACGCCGGCGTCCTGGTGGAGAACAAGGCCGCCCAGCTGACCGCCGACGAGTGGGACCTGGCGCTGCGGGTCAACCTGTCCGGGCCGTGGTACCTGGCGCAGGCGGCGCTGGAGCCGATGGAGCGACAGCGGTTCGGCCGGATCGTCAACGTCGGCTCGGTCACAGCCCCGATGGGCCACCCGGCGCAGGTCGGCTACGGGGCGGCGAAGGCGGGACTGGCGGGGCTGACCCGGTCGCTGGCCCGCGCCGTCGCGCGCAAGGGAATCACCGTCAACCTCGTCGTCCCCGGCGTCTTCGAGACCGACATGACCCACGCGATGGCGCCTTCGTCGCAGGAGGCCATCCGCGGCCTGATCCCGATGGGCCGCCGCGGCGACCCGGCGGAGCTCGCCCACGCCGTCGCGTTCCTGCTCGACGAGCGCGCCAGCTACGTCACCGGCTCGGTGGTGACCGTCGACGGAGGTCTCAGCATGGGCGCCTGACCTGCCCGCACCCGATCCGCCGAACGGGCGCCCATGCCCGCGCCACCTGTTCCCACGCGTTCCGAGGAGACCCGCGGATGCCGAGCGACACAGACTCGTTCGTCGAGGAGGCGCGTGCCTTCCTCGACACCCACGCGACCCGGCGTACCGGCGGCGGCCAGGCCGTCCAGTGGGGCGTCGGCGACGACCAGGTCGCCTACTTCAGCGCCGACCCACCGGACGTCGACGCGGCCAGGGTCGCCGAGGCGAAGGCCTGGCAGAAGGTCCGCCACGACAACGGCTTCGGCTGGATCACCGGCCCCGCCGAGTTCGGCGGCCGCGGCCTGACCTCCGTGCACGACCTGGCGTACGACGCCCTGGAGGCCGAGTACGACGTGCCCGACACGTCGGTGCTCTCCCTGATCGGCCTCGGGATGATCGGGCCGACGATCCTCACGCACGCCCAGGAGCACATCCGGCGCCGCTACCTGCCCGCGATGTACGCCGGCGACATCATCGCCTGCCAGCTGTTCAGCGAGCCGGGCGCGGGCTCCGACCTCGCGAGCGTGCGGACGAGCGCGGTCCGCGACGGCGACGAGTGGGTCCTGAGCGGCCAGAAGGTCTGGACGTCGGTCGCCCAGCACGCCGCCGTCGGCCTGGCGCTGTGTCGCACCGACCCCGACAAGCCCAAGCACAGAGGCATCACCGCGTTCCTCGTCGACATGGCGGCGCCCGGCGTCGAGATCCGCCCGCTGCGCCAGATGAGCGGTGGCGCCGACTTCAACGAGGTGTTCCTGACCGACGTCCGCGTGCCGGACGACCACCGGCTCGGTGACGTCGACGGCGGCTGGGCCGTCGCGCTGACCACGCTGATGAACGAGCGGGCCAGCGTCGGGGGCGAGGGCGCCGCCGGCCCCGCCGGCCGCGCCGTGTCCCTTCCGTTCCTCGCCGAGCTGCTGCGCGCGAACGGGCGGCTCGACGACGCCGCCGCGCGCCGCGAGCTCGCCGGCCTCTACGCCGAGGTCGCCGCCACCGATTACCTCAACCACCAGTCGCTGCGCCGGGCCAGGGCCGGCGAGCAGCCAGGCCCGGAGGCGAGCGTCTCCAAGCTCATGTACGCCCGCAACCTCACCCGCGGCGCCCACTTCGCGGCCGAGGTCGTCGGCCCGCGCCTCGTGGCGGACACCGGCGAGTGGGGGACGTTCGCGTGGGCCGAGCTGCTGCTGGCCACCCCGGCGCTGCGCATCCTCGGCGGCACCGAAGAGATCATGAAGAACATCCTCGCGGAGCGGGTGCTCGGCCTGCCGAAGGAACCGGGCATCGACACGAAGTCGCCGTTCCGGGAGCTGCGCCGCTCGGGAAGGGGCGAATCATGACCGGCGACCTCGACGTCGCGGACGGGCGGATCGGGGAGGCGGAGCTCGAGGAGCTGCGCGCGGCGACCCGGGACTTCCTCACGGCCAAGGCCGATGAGGCGGCCGTGCGCGCCGCCGCGGCCTCCGACCGCGGCTACGACGAGAAGGTCTGGGCGCAGATGGCCGAACAGCTGGGTCTGCAGGCGCTCGCGTTGCCAGCCGAGCACGGCGGCGACGGCGCCGGCATGACGGCGCTGTCCGTCGTGCTCGGCGAGCTGGGCCGGGTGCTGTTGCCCGCGCCGTTCTTCTCGTCGGTCGTGCTCGCCGGGACGGCACTGGCCGCCGCGGGCGATGCCGACGCCGCCAGGCGGCTGCTGCCCGGCATCGCGGCCGGCACCACCCTCGCCGCGCTGGCAGCACCCGGCCGCGACGGCGGCTGGGACCTCGACGGAGCCGACGCGCGGGGCGGCCTCGCCGTGGCGGCGGAGCCGGGGCAGTGCGGCGTCACGCTCGACGGCTCGGCGCCGCTCGTCGTCGACGGCGCCGGCGCGGATGTCGTGCTCGTCGTCGCCGCCGGCCCGGCCGGCCCGACCCTGTGCGCCGTCGACGGCACAGCGGTTGGCCTTACAAGGACTTCGCTGCCCACCCTCGACCTCACCCGTCGGGTGGCTCGGCTCGACTTCTGGAGCACCCCGGCGACGGTCGTCGGCGAGCCCGGCGGCGCGGCCGGCGTCCTGCGCCGCGTCCTCGACGTGGCGACCGCAGCGCTGGCCGCCGAGCAGGTCGGCGGCGCGCGGGCCTGTCTCGACGCCGCCACCGCCTACGCCAAGGACCGGGTGCAGTTCGGCCGGCCCATCGGCACCTTCCAGGCCGTCAAGCACAAGTGCGCCGACATGTTCACCCGCATCCAGGTCGCCGACGCGGCCGCGCGGGAGGCCGCCGCCGCGCTCGACGGCGCCGCCGGCGCGCCCGACCCGGGGGTGGCCGCCGCCGTCGCGCACGTCGTCTGCTCGGAGGCGTTCATGGCCGTCGCGGCGGAGAACATCCAGGTCCACGGCGGCATCGGCTTCACCTGGGAGCATCCCGCCCATCTGTACTTCCGCCGCGCGAAGTCCTCCCAGCTGCTGTTCGGCGGCCCGGCCGTCTACCACGAGCGGCTGCTGGCCCGCGCGGGCATGTGAGGCGCCGGTGAACGCCTCGGGAGGACTCGACGTCGGCCTCTACTTCGACCTGCGCAACCCGCCGCGGTGGCGGCGCGACCCGGCCCGGATGTACGCCTTCGCCCTGGAGATGTGCCAGGAGGCCGAGCACCTCGGCGCCCACTCCGTCTGGCTGACCGAGCACCACCGGTTCGACGACGACTACCTGGCCGCGCCCCTGACGTTCGCCGCGGCGGTCGCCGCCCGGACGTCCCGGGTGCGCATCGGCACGGCCATCGTCGTCGCGCCGCTGCACCATCCCGCCGAGATCGCCGAGCAGGCCGCGATGGTCGACCTGGTCTCCGGCGGGCGGCTCGACCTGGGCATCGGCGCCGGCTACCGGGTCCCGGAGTACGCCCTGTTCGGGGCTTCCATGGAGCGCCGCTACGCGCAGACCGACGAGCGGGCGCGCGAGATCCGCCGGCTGTGGGGACCGGGCGGGGTGACGCCCCGGCCGGTCCAGGAACGGCCGCCGATCTGGATGGGCTACCAGGGCCCGCAGGGGGCGCGGCGCGCCGGCCTGCTCGGCGAGCCGCTGCTGTCGGCGGACGCGGCGAACTGGCCGCACTACCGCGCCGGGCTCGTCGAGGCCGGCCACGACCCGACGGCCGGCCGGATGGCCGGCGGCATCCAGGCCTGGGTCAGTGAGGACCCGGAAGCCGACTGGCCGGTCGTCGCCCCCTACCTCGCCTACCAGCAGGACTCCTACCGCCGGCACATGGTCGAGGGCACCGGCCAGCCGGTGCCCAGGCCGCTCGACCCGGACAAGTTGCGGACCCGCTCCGCCCGGATCCTCGGCTACTTCTGGTGCGACACACCGGAGGGCATCGCCGGGCGCATCTTCGACCATGTCGGCGACGCCCCGGTCGAGACGGTCTTCCTGTGGGCATCCGTCGGCGGCCAGCCCGAAGACGCCGTCGCCCGCCATGTCCAGACGATCTGCACCCGGCTCGCCCCTCTCCTCGCCGCCGGACCGGTCACCGGAAGGAGCGCGCCCCGTGCCGATGACGTCACAAGCGCTGTGGACCGCTGACACGGCCATCGACCTGCTCGACTGCTCCATCGGCGACCTGCTGGCCGAACAGGCTCGCGCGACTCCCACCCGGCCCGCCATCCTCTGGGAGGACGGGCACGACCTTCGCCAGCTGACCTGGATGGACCTCCACCAGGCCGCGGCCCGCGGCGCGCGGTGGCTGCTGGCACGGACACGGCCGGGAGCACGGATCGCGGTGTGGGCGCCGAACAGCGTCGGCTGGGTCGTGCTCGAGTACGCCAGCGCGCTGGCTGGGACCGTCCTCACGCCGCTGAACCCGGCGCTCGTCGACGCCGAGTGTGAATACCTGCTGCGCGCCGCCGGGACGACGCTGCTGTTCACGGTCGCCGGCTCGGCCGGCAGACCGCTGCTCACCCGCGCGGACCAGCTGCGTGACAGCCTGCCGGCGATCCGGGCCGTGGTCGACCTGGAGGCGTGGGCCGCCAAGATCCTCGCCACGACCGACACCGGTGCCGCTCCCCCACCGGTTCAGCCGCGAGCGCCCTTCCTCGTCCAGTTCACCTCGGGCACCACCGGCCAGCCGAAGGGCGCGCTCCTGGACCACCTCGGCGCGCTCAACAGCGCCCGGTTCTCGGCGCTGGCGATCGATCCGACCGACGGGGAGGTCTGGTGCACGGCGCTGCCGCTGCACCACGTGGGCGGCTCCGTGTCGACCGTCCTCGGCGCGCTCGCCGTGCGGGGCGCCTACGTCGTCGCGCCGACGGCCGAGCCCGGGGCGCTGCTGCGCCTGCTCGCGCGCAGCCGCGCGACGCACACCGGCTTCGTGCCGACCGTGCTGCAACGACTGGTCGCCCACCCGGACTTCGCGAACACGGACCTGAGTGCCCTGCGCACGATGATGGGCGGCGGCGCCTCACTGCCGCCGGCGCTGGTGCGGGACCTGGAAGCTCGCCTCGACGCGACGGTGCTCATCGGCTACGGCCAGTCCGAGTCGGTTTCGATCACGCAGACCTCACCCCACGACAGTGCCGAGGACAAGGCCACGACCATCGGACGGCCGCTGCCGCGGCGGGAGGTCCGCATCCGCCGGATCGACACGGCAACCGCCGATGACTCGGGCGACATCGCCGCGTTCGACGAGGTTGGCGAGCTGTGCACTCGCTCCCCGCTGACCATGACGGGCTACCTCGCCGGCCCCGAAGGGGACATCGAGGTGCTCGACGCCGACGGGTGGTTGCACACCGGCGATCTCGCGTCAATGGACGCCCGCGGCGTGCTCACCTACCGCGGCCGCCTCCGGGAAATGATCATCCGGGGCGGCGAGAACATCTACCCTCGCGAGATCGAGGAAGCGCTACTCACCCACCCGGAGATCGCCGAGGCCGCGGTCGTCGGCGTCCCGGACCCGCTGTGGGGTGAGCAGGTCGCCGCGTTCGTCCGCCCCGCCCCCGGGGCCGCCCTGACCGAGGACGAGCTGCGGGCCCACGCCCGCCAGGTGCTCGCCCCCTTCAAGGTGCCGGTCGTGTGGCGCCAGACGACCAGCTTCCCGATGACGGCCTCGCAGAAGATCCGCAAGAACATCCTGCGGGACGAACTCGACGCGGAGCTCGCCCAGCAGCGGCCGGCCGGCTGACCAGGCCGCGGGCCTGGCCTGGCCCCCGGCTGGACAACGCCCTTGTGGCGCGCCAAGCGACGACTGCCGCCAGCACTCTTGCAGATGTTGCGATTGTTGCGGCCGACGAACTGACCCAGCTGACCCAGGAACTGGGGTTGTGCTGACCGATGACCTTCACGGTGGTCTACGACGCCAACGTGCTCTACCCGAACGCGTTGCGCGACCTGCTGATCAGAATCGCCCAGTCGGGGCGGGCCGCTCCGGGTCAGATCCAGCCGCGGATGCGAGCGAGCTGGACGGCCTCGTGCCGGTTGACGGCACCCAGCTTGGCGACAGCCGAGGACAGGTAGTTGCGCACCGTGCCCCGCGACAGCGACACCCGCGCCGCGATCTCCTCCACCGGCGCGCCGCCGGCAGCCAGATCGAGTACCTCGGTCTCGCGCGGCGTCAGCGGGCTGTCCCCGGCCGCGATGGCCTCGGCGGCCAGCTCCGGGTCCACGTAGCGGCCGCCGCGGTGCACCGCCCGCACCACGTCGGCGAGCACCTGCGCGGACACGGTCTTGGGCAGGAAGCCGCGTGCTCCGGCGGCGAGCGCCCGCTTGAGATAGCCGGGCCGCCCGTGGCTGGTCAGGATCACGTTGGCGCATGTGGGCAGGTCGGTACGCAGCGCCTGGGCGACAGCAATGCCGTCCAGGCCGGGCATCTGGAGGTCGAGCAGCGCGACGTCGGGGCGGTGGAGCCGTCCCGTCGCCAGCGCCTCCGGCCCGGATGCCGCCTGCGCGACCACCGTGATGTCGTCTTCCATGGACAGCAGCACTGCCAGCGCACCGCGGATGAGGTTCTCGTCATCGGCGAGCAGCACCTTGATCACCGGCTTGCCTCCGCCACGGTAGCCCCGGCCGGCGCGGGCGGCGGCGTCCCGACCGGGGACGTGCCTTCCACGGCGTCGACGGGGACCGGGAGCCGCGCCTCCAGGACGAAGTAGCCACCCGGCTCCCGGGCCGCGGTGAGAACGCCGCCCAAGCCGGCGAGCCGCTCCTCGAGGCCGGCGAGGCCGCTGCCCGCCCCAGGGGCGGGGGCCGAGCCGCCCAGTCTGGTGGTGCCCGCCGGGACCGCCGCAACGCCGTCGTTGGTGATCCGCAGCACCGCGGTACGCGCGCGACCGGGGCCGCCGCGCACCTCGAGGTCGATGGTGCAGGTGGTGGCCTCGCTGTGATGGATCACGTTGGTGGTCGCCTCTCGGACGACCCATCCCAGCGTGGCCTGCGCGGAGGCAGGCAGGGCCTGATCACGGCCGTCCCGGCTGACCTCGCCGGTGACCCGGCAGGCCACGCCAGCCGAACGCAACAGCGACCGCGCGCCCGCGAGCTCCGCGCCGAGGTCGGCCCGGCGGTAACCGTCGACCACCGCGCGCATCTCGCGCAGCGAATCGTGAGCCACCTGACGGACCTCCAGCATCCGTTTCGCCGTTCCGGCGTCGCCGCGGGTGGCCAGGCGCGCGGCGAGTTCACTCTGGACGGCTATCAGCGACAGGTTATGACCGAGGACGTCATGCAGGTCTCGGGCGAACCGCAGCCGTTCCTCCGCTACGGCCAGGCTGGCGTGGACGGCCCGCGACCGGTCGATCTCCCACACCACACCGAGCATCCAGGTCGAGACCCGGTAGGTGAGCGCCACGAACACGATCGTGGACGCGTAAAACGCGCCCGCCTCGAACGCCGCCTTGCCCGACGCGTTCCCGGGCCCCGAGGTTCCGGCCCCCACGACCGCGACCAGCCCCCCGGCGACGACGGCGCCCAGCGGCACGCAGCCGAGCAGCGCCGGTGTCCGCAGCAGCGGCGCGACCGCCCCGGTCAGCGCGCCACCGGCGATCAGCGCCACGGTGAGCGTGACCGGGACGCCGTCGCCGGTATCGGCGGCGAACCCGGGGACGGCGGCGCCCACCGCGACCACCGCGATGGCGCCCGCGGCGGCCCCGGCAACCAGCCGAGCCGGCGGCCGCGGTCCGCCCAGGTAGGCCGTGAACCCGGCTCGCAGCAGCACGACACAGGCCACGGCATGCAGCGCGGACACCACCAGGAAACCGGCGGCCAGCGGTCCCCAGGCCCCCGCCCGGGAGTTGACCGCGAGCAGCGCCAGTCCTGGCTCGGCGGCGGAGAACAGATAGAGCGGCCACCGGACCATGGCGTCCATGCGCTCGGCGCTGCTCCGCGCGCGCCACCACCGCCACCACCGGGTCATGGAGTCCACACTGTCACGGCCACCACGCCTCGGACGGTCGAGCGCGATCTTCCCGCGTCCCGGCCCGGCGGTCGGTCACCGGCGCGGTTCCCACCGGAACCACCGCCGCGCCGCCCAGCCAGCCGCGCCCGTCCACGCCACCAGTACCAGGGTCGGCACCGCCGCCGCGCCGAACGAGCCGGCGAAGTCGACGACGCGCCCGTCGGTGGTGGTTCCGGTCAGGCCAAGTCGCATCAGGTCGACCACCGGGGTGAGTGGCAGCGCCCGGGCGACGGACTCCCACGGCGCGGCCAGGTCGTCGAGTGGGATGAACAGCCCGCACAGAACCAGCGGCACCAGCAGCACCGGCATGGTCGTCACCTGTGCCAACTCGACACTGGGGGTCACCGCCGTGCTGAGCGCGGCCAGCAGCACGAACACGACCGTGCCGAGTCCGACGGCGGCCACCACGAGCAGCGGGTTCACCGGCGCGGCCAGGTCGAACAGCGCCGCCGTGGCCACGGCGGCCACCACGATCTGCGCCCAAGCCACCGCGACGGCCGGCGCCGCCGTCCCGGCCAGGATTTCGAGGTCACTGGCCTCACCTGCCCGCAGCCGCTTGAGCACCAGGTCCTCACGCCGAGCAACCAGCGTGGTGACGAGGTTGTAGTACACGGCAGCCAGGAGCACGATCGCCGTCAGAGCGGTGATCGCGGCCGCGCCGAGCCCGGCGAACCGGCGGTCCGGGTCCGAGGCCGACATGGCCAGCGGTAGCAGGCTCACCGGGGTTCCGAGAGCGATGAGCAGCGCCACGACGTTACGCCGGAGCAGCACTGCCTCGGCCCGCCCCAGCGACCTGATCCGACGCGCCGCACCGGCGCCGACCATTCCTGGCAGCAGGCGCGCCAGCCCGGTTTCGCCGCTCACGCCGACATCCTGTCCGATCGCCGCGCGCGCATCGCCCGTGCCGGCTGGGCTGGCCGCACCGCTCGGCCTGGCCGTCGGAACTCGCCGGCGAGGGTCTGCTCGGACTGGGCCACGGCGAGAAAGGCCTCTTCCAGCGACGCGGACCGGGCGTCAAGGTTGTGCAGGCGAATCCCATGCCGGTTCCCCCAGGCGAGCAGCACCGCGAGCGTCTGCTGGAGGTCCGCGGTGGTCAGCAGGACCGCGCAGCCGCCCCCGCCGCCGTCGCCCCCACCACCGCCACCGCCACCGCCACCGCCACCGTCGCCGTCGCCACCGCCGTCGCCACCGCCGTCGCCGTCGCCGTCGCCACCGCCGTCGCCGCCCTTGCCCTTGCCTTTCCGACGGCCGAGCCTCGCCTCGGCCAGGTGCAGCTGCGTTCCGGGCAGTTCCGGCAGCTCGACGGGGAGCTCGGCGTCCAGTTCGAACGAGATGCGGGCGGGTTGCGACGCGACCACCTCAGCCGGCGTGCCGGTCCGCACGACCCGGCCCCGATGCATGATCGCCAAATGGTTCGCCAGCACTTCGGCCTCCTCGAGGTAATGGGTGGTGAGCACCACGGTGGTTCCCGCCGCGAGCAGGTTCCCGATCCCGTCCCAGGTCGCACGGCGACTCTCCGGGTCCAGACCGGTTGTCGGCTCGTCGAGGAACAGCACCTCCGGTCGGCCGAGGACGGCCATGGCGAGGTCGAGCCGGCGCCGCTCACCGCCGGACAGCTGCCGGATACGGACCGTCGCCCGGTCATGCACACCGGCGAGTTCGAGCGCCTCGGCGACCGGGCGCGGCGACGTCAGTGTGCCGGCCCACGCCCAGGCCGCCTCCCTGACCGTCAGATCGGCGGGAAACGCCCCGGCCTGGAGCATGATCCCGATTCTGGGGCGTACCAGGCGCCGGTCTCGGAACGGGTCACACCCGAGCACCCTGACGGTGCCGGCGCTCGGCCTGGCCAGACCCTCGAGCACCTCGAGGGTGGAGGTCTTGCCGGCGCCGTTGGTCCCGAGCAGCGCGAACAGCTCGCCTCGACGCACCGAGAACGCCACCCCCCGGACCGCGTCGTAGCCGCGCCTTCCCACCGGGCCATAGCGGCGCCAGAGATCCGTGACGGTGATGACACTGGTGTCTTCGTCCACGACATTCAGCATCCGGCAACATCGGCATCACGAGTGGTGACGTCGTCACCAGATTCAATGAGCCGCATCCGAGTTCACCCATGACATATGTCAGCGATGGCCAGACGTTTTCGTCGACGCCACGTCGGGGGCAAAGGGCGTACGGGTGGGGTCGGCGTGGCTGTTGGGCCGGCGGTGCTGCGTTCTGGACGCCGACGATGGCGTCGTCGACATCGATGTCCGCCCGTCGCGATCTACCCGGCCGCGAATTAGTCGGGGGATACCGCGTCGACAAAGCCGGTCCGGTACGCCCATACCACCGCCTGGGTGCGGTCCCTAACCCCGAGCTTGCCGAGAATCCGCTTGAGATGGGTGCGTACCGTCTCCACGGAGAGGTTCAGCCGTTCGGCGATCTCCTGGTTCGACAGTCCGTCGGCCAGTGTCAGCAGCACCTGCTTCTCGCGTTCGGTGAGCTGGTCGGCCTGTATCAGTCGCTCCCGGTCCGGTGGGCGGCGGCGAGCGAACTTCTCCAGCAGGCGGCGGGTGACCGCTGGCGCGACCAGAGCGTCGCCCGCGGCTACCGTCCGCACCCCGTCCACCAGCTGGTCCGGGGTGGCCCGCTTGAGGAGGAAGCCGTCCGCGCCGGCCGTCAACGCATCCTCGACGACCTGGTCGAGGTCGAACGTGGTCAGAACGAGGACTCTCGGCCGAGGAAGGGGCCAGCTGGCGATCTGGCGGGTTGCCCAGACCCCGTCCCGCCGCGGCATCCGCACGTCCATCAGGACGACGTCGGGGCACTCGCGGCGGGCCAGACGCACCGCGTCCTCACCAGTAGCCGCTTCACCCACCACCCTGATCCCGGGCTCCGCGTCGAGAAGCGCGCGAAGTCCACTACGCACAAGAACGTCGTCATCGGCCAATAGCACATTGATCATGAGATGGCACCGTCGGCGCGGAGCGGAAGCGTGACGAGGACCCGGAACCCGCCCTCGACCGGGCCGGCCTCGAAGGACCCGCCCTCGATCCGCACCCGTTCCCGCATTCCGGCCAGACCTCGCCCCGGCACCGGGCCGGCGAACCCGTCACCTTCGTTGAACACCTCGACCGTGACGCGGCCGGGGTCGGCGCGCATTCGTACCTCGATGCGCCCGGTGCCGCTGTGGCGCACGGCATTTGTCAACGCCTCCCGCACCACGCGGTAGACGGTACGGGCTACACCGGCGGACAGGGCGGGGTCGATCGGCGCCACCTCCAGCTCCACCACTCTGCCGAGCGCCCGGATCCGGTCGACGAGGCCGGCAAGCTCGACGCCCAGGCTCCCACCGTCGCCGTGCGCGCTCACCCGTACTTCGTCCCGCGGGTGCAGCAGCCGAAGCAGCATGTCCAGTTCACCCAGCGCCTCGCGGCCGACGTTCTCGATGTCGGCGAGGGCCTGGCGCGCGAAACCGGGATTGTCGGCGAAGACCCGGCGGGCGACACCCGCCTGCAGCACCACGACGTTGACCGCGTGCCCGAGCGCGTCGTGCAGCTCGCCCGCGAGGCGGGCACGCTCGTCAAACTGCGCCTGTTCCACGGCCAGCTCCCGTTCCCTCGCTTCACCCAGCAACCGGGCCTGCTGTTCCGTCGCGTAGGCGCGGCGAGCCCGAGCGGCATCGCCAGCGATCACTGAGATCAGGAAGCACATCGCGATGCCGCTGAACGTTCCAGCCGTCGGTACGTCACGATCGAACAGCGCATACCCGCCCACCGCGGCCGCGGCCAGTGCCGATCCGGCGAGGCACGGCACGAGCCCGCCGGCGGCGAAGACGCTGAACAGCGCCAGCCAGGCCGGCCACTGCACGGCGCCCGTGGCGAAGCCGGCCGCGGAGTTGACCACCACGGCCACCGACGTCACCGCGCTCGCGGCGAGGGGTGCTGAGTGCCGCCATACCAATGACCACGCCGCGCAAGCGACGAGAGCCGCGCCGAGCAGGCCGGCGGGTCGGTGTGGCGGGTCACCCGGCGAGAGCACCGTCGCGGTGACGGTCACGGCCGCCAGGCCCACGGCCAACCAGACGTCGGAGCGCGCGGGGCGGCTCGTCAAGGTGACGAACGCCGCCCGAACATGGCGGTCCCCGCGCACCTTTCGGGTCGAGCGGCGGGCGGCCGGGCCGGCCACGGCGGTGGAGGACATAGGTCATGGTGACGGTCGTCGGTCCGCCCACGCGACCCCGCTCAGGGCAGCCTCAGGTCACCCATGCGGGTGATGCGGCATCCCCGGGCGGGCAGCCGGAATCCACCCGCCTGGGGGTCGATCCGGATCGGGCGGGAGATCCAGTGTTGGCGCCATGTCAACGATCGACCGGCCCGCCGCGCCGAGCCGCTCCCGCACCGCGGCTTTCTGGTGGTTCGCGCTCAGCGCGGTGGCCATCGCGATGTTCGCCCCGCTGCCGTACCTGACCTCGTCGCTGAGCAGCCTGGCCGATGACCAGAACCGGCTGGCCGCCAACTACGTCGACCGTTCGCTGCCGCTGCGGACCGCGTTCTACCTGCACGTCGTGTTCGGCGGGACGGCCCTGCTCCTGTCACCTATCCAGCTCTCGGCCAGGGTGCGCGCCCGCGCGGCCGGGCTACACCGGGTCGTCGGACGGATCACGATCGCGGCGATCTGCGTCGCGGGCACCGCGGGCGCGGTGCTGGCGCCGGTCAGCCTCGCGGGCGGCGTCGGCACGGCCGGCTTCGGCCTCCTGGCCGTGCTGTGGGTGGTGTTCGCCGTGGCGGCGGCGCGGGCGGCCATCCGGCGGGACATCCGCGCGCACCGGCGCTGGGCGATCCGGACGTTCGCCATGACCTACGCCGCGGTGACCCTCCGCCTGTGGCTGGGCGTGCTGATCGCGGCGCAGAGCGGCATCGCTGGCACCGAGTCCGATCTCGCGTTCGACCGCGCATACCAGGTGGTGCCGTTTCTTTGCTGGGTGCCCAATGTCATCGTCGCCCACTGGATCATCAACAAGTATGCCGGCCCGGCCACCCCCCACTCGGTGGCCCAAACGTGAGCAACCCCGAGGACCAACCCCAAACTCGAGGCGTCACCAGGAGCGGAGGCCCGCCCCCTCATCGCATCACGGCCGCGGATGCCAGCCTCCTGAGGGGCTTCGCCCCAGCCGGGGCTCAGGCGGGTTCCTTGGGGAGGGCGAGGACGCGTTCGGCGAGGATGGTGCGCTGGATCTCGTTGGCTCCGCCGTAGATGGTCTCGGCGCGGCTGTTGAGAAAGGCACGTTGGAAGCCGTCGAGGGCGTAACCGTCGCCGACGATCTCCGCCGACGGGCCGAGCAGCTGCATCGAGAGCTCGCCGAGACGCTGATGCCAGGTGGCCCACTGCAGCTTGGACACGAACGACTCGGAACCGAGGTCGCCGGCGCGGACGAATGCCGCCAGCCTGCTTGCAGATGTTGCGATTGTTGCGGATACTGCGGTTGGCAGACATGCATGGTGGTGGAGGTGGCGGCGATGCCCGGCCAGGTTGACGGCGCGGCCAGGCGGCAAGGCGCCGAGAGAGAGCTCGCCCTGCGGGCGGCGCGGCGCATCGGCGAGTACCTGACGACTCACCCCGGTGAGAACCCGGTCGCGATCAACGGCGAGCTCGCGGGTGACGACGCGCTGGTTGTCCCACGGGAGGCGGCCGTCCTACTCGCGAAGATCCTCGGTTTTCTCGCCAACGGCGAGGGCGTCCATGTGATCCCCGACTCCGCCGAGCTGACCACACAGCAGGCCGCCGAGTTCCTCAACGTCTCCCGCCCCTACCTGATCAAACTCCTGGAATCCGGCGAAATCCCGTTCCGACTGGTCGGCACCCACCGCCGGGTCAGGTTCCAGGACCTGCGCGCCTACAAGAGCCGCGACGACCTGGCCCGGCGGCGCGCGGCCGACGAACTGACCCAGCTGACCCAGGAACTGGGGTTGTACTGACCGATGACCTTCACGGTGGTCTACGACGCCAACGTGCTCTACCCGAACACGTTGCGCGACCTGCTGATCAGAATCGCCCAGTCGGGCCTGGTCCAGGCCAAGTGGACCAGCCAGATCCTCGACGAGATGGTCACCGCGCTCCGCCGCAACCGGCCCGACATTCCGCCCACGCGCCTCGACCGTCTCCGCGACCTCATGAACGCGGCTGTCCGAGACGCCCTGGTTTCCGGCTACGAGCCGCTGATCGACGGGCTCAAGCTCCCGGATCCTGACGACCGGCATGTCCTCGCCGCGGCGGTCAAGACCGGTGCCCAGGTCATCGTCACCCGCAACCTGAAGCACTTCCCCGCCCCCGACCTGGAACCGTGGAACATCGACGCCCAGTCGCCCGACGCCTTCGTGCTGAACCAGATCGGCGTCAAAGGGCGCGCAGTCGCCGCATCCATCCGGCAGATCGCCGATTCCCGGACCAGCCCGCCAGAGTCCATCGACGACGTCCTCGACCAGCTCGAACGCGACGGCCTCGTGGAATCAGTCGCCGCGCTCCGAACGGTCTAGCCACGACCCGCTCGCCGTTGCCACCGCACGGCCGCCACCCGGCCGGCCCACCCTGGTCGTCGACGACCAGCCGCTCGAGTCGTCAGAGTTCGCTGCCGTCGCGGCGCCACGCGTCCCCGCTCCCGCCGATGCCGTCATGGGCTGCGTCCCTCGCGCTCGCTGCATCGCGCAGGGCTGCCTGGACGAGGTCACCGTCCGGTTCCCCGACGCGGAGGATGCTGAGGCGTCCTTCTGGTTCGAAGATGGCGAGGTGAACCGTGGACAAGTCGGCGATGCCCTTGCAGCGCAGCGTGGAGTACAGGTCTTCGGGCGTGAGCCGGCAGCGGCGTAGTGCGTTGTCGCGCATGACACCGTCATAGACGAGAATGGTGGGAGAGTGTTCGAGGAGTCGACGGAAGACCCTCCGGCGGCTCATCCGGACCCGAGCCACGATTCGGTGTGCGATGACGAGTGTGACCAGGGCGACGGCGCCGACCGCGTAGGCGGTGTCGGAGGCGGTCGCGGTGCGCCCGAGGATCGCCCCGAGGGCGACCATGGCGACGACGTCAAAAGGGGCAAGCTCGGCGAGGGTACGCCGTTCCCCCGCACGTAGGAGGAACAGCGCGGTGAGGTAGAGCAGAAACGCCTTCAGGGCGGTCCAGCCGAGCTGACTCCACGCGGCCGTCAGCATGCCTCGCCTCGTCGCGCAGCGCGGTTCCCTACCGTGTTCACAGCCGCCACCGCCGTGCCGGGGGCTGCACGAAGAATTCGGCGAGGGCATGTCGGAGGCCGTTTCGTTCTGCCCCGCAATCGTTCTCCTCCGCGGCCGGCGGAACTGTTTCGACTGGAACCAGCAGCGCGGCGGGCGCGTTTACCTCCGTGACGACGTTAATCACTCTCCCTTTTCTGCCAGGGCCACCGCCCGGTGACCTCCAGCTCAATCGCAAAACTGAGGAAGGTACGGATCAGCACGATCACACCCAGAACACCCAGGCTGGTGAATGTCGGTGCGATGGCGACCGTGCGGATGATGTCCGCCGCAACAAGGAACTCCAATCCCAACAGGATCGAACGTCCGAGATTCTCGCGGTAGGAACGGTAGGTGGACTGTTCTCCAGGACGCAGGCGGAATGCGGCGAGGATCGTTGCGGCCAATGTTCCCATGACGATGACGGCTACACCCGCCGCTTCGACGCCTTTAACCACGGTCTCCAGAACCTGCTGAAACTCCACGTATGCTCCTCAGCCCCCATCTCGGCCCGACTGTTCCGCGCCATTTCGGGAAGGAGCGCGACGCGGCGATGGGGCGGTCGGGGCGAGCGACTCGGCGAGCATCGACATGCGACGGGGCGGCGGCCGGTGACGGCGAAACGCGCGCCCGCGTCGCCCAGCCTGCGGGCCGCGTCGATGGCGCGGCCGGTCAGGACCTTATCCGACGTGGCCAACGTTCTGTCGACGTCGGCAAGCAACAGGCGGATCACCGGCCTGGTGATCGGCCTTCACCGAGGTGCCAGCGGTGAGAAGATTGGGCTTTGTCGAGAGCTTGTTCACCTGAAATGAGGAGCACCTTCACAGTGAAGACCACCGATGCCTTCACGGGCTTTCGCCGCGCGAATGTGTCGTTAACGGACAGGGTGTCGATAATCCCACCGCGGCCCGGTCCCGCGCTGCAGGATTCCTCGCTCGCCACACGGTATGACACTTACCCAGATGATCGACCAGTCTCCGGGGCAGGACACAGCGGGCATGAATGACATGCTGCGGTAGATCACCTACTGTGACCACCCGTGAAACCGTGACCCGTTCGAGATCATCGGTTCGCCCGTCAGTCGGCTGGGGATGATGCGCAGTGGTGTGACCGACGGTAAAAGGGGCGGAGGTTTCATGACGGACACGGACGAGGTTTTCGATGTAATCGTGATAGGTGCGGGACCGGTCGGGGAGATCGCCGCCGCCCGCGCCGTCCGGGGCGGTCTGACGGCGGCGATCGTGGAGGAGCGTCTGGCCGGCGGTGAGTGCGCCTACTACGCGTGCGTTCCGAGCAAGGCGCTGCTGCGGCCGGTGGACCTGGCCGCCGAGGTGAGCCGGATGCCAGGACCGGAGCTGCGCGGGCCGATCGATACCGCCGCGGTGCTGGCCCGCCGCGACGAGGCCGTCTCCCACCTCGACGACGGCGGCCAGGTGAGCTGGATCGAGAACCTTCCGGCGACGTTCGTCCGTGGTCGGGGGCGGCTGGCCAGGCCCCTGCGGGTCGAGGCGACGACGCCGGACGGCGGAACCCGGGCGTTGCGGGCCCGGCACGCCGTCGTGGTCGCGACCGGCAGCGACCCCGCGATCCCGGACGTACCCGGGCTGCGGGAGGCACGCCCGTGGACGAATCGGGAGGCGACCGCCGTCCAGCAGGTGCCCAAGCGCCTGGTCGTGATCGGCGGTGGGCCCGTCGGCTGCGAGATGTCCCAGGCACTGCACGCCCTCGGCGCCGAGGAGACGACCATGCTGGTACGCGACGACCGGCTGCTCACCCGGACCGAGCCGTTCGCCGGTGAGCTGCTGACGACGTCGTTCCGAGCCTCGGGCATCGACGTGCGCCTCGGCCGCTCGCCCATCCGGGTCGAGCGGCCGCTCCCGGACGGCCCAGTGACCGTCCAGACCGACGACGGCTCGCGGGTCGAGGCCGACGAGATCCTCGTTGGCGCGGGCCGCCGGGTGGCCGTCGGCGACCTCGGCCTGGAGACTGTCGGCCTGACGGCGGACGGCCCTATCGAGGTGGACGCGAGCACGCGAGCCACCGGCATCGCCGACGGCTGGCTGTACGCCGTCGGCGACGTCAACGGCCGCAACCTGCTCACCCACATGGGCAAGTACCAGGCCCGGGTGTGCGGCGACGTGATCGCCGCCCGCGCTGGCGGCCAGCCCGACGACCGGCCGAGGCTACGCGACATTGCCGACGACCGGGCCACCCCCCAGGTCATCTTCACCGACCCGCAGGTCTGCGCGGTCGGCCGCACGGAGTCCCGGGCCCGCGCCGACGGCTTCGCGGTGCGCACAGCGGACTACGACATGGGCGCGGTCGAGGGCGCCCAACTGCAGGCCACGGGCTACACCGGCCGCGCGAAACTGGTCGTCGACGAGGATCGCCGCGTCGTGCTCGGCGCCACCTTCGTCGCTCCCGGCGTGGTTGATCTGCTGCATTCGGCGACCATCGCGGTGGCCGCCGAGGTCCCCCTCGACCAGCTGTGGCACGCCGTCCCCTCGTTCCCGACCGTAAGCGAGATCTGGCTGGAACTGTTGGAGGCGTACGGCCTGTGACTCCCTTCGAGAGCGCCGACGACACCATTTGCCTGTGGAAGGTGTCCTGAGCCGCCGGAGTCGCCCTGTACTGCTCCGGATCTGGCGGTTCCAGCGTGGCGCTATCCGACGTGGCGGAGTGCGGCGGCGACCAGCGTGCGGGCTGTGTCGGCCGCACTCGCGATCGCCTGGTCGGGTGGAAGCCCGCACAGGTCGGTGAGCGTGAAGTACGCCTCGGCGCTCATCACGACGGCGAGGCCGTGCCGCAGTTGATCCCAGCCGGCGGCGTCGGCGGCGGCCATCTCGGCCGCCACGGGTGCCAGCGCATGATCGATCAGGCCGAACCGGTGCAAGGGACGGGTCGCGGCGGCCGTCGGCCGCGTCACCGTTCCCGCGATGACAGCCCTGACCGCCCCCTCGTAGGCGGCCACCCCACGCAGCAGGAACTCGGTGGCGAAGCCGATCCGTTCGACCGGGTCGGCGCTGGCGGCCACCGGGGCGAGCGCCTCGGCGGGATCCGGCCACAGGCCGACGTTCGCCTCCTGGACCAGCGAGAACAGGTCGGGGAAGTAGCGGTACGCGGTGGCCTCCGACACCCGGGCGGTCTGCGCGACCCTGGGCATGGTCATCTCGGTGCCCGACCTGATGAGCGAGCGAGCGGCCTCGACGATCGCGGTCCGGGTCCGCTCCTTCTGGTGGGCGCGCCCGCTGGGCGCGGGCACCGCCGATGTCGTCACGCGGCCCAGAGTGAGCCATCCTGCCCGCTCGGTCAAGTCGACTCTCATAACGAGAGTGCACTTGCATGAATACCCGGCAATCGATACGGTTTTCGTGAGAGTTGACTCTCGTGAGCTGGAGGACCGGATGACGACCACGCGCACGGTGCGGACCTCGGAGGCGGGCACGGTGCCCGTCACGTTCGACGACAGCGGAGAAGGCCGCCCGGTGCTGCTGCTGCACGGCGGCGGCGGGCCCCAGACGGTCAGCGCCTTCGGCGAGCGGCTCGTCGCGGCCGGCGGCGTGCGCGTCATCGTCCCGACGCACCCGGGCTTCGCCGGCACCCCGCGACCCGACGAGCTCGCCACCGTCGGCGGGCTCGCCGCCCTGTACGACGCCCTGGTCGCCGAGCTCGGGCTGTCCGACGTGGCCGTCGTCGGCAACTCCCTCGGAGGCTGGATCGCGGCGGAGACGGCGATCCTCGGCTCGCCCCGAGTCACCGGCTCCGTGCTGATCGACGCGGTCGGCCTCGAGGTGGCAGGCCACCCGGTCGTCGACTTCTTCGCCCTCCCGCTCGAGAAGATCGCCAACTACAGCTACCGCCAACTACAGCTACTACGCCCCGGACCAGTTCCGGATCGACCCCACGGCGCTGCCCCCTGAGGCACAGGCCCTCATGGCGGGCAACCACGCGGCGCTCGCGGTCTACGGCGGCACATCGATGACCGACCCCGGGCTGGCCGCCAGGCTCGCCGCGGTCCGGATCCCCACGCTCGTCCTGTGGGGCGAGGCCGACCGCATAGCCGACCCCGACTACGGAAGGGCCTACGCCGCCGCGATCCCGGGCGCGACGTACACCCTGCTGCGCGGCACCGGCCATCTCCCGCAGCTGGAGACACCCGGGCAGACCCTGCGCGCCGTGAGGTCGGCGGTCCTGCGCCGCGCCGAGGTCTCGGTGGTCCCTCCGGGCGAGGGCGAGCTCACGGTCAGCGGTCCCGTGACCATGCGGATCCTCGAGGACGGCACCACCACGGCCCACCGGCTCGGCCTCGGCGAGATCACCCTCGCGCCGCATACCGAGGGGCCGCCCCAGCACCGGCACGCCCGCCACGACGAGGGCTTCTACATGGTCGCGGCACGGCCCGTTTCACCGTCGGTGACACCGCCTACGACGCGCCGGCGGGCACACTGGTGATGGTGCCGCCTGGGGCGCCGCACACCTTCGCCAACCCCGGCGACGAGCCAGCGGTGCTCCTGAACACCTTCACCCCGGACCTCTACGTCCAGTACTTCCGCGACCTGCGTGACATGATCAGACCGGGCGGAGCGCCGACCGGCGAGGCCGTCGTCGGCGTCATGGCCCGGTACGCCACGGAGCCAGCCACCGACTACGCCTAGCGGAAAGCACCCCATGAGGCGCTGAAGGCGAAAGAGGAGCCGTATACGTCTCGCCGTTCTACTCGCAATACCAGGCAGAAACCGCGCTCGGCGCCATGACTGAGGCACAGCTCGTCGAACCTGGAAGAGCTGGAAGAGGGTGTCAGCGTACGAGGTCCTCGCCGGATCCCCGGCGAGCAGGGCCACGGTATGGCCTTCGCGCTCCACGCGCGCTCTGCGCGAGTCGACGCATCGTCCAAGGCTCGCCGGCCGCCATGGGCCAGACGGTTGGCCGCCGCTTCCCAACGTGTACCCGAGCCGGCGGCCAGCGGCGAGCCCCTGACGCTGATCATGTGAACGACCGACGGGCAGAGACCCGCGTCTGGATGCGCACGGTCCACGGGCTCGTCGGCGGGATCGCCGGTGGCGTCCTGCTCTCCTCCGCCGTGGGAACGGGTCTGTGGATGCGAGATCCGGGCCGGGCCGAGGCAGTCCCGAGCGGCACCGTTCACCTGAACGGTGACGTCTCCGGGCTCGCCGCATTCCCCGCAGCCCACGTCATGGTTGTCTGCGCCTTGCCTGGGGATTTCAGGGTGTACGACACGGCCGATCCGCTCCAAATATCAGAGTCGCACCGGGAGTCCATGCCATCCGGTCGGTTCGTGGCCGACTTCTCGCCCCGAGGAGATTTTCTGGCGGTCGGTGTCAGCGGGGGCACCGACATCCAGCCCGCACTGAATGTATGGCGAGTGTCCGATGGCGAGCCCACAGGTCGCGAGGAGCTTCCCGACTTCAAATATGACGTCCGCGACACCCAGGCCGTCACGTTCTCGCCAGACGGAGAACTGATGATCACGGGCCACAAGAGCGGCAAGGTGTTCGCGTGGCCGACAGCCAGCTGGCCGACAGCCACCGGGAAGGCAAACACCGGGACGCGGCGCACGCTGGTGCCGTTCCCGGACGACCTGCCGGCCACCGAGCCCGTCGCGCCATCGGGCCCCGTCGCGGCCATGGCGTTCGTGGCACCCAGAACGATCGTGATACTGAAGGAAGGCGGCGAGACCGTGTTCCTTTCCCTCGCGCCGTCTGGCGAGCCGGACGTTCGACACGCCGTCGTGCACGGCACGAAGACGAGCTCGAAGACGAGCGCGATCGCGGCGGCACCGCGCCCTCGGCTACTGGCCACGGCCTCTGACGTGGGAGACGTCCACCTGTGGAGCTCCACCGACTCGGCGGGCATACTCACCGAGTTCGCCGTACTGGAGCGGAGTGGAAGCGTCAGTTCCCTGACGTTCTCCGCCGACGGTGCGACGCTCGCCCTGGGGACCTCGACGGGCGGAATCGAGTTGTGGAGCGTCGCGGCGCCACCGTACCGCCTGCTTCGTTCATGGGAGGCGCACCACGGCAGGGTACATACCGTCAGGTACTTGTCTGATCGGCTTCTCGCGAGCGTCACCGACGACGCAGACGTGAAGGTCTGGGGCTCGCTGTAGGGCGGTGGCAGGAACGGGGTCTGACACGTTCGCAGTACGGATACCCGGGACGCGGCGGGCAGGGAGTCGTGGTGGCCGGCACTGCCGCCGCTCTTTCCCTCGATGCCGCGCCAGTACGCCTCCACGTCGCGCGAGACAGGCGCGTCATCGCGCTCGGCTCTGGCGTGATTACACGCGACCTGCTCTGGCGAACGTGGGTTCCCCCATCAACGAGGGTCCGCGAGCCGCCGTTCCAACTCTGCTTCGACGGCTTGTCGGTTCCGCCGCCATAGTCGTCGTGCCTTCGGGTTACGCCCCATTCCCCTCCGGTCGGAAGCCCGTTCCCGGTCCCTCGCGAGTTCCAAGCGTTCGCGCAGCTGCTCCACCGACAGCCCAGGAAGATCATCGCCCCACTCGTCAAGGAGCTTCCATCTCGACATGGTGATCAGGTCTATCACCCTCACCGGCCGACAACAAACCATTTGGGTCCCAGCGCCCCCAACGGCGCCCGGACACGCCCCAGTTCCTGGGGACGACTTCGGACCTATCAGGCAGGCGCTCGGGCAGCCGTTACAAGATCGCCGTGATTGCCGCGACTGTTTCGTCGGCCCAGGTGTGGTCGAGTGGACCGACGTCAAAGA